>CAZGSU010000136.1:0-11706 GCA_964528615.1 uncultured Acidobacteriaceae bacterium | reverse complement strand
TCACACCATTGATTCCATCTCCAGGTAAGCCGAAAATGACATCTACACCCCAGTCGATTAGAGCTTCAATCAGAACATCAGCAGCAGTCATTCGTTCGCTCCCATCGCCTGTTCGATTAGCCAAAAAAGTTCTGGCATGCCGTCAAGATCATGTCGTCAAGATAAAGATCGACAAACGAGGCTCCTCTCTGAACTATCGGAGTCGCCTGTTGAAGTAAATGCCAGATAGACCCTAAAGCCGAGGCCGGAATTATGTAGGGACAGGAACCTGGAGCTTCGCCACCGATTCGGAGGAGAAAGATTCGGAGGAGAAAGCGGGTTGCGAAACCAACCCTGTGTCGCGGTTTGCATCCACGTCGACAGCACCCTGGGGGTTACATGAGCAAGAAGCCTGGGATGGCCGATCCCTCTCGCCTTAGACCTTTCGTTGCTTCGGACAAGCGACTGCTTCAGGTGATTATCGAAACTCCAAAGGGGAGCCGGAACAAGTTCGCTTTCGATTCCGACCATCATCTTTTTGAACTGAAGAAAGTTCTGCCGGCCGGGATGGCATTCCCTTATGACTTCGGATTCGTTCCCTCCACCAAAGCCGACGATGGCGATCCAGTAGACGTGTTGGTGCTTATGGATGAACCTGCATTTCCCGGATGCCTGCTCAAATGCAGACCGATTGGTGTAATCGAAGGGGAGCAAGGTAATAAGAAGAGCAAAGAGCGAAATGATCGAATTATTGCAATCGAAAACGATGCGCACAGTTGGGGCGATATTAAGACGGTCGACGATCTGGGTAAACAGTTCGTTCGGGAACTCGAAGAATTCTTTGTGGACTATCACAAGCTTTCCGGGGAGCAATACCGCGTGCTGGGCCTGAAGGGACGCAATCAAGCCCGGAAGCTGGTGAAGTCCTCAATGCGATGAGAGGCCGGGCAATGACAGAGATTCTTGTTCGATTTCTCATCGGCGGTGCGGTCGTCTCTGCCTTCGCGGTCGTGGGGGACCTCTTGAAACCGAAGAGCTTCGCCGGACTTTTTGGGGCGGCTCCGTCGGTGGCGCTTGCCACGTTGGGCCTCACTATCACAACCGAGGGCGCAGCTTACGCTGCCAGCGAGGCGCGCTCGATGATGGCAGGGGCCATCGCTTTCTTCGCCTATGCTTCATTCGTCAGTTGGGTATTGATGCGTTATAAACTGGCAGCGCTTTCGGTCACCATCTGCTCGATTCCGCTCTGGCTAGGTGTAGCGTTCGGACTTTGGTGCGTCTGGCTCAGATGATAAGGAGTGCCGATGAGGATTCAGACTGACTTATCTGCCCTCGGAAGAACAAAGTGGTACGAATATGCTGTTCGGTTCTTTTTTGGGGGATTGATCACTGCTGGAGCGGGGATTGTCGCCAGAGAGTTCGGCGCCGCTATTGGCGGGCTGTTCTTAGCTTTTCCTGCGATTTTTCCGGCCAGCGCAACCCTCATAGAAAAACATGAGAAGCAGAAGAAAGAATCACACGGGCTCGAAGGAACGGCACGTGGAAGGAGTGCAGCCAGTATTGATGCCGCTGGATCTTCGATGGGCAGCATTGGATTGTTCGTTTTTGCTCTACTAGTTTGGCAGTTCCTGCCGGGCGACAGTGCTTGGGTGGTTCTTCCGGGTTCCACTCTTGCCTGGCTGACGGTTTCGGTGCTGGTTTGGCAGCTCAGAAAGTACACATAGCGTGTCTCCCGGAAAACAGCAGTAATCTGACTACAGCAACGCTCCGCGCCCACTACATTGGGAACCTGATAGACGAGCGGTTGTCCCCCTTCTTAGTATTACTCTGCTTTCTGAAATGCTCTCGCTGAGCGCCTTAACCCAGCGCTGGGGAGGCCGGGGTCTGAGGAAAGCGGTCGAGTCGGGCGTCTCGCCTGGAATGGCAGCCCGGAACAGGATTGCTCATATGACGGAATCCAATGATGATGGTGTTGTAGTAAAGCGGTTGCCTGAGCAACTGAAACTTGGACAGATCCACCTCTTCCTGGACGAGATCGGGCCGCTCTTTCAGCGGAACCGGCCGTGCATCGTCTTTGACTTTTGCCGCGTCAGCCAGATGGACAGCGCCGGAGTCGAGGTATTGCTGTGTTGCATGGAAGAAGCGATGAAGCGGAATGGCGACTTGAAACTGGCCGCCGTGCCTCCGGCGTCGGCCATAATTCTGGAATTGACCCGGGTGGATCGCCTCTTCGAGATTTTCGACACTGTCGAAGACGCAGTGAATAGTTTTTACGGAGTGCCCGCGCTCGCAGCCTCCCAGGACTCCTTGGCATCCGAACTCCGCCATGCGGGCAGCGCTTAGAGTTTCACGTCCAAAAATTGCATGGTATGCCGCCATCACTACGGCAGATGATCTTGATAGCACGGTCCATTGGTGGGTTGGACGGGCGGAGTTGGCGGTGTCTTCCACGGAACGTTCGTGAAATCGAAGAATTCAGTCATATCCATCTGGGCCGCATCCCGCTTGGTCAGGCTGGGCAGGTTAAAGCGCGTCTCCACCAGCTTCAGCCATGCCGTGTAATCGGCCACGGTGTGCGAGACATAGTTTTTCTTTGCGAACGGCGAAATCACGATCAGCGGAACCCGGTACCCGGTATAAACAAAATCGCAAGTTGGTCCGGTGCTCTGCACGCAAATATCCGGACCGTTCGGCGGTGGGCCCGGCAGCAGGTCCTGCGGCGGAATACCATCGGGGCTTACAGCTTTCTGCGGGGGAACGTGATCGTAAAATCCGCCAAATTCGTCATAAGTAAGAATGAACGCTGAATCCTTCCAGGAAGGGCTCTGCATCAGCGCGTTGATCAAAGTCGAAACGTACTGCGCCCCCACCTGAATACTTCCGCCCGGCGCACCGTCGTCCACACCGGGGTGTTCGTCGAGCCCGCTGTTAAGGCCAGCATCGATATATGCCACGGACGGCAGGGTTCCATTCGCCGCATCGGTCAGGAACTGTGAGGCGGGCACGATGTTCTGAGGGAATTTTCCGGCCGTCGCGAACATATTTAACGCGCTATCCTGCATGGGGAATTGCCCGTGATCAAGGTCTGTGACGTAGACCTTCCAGGTGATTCCCGCGTTCTGCAGCAAGTCAAAAATTGTCGGCACCGCGAGTTGGGCCTCATTCGGGGCCAAGGGATACACGTGTCCCGCCGAAGTGCCCGCCAACATGTACATCCGGTTGGGCTGGGTTCGTGACATGACCGGTGAAAACCAGCGGTCCGAAGTGGCAAAGCTGGAAGCCATGAAATAGTAGTAGGGCAAGTCATCACCCGTGTAGTAGCTCATGGCGCGCAGTCCCTTGGTGTCATCAAAGGGCGGATTGTTGGTGATGGCATCGTGCGCCGCGGTAACCACGAAGCCATCGAGGGTTGCGTTTGGGGAGAGCGGATTGTTGAGGTTCCAATCCACATGGCCCTCGTTCCAGGAAGGACTGGGATTCTCTTCGCACATCGAAATCATGGGAAATGATTGCACCATCGGGCTGTTGCTGGTGTGCATGCAATCGTTCGGCGGAAAAGGAAACGCCGGATCGCATCCGGGAATCGCGGGTGCCGGCCCCTGCAACGGGGCAGCGCCTGAGCTCGGATTAAATTGAGCCAGGCCGTCGAATGATTGGTCGGGAAAACCGTTGGCGGCCCAGTATTGACGCAGGGCGCCAAAGTAGTGATCGAAGCCCCGGTTTTCCTGCGACATGAAAATGATGTGGTTAATGTTCTGAAGACCCACAGTCGCAGTAGGAGCCGGTTGTTGCGGATCGTTGGCCACCAGGCCCCGGCAACCGCCGAGAACCGCCAGCAATCCAGCCAGTACTACCCATCGCAACCCGGAGAGCCTCGCTCCGTTGTGATGCATTTGTGCCCACCTCCGCCTTCCACAACCTGAGGACGGGCTTGAGATGACGCCTCTTATCAAAGCGTTGGCCGCCCTCACTTACCACTTTTGGGTTGCAAGGAGAGTCATTGAAAACAAAGGCCTATCCGGACAGGTTTGTGCGCGATGCCGGCTCGAAGAGCGAAATCTGAAGCTGCTCGCAGTTACTCAATGGCACAACTCATTGTTCGATTGGGTCAATGGCACATGTACTTCTGACTAACAAACGGTGTTTTTCTGCTTGCCCCACGTATTGGGACTTAATAGAATTTGCGTCAACAGAAGTTCATCAAGCGTTCGGTTTTCAAAGCAGCAAAACCCAATAAGCTGGAGCGGAGCAGCATTGAAAAGGCCTTGTGTATACGTGTGTTTTATTGCCGTTTTCGCTACATCTGCTTTAGCGAGTGTCGCGGTCACCAGTCCTACGAACGGCGCCACAATTGGGTCGCCCGTATCGTTTGTCGCCACTGCCGGGCCAACTTCCTGCTCCCGGGGCGTGGCTTCCATGGGCGTGTACATCAATGACAAGCTGACCTACGTGGTAAACGGGACCAGCCTGAATACCAGTTTGCCTTTGGGTCCCGGAACCTATAAGACGACAGTCGAAGCGTGGGACTATTGCGGTGGAGCGAGCTTTACCATCGTCCCGATCACCGTATCCGGACAAACCGGCGTCTTTGTGACTTCCCCGGCAAACGGAAGCACCGTGAGCTCTCCGGTGCATTTCACGGCCACGGCGGCGACCGCGACCTGCCCGAAGGGTGTGGCCAGCATGGGAATCTACACCGCGCCTTCGCCGAACAACCTGGCGTACGTGGTCAGCGGGGCGAGCCTGAATACCAGTTTGCCCTTGAGTCCCGGAACCTACAACACCATCGTCGAGGAGTGGGACTACTGCGGCGGGGCCATGTTCACCCCGGTCAAGATTACCGTCGCCGGCGGGAAGACTTTATACAACGTGCAGGCCAGTGGCGGATGGAGAAGCTGGGGCGAGTTGGCACCGGCCTACGAAATCTGTTCGAACTGCAGTCCGAAGGTCACATGGAACATGGTTCAGTCTGGAGGTTCAACAAGGTTCGATATCGGCGGCCAGGTACCATATTCCGACGTGCTGTGGAGCAATCCGGTGATCGGCCAGGGTTCGACCCAGTCTCTCCCCGACACCAATCACACCCTGGTTCCGAGCCTGAAGAACTTCGTTTATGACGCCTATTTTTATTCCAGCAGTCTGCCGGCATCCCAGGTTTTGGAGTTTGACGTCAGTCAGTACTTCAACTCATTGAGTCTGATCTGGGGGCACCAGTGCCGCATCGCCGGAGGACACGAATGGGACGTCTGGAATAACCTCAGCAACAGGTGGATAGCTACCGGTATACCGTGCAATCCGGTGAACAACGCCTGGAACCACGTGACCCTTCAGATGTCACGCACTTCGGACAATCAATTGCTGTATCAATCGATCACCTTGAATGGCGTCACCAAGACCCTGAACTGGTATGATAGCCCCAATTCCGTGCCCTCCGGCTGGTGGGGCATCACGCTCAACTTCCAGCTGGACGGCGATTACAGGCAAACGCCCTACAATGTTTATCTGGACAAGTTGAACTTCACGTACTGGTAAGGGCGAAAATTTCAGGGCTCGTCTCCCGCAGTTCTTCCACAACACGCCTCTGCACCTCGGAAGGCATCAAGGGGGCAATCACCGTCATGCCCCCAATCAGTTCGCTCAAAAGCAGGTAAGACGCCCGGTTGCTGTGAACAAACTGGAGTGGGTACTCCGGTTTTCTCTGGTGCGCCTGAACCGGATTCGCATCAAGCAGGAAGGCAATATCCGGCGCCGGAATCCACCTTGCCAGAAGACGAACATAGGTCCGGATGAGACCGCTTTGCAGCGGCAGGTTTGCAAGTTCGTCGTAGAGGTAGCGATCGAAGATAATCACGTCAAAAGGGCCGAGGCGGCTTTTGTTCGTCCCTCGAGCGAGAGAAATCGCATCAAGAAAATAGAGAAAGCACCGGCAGACTGTCATGTACCAGGATTGGACATTCTTGTCCCGGCGATTTACCGGCTTCGCTGGCGATCCAACACCTTTTTCTCCTTTGAAAATGGCGTGGCTAGAGAATTCCCGAGTGTTGCGCAGGACCGCGATGTCATCCCAAAATGCCAACAATCGAACGCGCAGGCCGGCCTGACGCAGGCAGTCTTGAAGATCAGCAATCTGGGTGCTCTTGCCGGCTCCATCAATTCCGGAAAAGCTAACAAGAATTGGCGCGTTCGTTCTTGCGCGCTCAGCCATGAGTCAAGAATCCATCAAAACTCATCGAACCAAGCCTTCATACCGGGATCAGAGGGACTAGTGACTGCCGGGCGGCCTGCTGGGCGTGCCCCTGGACAGGGCCGCCACGGTGCCTAGGGCGACTCCGGCGCCGACTACGGCAGCCACACTAATCACAATGGTACGCACTCTTCTCTGCTTCGCCGGCGCCATCGCCGCTCCCGCTGGCCGGGCAACGGCAAATCCCGTTGTGCTTGCGGTTTGCGCAGCCGCGGTGCCGACAGGCTTTTGCGTCGAGGTGGGATGTGATTGCGGCGGATCCGGCGCGGGCGGCGCTCCGGCTTCGTTGTCATCCGTTGGGTTGGCGATCGCGGACCGCCCGGCGCCCGGGCTGTCTGGAAGCGGTTGAGCGTCAGGCGGCGCGGCGGTTGCGGGCGAATTTTGAGTCTCCGCGCTGCTAGTTCCCTCCTGCGCCACGGGAAGGGCTGATGCCCAACTAGACAGCAACAGCGCCAGCGCGAGCGCCCCGCTTATCAGTCGAGTGCTCTGGCGATCATTGATTCTCATATTTTCCTCCGCCGTCTTTCTACGCCGATGACCGGGCCGCGCATCACTCTTCACCTTTAAACACTATCCGGGGTTCCGGTTGCAGACGGGTCGGCTTGCGAGCTGCGGGTTCAAGATCGATTAGTCTAGGCGCGGGCACGGTCAAGGCGCTCTTACCCCCATATCTGAAGGATTGCCATCCCAACCCAGCACGGCCAATGATTCGCGGGTCGTCAATGGGGATGGTGAGCCCGGACCGCAAATGTCCCAGTTGATTCCGGTCCACAATGGCGTGCGCCACATTGATTCCTTTTCCGATATACGAGTGAGGGAGAATCGTGGCGTCTTCGATGACTGCGCCCCGATCCAGCAGGCAACATTCCTCCACCGCGCTGAATCGGCCGACCTGGGCCGACGCTCGGACCCTGACTCCGCATCCGATGTATGCCGGGCCTGCGAGGAATACAGAGCGGTGCACGCGGGCGCCGCGATCGATCCAGATCCCCGGCTCGATTTCCCGTCCGCATGGCTCGATTGCGTTCCAGCCAAGGAAAGCGTCCACCGCCAGACTTCGGAATGCACGCGCATCCGTGATCCGTTTCACATAGCCGGTCGTAAGATAAGGCAGGAGAAGGTCCGCGTCGGCGAGTGAGGAGTCAAGCGTGGTTCCGCTGCGAATCAAGCGAATCGGGTCAAGGACCCAGAAATCCAGCGGCCCATCGCCGTCGCACACCCGGGTAACAGCAGAGTCAGATTCGTAGTGGAACTTTAATAGCTCAACATAGTCGACCTCGGTGTAAGCGCACAGCTTGATCAGCAAAACATTTTTGCAGCCGCGGCTCGTCTGCCTCAACAGCACATCCATGATAAAACTCGAGCCCAGACCGGATTCGCCGACCACCGAAATCGGCTTGATCCCGGCAGAGTGTAGGGAGCAGACTGTGCGCTCAAGAATGGACTTTCCCAATAGCTTCAGCGTTGCGATGGGACTTGCACCCTTATCGCCACGAGAGGGTTCATCCCCCGCTGCCTCGAATTGATAATGAGGGCTTACAATCAGAATTGCGCTAACCGACAAGGCATCTCCTTAATTTGCCGTTTTGGATGATTGTGATGGCGAAGATGTTGGATGCGAATCTCGGCAACCGAGCTCGGCCACCTTCTGGGATCGCGCTCGAAAAGAATGATCCTCCGCAAACAACTGATACGGGACGCCTTACATCGAAGTTCGCGTTGTGCCCAAGCCAATGGCCGAAACCCCATCTCGCACCGCTCAATACGTCGCCGCCCTTTCCCGTCTATTGCTTCGCGGGCACCAGGACGGCCCGGCAACCTCCTCTGACGATTTGCAGTTGATTGAAGACCTGAACGAGCGGGAATTCGAAGACTTTCTGAGTCTCGCCAACGCACACCACGTAACGGTACGTGCCCTCAAAACGTTGGACCGAGTGGCCGCCACCAATTCCGGGCATGATCGACTTCGCTGCCGCAGCCAAACCTCGCTGGCAAAAGAATGCACCCGTATAGCAAACGCGGTGGAGCACCTGGTACCCGTCTGCGATGCTCTAAATGCTGCTGGAGCGCCGGTCACGGTGATCAAGTCACTCGACCACTGGCCGGATATCGGCTCCGATCTCGATCTTTACACCAGCGGCGATGAGCAGACTCTCTTGCGGGTGATGGCGGAGCGGTTCAAGGCGACGCTGCATCCCCGCAGTTGGGGAGATCGTCTGGCGAACAAATGGAATTTCAAAATTCCAGGCCTGCCTCAACTGATCGAAGTACACGTTGGGTATCTTGGGCAAACTGGAGAGCAGAAGGTGTTGGCTCGTCGAGTAATTGAACGTAGCGTCACGAAAACCGTTGGCGGCCATACCTTCCGCGTTCCCGCCCCCGAGGAACGCGTCATGATTTCGACCCTGCAGCGCATGTACCGTCATCTGTACTTCCGGCTCTGCGACATGGTGGATTTTGCCGCATTGATTCGTGACGGGGCCATTGATTTTGAAGAACTCAAACGAACCGCCGATATCGGCGGCATCTGGCCCGGTGTGGCAACTTTCCTCCTTCTGGTCTCGGAGTACGTCAATTGTTACGGTGGACAGATCGGGGTACCGGCTGAAGTTCTGGCGGGAGCTCCGTCTTCCGACCTTCGGGTCTATCTGGGTGGACAGTTCCTCAGAGTGCCGAAGCGCCCTGCCGCTGGCCTCTATGGCGCACAATTGCTCAGCGCCGGCAGGCATGCTGACTTCCGCGCGATGTTCCGCCTCCCCCTGCTGCCCCCTTTAGCCGTGTCCGCTTTGCTGGCATATCGTTTGACTGGGAACGACAAGGGTATCTGGTAGGCTTGCCGCACCCTGGATCTGCAGTTCCACTCCACTAAAACTCCTGCAGCAACCGCTCCAGTTCTGCGTGAGGATCGGACACCAAATGCCTGACCAGATTGGTTCCATATCTGGCCAAGGTCGCCACATTGGTCTCATACCAGCAGCATTCGGTCATCTTCGGGGACAACGCGCAGAAGAAACGGAACCGGCTCAACGCCTCGGAGCGGCCAAGCACCGCCGCAACCATCCGGTGATTACCATCCAATAACGTAAACGGTCCATTCCGGCTGACGCCGATCAGCAGTACCGCGCCGGGCGCCCAACCCCCACCCAGGCGACTGCGCAGTTGCTGAATCTTCAGAAGGAAGGCTTCATCGGCCACGCCTGCGCATTCCCCGCTGGCAATGCGTTGCGAAATTTCGGTGAGGCCAAAGTCTCCGCGCGCGAGTTTACGCCATTGCGCCCGGGGAAAGACTCGAATCCGTTTCAGATCTGATCTTTCGATTTCCACTTCGAACCACTGTGTCCCAACCGGAAGCTCTCGCCACAGAGCACCGTGGCGGACGAATAGCAGCGCCCGTCGTACAGCATTCTCCACAACATCGGTTAAATTCGGAGTTGTGACCAGGTTACCCAGGCTCTGCTGATATGTCCTGAACTCCGGCTTGTGAAAGTCAGTCTTTAGAAACTCCGCGATGACTTCGTTCTCCGAGACCCTACGCAGGGTTCGGACTTCGTCCAGGACAGCATTTCCCCATGATTCTTCCGAAACAAGAAGAGAACCAAGAATGAAGGGGACGGACACCAACGCCAGCTGAAACAGCATCATCACCAGTTGCACCCAGATCACTTGTTCGAGCGATGAGTGAAATCCGTAGATGCTTGCGATCAGCAACCCACTGACGGCCAGTTGCACCCATCCGGTGTTGGCGATCTTGTGAGACATCTCGTAGGCGATAAACACGATGCAGAGGGAGTACACGCTGGTAGTCGCGGCATACAGCATCAGCAGATGTGGGATCCGGTATGTAGTCGCGGTTCCAAATTGAGCCCCGAGAATACCGGTCCATAGATCCGCTGGAGTAAGCCAAAGGGCCAGCGTGATCGAGCCACCGATCGCGAGGACCAATAGCAGTGACGTGGTCAGGACGCTATGGCCCCGCCTCTTATGACTGCGAGTTCCCGCCGCGATCGGGAACATTCCGCTCACGACCGACCAGGAAAGAACGTAGATTACCCGGCCAACCAGAGCCACGGCAGCGTAAAGTCCAGCCTGTGGCGGAGCAAAGAAATGCTTCACCAGAACGACGTCGCAGTTGTTGATGACCACGGCACCGACGAAGAACACGATAGCCTGCAATCCTTCCCGGAAGGCCACTGAGAGGGTGCCCAACTCGTAGGCGACCGCCACCGCGGGAGTCGGGAAAGCGAACAGATAGGCGATCACAACCGCGCCGGCATTGGCAGCGATTACGCCTGTTGCGCCGAAGCCAAACTGGATCGCAAGAATGGATCCGCCAAGCCGCACTAATCCCTCGATCACGACATTGATGGCCAGATGGCGGAACCGGCACGCACCCTGGAGATACCCCCGCCGGCTACCCAGGGGAACATAAAAAGCCGCTCCCATCCCCATCACCATCACCAGAATCTGATTGGGCAGATTCAGATAGTTCGAGATTACATTGCGAAACACTACCAACGTGAGCCCGGCGACGATGCCGCACATCCAAGCGCGACGATGAAATCCGAGATACGCTGCCCTTTTGGCGGCCAGAGACTCCTGTTGCGCCACGATTTTCGCGGAAACGATCTGAAAGGATAGGGTGACCGCGGAGATGAGAATCAGGAGAGTGCAAACCGCGCTGACATGGCCAAAACCGATTGGCCCGAGAAAACGAGCCACTGTGATGTTGTACAAAAAGTTGATTACCGTGACCGATCCGGATCCAGCGAGCAGCATGAAGCTGCCAGAAAGTACCTGGGCTCGAAGGGTTCTGGGTTCAACATCCAGGCTAGACTTCAAGCTATTAATCACAGTCGTGGGCTCCGACCAGGGTATGGACAGATCCTCCACATAACCCTTTTCAGATGCCGGGACCTGAAACCACGCTGCCCGGCCAGCAGCTCCGGCTGCCACGAACTCCGCGCAACCTGAATTCGGCGAAACCCCTCTAATCATGGGTAATTCAACGAATGGAACCATTACCTGTCCGGCAACGAGCTCGATTCGCCTGCGCCGTCGCGCTTCTGGTGCTGTTCCAGGGCTGCGCCCAATCGCGCCTGCGCAGTGATCTCCGTCAGGATGTGGCATCGTCTGCGGCGGAACACGAGGTGCTTGCGGTGTACGAACCGTGGTTCGGCCATCCCAGCCATATTGCGGTGGGTTACTCGTCACAGGATCCAATGGTTTTACGCAAGCAGATGGATCAGGCCAAAGCGCTGGGAATTTCGGGCTTCGTAGTGGATTGGTATGGAGATCGAGAGCCGTTCTTGGATCGAAGTTATGCTTTACTCCAATCCATTGCCTCCGAAAAGAATTTCAAGATCGCCATGATGTACGACGAGACCCAACAGAACAATGGTCAGGCTACGGACGACACTCTGGCGGCTTTCGAAAAGTTCCGGCAGACTTACCTGGCGCCGGATGCACCGGGGCGCGGGGCATAT
>CAZGSU010000135.1:0-10798 GCA_964528615.1 uncultured Acidobacteriaceae bacterium | reverse complement strand
CTGGAGTTTGACCCTACTACTTGAATAAAGAAGGTGGGAAATATCTGCGAGATCGTGACCTGAACTGGGGTCCCGGGGACCGAGGCCAAACTCGCATTCGAGAGGTTTACAGTCGGAAAAGTTACGTTGACCGTCGTGTTGTTGACCCCGTCTGTAAAGCCGTTCTGGGTGGCGACTGTAGCCGCATCGCCTTGAGCATTCCCGGGGCTGCCCCAGTATTCGTCGGTAGCTCCGGCTAGGGCAGCGCTATCCGCTGCGGATTGCATCAGCCGCTTCTCGTAGCGCAGGTACCCCATATCCACTGCCAGACCCGCTGCGGCGAGGAACGTGATCATTCCAAACGAAACGAGAGCAATGGTTTGCCCGGCCTCGCTCCGGCGCATTACCTTTCCGGTTCTTGCTGAATTTCTGGTCATACGCAGCCCAACCCATCGGCTCCTAAGGTCCTTGTATGCAGGCGACTAAGCTGAAATCGCGCGTCGCAGACAAGGCTATCTTCTACGAAAAGAGACTCCCGCGACGGCCCGGAGTCTCCATCTAGAGACACTCCTAACCTTCCCTACACCCGTGCTCTCTTTTGCTAGCGCATTGCTTCCCACTAACCTACTGATAAAAAGGAACATGCAAGCAAATGCGTCCAGCGTCCCTAGAACCGGCTGCGGAGACGTTCCCCGATTCCGAATCCACCACTCATGGAACTTGCAATTTCTGGTCCAGCAAACTCAGGGGCGAACTCAAGGGCAGAGCTTGGCGTTTGTGGGGGCCAGACACCGAATCTCGTAAACCCGAACGTGCCCGCCGCGACTGCGAAATACCAGGGGCATCTTCTGTTCGAGCTCGGCCACGCGGGCGCGCGCCAGCGAAGTGGCCGGCTCCCAATCCATGTTGAAATCATCGTCGGCGACCATCCAATAGCGGGCCCCCAGCGCATGCGCGACGTCTGTCATGTGCGCCAGGGACTCTTGCAGGTAGGCTGGGTTGTACTCTCCCGAAGTCGGGAAGGCGACAGGACGCATGCTGTGGCGCCCGGTGTACAGGTACGTGCTGACGTCCTCATACGAAATCACCACGTCATCCTGCGAGGTACAGCAGGAGAGCCACTGGTACGCCTCGCGCTTGTCGCTCAAAAAGCGCGCGCGGTCGTTCACAGTCCGCGTGATCACCGTCGTTGCACCTGCCGCAAAATTCACACCCAGGCACCCGAGCAAGGCCAGCACGCACAAGAGAAGACCCCCGGCAAGAACCTTTTGGATTTGAACCTGTTCTCCGGAAACGGCGGCGTACGACACGCCCAGGAAGTGCCTGATTTCAACCCAGAGCCCAGCGGCGAACAGGGGCAGAAACAGGACCAGGAAACGCGCGGTGTTTTGATAGTTCCAGATCAAAGTGAGGGCGACGTAGAACGGAAACGCGCAGTGAATCGGCCTCCATTTGTCGCCATGCGCCTGGCGCAGAACACCCGCGGAAATCGCCAGGGTTACCAGCAACATCAAAGACGTGCCGGCGACGGTGGCCCGAGAAAACAAGGGCGCGAGAAAGAAAACGGCGGGCGAAAGCAGGACGATGGCGGCGTTGCTCTTGAGCATGTCCCACAGAACATGGCCGTCGAGAATGCTGAGTTTCCAGAAGCCCTGATAGCTGGTGTAGTAGATCCACGTATGAACGAACCCCAGACCCCCGGGCAAGTCATTGTGGGAAAAGGGGATAGCCTTTGAGCTGTGCAGCACCCGCCAAACTGTCGGCACGCCGAAAGGAACCAGAGTCGCGCAGAAGATGATGGTCTGGCGCCAGACTCGCCGGGCCGCGCCCGCTACCAAAATGCCTGCTGCGATGGGAACGCCGAAGAACCGCAGCAGAATGGAGAGCCCGGTTAGAACCGCGCACAGGGCTGCCTTCGCGCCGTGCGACTGGGGCCGGAATGCGCGATCCGCCGTAAGCATGGCCATGAGCGCGAGCGCTGCAAAAGGCACGTCAGAAAGGACGCTGGCACTGTAGAACTGGAATACCGAGTGCAACGAAACGAAGAACGTGAGCAGCAAGGCTGTGGACTCCCCGACGCCTCTGAGCTCGCGCAGAAAAACAAATGTGGCGACCAGGAAGACGCAGCCGAACGCTGCCGTTAGCGCAACCGCGCCCGTCAAGTTAGAGGGAAATGACGGGTTCCAGCGCCAGATCCAGGACAGAAGCCACGGGTAGAGGACCGGATACTTGGTCACCATCGGCTGGCCCGGAACGCTCGGGAGGATGTAGCCCTGATGAGAAGCCAGCGCTCTGGCGGAAGCGAAATAGACGGTATCGTCTTGCGTCATCCCGAACAAAGCGGGCGGATCGAACCGAAATACCGCGAGGACGTAGACAGCCAGGATGACGCAGAGAGCGATCCAAGGGGAAGCGCGCCTTTTGATTTTCATTGCGTCGTTCATGTGCGAGGGGTTCAATATCGTCAGCCCCTACAAGGGAGCATTTGCTTTGCCAGAGTCGGCATGCGTAGGTCTCCCGTTTGCTTGAACATAGTGTTTCGGAATGTTCACATTTACCTCAAACGATACGGAATGGACCCGGCTGGAGGTTACACTACCCTGGCAATCGTCACCGAAGGTGCACAACCCACCGCAGCTGTGAGCGGCGTCACGCTGCATCATTAACATTCCAAACTACTTACTGACGATGACCTTGGCATGCGGCGTGCAATTTCCCTCCCCAGCGCCTAACCAACCGCCAGGTTGCGACTACTTTAGAAGGCAAAAGGCCGGTGACATGAAGCGGATTGCAATCAACGCGTTCCTGGTTGTCCATCTGATAGTGATCTTGTGCTGGGCGATGCCGGTAAACTCACGCCTGGTCTCCGCAACGCGGGTTGTCATCGCGCCGTACATGATGTGGTCGGGTCTCGCCCAGGGCTGGAATCTTTTTGCCCCCAATCCCCTGTCTCTGAATACGCGCGTGGAAGCCGAAATCACCTATCGAAACGGGGATACCGGCGTTTGGAAGTTCCCGCTACCGCAAGACCTGGGCTACGCCAGGAGATATATGATTGAACGCCAGCACAAGTTCGCCTTCGACTCCCTGCTCAACGATCGGTTCGAAAACCTTCGCCCGGACGCCGCCCGCTACATCGCCAGGCTGAACAACACCAGAGCGGATGATCCTCCTGTTACCGTGGCGTTGATCAGCTACCGCTCGCAAATCGCTCCCCCGAACTCGCGGCAGCCGGAACCGTGGGTCCGCAAGGTGGTCTATACCTACTCTGTGCGGGCAGGAGACTTGAAATGACCTTACGCGGCTTATTCCGAAGCTGGAACGAGTTCTTCTTCAAACCGCAACCGCCGACGTCGATCTGCCTGTTTCGCATCTTCTACGGCCTGATCGTGATCGCCGACCTGCTCTTGATTCGTCCGGAATGGCTGATGTGGTACGGCCCTCATGCCATCGCCAGTCTTTCCACAATAAATGGCCTGTATCACGGCCCCAACATGAGCTTGTTTCAAATTCTACCGCAGACCGATTTCGCAATTAACGGCTTCTTTTGGCTCTTCCTGCTGTTCGCGGTGATGCTGACGGCCGGATACATGTCGCGATTTGCGGCGGTCGCAGTATACGTTTGCCTGAGTTCGATTCAGATACGCAACGGGTATGTTCTAAACAGCGGCGATACACTGATGCTGGTTTGCGGATTCTTCCTGATGTTCGCGCCGACCGGGGCCATGCTCTCGGTGGACCACTGGCTGCGGGTCCGCCGGGGACTGGCGGACAACGGCGTGCCCCTCTGCAGCCCCTGGGCGCAGCGCATGCTGCAGATTCAGACCGCAGTGGTTTATTTCTCGACGTTCTGGTGGAAGTCCATTGGAATATTGTGGGTCAATGGCACCGCCGTCTACTACGCCCTTCGCCTGGAGGATTTTCGCCGCTTCCCGATTCCGGCCCTGCACAACATGTACCTCATCCGGACGCTGACGTGGTCGACGCTGCTGATCGAATTTGCCCTGGGGGTGCTCATCTGGTTCAAGGAGACCCGGTACCCGGTGCTGATCGCGGGTATCTGCTTGCATATCGGCATCGAATACGCCATGAACATCCCCCTCTTTGAATGGATGGCCGTGGCAACCTACGTGAATTTTATTTATCCCGAGGATTTCCCGCGAATCCAGAGCTGGCTCCAGACGCGATGGAAAGCTCTGGTCGACAAATTGGCTCACGCCCGTCATAAGGTCGGAGAGGAAAGCGAGATCACAGCGGCGGCGGTCAATCTGCAGGACGGGATCTGAGCCCGCACCACTGGGTCGGCCTGGAAAACGGAGGCACAGCTCGGTGCCAAGCCGAGGCGAGCAGCAATGGTGTCTCCGTTTGATGACATGGAGAGCCCTGGGCGACTGGGGCATTTTTCGCCCGGGAATGACCCGGAAACAGCTTGTTGGTTAGTTTTTGCACACGCACTAGCCGATTGATCCGCCTAGCCTTACGCGACCCCGAGAGAGAGCTTTTCAAGATGCGTTCCTTCCAGTGAAAACATTTTGGTCCGGCATTTGCTCTTGGAGTCTGGAAGTGAGGGGAGATATGGCCACAACAGAGCAGGAATCGTTTGGGTTCATACCTTGGATCGCGGTCCTCGTCACCGTGATCGTCGTTCTTCTGGGCTACATTTGCGCCGTTCGCTTCTAAGGGCCTCTGAAAAAGTGCGTCACTAAGACCTCATCCCCAAGGCCCTCTCAATTCCGTCTGTAAACGCAATCCGGCCCCCCAAGCCTGCCGTTTCCAACATCCATGCCCTTTTGCTGGCCGTGGGTTCCCAAGACAGGCGTTAGGCCGGCGCACCCGGTCGTCGACAGGCAGAACGATGGAGCGGGAACTTACAAGGAAAGTGGAAATCTCTCGCGGAAGGTGACGCTCGCGAAGGTCAGGTGGTGGTCGGATGAGGCCGTTGGGGCTGCAAGCCAATGGACCCGGAGACAAGGTCGCCCGCTTCCGGCGCCAGTTTTTCCAGCGGATCCTGTGCGCCGAGCGCCCACCACGAAGCCACGTACAGCACCGCCGCCATCAGCAGCAGCGACCGGATCCCTGTCCACATGGAAAGCGATTCCAGCAATCCGCCCGCCAGTGCGCCCAGCAAGTTCGAACCCAGCGCTTCGCTGCGAAAACCTTCCTGCGCGAAGCTGCGAATGAACACGATCCCCGCGAAGAAAACCGGCAGGCACAGAACTGCCGTGGCCGCCAGGGCCTTCAGCCAGATCGAGCGGAAGAAGAGCTTTTCCAGCGGAATCAAGTACCCAACCAGAATGGTGCAAAGGATTCCGACGTAACCCACATTCACCGGGATCTTTGGTTTCCACTGCACGACAAAGTTAGAGCAAACGATCAGCGACAACAGGCCGGCGATGACGATGGAGTTGACCATCCACGTCGTTCCGAAAAGCAGCGCCATCTTGCTGATGATTTGCGCCTCCAGCAGCAGGAACCCCGCGCCCAGGAAAAAGAAGTGCCAGCGAATGGAAGACGCGACAGACCCCGTCTGGCGCATGAAGGACGAGCACAGCAGGATCAACACGACCGAAAGGATGATCACCGAACCGGGCAAGCCGGGCTCGTGCTGGTAGAAGTACGGCCAATCGTCCGTGGTGAGCGAAACGCTTTCCGTCGGCGGGAGTTGGTGCGTCGATACGTAATTGGCCAGGGAAGGATCGGTGAGGGCTCGATCGATGTGTCCCTGCGAGCCGGCGATGAAGATCGGGCTGGGGACGCCGGGAACGGACCCATCGCCGTACGTTTCGAGCGGCGTGTGGCCGAATACAGTCTGAAGCAGGTTGACCAGCCGCCCCGCAATCCATGCTGTGTTGGCCTGAAACTTGACCACCATCAGGCCGTCGGGCTTCAACAACCGCTTGGCCGCTTGCATCGCCTCCACGGTATAGACGTAGTTGTCGATACGAATATTCGAATAGTAGGAGCTGTTGGTGTGGGAATCCAGGAGGCAGAAAACCACCAGATCGAAGCGCTCCTCTGTGGTTTCCATGTAACTGCGCGCATCATCGACAACAACGTTCACTCGCGGCGAATCATAGGGCTTCTCAAAGTGAAGGGTCTTACCCAAATCCAGAATCAGGGGATCGATTTCCACGGCAGTAATTTGCCCAGCGCCGTTACGGAGCGCGCCCGCGACGTCGTTTCCTGTCCCTGCGCCCAGTACCAAAACCGATTGCGGGGTCTCGTAAAAATGGTAAGGCAAGTTATAGGCATTCCACTTCACCGGAGAATCCTGAAAGTCTTGCGGGTGCGCCTGCACGAAGGAAGGCGACAGGTTCACCATTTGCTGGTACCAACTGCCATTGGTGGTCAGCTGATAGCTCACCAGTTCGCCGTTCCGGTGAACCGGGTTTAACGTCAGTTTCTGGTACGGGGACCAGTAATCCTTGGCACTTCCGCCCGGACCCAGCGCGGTTGCTCCCACGCAAAAAGCCAGCACGAGGGCGGAGGCCCAGCGTAAGCGGGCTACCGGCCACAGAAACCAGACCAGCATGACTCCGCCCAGAAGGAACCAGACGGCCGGCGGTTGGAAGAGGAAACACAGCAAGGTGTACAAACAGATTCCCGCCAGGCTCCCCAAAATGTTGACGGTGTACCCGTAGATGCCGTTGGGAGCATTTTCGAGATACCAACCAACCTGCTGGCCAATGGGAATAAAGACGAAGCAAACCAGCGCAAACATAGGAACAACGACGATCGTCGCATCGGCCAGGAGGCCCAGGGAGTGCAAGCTCATGGGAATGTGCGGCACGCCCCAGACGTTCACTTCCGACGCGGCGCCCACGTAGCTGGGCAGATCGACAATGAGCTCACGCAGGGCCGGCCAGGGCAGTTTGACAATCAATGCCAGCGTGGCCAGCGGCACCAGCAAGGACAACAGACTGGTCCGCCGGCGCACCAGGTAGCATCCCAGGCCAAACCCGAGGAAGCAGGCGATCAGGACGAAATTCTTAAAGTACGCGAAGATGCGGATTTCCGAAGACACCCAGCGAATCATCAGCAGCTCGAGGAACAGGCCGCAGACGCTGATCAGGGCTAGTTTTTGATAGGTGAAACCGCCGAGATGCTGCGGGGTGAATTCCCATCGCGCCATCCACGAGCGACTGGGAGGGGACGCCGCATCGGGCGTCGCGGCTGCGTACAGGCTAAACAGCCACCGGCTTACAATACCGCTCAAGCCTACGACAAAAATGAAGGCCGCCATCCAACTGAGCATGCGACGTGCCTCTCCTAAGCGAATAGGGGCTTACGCGGGCGAGAACCGGTCCATGCAAAAGCTATCCAAAACTACCCGCACTCCAGGGACCACTGTGCTCATGTTTTAAGCCTCATCATTTCAGTGGATTAGTAAGGTATTTAGAGATACTCCGCGCCCCCTCGTTCACATTTGGTTGCAGTTTTGCTGGCCGCCAGGCGCACTCCGTGAACAGGGCTTGCGAGAGCGCCATTCGTGGCTCGGCAGTGCGGTGCCGAAATCGCCGGAAGCCTCGGCCTGGAGGTTGACGCCGCACCGGAACTGGGATTACCTTGCCGCGAACGGAATTCATCGGGTCGTTGCCCTGAAGGTTGCGCGAGGATTCGCGATCCATTGCCGGGCACCGAAACGAGGACCCACATGAGTCGAACTGCGTTGGTGAGAATCGCGGTGTTCCTCATTTTCCTGGCGCCCCTTGGGGCGGCAGCAGCTCCCGCAGCCGCGCCGGATTGTTCCAGGCTGCTGGGGCTGAAGCTGCAGGACACGGTCATCACCGAAGCGGCTGTCATTCCCGCGCGGGGCGACGTGCCCGAGTACTGCCGTGTGCAGGGCGGCTTGGAGACCGTCATTTTGTTCGACGTGGCGCTGCCGACCACGGCGTGGAACAACAAATTCTTTTACGTCGGCGGAGCCGGGTACAACGGTTCCGTCCCGGAGTTGACTGATGCGCTGGCGCGTGGCTACGCGGCGGCCGGTTCTGACACAGGCCATCGCGGCTTCCACTGGGACGCCTCCGCCATGTACGACAACCCGCAAGCGCAAGTGAACTATGCCCATCGCGCCACGCATCTGGTAGCGCTTCTGGCGAAGCAAATCGTGCAGGCGTACTACGGCACGCCGGCACGGCGGTCGTATTTTTGCGGATGTTCGAACGGCGGCAAGATGGCGCTGATGGAAGTGGAGCGCTATCCGGATGATTTTGACGGCGTGGTCGCCGGGGGCGCCGTCGTCGATCGCACCAAGGCCATGATCATGTTCGACTGGACGCAGCGGGCCCTGCTGGGCTCCGAGATTCCTCCCTCGAAGGTGCCGGCCATGGAAAAGGCGACGCTGGCCGCTTGCGACGGCAAGGACGGCCTTGCCGACGGCCTGATCGATCGTCCCGACAGGTGCGTGTTCGATCCGAAAGTTCTCACTTGCGAGGGGGCGGACGGCCCGACTTGCCTGACGCCCAAACAAGTGACAGCGTGGAAGAAGATTCTGGATGGCCCGGTTACCTCCGCCGGCAAACGGCTATATGCCGGGTACTCACCCGGGCATGAAGGCGACTACCCGTACTACATCACTGGCGTCGGCACCATGCACGGCTATCCCTCCAGCAATTTCATGTACATGGACAGCTTCATGCGTTGGATCGTCTTTGGCCCCAAATTCGATTCGGTGCGCAGCTTTGACTACGACAAGGATCCGGAAAAACTGGTGCCGTTCGAAAAGGATCAGGACGCCGACAGCACCGACCTGTCCGGCTTCAAAGCTCATGGCGGGAAACTGATCATGTACAACGGCTGGGCGGATCATTCGACGCCGCCGTTGCGCACGGTGCGGTATTACAACGACGTGCGGCAAAAGAACGGCCCCAACGCTGAGGAGTTTGTTCGCCTGTTCATGATGCCGGGGCTGTATCACTGCAATGGAGGGCCTGGTCCGAATGTCTTCGGCGGCCTGGGCCAGTCCGGCTATAAGAAGAACGATCCGGAGAGCGACATTATCGGGGCGCTGGACCGCTGGGTGGACAAGGGTATCGCCCCGGCAAAGCTCATCACCACCAAATTCAAAAACGATGACCCGAGACAAGGAGTGGCGCGCACGCGCCCGGCGTGCACCTACCCGCAAGCCGCGAAATACAAGGGCTCCGGAAGCGTCGACGACGCTGCGAATTTCGTGTGCGCCGCCGCTGCCAATTGACCACACGCACGCACTTGTTAATGGATTTTTAAATTACCCTGGACATACTTGACAGGACAAGAGGACCGGTATATCTACTCGGCTACCCTCGGATTCTCACACTTCCCTTCTCGAGAGGAACCATGCCCAGACCAGCGAATGCTCCTTTGCCGCAACCCGTGTTTGGGGAACCTGTCTTCAGCGAAGGCGTTCCCACGCCGGACCCGACCACTTTCAAAGTCACTCCTACGGATGACGGGCTTTACAACGGCATTCAAGACCTGTTGACGAAGGATGTCGTGAGCTTTCCGCCGTCGCGTGTGACGCCCCACGACATGTTCGAACTGCAAACGGCCTGGGGATCGCACGGACCGGAGGTGATTCAGCAAATCGAGGCTGCCGGGCAGATCGTCTTTCACGCCATCGGCGACAGCGGGGCCTCGGCTTCGAGAAACCTGCCCGGCGAGCTCAAAGTATCCGACCTCGTCACCGATGACCTGAATTCATCGAAGCCGGACAACCGTCCCACATTTCTCTACCACCTGGGCGACCTCGTGTATAACTTCGGCGAATCCGCCTATTACTACGACCAGTTCTACGAACCCTTCCGCGATTACGGCGCGCCGATTTTCGCCATCCCCGGCAATCACGATTCGTTCATCGTGCCCAACACGCCCGCGGGATCGGAGCCGCTGACGATTTTCTCCCGGAATTTCTGCGCGACCACGCCGGTGGTCACGCAGGAGGCGGGCTCGCTCCACCGGACGGCGATGATGCAGCCCGGCGTGTACTTCACCCTGGACGCGCCCTTTGTCCGCATCATCGGCCTGTTCAGCAACTCCCTGGAAGATCCGGGCGTAATTTCCAGTGAAAATGGCAAGTGGACCGCGGTTCCGGACCTTCAACTGGACTTTCTGACCGCGCAGTTGAACCGCATCAAGACGGAGAAATACGCCGGAGCGGTCATCCTCGCGGTGCACCACCCGCCCTTTACGTATGCAACCAAGCCGACCAAGCAAGCGCCAGCGGGCGCGGGAGGAAGGCATTTTGGAAATTCGGTCATGCTGGGCCAGATCGATACCATCTGCAAAGCGCAGGGCGTTTACCCGCACGCCTTCCTCTCCGCCCACGCTCACAACTACCAGCGCTACACGCGGAAGGTTGCCTTCAACGGGAAGAACTACACGGTGCCGTTCGTGGTGTGCGGCGACGGCGGCCACAACGTCAATCCTGTGGTTGAAGCCAAACGCGGGCAACCGGCTCCGGCGGTGGGCGACAACATCGACGTGTCCTATCTGGACCCCAGCCCGGTGGTAAAGACCGGCGGCTTGACCCTCAACAAGCACGATCAGAGCAACTACGGCTACCTGCGGATTACCGTGGACGCCAAGCAACTGACCATCGAATTTCATCCAGTCAATCCAAGGTCCACGGCAGCTCTGCCGGTAGATTCAGTAACGGTGAACCTGGCCAATCACACCGCGAAGTGAGGGTATGAGAGTTGAGAGTTCGCGTGTACGTGCCCGGATACCCCAACCTTGCGGTCTTTGCAAGGGTGGGGCCTTGCGTTTGAGCCGTCGCTTTATACGCCGGTTACGCGTAGAGAGCGGATAGCCAACCCATGCCCGCCTGAAAAGAAAG
>CAZGSU010000134.1:0-60813 GCA_964528615.1 uncultured Acidobacteriaceae bacterium | reverse complement strand
GCCTTTGACTTGGACTCTTGTTAATGGCCGAGTGTGCACGGCTCGCAGGTCATACTTCTTGAAGTGCCTCGCTGGTTCCCAAGCTTCAAACCAACTGCCAAGCTTCAAACCAACTGCAACAGCGGCGGGCGAGGGCGCCCGCCCCACACGCAGGAATTAATGCGACGGCTTCTTCGCCCCAAAGCTTAGTTTCTCGATCAGCTCGCTGATCTCATCCTGACTGCCGCCGATGAAAGTGAACGAAACCTCGTTGCCTTTTTCCAGCACAACCAGCGATGTTTGAAACACGGCACCCGTTCCTCGCGGCTTGGTGAAATCCCCGCGTACTAGTTGGGCGGAGCCGATAGAAAACTGTCGTGGCTGTTCAACTGCCTGGAAACCTTTGGCGGTGGCCAGCTCGGTGAGCGGTCCGAAATAGTCAGCCGCGGTCTTCAGGCCGGAATAGGAAGAGAGCGGCTCGGCGGCGATCACGACGGCGGAATTTACGGTCTCGGCGGTCGCAGCCTCCGGCGGCCGCTCGAAGACGGCGAGGAGCAGCATGGACTTGGCAGAGCTACTCGCAGAATCGTCCTGCATCTCCCGGGTTCGATCCACCCAGCCGTAGGGGAGCTTGTAGCTGAATCCGAAAAAGGGATTGTGGTATACGCCGTCGCTGATGACGCCGGCACCTGGGATGGAGGTTGCACGCGAGGCGGGCCGGGAGGAAGAAGGAACGGGTCGATTCTTGTCCTGCGCCCACGAAGGCGCCGCGAGCAGGACCAGGAGCACAAAAGGCTGCAGTCGCCTCATCGTTTCATGCTACAGGATGTGTAACTCCGTGGCCTCGGAGGTCCTCCGGGACTTTGCGAGGAAGGAATCGATGGCGCCGGCGGAATTTCAGATCGCGCAGCCGCTTTTATGCCGCTTTCCCCAGCACCGGCTGGGTGCAGAAGCCGCACCGCCGGGCGTCGATCGGAATCTCGCTCAGGCATTCGGGACACTTCTTGGTCGTGGGATCGGCCGGTGCCGGCGCCTTGCGGGTGCGTGCAATCAGGGCATTGATCGGTGTGACCACGAAGAAATACACCGCCGCTGCGATCAACAAGAATGAAATCAGGGCATTGATGAACTCACCCACCGGAAAGACCGCAGGACCAATATTGAAGGTCAGGCCGGTAAAAGCCTCCTTGCCTGCCAGAAGACCAATCAGTGGAGCGAGAAAGGCTTTCGTGAAGCTGGTTACGACTGCCCCAAAAGCCGCGCCGATGACCACGCCGACCGCCAGATCGACAACATTTCCCCGCAGAATGAATTGCTTGAATCCGCTCAGCATAATGGGAACCTCCAAAACAAGTGGCCGTCAATTTATGCGAAGCCGGGCCGGGAGTCAATACGAACCATGTAGGGACGGGCGCCCTCACCCGTCCAGCCGGGCAAAGCCCGGCAGGGTTTTGACTTCGCCAGGATCTGAATCCACCATGGAATCCGCCGAGCTTCGCTCGCCCCGGACGGGGCGTCCGGGGCTACGTGCGCGGTATTAGGCGCTGGCCCGTCACTTCCGCACCATCATCTTGCCGTTGTCATCCTTCGCCACATAGGCCCAGGGCAGGTTCGAATCGTGAGTGAACATGGTCAGCCACTTCTGCGGCACCGCCTGCGCGTAATAACGCTTGCGGCTTTCAATGGTTTCGAGTGGGTACAGGTCATAAGACATGACCCAGTTCAGGTCAAGGTGCGCGCTGGTCGGAATCAGGTCGGAGATGTAACACGCGGTCTGCCCGCCGCTTTGCACCAGGATCGCCTGCATGTCTCGCGTGTGCCCGGGATAGACGCGTACGGACACGCCGGGAACAATTCCTGCGTCGCCGCGCAGCAGCGTCATCTGTCCGCTTTCGACCAGTGGATCGTAATTCTCCGTTATGTAGCTGACCCCGTCGCGCTGGTTTTCGTGGGCGTGTTTCCACTCGCCTTCCTGCACGTAGTATTTCGCCTTGGGGAAAGTGGCGGCAATCTTGCCTCCCCGCCGGACCGTGTTCCAGCCACAATGATCGAAATGGAGATGGCTGTTGATGACAATGTCCACGTCCTCCGGAACAATGCCGGCCGCACTCAGGTTCTCCAGCAATTTGGCCGGCTGGCCGTAGATGCGGATCATTTTCTCCGAAAGCTTGTTGCCCGAGCCGGTTTCAATCAGCATGGTTTGCGACCGGGTTCGCACCACCACACAATTCAATCCCAAGGGCACAAGATTGTTTCCTTCGGATTTCACCTTGCGTTCCCATAAGCTTTTGGGGACAACCCCGAACATCCCGCCGCCATCGAGGTGGTAAGTCCCGTCGGAAATGGCGATCAGTTCGAAATCGCCCAGGTTGATGCGTTGCATTGAAATTTGGCCTCGCTAAAAGCCTACCACTGCCTGCGTAGGGGCGGACGCCCTCGTCCGCCCATCGTAACGGCTCACGTAGGGGCAGATGTCCTCATCTGCCCGGCCGAGCAAAGCTCGGCGGTTGCGGTGCTCCCAGTGCCCGAGCAAAGCAGACTTCCCTCGTTTCGCTGCGCTCCGGTCGGGGTGACAAGGGTAGGGTTAGCTCTCTAGCAAGCAACACGTCGGGACAGCTGTCCCTACGCGGACCGGCCACGCTCGCGCCCCATGCTAAAATTGCATCAGCCCAATGCTTCCAGACGTGCAACACCTCATGGAGCTACAGCAGGCGGATCGCGAGATCCTCCGCCTGAATCAGGAGGTGGCTGCGCTGCCCAAGCGGGTGGCCGCCATCGAAGCCAAACTGGCCGGAACCAAAGCCGGGCTGGAGAAGGCCAAGGCTGCGGTCAAAGCCGACGACGTCA
This sequence comes from uncultured Acidobacteriaceae bacterium, assembly GCA_964528615.1. Taxonomy (GTDB): domain Bacteria; phylum Acidobacteriota; class Terriglobia; order Terriglobales; family Acidobacteriaceae; genus JAIQFF01. Next base: position 57,987 of record CAZGSU010000134.1, on the reverse strand, counting down.
CTCGCAGAAGCTACGAAACCGCCATCCAGGACCTGCAGGGCAAAATCTCCAAGTACCGCGACCAGTCTCTTGCTGTAAAAACCAACGAACAGTACAAGGCGCTGCTGCACGAAATCCAGTTTGCGGAGCAGGCCATCAAGTCCAATGAGGACAAAATTCTGGAGTTAATGCTCAACGCCGACGCCCGCGACAAGGACGTAAAGGCAGCCGAACTGGAATTAAAAGCCGAGATGGCGGAGATCGAGAAGGAAAAGGCTGCTGCCCGCGAGCGCACCGCCGAGGACGAGAAATTGCTGGCGGAATGGAACGCCAAGCGCGATCAGGCCCGCGCCGGCGTCAACGAAGAGCTGCTGCGCCAGTACGAACGCGTCTCAAAATTTCGCGGCTCGGGGCTGGCCGAAGTGCGTGATCAGAAATGCATGGGATGCCAGGTGATGCTGCGTCCCCAGACTTATAACGAAGTGCGCAGCGGGCAGATCGTGATCTGCGAGTCCTGCCAGCGGGTTCTGTATTTCGATCCCGCAACCGGAGTGGCGGTGGAACGGCCCAGCCTCACCGCCAAGCGCCGGGTGCGACCAAAGACGCATGTCGACAAGGCCTGGTTCTACCGCGCTGACTACGCCGGTCTGGGCGAGGTCTTCTTTGCCTTCCTGAATAGTGATGGCAGTGCCAGCCGCCGTCTCTACGATGGCCAGACCGGCAGAAAGATCGGCGACACCGAATATAAGTCTGGCGACTTCAGCGTCGCTTTCGCCGAAGACATCAAGTCCGGAATTCGGCTTCATACCACGCTGGATGTAGACCAGCTCGAGGAGTGGGCCTCAGAGCTGCCCATGACGGAACTCGACGAACTCCACGCCGACCTGAAAAAAGCCCTGCGAGAAGCCCCTCCCGAAGAAGCGCAACCCTCACAGCATCCCGCCGCCAGCTAACACCCGAGACCACGTGGGGAGAGCCGCCCTCGGCTGTCCGGCGGGGCGAAGCTCCGCAGTTTGGTTCCGTTCAAAGACCTGTCGAGCTTCGCTCGACTGGGCAGATGAGGGCAGCTGCCCCGACGCTTTTCACGGCGGGGTAAGATCAATGGCATGCCCCTAAACTCAACCCCTTCCTCACTCCCCGTCGTGAAAATCTCCCGCCGCGGAGCGAAACGACTCCAGGAAGGCCGCGTCTGGGTCTATCGCTCGGACATCGTTTCCGCCAACGGAGTTCCTCCGGGCGCGGCCACCGGCGTCACCGACGAGCGGGGAAAATTCCTGGGGACGGCTCTCTACAGCAGCGCTTCGCAGATCGCCATTCGTATGATTTCTCCTCACGCCATAAATGACCTCGCTGGGCTGTTGCGCGAGCGGATCCGGGCCGCCATCAGCTATCGCGAACTTGTGGTCCGCGACACCGATGCTTACCGGGTGGTCTTCAGCGAAGCCGACTTCCTCCCTGGTCTGATCGTAGACCGCTACAACGACTTGCTCTCCCTGCAAGTTCTCACCCAGGCCATGGATGCGGATTCAGTCCGCGACATAGTTATTTCCGAGCTTGGGGAACGGCTGAAGCCCTCCTCCATCGCCGAACGCGTCGATCCCCGGATTCGCGAGCTGGAACAGCTGCCCTCCCGAACGTCGGGCCTGATTGGGGGAGAAAAAAGCGGCACGGTTTTCTCCATGAACGGCGTGCGCTTTCACTACGATGCGCTGGAGGGGCAGAAGACTGGCGCGTTTCTGGATCAGCGTGAGAACTACGCGGCTGCGGCTCGCTACGCCCGGGGAGAAGCTTTGGACGTCTTCTGCCACCAGGGCGGCTTTGCCCTGCACCTGGCTGCGTCCTGTCCCAAAGTAACCGGCGTGGACAGCTCCCGGCCCGCGCTGGAGGTGGCCGACCGCAACGCCGCCTTGAACAGTCGCGAGATTGAGTGGATCGAAGCCAATGCCTTTGACCTCCTCAGGGACTACGCCGACGCCGGGCGCCGCTACGACACCATCGTGCTCGACCCTCCCGCCTTCGCCAAAAGCAAGAGCAACCTGGAAACCGCCCTGCGCGGCTACAAGGAGCTGAACCTCCGGGCGCTCAAGATGCTGCGTCCTGGCGGAATCCTGGTCACCTGCTGCTGTTCCTACCACGTCAGCCCGGTGCAGTTTTTGGACGTCGTGCGAGTTTCGGCCCGGGATGTCCACAGAAATCTTCGCATCCTGGAAAACCGCGGACAGTCCAAAGATCATCCGAACCTGTTAAATGTGCCGGAAACCGAGTACCTGAAGTGCGTCATTGCGTATGTAAGTAACTGAAAATAAGCCAATTTCAATGGTTGACAATAACCAACTCAACTTATATTATCAGATCACACTAAATCGTGCCCGAAAGCTGTGGCGGGAAACGCAAAACCAAACTTTCAAGATTTCAGAGGAGAATGTCATGACCGTACTAACCCGTTGGGATCCCTACCGCGAGTTCAATAACGTGCAGGAACGCCTGAACCGCTTGTTCAGTGCCTCATTCAATGAGGGCAGGGATGAGTCCCTGGCCACTTCGAGTTTCGCTCCAGCAGTCGACGTATACGAGGATGAGCACAACGTCACGCTGAAGATCGAAGTTCCGGGCATTGACGAGAAGGATATCGACGTCCGCATCGAAAACAACACTCTTACCGTGCACGGCGAGCGCAAGATCGAGAAGGAAGAGAAGGAAGAGAACTATCGTCGCATCGAGCGGCAATATGGAAGCTTCACTCGCACCTTCACCCTGCCGAACACGGTAGATACAGACAGCGTCAGCGCCAACTACGAGAAGGGCGTGCTGAAGGTCAAGCTGGCGAAGAAAGCCGAAGCCAAGCCCAAGCAGATCAAAGTCAATGTGGGCGGCGAAAAGACGCTGGAAGGTAAGCAGCCGAAGACCGCGAGCCAAGCCGCGTAATTCGGCAAAGGGCCACGTAGGGGCAGGTGTCCTCACCTGCCCGGTCGAGCGCAGCTCGACAGTTTGAGACGGGAGACGGCTAACCGGCTGGCTCCCGTTTTTATTTTGCAATTGGGGTAATTTGGAAATTGCGCAATTTGAAATCCACGACCAGTGGGCGCATGCTTAAGAGCGTCAACTAGGGCTCTCAATTACCAAATTACCCGATTACACAATTACTAAATTACTAAATGGAGTTCCGATGGCAATTCGTTGGGAAAAATTCACTGTAAAGGCGCAGGAAGCGGTGCAGCGGGGCAATGACCTTGCCTGCGAACACGGCAATCCCGAACTGCTGCCGCTCCACCTGCTGGCCGCGCTGCTGGAAGACAAGGACGGAATTGTGCAGCCGGTCCTGGAGAAAATCGGCATCGGCCCGCAAGCCGTGCTCACCGAGATCTACCGCGAGCTCGAGCGTTTGCCCAAGGTGTCCGGCGGCGGGGCCGCGCAGCCCACGATCTCGAAGGCGGCAAATGAGCTGCTCGACCGCGCCTTCAAGGAAGCCGCCAATTTCAAGGATGAGTACGTTTCTACCGAACACCTGTTATTGGCCATCACCCATTTGAAGCGCGACCCGGCCCAGGAGATTCTGGCGCGTCACGGCGCCACTTACGACGCCATTCTCAAAGCCCTCACCTCGGTGCGCGGTTCGCAGAAAGTCACTGATCAAAACCCTGAAGCCAAGTATCAGGCGCTGGAGCGCTACGCTCGCGACCTTAACGAACAGGCTCGTCGCGGCAAGCTCGACCCGGTCATCGGCCGCGACGAAGAAATTCGCCGCGTGGTGCAGGTACTCTCCCGCCGCACCAAGAACAACCCGGTTCTGATTGGCGAGCCCGGCGTCGGCAAGACGGCCATCGTGGAAGGCCTCGCCCAACGCATCATTTCCGGCGACGTGCCCGAGGCGCTGAAGAACAAGCGCGTGGTCGCCCTGGATCTGGGTGCGATGCTGGCAGGAGCCAAGTTTCGCGGGGAATTTGAAGATCGCCTAAAAGCGGTTCTGAAGGAGATCGAAGACTCGCAGGGACAGATCATCCTGTTCATTGACGAGTTGCATACTCTGGTCGGCGCGGGTGCGGCCGAAGGCGCAATTGACGCCTCCAACATGCTCAAGCCGGCGCTGGCTCGCGGCGAGCTGCGCGCTATCGGTGCAACCACTCTCAACGAGTATCGCAAGTACATCGAAAAAGACGCGGCGCTCGAACGCCGTTTCCAGATCGTGTTCGTAGGCGAACCCAACGTAGAAGACACGATTGCGATTCTGCGCGGCTTGAAGGAGCGCTACGAAGTTCATCACGGTGTGCGCATTAAAGACTCGGCGATCGTGGCTGCAGCGACTTTGTCGCATCGCTACATCTCCGACCGCTTCTTGCCCGATAAAGCCATCGACCTGATCGATGAGGCGGCGTCATCGCTACGCATTCAGATCGATTCCATGCCCACGGAAATCGACCAGCTCGAGCGTCGCGCAACCCAGCTTGAAATCGAGAAGCAGGCGCTCAAAAAAGAGAGCGACCCCAACTCAAAAGAGCGGCTGGCGGTAATCGAAAAAGAATTGGCCGAGCTGCGCGAAAAATCTAACGCACTGAAAGCCAACTGGAAGCGCGAGAAAGACCTTATCGCCAAATCCCGGACCCTTAAAGAGAAAATCGAGCAGTTGAAGATTGAAGAGCAAGCCGAGGAACGCAAGGGCAATCTGCAACGGGTGGCAGAAATCCGCTACGGCCTGCTGGTGCAGACCGAAGAAGAACTTAAGAAGTTGACCGCACAGCTTGAGGGGTCCGCCGCCAAGCGCATGCTCAAGGAAGAGGTAAACGAAGAAGACGTGGCCCGCATCGTCTCCAAGTGGACTGGCATCCCGGTCTCGAAAATGCTCGAAGGCGAAGTCAAGAAGCTGGTCACCATGGAAGAGCGCTTGCGGCAGCGCGTAGTGGGCCAGGACGAGGCCCTGCAGCGCGTGGCCAATGCCATCCGGCGTTCGCGCGCGGGGCTCAGCGATCCCAAGCGTCCGATCGGATCATTTATTTTTCTCGGACCTACCGGCGTCGGCAAAACCGAACTGGCCCGAGCCCTGGCTGAGTTCCTGTTCGACGACGAGCATTCCATGGTTCGCATCGACATGTCCGAGTACATGGAGAAGCACGCTGTCTCCCGCCTGATCGGCGCGCCCCCCGGCTACGTCGGCTACGAAGAGGGTGGCCAACTCACCGAGCAGGTGCGCCGGCGCCCCTATGCTGTCGTTCTGTTCGATGAAATCGAGAAGGCGCATCCGGATGTCTTCAATGTCCTACTGCAGATGATGGACGATGGCCGCCTGACCGACGGCCGAGGCCGCACCGTGGATTTTCGCAACACGGTGATCATCATGACCTCGAACATTGGGTCGGCGTTTTTGCAAGCTGAAGGCTTGCGTTCGGAAAAAGAGTTCGAGGAAGCCTCCAAGCAGGTGTTGAACGCGCTGCACGGGCACTTCAAGCCTGAATTCCTTAACCGCGTGGACGACGTCATCGTCTTCCGCCCGCTAGGCAAAGAGCAGCTGGTAAGAATCATCGAGCTGCGTCTCGAAGACGTGCGCCGTCTGCTGGCCGACCGCAAGATTTCGCTCGAGCTGACCGACGCGGCCAAAGACCTGCTGTTCACCGAAGGCTTCGACCCGAACTTCGGAGCGCGTCCGCTGAAGCGCGCAATTCAGAAGCTGGTGCAGGACCCGCTGGCTCTGAAGATCCTCGACGGCGAAGTGTTGCACGGCGACCACGTTGTAGTGGACGGCGACAAAAAGGCCGGCAAGATGGTGTTCGAAGTCAGCAAACGCGTAGGTGAAAAAGAGCCGGTAAAGGCGCGCCGATAACCACCACAGACCACGTGGGGACAGCCGGCCCCGGCTGTCCGGCGGAGTGAAGCTCCGCAGCCAAGTCTCCAGCAAAAACGAGTCGAGCTGCGCTCGACCGGACAGCCGGGGGCGGCTGTCCCCACGCGTCCTGCGGTTGTAATTGCCCAATTTCCCTTTTCGCCTTACCATCCAGTCAGTGGCCACCGCCAAGAACATCCCTGACCTGAAGCAGCGGCTGGTGTCGGCAGCCCCGGTCGAAGACGATTCGTCTTTCGAGCTAAAACTTCGTCCGCAACGCTTGGTGGAGTTCATCGGACAGCCCAAGGTCAAAGAAAATCTTGCCGTCGCGATTGAGGCGGCACGCTCGCGTGGCGAGGCCCTGGATCACGTCCTGCTCTACGGTCCGCCGGGACTGGGCAAGACGACTCTGGCTACGATCATCGCCAACGAACTGGCAGTCCCGTTCCAGCAGACCTCCGGACCAACCCTGCAGATCAAGGGCGACCTCACTGCCATCCTGACCAACGTCCGCGACAAGCAGGTGCTTTTTATTGACGAGGTGCACCGGCTGCAACCCGCGCTGGAGGAAATCCTCTATTCGGCCTTGGAGGACTACAAGCTCGACATCATGATTGGGCAAGGCCCGTCCGCGCGCACTCACACCATGGATGTGAAGCCATTCACCTTCATCGGTGCGACCACGCGCGCCGGACTGCTCTCTTCGCCGCTGCGTTCGCGTTTCGGTATCGTCCTGCGACTGGAGTTCTATACCAACGAAGATTTGCGCATCATCGTGGCACGATCTGCCGACATTCTGGGGGTTGAGATCGACGACGCGGGCGCGCTCGAAATCGCCAGCCGCTCCCGTGGGACGCCGAGAATTGCGAATCGCCTGTTGCGCCGCGTCCGCGACTATGCCCAGGTGCGTAGCGCGGGGAAGATCGACTTGCCGACCGCCCAGGCCGCACTACAGATGCTGGAAGTCGATCGCCACGGCTTCGATGAAGTGGATCGCAAACTGCTGCTGACCATCATCGAAAAGTATCAGGGCGGCCCGGTAGGCGTAAACACGCTGGCCGCGGCCCTGGCCGAAGAGCAGGACGCAATCGAGGAAATTTACGAACCATTCCTCATCCAGATCGGCTTCCTGAACCGCACGCCGCGCGGACGGGTCGCAACCCAACTGGCGTACGAACATTTCGGTATCACGCCAAATCGGAAGCAAAGCTCTTTATTCTGAGTCGTCGCTCGTCAGTCTTCAGTCCTCAGCACTGCAAGAAGACCAAGGGTTCGGGCTGACGACTGAAGACCGACGACTGACGACTGATTCCTATGATTGCCCATCTGCGCGGAAAGCTGCTGGCCAAGCATCCCAACCAGGCCATTGTCGAAACTGGCGGCGTGGGATACGACGTCACCATCAGTGTGCCGACGTTTTCCGATCTACCCGGAGTTGGTGGCGAGGTTGCGCTGCACGTTCACACTCACGTGCGAGAAGATACCATCGCGCTCTACGGGTTCCTTCGGTCTGCCGAAAAGAATCTGTTCGAAAAGCTCATCACGGTCAGCGGCATCGGACCGAAACTCGCCATCACCATCCTAAGCGGAATGGCGGCGGATGAAATGGTCAACGCCATTCGCGGTAACGACATTGCGCGGCTCACCCGCATTCCGGGAATCGGCAAGAAGACCGCCGAACGCATGGTGCTTGAACTCCGCGACAAACTTCCCCCCGAGAAAGCCGGTGAGATCGCGGCCGTGCCCGTCCTGAGCGCCGTGGAAGAAGACGTCCTCTCCGCGCTGGTGAATCTGGGATACCAGCGCGCATCAGCGGAGAAGGCTCTCGCCTCCGTATCCAAGAATGGACAGTTCGACGCGATGTTTCGCCAGGCACTGGCCGCTCTCTCAAAATAGCTATTTCCCGATGCAGAACCTGCTGAAGATCAGGTTCAGGATGTCATCGTTGGTCGTGGCGCCGGTGATTTCATCCAACGGCCGCAGCGCGTTGTAAAGATCAAGCAGGATCATCTCGTGCGGGACCTTGCCGCGCACTGCGGACACGGCGCCATCGAGCGCGCTCAACGCATCTCGAACCAGTCCCTGATGACGGGCATTGGTCAGAAAACCGCTTTCGCCTCGTCCGCCGCCAACGTGACGCAGGATTTCGGCACGCAGTTCGGGAATCCCTTCCGAGGTCAGCGCCGACGCACGAACTCGCAACTGAGAACCGGGAGCACGAAACTGTGAACTGGTGATATCTGATTTGTTTTCCACCAGAATGGCGGACCGTTGTCCCACCAGTTCAAGCAGCCGACGGTCTTCTTCCCCAACTAGCTGCGATGAATCGAGCACCACCAGCACCAGGTCCGCATCGGCAAGCGCTTCCATGGATTTGCGGATGCCGATACTTTCGGCTTCGTCGAGAGCACGGCGAATGCCTGCCGTGTCTACGAGTTTTACCGGGATGCCGCCAAGCGCAACCGTTTCAGTCACCAGGTCGCGCGTAGTTCCAGGCGTGGCCGTCACGATGGCACGCTCACTTTCCACCAGTCGGTTGAACAAGCTCGACTTGCCGACGTTGGGTCTACCAACGATGGCGAGTGTGAAACCCTCGTGAACCAGCTTTCCGTAGGCGAAGGAGGCCGCCAGTTCTTCCAACGGCCCGCGAACCGTCGAGATGTGCTCAATGATCTGTTGTGCCGGCAGAACGGAGACGTCGTCTTCAGCGAAGTCTATGCCGGCTTCGAGCAGTGCGATCAGCTCGACCAGCTTCTGCTTGATAGGCTGCAATCGTTGCGAGAGTGCGCCCTCGAGCTGTTGGGCCGCCACTTTCGCCTGGTACAGGGTCTGCGACTCGATCAGATCGCGGACGGCTTCGGCCTGCGTAAGGTCGATGCGCCCGTTGAGAAACGCTCGCATGGTGAATTCGCCGGGTTCGGCCAAGCGCGCACCGCGGGCCAGGGCCAGCTCGACCACATGTCGCAGGACCACCGGCGACCCGTGCGCCGAGATTTCGACGATGTCGTCGGTAGTGTAAGAGTGCGGCTTGGCGAAATAAGTGACGACAACTTCATCGATGCGCTGACTTTGATTTGGATTGTGATGGTGTGGGGCGGGCGTCCCCGCCCGCCTTGAAGCTTGATCCACGAAAACACCATCGCGGGCGAGGGCGCCCGCGACACATGATTCCACCAGATCTCCAAACACGGCGCGCCCAGCTTCGAGGTCGTGTTTCAGACGCAGCATGGGTAGAGCAATACTGCGAGCTTCCGGCCCCGCAAGCCGGACGACGCCGATGCCGCCACGACCCGGTGGCGTGGCAATGGCCACGATGGTGTCGTCGAGGTTCACACTGAGATTGTAGCGGGTACGGTCGCAGGCAATGATGGCCGGATCATCCGGCAGCTAGTTGCAGTTGGCAACTTCACTATTGCGGCGATAAACAAAGAAGTAATAGAAAGCAGGACCGAATGGGAGCAGAAAATACAACGGAACAAACCAAATCGCCTTTTTCAGCCAACCGGAATTGTCAAAGCCCAACCAGAAGTACCACATTGCAACGGAAAGCAAAGCGGTGCCAATGAGTCCGGGCCAAAGAAGAAGACGAACGACAAAACCGGCGATCGCGATTCCTTCGAGGGTAGCGTGATCAGAAGCTCTGAATGCCGTAACGCTGGCGACGAGTACGCCAAAAAAGGACAAGGCGGCGAGGGCACATGCAAAGTACACCCGACGTGCAACGCGGGAGATAATCCAAGTCTTTTTGATCGGCAAATACAGCACTGCCGTGCAGCCTAGCAGGTCTAGACCGACACCTCAAACGGTCCCGAAGCTAAGGGCCACGTCTCAACTGGGACTTGCTCGCCGACGGCTTGTAGTTTTGCGGATACACCACCACATACCGCCGAAGGCCCTCGCCTTCGCTCTGCGTGCGCAGATCGGCATGGTCGCGCAGGGCCAGGTGGACAATGCGGCGTTCCCGAGAAGACATTGGCGCAAATTCGTACGGCGCGCCGCTCTTGCGCACTTTTTCCGCCGCTACCCCGGCCGCTAGGCGCAACTCCTCCAGACGCATCCCGCGGTGGTTCATGCAGTCGAAGCAGACTTTCTCATGTTCGTTGCCGGGCAGGCGGAGCATCTCGAGCGCCAGGAATTCGATCGAGCGCAGCAGCTCGCCGCCGCGTTCCAGCAACAGCGGCGAGTCCGGTCCGGCAAATTCCACCAGGATCTCAGGACGCTCCCAGTCGCGCTGCTCGGCCAGCGGCGGGTCCACCGTGATGCGGTATTTCAGACGCAGGCCGCCATTGCTGACAATGCCTTTGAGCAAATCGTTAATCTTGTTGGCGGCGGCGATTTTGTCGGGAATTGCCACAGGCTTCTAGCTCCTGGCTGCTAGCTTCTGGCTCAGCTTCGGGCCAGGGTTGGCTGGAAGCCAGCAGCTAGAAGCTAGAAGCTTATTTCTCTTTCTTCCTCGCCCGCTTTAGCGCGATCTCACGCATCTCGCGGCCCAGGCTGGTGCGATTCATGATTGCCTGCTGCGCAATCTGGATCAGGTTGCCCTCGGACCAGTACAGGCACAGGCCCGCGGCCAGGTTCCAGCTGATGACGCCCAGCATCAGCGGCATCATGAACGTCATCATCTTCTGCTGCGCCGGATCCATGCCGGGCTGCGGGGTCATGCGCTGCGTCAGCAGCATAGTGATGATAATGCCGATCGGCAGCAGATGCCACGGATCAGGTGACGACAGGTCGCGAATCCACAGCCAGGGCGCGTGACGCAGATCGAGCGCCGCACCCAGCATGCTGTAGTAAGCAAACAGAAATGGCATCTGGATGATCATGGGCAAACAACCGCCGACCGGATTCACCCCTTCGGTCTTGTACAGGTTGGAGATCTCCTGATTCATCTCCTGCTTGCGCGGATCGCGCATGCTGTACTTCTTGTACTTTTCCTGGATGGCTTTGATTTGCGGCGCCACCTTCTGCATCTTGAGCGCCGACTTCATGCTGGAAATCCGCAGCGGCAACAGGGCCACATTGATGATCAGGGTCTGAATGGCAATGGCCCAGCCCCAGTTGTGGACGACTTTTTCGTAAGTCCATTTCAGCCACAGAAACAGCGGCCGGGCGATGACTCCGAAGAAACCGAAGTTGACCAGGCCGCGCAAGTCCTGGGGCGCGCCAATGATTGTCGGCACGGATATGGATTCGAGAACCCCCAATGACTTTGGTCCGACGTACAACCGCGTAGACGTGACGCCTCTGAGGCTGCCGACCGCAACCCCCAACACATCTACCTTGATCGTCTCTTGCGGATTGGGGTTGCGCCAGTCTTTGGGCGCTTCGGTCGGATTTCGTAACGTGACGGCGGCGACGTCTTGCGGATCGTCGGGGATAAAGACGGCCGTAAAGTACTGGTCCACGACGCTCGCCCAATTGAACGGTCCCGGCAGAGTCGCGCCACCGCTGATCTTCTTGATGTCCAGACGTTCGGTCTTGTCGTTGTACTGGTGCTCGACGCGGCTGGCCGCGTAGGAGGCCGGGCTCAGCTGATCGCCGAAGCCCGCCGGCCACATGGGGAATGCGGTGACCGGACTCCCCTTGGCGACCACCGAGGTTTCGACATGTATCGCGTAGGTCTGATCGAAGCGGAAAGTTTTGCGAACAGCGACATCCTGGTCGGCATATTCGAACGTCAATTGCCCTGGAGCGCTCAGGTTGCCGGAAGCTGAGGCAACGAAAAGCGCGGAGTTGATCTTGTTGCGCTGGGTCTCGTCGTAGGTCCAAAGCCACAGCGGGTATCCATATTTCTCCGCGGCCTTGCTGACTAACTCTTGCGGCTTGCCGTGTTCGTCGTCATATTTCTTGAGCACCCAGGATTTGACCAGCCCGCCGCGGTTGCTAAACGTGATGCGATAAAAATCATTTTCGACGACGGTCTCTGATTCCGCCGCAGCCTGTTTGCTCGCGCCCACGGCCGCCGCCGCAATCTGCGCCGGGGCAGAAGCGGCGCCTTGTGCCGGGGCCTGCACTGCAGTCTGGTTTTGCGGCGAAGGCGCCGGCGGCTGCGGCAAATATTTTTTCAGCAGGGGCTGAAACAGAATGATCACCAGGAATGTGAGCGCGAAGACCAGCAGCAGCCGGCGCTCCATGCCGGGATCTTGTTGAGGATTGGGAAATTCTGGCAAATTCGCTACTCGGTAACCACACAGCCAGCGGACGAAAGGCCAGGCGGCGTCAATTGTCCGCGTTTCTCAACCACGGAATTCGTGACCGCGGATTCCGCTCCAGCGGGTTTCAGCACGGGATCGTACCCACCTCTCGCGAAGGGTTGGCAGCGAAACACTCGTGCGGTCGCCATCAGGCTGCCCCGGAAGACGCCATAACGATCCACAGCTTCCATCGCGTAGTCCGAGCAGGTGGGTACGTATCGACAAGCCGGCGGCAAGAGCGGCGAGATCGCCCACTTGTATCCGCGCAGCAGGCCAAGCAAGACGGCTCTGGGAATGTGGTTCATCGTTTTCACGCTAACTTCTTCCCACTAACTTCTGTGTGCCCCAGGTCTCGCCCGGTTTGCGAGACCTGGGATTCCCGATGTGGTGTACCTTCGGGCCGGCTCCCAGGTTTGCCAAAATCAGGCAAACTTGGGGCACCAAAGATCCCCAGCTCATCTCCTACTTCTTTCCCACCGACTTTTCGATTACTACGAAAGCCCGGCGAATCTCGTTCCGCAGATCGGCGAAGGGGGTGGCCAAGAGTGACTTCTTGGGATTAATCACCACATCGACGGTAGCCGGAATCGGACCATGCAACCGGACCGCCTCGCGCAAGCGCCGCTTCATGCGATTACGTACCACCGCGCCGCCCAGCACCCGGCTCACCGTGAACCCGACCCGTGAGCCTTCGCCTTCCGCACGCCGCAGGTAAAACACTGTTATGCAAGCGGCGAAGTGACGCTTTCCCAGTTTGTACACGCGCTCAAAATCCGCATGCCGAAGCAAACGTACACTGCGTGGGAACTTACTCCGCCGCCCGGAATCGGACACCTCGGCGCCGCCGTCTGGAGCGAGAGCGCTCACCAATCACGACTCCAACTCTGGTCGCGGAACTTCCGCCAACATCCGGAAAAGGGAAACACTACTCACGGAAGCCGGGCTTCACCGCCACCCGCTTGCGGCCCTTGGCGCGCCGACGCGAAATTACTGCGCGGCCGGCCTTGGTCTTCATCCGCGTACGAAATCCGTGCGTCTTCGAGCGGTGACGACGGTTGGGCTGGAATGTGCGCTTGGGCATGAAAAATCGCTGCTCCTGGTGATCGAAGTCTCTTTATGAAGCGAATGAGAAGTATAAATGAGCGGCAGCAAGCGGGCAAACCGTCAGCCGGACAGAACCACGTGGTGACAGCCGCCCCCGGCTTCAGGGCGAGCCAAAGCTCGCCAGCGTCTTGAACTAACCATCCTGCGCTGATACGAAAATGCTGACCACTCGAGGAATGCGAATCGAGTCGAAATGAAAAAAGTTTTTTGCGGATTGGAAAAACTGCGGAGCTTCGCTCCGCTGGACGGCCGGGGGCGGCTGTCCCCACTAGTCCTTCTCTGCGCGATCGCTCACGCTTCTGCACCACTCGCGCGGCAGTTATATCCTCAACACTTGACAGAAGGTTTCATTGAGGTTCTGAATCTTACAGGACAGAAAAATCTGCCGAGAAGATTCCCGCAGACAGAAAAATTTTGTGCTAGTATGCCGGACTGATCCAGCTTACTGAAATTTTCTTAACCCAGCGCAACCGCCCCCATGAGCGAGGCTGCTCTGCTGGAAAATGAAAGCATTTTTTGCTGCAATAATTTGATCCGGGTGCTGAATCTGGCCGCAGCCCCACGAAAATTTATTTATGTCTGTTCCAAGTCCTAGCCTCTCCCCCAATCCGTGGTTGCGCGTTCTGGATGCGCTGGAAAAAAAGATCAACCGGCATTCGTATGACACCTGGCTGAAGCCTACGCGCTACAGCCATTCCAGCGGCCCGATCCTCTTCGTGCGTGTGCCCACCGCGGAATTCCGCCACGTGGGAGACAAGTACGCGGACCTCATCCAGGAAGCGCTCGACAACCTCGGCGGCGAATTTCAGGAAGTGAAGTTCGTCACTCCCGAGGATGACCCTGCCTCCACTCCCGTGCGTCACGACGGCGGGCTCTCCGCGCACCTTGTCCCCCCGGTCCACACCACCCAGTCGCGGTTCGACTGGGACGGCGCGGCGCAACTGAATCCGCGCTACACCTTTGACGCGTTCGTGATCGGCAGCGGCAACCAGTTCGCGCACGCCGCCTGCCAGGCGGTTTCAGAGCGTCCTTCCAAAGCCTACAACCCTCTCTTCCTCTACGGCGGAGTCGGTATGGGCAAGACCCACCTGATGCAGGCCATCGGCCACGAGGTCAAGCGCCGGCAACCCCAGGCGGCCATCTGCTACGTCTCCAGCGAGAAGTTCACCAACGAGATGATCAACTCGCTGCGCTATGACAAGATGACCAGTTTCCGCGACAAGTTTCGCAACGTGGACGTACTGCTGATCGACGATATCCAGTTCCTGGCCCAGAAGGAGCGCACTCAGGAAGAATTTTTCCATACCTTCAACGCGCTGCATGAGTCCATGAAACAGATCGTGATCGCCAGCGACCGCCCTCCCAAGGAACTGGCGGAGGTCGAAGACCGGCTGCGCAGCCGCTTCGAGTGGGGACTCATCGCCGACATTCAACCCCCCGACCTCGAAACCAAGGTCGCCATTCTGCAAAAGAAAGCTGAGCAGGAAAAAGTTACCCTGCCCACCGACGTTGCCCTCTATATCGCCTCCAATATCCGCTCCAACGTTCGCGAACTGGAAGGTGCCCTGATCCGCCTGGTGGCCCACTCTTCCCTGATCGGTGCCGAGATCACCCTGCCCTACGCTCAGCAGGTGCTCAAGAATTTCATCGACTCCCAAGCCCGGAAAGTCACCATTGAGTCGATTCAGAAGGCAGTGGCTGAACAGTTCGGATTGCGGTTGGTCGAGATCAAGGCCAAGAACAACTCTCGCGCCATCGTCTATCCCCGGCAAATCGCCATGTATCTGGCCAAGCATTTGACTGAGGCCTCACTGCCCGAGATCGGACGCCAGTTTGGCGGGAAGCACCACACTACCGTGCTGCACTCAGTCGAGAAGATCGATGTAACCCGCAAGACCGACAAAGATTTGAACAGGCTGATCAATAAGATGACGGAGCAATTGGGCGGATGAAACACGGCTCCTGCA
This sequence comes from uncultured Acidobacteriaceae bacterium, assembly GCA_964528615.1. Taxonomy (GTDB): domain Bacteria; phylum Acidobacteriota; class Terriglobia; order Terriglobales; family Acidobacteriaceae; genus JAIQFF01. The sequence continues at coordinate 42,931 of CAZGSU010000134.1, read as the reverse complement.
CGGATTTCCACTTAACCGGACAGTCTTCCTTGGCCAGCACTGTGAATCAGGTGTGGAAGGTGTGCAAGAGCCGGAGGGAATCGTCGGGCACGGCCAAACGATACCTTCATCTCCGCCAGATGCCGGTCTAGTTTTAAACATGCGCTGTGCACGCAGAAGCTGGTTCTGGATGGGTGTTTGCCCAAATTTCCACTTTTACGAGGCCCCTACTGTTACTACTGGTTTTAATGGTTTTTATTTTGATATAAGGGAAGTACTCAAAGTAGCGCCGACTGACGGGAGACTTGGGTTATGCCGGTAGAAGCAACGGCCGCAGTCACAGGGACCGCCACCATGGAGATCACGGTCAGCAAATTCGAACTGTTGCGGGAACTGACTGCGACTCAGGGCGTGGTGGAGCGTAAGACCACGATTCCGATCCTCTCCAACTATTTATTTGAAGCTTCCGGTGACAAGCTGGCAATTACTGCGACCGACCTGGATTTGAGTCTTCGTACCGCCTGCAATGCCAAGGTCAAAAAGGAAGGCTCTTGTACCATCCCGGCGCGTAAGCTGCACGACTACGTGAAGCTGCTGCCGGATGCGGATATCACCATCAAGATGCTGGAGAACCACTGGATCAGCATCCGCTGTGGACGATCCAATACGAAGATGGTCGGGATGGCCCGGTCAAATTTCCCCACCCTGCCGGTGTTTCCTACCGCAGGTGTGATCAAGATTCCAGCCCAGATGCTGCGCGGAATGATAGCCAAGACCGGCTTTGCCATCGCGAGTGAAGAGTCACGCTACACTCTGAACGGCGCCCTGATGGTGCTGAAGCCTGAGTCCATCACCATGGTCGCGACCGACGGACATCGCCTGGCACACATCGAGCGGGGTGGCGAAAAGTTTGAAGGCATATCCGGCGAACTGAAGACGCTCATCCCCAAAAAGGCCATGGACGAACTCCGGTCCTTGCTCGACAATACGGATGCCGAAGGCATCGAGTTCGCCAAGGACGAGTCCACGCTGTACTTCCGAATTGGCCAGCGCCTGCTGACTTCGCGCCAGCTCACTGGGCAATTCCCCAACTATGAAGCCGTCCTGCCCAAGGACAACACCAAGACTGTTACTCTGCCCAGCGACGAATTGAGCGGGGCGATCTCCCGTGTGGCCCAGTTCGCCGACGAACGTTCCCGCGCGGTGCGCATGCGTATGGAAAAGGGTGAGCTGAAACTTTCCGCTTCATCCACCGAAACCGGTGAGTCGGAAGACACCATCGAAACCAGCTACCAGGGTGACTCGCTGACGGTCGGCTTCAACGCCCAATACATCCTCGACTTTCTCAAGGCGGTAGGCGCTGGCGACGTAAGACTCGAGTTCAAGGACGCGCAGTCCGCCGGTCAGTTGCGCCCCGCCGATAGCGAGGATTACAAGTACCGCTACATCGTCATGCCCATGCGGATCTGAGAGGCTTAAAGGCAGCCGCCGAATCTAGCCACGGTTTGACGCTTTTCCACAACACACGCTAAAATGGATGGGTTTGCCTGTACTCGCGGCTCCGTTCTGGAGCCGTCCCGCATTGGTTGCTGATAGCGTCGACGCGGAAAGCAGTAAGCACAGGAAATTCAGCAGGCTCCCCGGAATCGCGCTCGCCGCGACCGGATCGGATTGTACGGAGGCATACGTATGTACGCGGTCATCCGCGCCGGAGGTAAGCAGTACCGGGTGGCGCCCGGCGACGTGATTCGGTTGGAGAATCAGGGTAACGGCAACAACGACGACGGCAAGATTGAGTTCAACGATGTGCTCGCGGTATCGGGTGAGCCCGGCCAGATCGGCCGCCCCCAGTCGGCCGCCGTCGTGACCGGGGAAGTCATGGAGCAGGGCCGCGGAGCGAAGATTCTGGTCTTCCACTACAAGCGCAAGAAGCAGTACAAGAAGCTCCGTGGACACCGCCAGGGATACACCGCAGTACGCATCACCGAGATCGCAGTCGATGGACAGAAATTCACCGCGCCCGAGCTTCCCAAGAAAGAAGCCAAACCGAAAAAGCTGAAGCCGGCAGAGGCAGAAGAAGCGCCAGCGGCAGAAGCCAAGGCGACCAAATCTTCCGCAAAGAAAACGGCAGCAAAGAAATCAGCGCCCAAAAAAGCGGCGAAGAAGAAAAAGTAGCGGGGCATCCTGCCCGAAGCAGAGCAGAAACCAGAAACTAAGAGACGGGAAACCAGAGCATGGCACACAAAAAAGGCTTAGGCAGTTCACGTAATGGCCGCGATTCAAACGCACAGCGGCTCGGCTTCAAAGCTTTCGGCGGACAGGTAGTCCCGGGAGGCACCATCATCGTGCGCCAGCGCGGGACGCGGGTAAAGCCCGGTCTCAACGTCGGTCGCGGCAAGGACGACACCTTATTTGCCAAGATCAGCGGCCGCATCAAGTTCCTGGACAAGGGCTCGATGGGCAAGTTCGTCATGATCGAGCCGCTCGCAGCGAAGTAGCGGTGCCGCAAAAAGAAAACCCAGGGTCGCGAGCAGGGAAGCGGCCCGAAGCCTCGGCACGGGCCGGGGCTTTTTCGTCTAGAGCTATCCGCTCTCAGCCATCCAGCAAGTTCCCATCGTTCGAAGCCACGGTTTTGCTGAAAGCTGAGGGCTGACGGCTGGTCTCCAATGTTCATCGACGAAGCTAAAATTCGGGTCAAGGCGGGCGACGGCGGCAATGGCTGCATGGCCTTCCGCAGGGAGAAGTTCGTTCCGCGCGGCGGCCCCTCGGGCGGCGATGGCGGCAAGGGTGGCGACGTGATCATGGAGTCCAGCGAGCGCCACAATACGCTGGTGCACTTCCGCTTCAATCCGGAATACAAAGCGCAACGGGGACGACACGGCGAAGGCTCCAACCGGACCGGCCGCGAAGGCGTTGACGTACTGCTGAAAGTTCCGGTGGGCACGATCGTCTATGACGATGAAACCGGAGAGAAGGTGCATGACTTCTCCCGGCCTGACGATCGCATTGTCATTGCCTGCGGCGGGCGTGGCGGGCGCGGAAATGCGCGCTTTGCCACCTCAACCCACCAGGCGCCTCGCGAGCATGAACCCGGGCGTCCCGGCGAGGAACGGGTCTTCCGGTTGGAGCTGAAGCTGCTCGCTGACGTCGGCCTGGTAGGCTATCCCAACGTGGGCAAGTCCACATTGATCTCGGTCATCTCGGCCGCCCGGCCCAAGATTGCGGACTATCCCTTTACTACGCTGCAGCCAAACCTGGGTGTGGCCGTTGTGGGACAGCCGCCCGACGAGAAAAGCTTCGTCGTAGCCGATATCCCCGGCCTGATCGAGGGCGCGCACACCGGCGCCGGGTTAGGGACGCAATTCCTGCGGCACATCGAGCGCACCCGCCTGCTGGTGCACCTGGTGGATGTCTCCGATGCCAGCGGACGGCCGGACCCCGTGAAAGATATCGAAGTCATCAACCAGGAGCTGGCCAGCTTCGGAGCTCATCTGGACGAGAAACCCATGATCATGGTGGCTTCCAAAATCGACATCGCCAACAAAGAGAAGCTGGCCAATCTCAAGCGCTATTGCAAGAAGAAAGACCTCGAGTTGTTTCCTATTTCAGCGGTAACCGGCAAAGGCGTCGATGACCTGAAGTACGCCATCGCGGAGAAAGTAGAAGAAATCCGCCTGCAGGCGTCAGATGAAACTACCGATCAGCAATCACTGACAACTGACAACTGATCACTGGCAACTGGTTTCAAATACAAATCCACCACGGCTCCGTGCACCTTGTCCGAAAGCTCTTCCATGTTCCTGAGCGTGTATCCGGCCGTTGCAATGGGCTGGCCCACGCGCATCTCCAGGGGACGGGGCTTGATGTGGTAGGTATTCATAGGCAGGAGTTCGTAACTTCCCACCAGCGCCACCGGCACAATATCCACTTGCGCCTTGATCGCGAGAAAAAACGCCCCCGGCAGGAAGGGCTTGATCTCGCCGTCGGGAGTGCGGCCGCCTTCAGGGAAGATCACCAGCGGCAGTCCACCCTTGAGACCTTTCAGAGCGGAACGAATGCTGCCAATCGATCCCGACGGGTTCTGCTGGTCGATACAAATCTGCCCTGAGCGTTTAAGATGCCAGCCCACAATCGGATAAGAAAGCAACTCTTTCTTGAAGACGATGCGGAACTGGAAGGGCAGATCCACATACAGCATCGGGATGTCCAGCGCCGAAGCGTGGTTCACCGCGTATACGTAAGGCCGCGACGTGTCGATCTTGTCCAGCCCGGTGACCGTCGTCGGCGAGCCGATGATCTTCATGATCAGCAATGACCAGAAGCGGGCGAAGGCATGCAGGATGTGGCCCTTCTCGCCGAACAGAGACACCGGTATGGAAATAATTCCAAGAACAACCGTAATAAGCCAGATGAGCGGATCGAAGATGAAGTACGAACGCAGGCGGCTGGGCCATCCGTAGTGTTTGGGGATGCTGGCTCCGGCCGGCGGAGCCGGGCGCACAGCGCTGGCGGTCTCAGTTTCTGCGGCGCCGCGGTTATCGATTTCGGAAGTCGGTGTCTTCACGGGACGGCACTGCTGGTTTAGATGCGCACGCCGAGCAGTCGCATCGCCTCTCCTACAATGTATATCGATCCGGTAATAACCACCACAACATCTGGCTTTGCCGAGTCCTGAGCCAATGCGAGGGCTGCAGCCACATCCGGAGCTTCTTCAATCTGGGTCGAGACCCGGGATGCCGCAGCGCGAATCTCATCGGGCGTAGCTGAGCGCGGATTGTCAGCCCGGGTGGCAATTACGCGCTCCGCCAGTGGAAACAGAATTTCTGCCATTTCGCCGATCGCCTTGTCTCGCATCGCCCCAAAAATAAATGTGAGCGAGCGATCCGGATAGCCGGCCGACAAAGTCGACCGCAGAGCCCATGCCCCGGCCGGATTATGCGCGACATCGAGCGCAAACTCGGGCGTATTGCTGGTTGCCCGCACGACTTGGAACCGTCCCGGCCAACGCGTTTCCCGGATGCCGCGCTCGATAGAGTCCGCCGTAACCGGGAAACCCTGCCGCCCCAGCTCTTCCGCCGCCGCGACCGCCAACGCCACATTTCTCAGCTGGTGCCGTCCGATCAGCGAAGTCTCCACCAGAATTTGTTTACCCATCACCTGCAATGGATACCGGGAAATCGGTGCGAGATTTTTCTGGGTACTAACTACCTGGTACTGGTCGCTGGCTGGGCTCATCGGTGGCACATACGGCACTGCAGTTACCGCCCGTGCTCCCCGGTCCATGATCGTGCGTCCGATCACATCGTTGGCCTGCGGCTGTTGCGGTAGCGTGACCACTACGCCGCCAGGCGGGATGATCCCTGCCTTTTCCCCCGCGATCTCAGCCACCGTATTACCCAGAAATTTCTGGTGATCGAGCGATATATCAGTGATGACGCTGACTCGCGGTTCGATGACGTTCGTAGCGTCCAGCCTCCCGCCCATGCCGACTTCGAGGACCGCATTTTCCACCTTTCTGCGCGCGAAATACTCGAATGCCATCGCGGTCAGCATTTCAAAAAAGCTGGGATGCCAGGGCAACTCGCCCTCACCGACCAGGCGTTCTGCCGTACGGTCCACTACATCGTGCAGCAGGGCGAAATCGTCGTCGCCGATTTGTTCCCCGCTGATCTGAATACGTTCGTTGATTCGCGCCAGGTGCGGAGACGTATAAAGCCCGGTTCGAAGGCCCGAAGCCCGAAGAATCGAGGCCAGCGTCGCTGCAGTCGAGCCCTTGCCATTCGTCCCCGCAATCAGCACGCCCGGAAAACGCCGCTCCGGGTTCTCCAGCGCGCCCAGCAGAATCCGCATGTGCGCCAGATCGAACTTGTGCGACGGCGTCTGCGCCAACTCGTGGCCCAGCGCATACATACGGGCGATGGCACTCTCGTAGGAGGGCATCAGTCGTCAGTCGTCAGCCAAATGCTAGAGTATCAGCTTCAACTTTGTGCTTTCGAGGCCATGCCGTTGAAAAGCGTAAGTGAGGGGTTGGAGCGAAGAAAGATGCAGCTCGACGGACAAACTGGCAACGGAGAACTAACAACCGACCACTGGGTTTTAAACAGCCGATGACCGACGACTGACTACCGACCTAGGGTATATCAGCTTCAACGTTGTGCTTTCGAGGCCAGAAGAACGAATCTCGCCGGAGCGGAAGGATGTTGGCCGAGGACTGAAGACTGACGAACCAACGACCGCTTTCTTAAACAGCCGCCTGATGACCGACGACGGACGAATGACTATCCATAAACTCCAGCGCCCGTGCGATATATGACTTCAGTTGCCGGCGATGTACCACTGCATCCAGCATGCCGTGCTCGAGCAGGAATTCGCTCCGTTGAAAGCCCTGGGGAAGCTTCTGGCGTATGGTCTGCTCGATAACCCGGGGACCGGCAAATCCGATCAGCGCTCCCGGTTCGGCAATATTCAAATCGCCCAGCATGGCAAAGGAGGCGGTCACGCCTCCCGTGGTCGGATCGGTCAGCACCGAAATGAATGGGACCCTGGCTTCGTCCAGTCGCGCCAGCGCGGCGGAGATCTTGGCCAGCTGCATCAAGCTGATCACGCCTTCCATCATGCGCGCTCCGCCTGAGGCTGCGACGATCACAATCGGGGCCCTGGTTTGCGTTGCTTGCTCGATGGCTCGGGTGATCCCTTCACCCACGACTGCTCCCATGCTGCCGCCGATGAACGCATATTCCATCGCGCTCACGATTACCGGGCGGCCGTTCAACTTGCCGCGAGCATTGATAATGGCGTCCTTCAGTCCAGTGTCTGCCTGCGCCTGCTTCAGGCGCGACGAATATGCCTTGAGATCAACGAACTTCAACGGGTCCGTTGAAGCCAGGTTGGAGTCGAAGACTTCGTATTCGTTATCGTCCAGCAGCTGGGCCAGGCGGGTACGCGCGTCAATGCGAAAATGCCGGTCGCACTTCGGACAGACATTCAGATTCTCCGCCAGATCCTTTTTCCAGATGATCTGCCGGCAGGTCTCACACTTCACCCACAGCCCCTCGGTGCGCACCTTGCGCTCGCCTGAAGTATCCAGCTCGCCGGCTTCTCGTTTGAACCAGGTCATAAGGCTGTTGTTGGTCCTTGGTCGTTGGCCAAAGGCACTGTTGCTTTAGGTCAGGGAATTGGCCAACGACTAAGAGCCAGTGACCAACGACGCTTTTTAGTACTCGATTCCTCTCTGCGCCATCACGCCTTTTTCATACGCATGCTTGATCTGGCGCATCTCGGTCACTGTGTCGGCGAGTTCGACAATTGTCGGATGGGCGTTGCGCCCGGTCAAGATAATGTGCACCATCTCGGGTTTGCTTTTAAGAGTCTCCACCACCCGGGCTGGATCCAGCATGCCATAGCTGATCGCGTAGTTGATCTCGTCCAGGATGACCAGGTCCCACGTACCGGACTGAATCGCCCGTTCGCCTTCCGCCCAGGCTTCCTCCACCATGCGGACATCTTCGGGATCAGGTTTTTCGGTCCCCACTTTCACGAAACCGCGTCCCATTTGCTTCATGACAAACTTGTCGCCGAACACCTGGACGGCATCCAGTTCGCCGTAATGCCAGGACCCCTTTAAAAACTGCAGCATCAGGACGCGCATGCCCTGGCCGACCGCCCGCAAAGCTGTGCCCATAGCCGCAGTCGTCTTGCCTTTGCCTGGGCCGGTGTTCACGATGATGAGACCACGGCGGATGTCCTGCATAACAGGCGAACTTCTGATTGTACCTGTTCCGGACAGATCACGGCGGGAGCGTCGTTACAGAGAAGCGAGCGACTGCAGACAAGGGCGGGCACCCGCCCTTGCGTCCAACTTATTGATTACTCCAGGAGGGCTACCGGGAAACTCTACCTACGGCATCTCGATGACTGAGCGCAGATCGACTTGCGAATCAGCCGGATGGGCATTCTCGTCGCCGATCAGCCGGATGGTGACACGCAACGCGTCGACTTCTTTCCTGACCTTCGCCATCTCTTGTTCTTTCGTCTTAAGCACTTCGAACGGATTCTTCATCGTATGAGTCCTTGGGGGAGGGCTGAAATACCAGCAGTGTTCCGCTGCAACTCCTACTCTATGCTTCTCAGAGCCGGGAACGGAACATCACGAAGGTACACGCCTGATTTCCTGAATGCTCTCAGTGTCCCACATGATATGGGTGACCCTTTAGAATAGTGAAGGCGCGATAGAGTTGCTCCAGCAGCACAACCCGCGCCAGTTCATGGGCGAGCGTCATTTTGCCCAGGGAGAGTACCAGCGTAGCCGCCTGCCGGGCCTGGTCGGTGAATCCATCAGCAGGGCCCAATCCGAACAGTAGCGGCGAAGTGTTACGGTCCTGATATTCATTCAGAAATTTTGCCAACTCCTCCGAAGAAAACTGCTTCCCCTTTCCGTCGAGGAGCACCAGCGTATGCCTGGGCCGCGTATCCCGGGCGCAGAATTTCAGAAGGCGGGCTTCATCTTTCAGCGTGATTCCTTCCGCGTCGGCATAACGCAACAGACGCTTCAGGTATTCATCGGTCAGAGACTGGATGGCCGGTTCCTTCGTTTTCCCGATCCAGGCAACCTTGATCTTCACAAAAAGAATTTAACCACGAAGGACACGCAGTCACGCAAAGGGATCCGTAGGGGAGCGGGCTATGCCCGCTTCTTTTTCAGGCCACGCACCGGGGCGCGCTTCTGCCGGCGGCCTTCGCTCAGCAAATCCGACGGCTCGATCCGCTTGGCCGATTTCCACAATCTTTCAAGATCGTAATACTTGCGCGCCTTGTCAGAGAAAATGTGGACTACGAAATCGACATAATCCAGCAACACCCACTCGGCCTGCTTATAGCCCTCGATTTGATTGGGCCGCATCCCGGCCTGCTCCAGACGATCTTCCACTTCGTCCGAAATGGCCTGAACCTGCCGCGGATTGCTGCCGCTGCATACCACGAAATAATCGGTGAACGCTCCCGCTCCTTGCTCCAGCTCCAATATGGTGATTTCTTCTGCCTTCTTTTCCAGGCAGGCACGGATGGCTTCAGAGATTTGTGGCTTCGAATCGTTCTTCATTATTTGGTCGTTGGTCGCTGGTCCTTGGCCGTTGGCCCATCCATTGTAGCCGAGGTCCCGTGGCTTGCGCAGACGAGAGCTTTATGGCCAACGACCAAAGACCGACGGCCAACGACTGAAACAACTAGGAATATAGTCCCTGTTTCTTGATGTACTCTTCCACCGCCGCGTCCACAAACTTACGCAACGGCTTCTTGCCTGCAACGGCTTCCCGAATCGCGGTAGCTGAGACCGGCTGGTGCACGCTGTCCAGCAAATGCACCGTCGCTCCGGTCAGCACCAGGTCTCCCTTGGCCGGCTGTTTGGCGAAGGGCTGGCTTACGGCGGGAGCAGGACGAAGCTTCTCTGGCAGCGCGTTCGCCACATCCGCCAGCGAATATCCGGGGCGGCTGGCCACAATGAACTCGCACTCGCGAAACAGCGCCTCGGGCTGGTGCCATTTGGCGATTTCTGCAAAAGCGTCGATGCCGATCAGGAAAAACAGGCGATCGATTTTCTTTAGCGAGGCCTTGAGACGCAGGACCGTGTCGATACTGTAGTTCGCCCCGGCTGCGGCGCTGTCCTGCTGACGCGACTTCCCGGCCGCCGCAACCGAGCCCGGAGCCTCCAGCAGTGAAGGCACAAACGCCTTCTCACCCATGGTTGCCAGTGCCACCATGGCATAACGATGGAAATAGGAAGCCAGCGCCTGCCGCTGCTTGTGAGGCGGAACATTGGCGGGAACAAAATAAATGCGGCCGAGATCAAAACGCTCCTTCGCCGCGCGCGCCAGCGCGACGTGCCCGTGATGAATCGGATCGAAGGTGCCGCCGAAGAAGCCGATGTTCATCGAGGTCGACGTCCGGGAATACAGATCATAGGCAGATGATCTTACAGTGTCGCGTTTCCAGGTCAAGGTGGCAAGCCCCGGCACCGGGAACTCCGAGCTTTTCGCCCTCATGCCGCGGGCCATATGAGCAAGCGGAATCAGGTTGTGTGGAACCGGGTCGGCGCCTGCCCTGAGCGAAGTCGAAGGGACCCGGTTGGCCGAGCAAAGCCCGGCAGGCCGTTGCAAGCTGCCGAGCTTCGCTCAGCCTGGACGGGTCAGAGACCCGTCCCTACAGTTTCTCCTCCGCTCCGTTGCTCACTCGGTCGTACGGGTTGCCTCAGTGGCGATATTCTTCCGGACACCCGTCAATTGGCCCGCGTTCAGATGCACTCCCGTAACTCGCGCGATCCCGTTCTGGGAATTAAATTCTTCTCATGCGAGCGAAGCTCCCCCTTCTTCGCCGACGCTACATCCCTCCGGCTCGGGCCCCGATACTCCGATACGGCGTCGCAGTTCTCAGCATTATCCTTGCCCTGATTCCAGCCTTCCTGCTCGCCGACGTGGTGGAAAGCCGTCTGGTAGTTTTCTCCGTCGCCATCATGGTCAGCGCATGGTATGGCGGCTGGAAGCCGGGACTGGTAGCCACCTCCTTCGCCTTGACGGTGAGCGCGTACTTCTCTCTGGCGGGCGCGCACACCTATCCTGAATATCGCCGCGCCATCATACATCTCACCCTGTTCGTTTTCGTTGCGGGTCTCATCTGCTTCTTCAATGCCGCGCTGCGCTCCGCCCAGGAAGGATTGCGGCGTTCGGAAATCAACTTCCGGTCTCTGGTGACCCATGCTCCTTACGGGGTTTGCCGCTGCAGCTCGAGTGGCATCCTGCTCGACGTGAATCCCGCCCTGGTCGCCATGCTGGGATATGAAACCGGATCGGAGCTGGTCGGCCGCAATCTCGCGAATCTGTATTCAGACTTCCAGCAGTGGTTCAGCCTGGCCGACTACCTGCGCTCGCTGGAAAAATTTCAGGGCCTGTCTGCCGACTGGATCCGCAAAGACGGTGTACCCATCAGCGTGCGCCTCTCCGGGCGCGCCTTCCGGGAAAATGGCAACGAAATCCTGTTCGAACTTTTCGCGGAGGATGTCACCGAGCGCCGCGCCCTGGAGCAGCAGCTTCGCCAAGCTCAGAAGATGGAGGCGATAGGCCGGCTGGCAGGCGGCATCGCACACGACTTCAACAACCTGCTGATGGTGATCTCGGGATATTCCGAATTTCTGCTCGAACGCCTCGGTCCCGAGCCCGTACTGCGCGGACACGCCCAGGAAATCGCCAACGCCGCTGACCGTGCTACTGCGCTCACTCGCCAGCTGCTGGCTTTCAGCCGCAAGCAGATGTTAGCTCCCAAGATTTTGGATCTGAACGGTGTGGTCACCGAGAACCTGAAGATGCTGACCCGCCTGATCGGTGAAGACATCGATCTGGTCATGGTTCCCGGCCCGGATATCGGTGCCGTCAAAGCCGATCCCGGCCAGATCGAGCAGGTCATCATGAACCTGGCGGTCAATGCCCGCGACGCCATGCCGCACGGGGGAAAGCTGACGATTGAGACCGCGAACGTCACGCTTGATGCCAACTACGCTCGCTTCCACGCGCCGGTAAAGTCCGGCGACTACGTGATGCTGGCCATCAGCGACACCGGCATGGGTATGGACGCCGACACCCAGAGCCACATCTTCGAACCTTTCTATACCACCAAGGGACTGAAGGGCACCGGGCTTGGCCTCTCCACCGTATATGGCATCGTCAAGCAGAGTGAAGGCTACATCTGGCTCTACAGCGAAGCCGGCAAAGGCACCACCTTCAAGATTTACCTTCCTCGATTCAGCGCACCCAGCCAGCCAGTGGCCGTGCAGCCCGCCCTGGCCCAGGAGCCGCTCGGCCAGGGTCATGAAGTGGTCTTGCTGGTCGAGGACGAAGAACATCTGCGGCGCCTCACCCGTCAGGCTCTCGAGAACCAGGGATACAGCGTTTTCGATGCTCCCGACGGCCCAGCCGCCATACAGCTTTCCCAGTCGCACCAAGGCCCCATTCACCTGCTCCTGACAGACGTCATCATGCCGGGAATGAACGGGCGCGAATTGGCCAATCATATTTCTCCGACTCGTCCGGCCTTGAAGGTGCTTTACATGTCGGGCTATACGGAGAATCACATTGGCCACAACGGCACGCTGGATCAGGGTATCACCCTGCTCCAAAAGCCCTTTACCCTCCCCGCTCTGCAGGCAAAAGTGCGGGAGGTGCTCGATACCCCACCCCCACAGGAGGTTCAGATGTCTGCTCGACTCGTACAACACGTTCCGGCCGCACGCCCACGCAGCAAAGTATCTTCCCCCTTCCGGGCTACCCGTTTTGATCTCCACCTGCCGCTGAAATACCGGTTGGTCGGAGAGCGTGACTGGCGCCAGGGTACAACCGAAAACATCAGCCGCTCGGGAATGCTCTTCCAGGCGGAGGAATCCGTCGCCCCCAACGCACTGCTCGAGATCAATCTCGTGCTGCCGGCGGAAATCGCAGGACTGGCCGCGGCCGAAGTAGTGTGCCGCGGGGAGGTCGTACGCACGGTCGACCCCCAATCCACCGTGAGTCCAACTTTGGCGGCAAAAATCCTGCAATACCACTTCCAGCACGGCAGCCTGATGTCAGAGGCGTGATTGCAGGAGGTTTGAGAACGGGCTGGGCCGACGTGATCAACAAGACCACGTAGGCCCTGACGTCCTCGTCTGCGCAGGCGAGCGCAGCTCGACAGAGCTTTCTTGTTTTATTGAAGGGAACTCACAACCTCGCGGGCGAGTCGCCCGCGGCCACACGGCTCGAGTCGATTCTCGAAGAACTCTTCAACGCTGGTCAGAATTTCCACCCGGCTCTTGGACTCATAGATGGCCTTCCGCAGCGCGGCGCCACCCGCCACTCCATGCGTGAACCAGGACGCAAACTGCTTCATTTTGCCTTCCGCTCCCGGCATCTCTTCTTCGATCAGCATCTCAAAGTAAGTCCGGATCATCTGGTAGCGGTCAGCCTCGCTAGGCTGGTCGTACCTAACGGAATCGTCTTGTGTGGAACCGGGTCTTTGACCCGGTTGGGCTGGGCGAAGCCTGGCAGCGGGGTCACGTACAGCCGCCGAGCTATCCTCGGCCTGGCCGGGTCGAAGACCCGGCCCCACACAGCCATTGCCGATCCCAGCCGCGTACTGCTCAATCTGCCGGAAGATCCACGGATTCGACGGCGCCGTCCGCCCGATCATTACCGCATCGCATCCGGTCTGCGCGACCATCGCACATGCATCTTCCGGGGTTCTGATGTCGCCATTCCCGATCACCGGAATCTTCACCGCCTGTTTGACGGCCGCAATCCAGTCCCAGCGCGCCTGCCCGCTGTAGCCTTGCTCGCGGGTGCGCGCATGCAGTGCCACTGCGCACAGTCCACAGTCTTCTGCCATTTTGGCCAGCTCGACGCAAACCACGTTCTCGTCATTCCAGCCGGCGCGAAACTTCACGGTAAAAGGAATCTTGACCGCCGAGCGCACCGCTTCAAAGATCTTTCCGATTGCCGGCAAATCTCTCAGCAGCCCCGAGCCGCCGTTGCACTTCACTACTTTCTTCGCCGGACACCCGAGATTCAGGTCCACGAGGTCGAACCCGAGGTCTTCGACAATGCGCGCCGCGTCCGCCATCACCTTGGGATCGCTTCCAAAAAGCTGTGCCGAAATGGGGTGCTCGTCCTCGTAGAAGTGAAGGTAGAGCTTGGCTTTCCTGTCCTTGGAGCGAAGGATCCCGTCGGCCGAGGTGAACTCGGTCATGATCAGACCGCAGCCACCCAGGTTGCGAATGAAGCGCCGAAACACCGTATCCGTGACGCCAGCCATGGGAGCCAGCACGGTAGCGGGAGCAATGCGCACGCCCCCCATCGTCACCGACGAAGGGACGGGGATTGCCTGTGTGGTCGCGGGCGACTCGCCGGCGCCGGGTCCCGGATTGTCCCAGTACTTGCGCACGTCTCTATTCTACCTGTCGACCTCAAAAACAAAGCCCCTGCAAAAGCAGGGGCTTAAAAATCCATGCAAATTCGCGAAATCCGTGGCTGGCGTTACTTCTTCGCCGACTCCGACTTGGCATACTTCCGGCGGAAGCGCTCCACACGGCCTGCCGTATCCAGCAATTTCTGTTTGCCGGTGAAAAATGGATGGCAGGAGGAGCAGATTTCCACGTGGATATCGCCCTTATGGGTCGAGCGCGTGGTAAAGCTGCTGCCACAAGCGCACATGACGCGGACTTCGTTATAAGCGGGGTGAATAGCTGCCTTCATAGGGTCTCCAAACTTTGACTCGAAGCATTAGATTCTAAAGGATCGGCGCAGGATTCAGCAACCCGGAGAGGCCTGTTCTTCGTAGCAAAAAACAAAAACGGCAGGACCGACCTCCTGCCGTTCTTGTCCTTACGCTTGAGCTTGGCCTATTTACCGCGGTTGACCGCTTTCTTGAGTTCGGCTCCGGCTGAAAACTTGGCGACTTTCCGGGCCGCGATCTTGATGGTGGCGCCGGTCTGCGGATTGCGCCCGTTGCGGGCTTTTCTCTGCGAGACGGAGAACGTGCCAAAACCAATCAACGCGACTCGATCCCCTTTCTTCAGAGCAGAAGTGATGCTGTCGACAGCGGTGTCGATAGCCGTGGCTGCCTGGGTCTTGCTGATATGGCAACCAGCTGCAATTCGGTCAATGAGATCAGCTTTGTTCATCTTCTCTCCTGGCAGGTCTCTTTAGTCCCCCAGCGCGCACAGGGGAGGTAGGACTAGCACTCGCTGAGTGGGAAACCTAGCGGCCCTATTTAGCTACCGTCTGCTGCGAATGTCAACTGTGGAAATCCGCACCGAGTGCCGCTTTTGGGTCACCGCCCATGGCCAGCCCGCTCTACCAGCCGCTCTCTCGGCTGGGAATGCCGCAAAAGTGGTGCTTTGGTAAAGCTATATATAGGCCGGATGAGCCTCCCGTGCTGGCCAAAACTGAGACCCGAGAACTGGTATCTGAGAACTGACTGTGACCATGAAGATTGATTCTCCCGGCTGCCAAAATTCCGGGATAAGATTCCGGATAAGATTGCGGGATAAAGATCGTAGATAAGGTCGCCGAGCAAAGCCGGGTGGTAAGCGAGTGTTCGTCAGCGTCCATCGCGATTTTGGGAGTTAAGGCCTTGCACGCTCTCTATTTCCTCAGCCCTCCACAGCCCGTTCTGCAACTCCACAGGATGTACACAGGCACACCGTCTTTGGCACTTGCGCAAAACGCGCTCGCGAGCGCAAAGTTTAAGAAAAGGAAAAGCAGACAAGCGGGAAGACAAGGAAAAGACCCCAGGTCATGAAAGTTTCTGTGGACGTTTGTCCTCTGTGTGAAGGCACTGGCTGGAAATCAGTCTCCAACGGCTCCGAACGTCGGGTAACGCGGTGCGATTGCCGCCTGCAGGCACGCACCCAGGCACTGCTCACGGCAGCCCGCATCCCTAAACGTTACGAACATTGCGAGCTCTCAAATTTTGAGTTCGACGGTCCCCATCGGGCACTGGCATCCTCCCGTCTGGCGGCTTGCAAGTTTGTGGAGGAGTATCCAGTCGACACTACCGGCCTGCTGCTCATCGGTGGCATCGGCGTAGGCAAGACACATCTGGCTGTGGGTATCGTCAAGGAACTGATCCTCAGCAAGGGCATTGCCTGCCTGTTCTACGACTATCGCGAGTTGCTGAAGCAGATCCAGAATTCCTACAACGATTCGGTAAAGGCTACAGAACTGGAAGTGCTGCGCCCGGTTTTCGAAACCGAGGTGCTGGTGCTCGACGAACTCGGTGCGGTCAAACCCACCGAGTGGGTCTGGGACACAGTGAGCCTGATCCTCAATACGCGCTACAACGACAATCGCACCACCATTATCACCACCAACTTCGATGACCGGCCCGCTGGTGCCGTCGCTGGCCCGCGCGGTGCGGCCCGCGAAGAAACTCTGGGCGACCGCATCGGCGAGCGCATGCGCTCCCGATTGCACGAAATGTGCCGCATCATCAAAATGGAAGGTGAAGACTTCCGCCAAAAATTTCGCAGCGCCAGCTTCAGGTAGACGGCACAAACTGTGTGGGTGCCCACAGACTGTGTAGGGACGGCCGCCCTCGGCCGTCCAGGCCGAGCGCAGCTCGGCAGCGCTTTTAACCCGCCAGCCAGACCGGCACAATCGCAAAATGAACTCGCTTTAGATCCGTGTTATCCCCGTGAATCCGTGGCTGCCTTCCGCCCTTAAACTAGAATGAATCCGTGCTGACCGAGCGCCTGGAGTTCGTCCCCGACCGCGACGCCGAAGCTTTCGCCTCCGCCCCCGCCGCGCCCGCGGTCTTCCAGCTCCGCGGCGCCGATCCCCAGGCCGAGCCTTACGTCAGCAAGACCGCCAACCTGCGCCGTCGTTTGCATCGTCTTCTCGGCCTTCCGGAACATGCTCGAAGACTGAACCTGCGCGATCGCGTGCGCTCCATTGAATACACAGCCACCGGCTCCGACTTCGAGTCTGGCTTTCTTCTTTATCGCCTGCTGCGTTCCACCTCCCCGAAAACCTACAGCGACCGCCTGCGCTTGCGTTTTGCCCCACTGCTCAAGCTACACATGGAAAATGAATACCCGCGTGCCTCGATCACCACGCGGCTGGGCCGCCCCGGCGGGCGTTCTCTTTACTACGGGCCCTTCCCTTCACGCACCGCGGCAGAAAAGTTCGCCAACGATTCCCTGGATTTCTTCAAAATGCGCCGCTGCGTGGATGACCTCCACCCCGACCCGCAATTCCCCGGCTGCATCTACTCCGAAATGAAAATGTGCCTCGCGCCCTGCTTCAAAGGCTGTACCGACGACGATTACCACGCTGAAGTGGCCCGGGTGCAAGCCTACTTCGACAGTGCCGGCGACTCGCTGATGCGGGAAATCAGTGTGCAACGCGACCAGGCATCGTCGAGTCTCGAATTTGAAAGCGCCGCCGCCTTGCACACCAAAGTTGAAAAGCTCAAGCCCGTCCTCGGCCAGCTCCCCGAGATCGTGCACCGTATCGATCAACTCATCGCCCTCATGGTGCAGCCCTCGGCCATCCCCGAATCAGTGGCGTTCTTTTCCATCGACGGAGGAATGATTACCGGCCCAATCCCATTTCCCATCCAGAGCACGGAGCACACCAAATCGCAGTCGATGGAGTCCCGTGTCCAGTCAACGCTTGCCACTTTCCCATCCGCGCGCCCAAAGACTGCTCTGGAAACTATGGAGCATCTCGCCCTGCTCAAACGCTGGTTCTATCGCAGCAACCGGACCGGAGAAATCTTTTTCGCCGACGTCAAGAGTGGCCTGCCCCTGCGCCGCCTGGTCCGCGGAATCGCCCGCGTCTACCGCGGAGAAAAACCCGAGAGTCTTCCGGCGCCCACGTAGCGGCCACAGGCCATGTAGCGGCGGCGCCCCCGCCCGCCCAGCGGAGCGCAAGCTCCGCAGTTTTTCTTCACAAACGACCGTGCGGCGCTGGCGAGCTTCGCTCGCCCACCCAGACGAGGACGTCTGCGCCTACGTGTTCATTGCTCCAGCCCACCGTCAATTGACTTGCCCCGACCCAGGCCCTACCATGTGCCGGGCCCGAACCAGGGGTGGTCAACGCCATTTCAAAATGAGAGAGGAAACGTTCCATGAAAAAAAGTGCAGCGATAGCGGTTGTGACTTTCCTTGCAATCTTTGCCATGTCGAGCGCCGCAGTGGCGCAAAAAGCAACCGTCCTGCGGGTGGTCACGGTAAAGACCGAGGATCCCGCCGCCTATGCCCAGGAAATTGAAAAAGGGAGGGCGATCATGAAGGCCATCGGCATTCAGGCCACGACGCGAGTGTGGCAGGCCAGATTCGCCGGTCCCGAAGCCGGAATCGTGGTGGTGAGCATCGAGTATCCCAACATGGCCGCCTTCGCCGACAGCTACGCCAAGGCCAGCGCCAGCAGCGAATACATGGCCTGGCTCAAGGGCCTCGACAAAGTCAGAAAGATTGTCTCCGACAGTCTTTACAGCGAATGGTAGCTCTGTAAACTCACACATTGTGCCCCATCCTCTTTCGTGTCTGTTGCGAAAAGGGTGGGGACTGTCACATCCCTGTCAACTTGTCATCCCGACCGAAGCGAAGCGTAGCGAGTGAAGTGGAGGGACCGCTGTTTCCTCGCGTCGTCCCATGCGCGCATAGGGATCGTGCGTCGAATTCAAACGTAGTCGTCTGTGACGGCATTCGCGCCCCACCCCAATTTCGCAAAAAGCGCGAAATTAGGATGGGGCACCCTCGGATCGGCGTGGAGCAAAAAGGACGCGTCCACCCGACGTAATCTATCGATGTCACTTGCTCTTCAGGCCGTCTCTCCAGGCCATGACTTCGAGTTCGACCCGGACCGCATCCTGGACAGCAATTACGGGGCGCGCCTCCATCTGAAATGCCGGCAGCATCGAGCAAAACTTGTGCACCGTCAGCGGATCGTCGCAGTCCACCAGCAAGTGCCCGCCCCAGTCGCCCACCCGCACGACGAAGAACTCAATCTTGAAATTTGCCGGCGCCTTCCACTGCCCAAACACCTCAAGGATTCGCTTCTGGGCATTCTCGTACTCCGCAGGCGAACCCTGCGGCCGTTCGTTCCAGCTGATCACATATTTCATCTCGTCTCCTTGGTTGGTCACTCGCTGAGCGATCAGAACCGCTTGGAGTCTACCTCACGGAGGGAATTCCGCTTTCACATTATTTAGGTAATCACAGCGGCGCAGAAATTCCGCTCGCAGGCGCCCTGGAACATTTTAGAGTGGGAATCTTGAACCGGAAGCTTCAGACCTCGCCAGCCACCTGTCATCCTGAGGCAGCGGAGTCATCGCGCGCAGCGCGATGACTCCCAACGAAGGACCTATGCATTTATCCGGATGCTCCATGCTGATTTCACGTCTGTTGCGAAATCAGGGTGGGAAGTTTGATTTTAAAACTTCAGAATTCCCACCCCGCCATCCCGACCGAAGCGAAGCGCAGCCAGGGCAGTGGAGAGACCTGTTGTTCGTTCGCATCGTCACAGGCGCGAATAGGAATTCTGCGTCGAACGCAAACGTTGCTGTCTGTGACGGCAGACGCACACCCTCCAAGTCAGAATCTTGGCTTCGGAAGGGTGGGCACCCCGCCCCCAGTGCTTCAATAGATGCGCAACCCGGAGAACTCCCGAAACATTGTTAGAATGTCCTCGATGACACCCGCCGAATCCACAAGGGGAACGGTCAACCTTCTTGACTTGGATCAACTGAGGGCCTGTCGCCAGTCCTCCTTGAAAATTCGGGAGGAGTTGGACAAGCTTCTATCAACAGAGATCGGTAAATACACCACTGAAGACACCAGCCTGGTAGTGTTCGGTTCGCTTGCGCGAGGGGAATGGACCTCCAAAAGCGATCTCGATTGGACTTACTTGATCGACGGTGAGGCCAACTCCGATCATCTGAAGATTAGCCAGGAGATTCAAAGGCTCTTCAGAGAGAAAGAGTACGAAGAACCTGGGCGGACAGGAACCTTTGGAAACATGGCTTTTAGTCATGACGTCATCCACCAAATCGGCGGCCAAAATGACTCGAACAGGAACACGACTCAGCGGATATTACTTTTGCTCGAATCGTGTCCTATAGGCAGGCGAACAGAGGCATACGAGCGGGTCGTGCGTGGTGTGATCAACCGCTACCTGGAAGAAGACGTACACCCGTTGACTCGCGACTCCAAAGCGTATCGCGTACCTCGCTTCCTCTTGAATGACATTGTCCGTTTTTGGAGAACGATGGCGGTAGACTTCGCCAGCAAGCAAGGGGACCGTGCAGGTGAAGGTTGGGGATTGCGCAACGCAAAGCTGCGGATGTCAAGAAAATTGATCTTCGCTTCGGGTCTCTTGGTCTGCTTCAGTTCGAATTTGGATTCAGATATGCAGAAACAGATTTCCACCGACAAGAATGATATAAGGTTGAAGCTCATCAACCACATTCGAAATCATGTGAGACTGACCCCTTTGGAAATCCTGGCGAAGTCAATGGAACAATACGAAGTTCCAGAACCGGTCGCAATAGAGCTGTTTAAAGCCTACGGCTCATTTCTGACGCTTCTCGATGATGAGACGTCGCGCAAAGCGCTCAAAGCGCTTCGCGCGGCTGACTCTCGGAGTGATCCGACGTTTCAGCGGGTGAGAGAAATCAGCGGTTCCTTTGAGGGAGCGCTCGACCATATCTTTTTCGAAAATCCACATATTGCGCCGCTCACACGAAAATACGGGGTCTTTTAATGAGGCAAATCGGTTTTTCTTCAGGCGCATTGGCGCGAGGAGACTTTCAGCGAGCTCTGAAGATGTTGGCATCTAAGAGCGTTTCCGCCGTGGAGCTCTCGGCATTGAGGCAGGAAGAACTCGCTCCGCTCGTGGAACAACTGGATCGCTTGGACCTGAGCCAATTTGAGTACATCTCTTTTCATGCGCCGAGTTCGATGGAACCTGCCTTTGAGGCTATCGCCCTGCAGCTTCTTGAGCAGGTTGCGCGACGCGGGTGGCCGATCATCGTCCATCCAGATGTTGTCCATTCACTAGGAGAGTGGGCCCGCCTCGGAGACCGGCTCTGCATAGAAAATATGGACAAGAGGAAGCCGACCGGACAGACGGCCGACGATCTATCTGAAATCTTCAAGCATCTACCGAGTGCGTCTTTTTGCTTCGATATCGGTCACGCTCGCCAAGTTGATCCTACGATGAGCGAAGCTTGCAGTATTCTGCAGCGTTTTAATGGAAAGATTCAGCAGGTTCACGTAAGCGAAGTAAACACGCAGAGCAAACACGACGCCCTGAGCCTCGAATCAATTCTCGCATTCCAGAAAGTGGCTCACTTGATCCCACAGGATGTCCCGGTGATCTTGGAGAGTAGGGTCGACGAGTCAGAGATTGAGCAAGAAATCCAAAATGCACTTGACTCTCTGAGTGCTAGAGATGTGGTCGTGCTCGCCGGTGACTAGTAGGATCTGGCTAGTCCATTCTTTCCTGGAGACCGCACAGCTAGAAATCTTGGTTGTATCGCCGCTTGATTACTCCTGCTCAAGGTCGCACGCTTCCGACAACTCTTCGAGAAAATCGGGTTTCAGATATCGAACAAAGTCCTTCACTTGGCCCAGTCGTTCTCGCAATTCGTCGAACGAGATGTAACGGCATATCTCCGCGAGTCGAGGATCAAGGCGAGAAAATGTTGGCCGGTTGACCTCAGCAAAGACCTTCTCGCGCCGCTCTTCGGGTGCGACTAAGAAAAGCGGGATGTTCAGGTTCGGCTGCATTGCAACCAAGTCAGCCATTCTCAAGAGACCCGAATAGATTGACGTTGTGCTCTCAATCTCGAACGCTGCAACAATCGAATTTCTGTCGAGCCAGAGCACGTCTATCAGTTCAATGGTTCGGTTGGTCGCATCATCGAATTGAAGGGGAAGGCTTGACTTCAGCGCGGGCAGTTCGGAAAAGCGATGCCCATTGAAAGAGCGACTGCGATCATTCCGCGCTACCCAAATGCTGAAGCCCATGTCAGAGCCAAGCTTAAGCAGTAGCCACTGAATCTCAGTGTGAGCTGCAGGTTCCTTTACAACTTCTTGTTCTGACTGTTCGGTCGCTTCCGATTCTGGGACCGTAACAAGACCGATTTTCGCCTTGAGAGCTTTTGGACGGTACTTCAGTTTGCCGGGATCAATCGTTCGCACTACCGGGAATTCCGCAGCTTGCAAAACCGCTTTGACCACAGCCTCACCGTCGGACGGTTTCCATTTTGTCGGCGAACCCCGGAAGTGCCCGGTCCAAGCAAGCGCGCCGCCAGCCGTTTGGAATACGGATAGCTGATCCTTCATCTCCTTGACCGGAACTCCCGTTTCAGGAGTCAGTCTCGCGACAACCTTGACCTTCACCCGACGAGGGAAGCTCTCATCCTTCCAAATCGTCGCCGTGTCTCGAAAGGCCCCCGAGGTAACCTCTAACAGGCCAATCTATCTCGAAATACCGGTTACGTAACATAGGAAATAATCTCCTGGCTTGATCTTCTGGAGAATGCTCCATCTCGACTCTCGAAAGCCTGACACCTTACCACCAGCATCGAGAAACTCCTGCCACGTCACCGGCGTGAAGAGGTCAAGCCAATAGTTGCGCCCTGCCATTTAACCTCCGAAACTCGCCCGCCCCATGCTGACTCATCGCCCTCAAAACAGCGAAAAAGGGCACGCCGTGCCGTGCCCCTCACAGTACGTCTATCAGTTAAGTTCGACGTCAGCGGCTCAAACCACCGAGATAATTCGACCCTTGGCATGGCTCAAAACCATGCCTCCCAAGACTACTGCGGAGCTTCGCTCCGCTGGACAGGTGAGGACACCTGCCCCTACGTAAACCGGCCTAGCTGCACCCGCTCGTACTCCCGCAGCTCCCGCAGCGGTAGCAGCTTCCATTGCGCGTCATGATGGAGCCGCAGAAGCTGCAGGTGTGGCGCGGGCGCCCTCGCCCGCGTGTCGGGAGCGCCTATCACCCGCCCCGCAGCACCGCTCGCTCCGCCGCTTGGGGCAGCTTTATGGGTATGAAATACTCTTCCGGATACAAATAGTCTTCCCCGGATTCGTCGATCACCCGAACCTGGTGGCATCTGGAAGCCTGCTCGTCAGCGATAGCCTGATAAACCTTCCGTAACTCCAGAGAGGCGGGGTAGTCCTTGTTCAATACGCAAAGGACGAACCGAGCTTCGCCCCGTTGAGCGTTAGTCTTCGGGTTACTCGATAATCCTCTTGATTTTGTGCTCTTTCGCGCCAATCCCATGAGCTTCGTACCAGTGAACCTCGGCCTGGCAAATCTTACCACCTGAAAACTCGACCCTTGCGATACTTTCAACTTCTTCCAGCGTGCTTCCCCATAGAGCTTCCATAACCGCTTGCGCTCTCGGATCGCCGTGTCGCTGGCAATGACCTCGACGTCCCTGATCTTGCCGACGAACTTGAAATGCATCAGCCAGCACCGCTAAATCCTGCGAAGCTTCACGCAGCCTAGACGGGTCAGAGACCCGTCCCCACACACGCCTCCTTAGCTGCAGCCGCTCGTACTCCCGCAGCTCCCGCACCGGTAGCAGCTTCCATTACGCGTCATGATGGATCCGCAGAAGCCGCAAGTGTGGCGCGGGCGCCCCCCCGCGTGCTGTTTGAACCTCCTGCCCCGCATCAGCAACGTAGCTTCGCTCTGGCGGACGAGGGCGTCCGCCCCACACAAACCTAGCTACACCCGCTCGTGCTTCCGCAGCTCCCGCACCTATAGCAGCTTCCGTTGCGCGTCATGATGGATCCGCAGAAGCTGCAGGTGGGGGCGTCGCCCAGGTCAATGAGTCCGGCGAGAGCGTCGGCGGCGTGGACGGAGCCTGCTGTGTGTTGCTTATCTTCCGGTACGGCACTGAACTGATCCCCGACTGGTTGCGAGATTGTCCCCGTTTCACGCGGCCTCATTCTCAAGTTTTCGAACAGCATGCCCTGCTGGCCGGTCAGGAAGCGCAATTGCAGCCAGCGGAAGATGTAGTCCATGATCGACTTGGCGAAGCCGATGTCGGGATTGTTGGTCCAGCCGCTGGGTTCGAAGCGGGTGTGGGCGAACTTTTCGCAGTAGAGCTTCAGCGGCACGCTGTGTTGCAGCGCGATGGAGATGGCCAGAGCGAAGCTGTCCATCAGGCCGCTGACCGTGGAGCCTTCCTTGGCCATGGTGATGAAGAGCTCGCCGGGCTCGCCGTCAGGATAGAGGCCGACGGTGATGTAGCCCTCGTGTCCGCCCACGTTGAATTTGTGAGTGATAGAGGCGCGCTCTTCCTGCAGCTTGTGGCGGACGGCGCGCGGCGGAGCGTTGAGATTGTCTTCTTCCTGCGGGACGGGCGAGACGCCCGTCGCTCCATCGCCCTTCTTGCTCAGCGCAGTTGCGGTCCCGGACGCGCTCAGCGGTTGCGACTTCTTGCATCCATCACGGTAAACGGCCACTGCCTTCAACCCCAGCTTCCAAGCCTGGAGGTAGGCTTCCATGATGTCTTCCACGGAAGCATTCTCCGGCAGGTTCACGGTCTTAGAGATGGCGCCGGAAATAAAAGGTTGCGCCGCCGCCATCATTTTCAAATGACCCATGTAATGGATCGACCGCGTCCCCTTGGCAG
Source organism: uncultured Acidobacteriaceae bacterium (assembly GCA_964528615.1). Classification (GTDB taxonomy): domain Bacteria; phylum Acidobacteriota; class Terriglobia; order Terriglobales; family Acidobacteriaceae; genus JAIQFF01. The sequence goes on along the minus strand of CAZGSU010000134.1, from coordinate 18,772 downwards.
GCTTGAACGAGCAATCAAAGACGGCAAGATGCTCGTCCTTGATATCGGGCGCGCCTTCGATGGTGCCGGTCGCGTCAATGTAGGAAACAATCTTGTCAGTCGCATCGTGATCGTACCCCAGCTTGAACAGCGCAGTGGGCACAGTATTATTCACAATCTTGATCATCCCCCCGCCCACCAGCTTCTTGTACTTAACGAGTGCGAGGTCCGGCTCAATCCCAGTAGTATCGCAATCCATCATGAACCCAATAGTTCCTGTTGGGGCGAGAACTGTTACCTGGGAGTTGCGGTAGCCGTGTTTTTCGCCGCTGGCCAGGGCTTCATCCCAGGTGGCTTTGCTGGACTCGTAGAGCGGAGTGGGGACGTTGGTCTTGTTGATGTTGTTTACCGACGCGCGGTGCATGCGGATTACGTCGAGGAACGGTTCGCGGTTGATGTACCAGCCGGGGCAGGCTCCGCCGGGCATGGCTGCGGAGCTTCGCTCCGCCTGACCGGGTCGGAGACCCGGTCCCACATGGGCATTGCCAACGTCGGCGCCCAGGTTGGTTTCGGCGAGACCTTTTTGGGTCGGCTCTGTAGCCGGCACCAGGGCCGGGCAGACTGCGGCGATGCGCGAAGACTGCAGGTAGGCTTCGCCGCACATGATTGCGGTCACGCAGGCCGCGTAGTCGCGTCCGGCGTCGGAGTCGTAGGGTAAGCCGGCGGCCATGAGCAGGGCGCCGAGGTTGGCGTAGCCCAAGCCCAGCGGACGGTAGTCGTGGGAATTCCTCGCGATCATTTCCGTCGGGTAGCCGGCGTTGTCGACCAGAATTTCCTGCGCAGTGATCAGGACATCGACGGCGTGCCGATAGGCTTCCACGTCGAAAGTGCCGTTGGGCGCGAACTTCAGCAGGTTCAGGCTGGCCAGGTTGCAGGCGGAATCATCGAGGAACATGTATTCCGAGCAAGGGTTGCTGGCATTGATACGAGCTGTGTTCTTCGAAGTGTGCCAGCGATTGATGGTGGTGTCGTACTGCATGCCCGGGTCGCCGCAGCGCCAGGTTGCGTCGGAGATCCTGAAAAGCAGGTCTTTGGCTTTGAAGTTCTGCATGGGGCGGCCGTCCCTGACCGCGCGCGTGGTGAAGCCGTTGTCGCGGAGAACCGAGTACATGAAGTCGTCGGTGACACGGACGGAGTTGTTGGCGTTCTGGAAGAAGATGGACGAATAGGCATCGGAGTCGGGTGAAGACCCGTCGTATCCCGAGGCGATGAGGGCGTGCGCTTTCGCTTCTTCTTTCGACTTGCACTCGATGAAATCGACGATATCGGGATGGTCAATGTTGAGGATGACCATCTTGGCGGCGCGGCGAGTCTTGCCGCCCGACTTGATGACGCCGGCGAAGGCGTCAAAGCCCTTCATAAAGCTGAGCGGACCGCTGGCGGTCCCACCACCGCTGAGGCCTTCCGTGGACGAGCGCAGCGACGACAGGTTGGTGCCCGTGCCCGATCCCCACTTGAAGAGCATGCCCTCGGTCTTAGCGAGTGTAAGGATGGAGTCGAGCGAGTCCTTCACCGAGTTGATGAAGCAGGCCGAGCATTGCGGGGTCTTGTAGCCGGTCACGCCGAACTCGACACGCGCAGTCGCTGGGTTCCAGTGCCAGTTCTGAGCGTCAGAGTTGGGCTCAATGCGGTCGCATCCTACGTTGAACCAGACCGGCGAATTGAAGGCCGCGTATTGGCGGAGAAGAATGTGCGCCAGCTCGTCGTGGAAAGTGGCGCCGTCTTCCGGCGTCCTGAAATAGCCTTGCGACAAACCCCAGTCGCGGATGGTCTCAGCCACGCGGCTTACCAGCGCGCGCACCCCGCTCTCGCGGTCCGGCGTTCCCAGGGTTCCGTGCAGGTATTTGCTGGCCACGATATTGGTGGCGGTCACCGACCAATCTTTGGGGACTTCGACGTCCTTCTGCTCGAAGATCACGTTGCCCTTGGCATCTGTGATCTGAGCGGTGCGTTTCTCCCACTCGATTTCGTCGTAGGGCGAGACGCCAGTCCGAGTAAAAAAGCGGCGGAAGCTGAGGCCTGGGGCTACCTTGCCGGGGGTGACAGGATTTGCCGGGGTGGTGCTGGGTACAGCAGCGGTCTCGGCAACTTGGGGGGCTCCTTTTTCTTTTACCTCAGCCATTTCGTCTCTTCTCCCTGTGAATTCAGTCTGCTGCTTTTACTCTCGAATCTCCAGTATCTCTAAAAATCCGATGCTGGATCTTTGTTAACGTTTGCGTCGTTCCATTACGGGAACCTTGGGTGACCAACCCGGAAACCGATCTCTTAAACCCAGTTCCCAGTCTCTGGTTCTCTGTTCTCAGCCGGAATATCAGCCTCGAAGAAAGGGATTGCCAGCCCTTTTTTCGAGGCATTTTCCACAGCTTGACTTGTCAACTGTCGTCGCTCCCTCGGGAGGAGTTCAGCGAACACAAACTACGAGGGAGCGGCCACCGCACTATCAGCCCGCCCAATGAACGGGTCCGCCATCAAACAGGAGAGCGCCGGGTCACCTCGAACACGGCGTCACCCTGTGTTTTCTTGCACTTGCCCCGCATCGCCACGCCTTCATTCCGGAGGCGTCCAAAAGCACTATGGGATGCAAACAGTACAACCGTATGTTGGGGCTGTCAAGGGGATATCCCCATATATTGTATCCCAGTCTTAACAAGTGGGATGCTGGCCCCGACCTCCGGTTTTCCACAAACAGCTTTTCCGGGGAATCATTCCTGGCTGCTGAAGACCGCCAAGAAAGACAAACGGAAGAATCCGGAGTGGCACGATTGCAACCCGTGCCACCCGAATCTGCCAAGGTTCCGATTTTGTGGCCGGAGCTTCTCACGCCGGCATCTCGGCACGGGCCGAGCTCCGACGCTTCAGATCCGAAATCGAAAAGTCACGCCTCGTTAGAGAGGGCCACTTGTCGACGACGGAACCCATAGGTACATAGACATCCTCAAAAATCTCCCGCGGCGCGATTCTTTGCGTCCCGTCGGAGGACTCAACCAGATAGTCGCCTCTTTGACCGCGATGTTCGCGCCCGAGCGCATCCCGGAACTCTAGTGGTCCGGTAAGTTGTCTGGCTCGGATTAGAAATCGTGTTCGATAGACCTGCCATTCGCTGTCTGCTTTCCTCACTTTGCCACCCTCGGGGGGAGGGGAAGGTTAATGGAGTTCAGTTGTCTTGCTGAAAATGAGTTTGCTGGCTGGATTTCCTGTGAGGGTGAAAACGAATTTACGCGCGATCAGCGACGCGGTCAATCACAAAACTTTGGTGCAACTCTCGAATCGCGCAAAGTGGATTGCTGTCAACGCGCAGAGGCGAAAAATATTAGCAAATGCGCCGTCCCCAAGCGACACAAGCAGGCCTCGCCGAAAATTTTCCACAAGCTGACCACAGGAAATACAAAAATGAGCTTGATCTCAGGCGTCTCGCCGCGACGATTGTAGTTGGCAAATTTCGTGTCGCCCAAGCATCCTCTTCGTTGAAGCCTTGGCCCCGAAGGCGGTAGAGTGGCTGGCATGGCCAATGATCGGGGAAAAAACGACCGGGAAAAGGAAGCGGCGGCACGCGCCAGTCTGAAGTTCGTACGCGATGGCGACATCGTAGGCCTGGGAACGGGATCGACAGCCGCTTACGCCGTTCGTTTTCTGGGTGAGCGGGTGCAAGCCGGGCTGAAGATTCGGGGCATACCGACCTCGATTCATACCCAGGAACTCGCCGCAAGCCTGGGGATTCCGCTGACTACGCTGGATGAATTCCAAGAGATCGATGTCACCATCGACGGAGCGGATGAGGTCGATCCCGAGCTGCGGCTGATCAAGGGCGGAGGCGGAGCCCTCCTGCGCGAAAAAATCGTGGCCTCGGCAACCAGGAAGGAAGTAATTATCGCCGATTCCACCAAACAGGTTTCAGTACTGGGAAAGTTTCCAGTCCCGGTCGAGATCATCAAGTTCGCAGAAACCCTGGTGACGAAGAAGATTGCTGCATTGGGTGCTGTGGTCGCGGTTCGCAGGGATGCGGCCGGAAACCGTTTTGTCACCGACGAGGGCAATCACATTCTTGACTGCAGCTTCGGGCAGATTCCCGATCCGGCCGCCCTGGCCCGCGAACTGGAAAGCATGCCCGGGGTGGTGGAGCACGGTTTGTTTATCGGGATGACCGCGGTGGTGTTGATTGCCAAGGGCGATCAGGTGACTGAGCTACGTCGCGAAAAATCCTGACCATCAGAGTTGCACGAGTATGCTGTATTTAGATCAGTTGTCAGTTGCCAGCACTGAGTTCTCAGTTGTAATGGCGACCGACTCAACCAGCGGCAATCTCTTGTAATGCCGACAGCAGACGGTTGACTTCTTCGGCAGTGTTGTAGTGTGCCAGTCCGATGCGCAGGAAGCCGCCATCTTTTTCCACGTCGAGACGTTCGCTGAGGTTCAGGGCGTAGTAGTTTCCATCCCAGGTAAAGAAGCCACGCTCACCCAACCTGGTGGCGAGCTCCCGCGGAGTGTGGTTGACAATGCGTACGGCAAACGTGGGGCAGCGGTGGTCAAGTTTCGCGGGATCAGCGATGCCGTAGAGCTTGAGCCCGGGAATGTCCCGCAAGCCGCGAATCATAGTTTCCGCCAGCGCTCGCTCGTATCCCTGGATGGCACGATAGGCCGCGAGTATGGCCGAGCGGCGATCGGCCGCTGATGAGTCCACGCGGCGTCCCAGATCGGCCAGATAATCGACGCAAGCGGTGATGCCGGCGATGCATTCGTGATTCAGAGTTCCCCACTCCCAGCGGTTGGGAACGGCGTTAGTGTTGGCGCGTACCCTGTACGGTTGCATTCGAGTCAGGTGCTCGCGTTTGCCATAGAGCACGCCCATGTGCGGTCCGAAAAACTTGTAGGTCGAGCAGACCAGAAAATCGCAGTCGAGGGCGCGGACATCAATCGGGCCATGGGGCGCGTAGTGGACAGCGTCAATGTAAGCCAAAGCGCCTTTCTGATGGGCCAGGCGGATAATTTCCTTTACATCATTGATCGTGCCCACGGCGTTCGAAGCATAACCGACCGCAACCACCCGGGTTCGAGTACTGATCTTTTGTGCCAGGTCAGCCAGGTTGAGCGTGCAGTCGGCTTCATTCACGTCCACGAAGCGAATGGTCACACCGCGTTCCTCGAGCGCCCGCCAGGGCGAAACGTTGGCGTCGTGATCGAGATGAGTGAGCAGGATTTCGTCGCCCGGACCGAGTTCCCGGCCGATGGATCGGCTGATGGCGAAGGTCAGGGTGGTCATGTTGGGACCGAAAACCACTTCATCCTGGTGGCAGCCGAGGAAATCCGCCATGGCTGCCCGAGCCTGCGAAATAACGATGTCGGTGCGGTGGCTGGTGGCATAGGCGCCGCAGGTGTTGGCGTTCGAACTCTTCAGATAGTCGCTGATGGCTTCGATGACGCGTTGCGGGACCTGAGTACCGCCGGGGCCATCGAGGAAAACAGCCGGCCGGCCGTGGACGGTCTGAGCGAGTGACGGGAACTGGGAACGAACCCAGGCCAGGTCGAAGGCGGTAGTTTCGGTCTGTGCGGTCAGCATCGGTTAGGGGCTTCCATGAAACGTATTGGTAGCGCCGGCGTCCCTTTGAGTGCGCCTAGGGGAGGCCCGCTGGCTGTGGCGAGGGAATCCTGCCCTCGTATCGTCGCGGCAAATCATCAGCCCATCATGGTCGTATGCTCGGGCTGGATCTTGTAAATCACGCGCACTTCCGACGGTTGGCGATACGGGTACTTGTCTACTCCTAAATACTTCTTGGCCAGCTTGTCGATGTGAGCGTCGGCGCCTTGCTCTGTAATCTCAACCACGCGACCTCGGATTTCGAGATAGCGGTATGGATTGTCAGGATCGACAATAGCGAGAGCCACCCGTGGATCGCGGCGAACGTTGCGATCTTTCTGCCGGCCCTTCGCGGAATTGAAGATCACATGATCGCCTTCCAGATCGCACCACACCGGGGTCACCTGGGGGCGGCCGTCGGGCATCAGTGTGCCCAGACTGGCAAACGCGCGCTTGCTGAACAGATCGCGATACTTGTCGGGGATAGCCGAGGGCATGCATACCTCCTGGGGGAATGAGACCAGCTTGAGGGATTATAGACGGGAGGCGCCCGCAACGGGCAAACTGGGTCGGCATCGACGGGCCCGGTGCGATCGCACGTCCACAATTCTCTAGTAAACTAATGGGCTTTATCAGAAGGCGCGCTTTTTCACCGATTTCCGAGCTTTCTATGAACATGCTTTTTTTTATGAACACACGCCGCATATCGCAAATCCTGATTGCTTCTTTGCTGCTCCTTGGTATGGGGAGCCCGATCCTGGCTGCACAAACTGCTGCCACACAAGCGCGGCCGACGGTTGTCTTCATGACCGACTTTGGCGTGATCGACGATTCGGTTGCCCTGTGCAAAGGCGTGATGTACTCGATTGCGCCCGAGTTGCGGATTGTGGACCTTACGCACGAGGTCACGCCGTTTTCCATTCTCGATGGCGCGCGTTTTCTCGAAGGCGCGAGTCCTTACTTTCCGGCGGGCACAGTGTTTGTTGTGGTGATCGATCCGGGGGTTGGGAGCACACGTAAAGCCATTGTGGCGAAGTCCAAGCGCGGCCAATATTTTGTTCTGCCGGACAATGGACTGATGACCCTGGTGCAGGATCGCGATGGAATTGAAGCGGCGCGGGAGATCACGAACCGGGGGTGGATGATTGGCGCGGCCTTGTCGTCCACGTTCCATGGGCGCGACATTTTTTCACCCGTCGGCGCACACCTTGCGCACGGTGAGGACTGGACACAAGTCGGGCCGGAGTTGGCGGTAAACCGGTTGATCCGGCTGGATCTTGCGCCATCCCGGCTCGATGAGCGCGGGCTCAGCGGCCAGGCGATCGCCACCGATGGGCCGTTCGGCAGCCTGGTAACCAATATCAGCGGCGAAGATTTTCTCAAGCTCGGCTATGGACACGGCCAGGAGGTTCCCTTGACCATCGGCAAGGCGGAGATGAATGTTCCCTTCGTCCGAACTTTTAGCGACGTGGCTTTGAAGAAGCCGCTGTTGTACATCGACTCGCGCGACCGCGTGGGCCTGGCGGTGAACCAGGGCAGTTTTGCGGCAACTTATGCGATCACGCCGCCGGTCCGTATTTTTATCGCACGCCCCAAGAAGTAGATTTTTGTAGCGCCGCCGGGACAGCCAGCGAGACGCCGGCGCTACACGTGGGAGCAATATGGCCAAACTTTCCGCAACACTTCAGTCGCTCATCACTCTGGCGCTGTTGCTCATGCCGTGCGTTCTTCTTGCGCAAAGCTATCGCGGATCGATTCGCGGGCATGTGGTGGATCCCAGCGGCAATGTGATGGCGGGGGCGAAGGTCACGGCCAGGAACAACGCTACCGGCATCAGCCGCGAAACTCTTACCCGCATCGATGGAGGTTACGTGCTGGCGGAACTGCCGGCCGGCCGGTACGTGGTGATGGCGCAGGCGACGAATCTGAATCCCGTGGCGCAGAACGTGACTGTCAGCGTCGGCCTCGATACCACGGCGGACTTCGACCTGACGCAAGTAGAACGAAGACAGGAACAGATCACGGTTACCGAAGAGACTCCGCTGATAGACAGCACGCGTGATGTGCTGGGTGAGGTTGTGAGCCAGCAACTGGTGGCGGATTTGCCGCTGAATGGCCGCGATTTCGGCAAACTTGTGGCGCTGGTGCCGGGCGCGACTGTGGAACCTTCGGGCGTGGCTGCGATCCAAAGCGGCTTTGGGCAGTTCTCGATCAATGGCAGCCGCGACCGCTCGAACAACTACGCCCTGGATGGCACCGACAACAACGATCCTTTCTTCAACAATTCCGCCTTCAACCAGACCGGAATCGGCGGGGCGCCGGCTTCGGTGCTGCCGATTGATGCCATCCAGGAATTCAACCTGCAATCCCAGTTCGGCGCGGAGTATGGGCGCAACAGCGGCTCGGTGGTCAACATCATTACCCGGTCGGGGACGAATCACTTTCACGGTTCGGCTTTCGAGTTTCTTCGTAATGACGCCTTGGATGCGCGGAATTATTTCAATCGCGAGCCGGCCCAGAAGAGCGCATTCCGCAATAACCAGTTTGGCGCGTCCCTGGGCGGACCGATCGTCGAAGACCGGACATTCTTCTTCGGCGCGTATGAAGGACAGCGCGAGCGGGTGACTTCAGACTTCAGCCTGCTGGTGCCCACGCCGACCCAGATCACGCAGGCGCAGCAGCTGGTTGCGGGCAATGGCATGGCCCCGAGCCAGGCCCTGACCAACATGCTCGGCCTTTTCCCCTCATCCGCCAGTGGAACCGCGCCCGGCAGCGTGGAGGACAAGAACGACGTTGATAGCTTTATTGCGAAGATCGACCATCAGTTCAGTTCGAACGAGTCGATCACGGGGCGTTATGCTTTCGCTCGGAGCCAGCAGGTTTTTCCGCTGGGAGGCCTCGGCTTTGGCGCGGGCTCGCGTCTGCCGCAGTTCGCGCAGTCTTCGCCGACGCGAGTGCAACTGGTATCTGCCAGCCTGCTTTCCACTCTCGGCTACGGCAAAATTAATGAAGTTCGATTCGGGTACAGCCGCTACCGCACGTCTTTCAGTTCACTCGATGCCGGCTTCGATCCGGCCAGCCTGGGGACGCCAACCTCGACATTCATTCCCGGCACCGGCAAGCTCGGACTGCCGGAGATCGATTTCGGTGGCGTGTTTGAGAACCTGGGCGCGAGCGGATTCAGCATACCGCGCGGAAGGACGAGCCAGAGCTTTCAGATCCTCGACAATTTCACCTGGAACAAGGGACGCCACACGATTAAATTCGGCGGCGAATACCGCAGGGCTCAGATCGATAGTTTCAATGACAACCTGGAGCGCGGGCTGTTTTCCTTCGGCACCGCCGATCCCACGACGCTTGCCCTGTGCCCCGCTGCTCCGGGATGCGGCGATACCGGCGTGCTGACCCTGGTCAGTTTCTACCAGGGCGATACCTTCCCTTCGGCAAATGCCGGCAACACTCGCCGCGATACCTTCAACAACGGCATAAGTTTCTTCGCGCAGGATGACTTCCGGCTTCACTCCGGCTTTACCCTCAACTTCGGTTTGCGCTGGGAATATTTTGGTCCGCTGGGCGAAAGCCACAACCTGCTTTCCAACCTGGGAAGCGATGGAAACCTGGCTCTGGTGGGCAGCGATGGCCTGGACGGTGTTTACAAGCGTGATCTGAACAACCTGGGACCGCGCGTAGGTTTTGCATGGAATGCGCTGCCCAAGACTGTCGTCCGCGGAGGCTATGGGGTTTACTTCGACTACATCCCGCAGGATCTTCTGATCGCGAACTTTACAAACTCCGCCGGACTGGCGACCAATCCCATCGGCCCGCAAGCGGTGGTGTCGCTCGGCAACAACTACGATCCGACTGCGTTCAATGGCACCAATCCCGGAGCGCCGATCTTCACTACGCCGACGCCACCATTTCCCGCGCCGGGTGCGGACATTTTCTTTACTCCCCGCAACCTGGTCACGCCTTATGTACAGAACTGGAATTTAAATATCCAGCAGAAGATGGCGGAGAGTGTCGCATTGCAGTTGGGATATGTAGGCAGCAAAGGGACGAAACTGGTTCGTCTGCGAGACGCCAATCAACCCGATGTCAACGGCGACCGGCCGAATCCGAATTACGGGTTCATGGATGAATTTGCCACCATCAGCGCATCGACGTACCACGCCCTCCAAGCCACGCTGCGCACTCGGGACTGGCACGGCCTGTCCGGATTCACCGGCTACACCTGGTCCAAATCGCTCGACGATGCTTCCGACGGCATCGATTTCAATTTCGCGACGGTCGCGCTGCCGCAGGATTCCAATAATCTGCGCGCCGAGCACGGGCCGTCGAACTTTGATACCCGCCACCGTTTCACCGCGGCTTTCACGTACAGTCTGCCCAATTTCCGCGGGCCCCGGCGCCTGACGCAGGGATGGCAGATCAATACCATCGTCACCGCACAGAGCGGGCGTCCGGTTCCAATCGTAAATTCTGACGACACCAGCGGCACCAGCTTCCCCACGCCTTCCAACTTTCATCAGCGGCCTGACGTGGTGCCGGGGATCAATCCGATCAATTCCAACTGGGAATCGGCGCCTGACACGATCGGTTATCTGAACGCCAATGCTTTTGCCGATCCGGCGGTGGGGACGTTCGGCGACCTTGGCCGGAACGAAATCTACGGACCGCATTTCTGGAATGTGGATTTCGCGGTCAGCAAGAACACGCAGCTTTTCGAGCGGATGAATCTGCAGTTGCGGGCGGAGTTCTTCAACATCTTCAATCATCCCAATTTCGCCCTGCCGAATTTCTTCGTGGTTCCGGGATTTGGGCCGGCGGGACTGATCACGCAGACGCCGGACCAGGCACAGACCAATCCCGGATTGGGTGGCGGCGGTCCGAGAGTGATCCAGGTGGCGGCGAAGTTTACGTTTTAAAGAAAACGCAGCCCCGGACGCCCCGTTCGGGCGGGCGAGCGGAACTCGCCTGGAGCGACGTTTACGTCAAAACCTAAACTGCCGGGCTTTGCCCGGCTGGGCGGGCGAGGGCGCCCGCCCCTCGTGATTTCGGGTGACCCACGCGGGCGAGGGCGCCCGCGCCACACAGCGCTAAGCTAAATCTTTCGCGATTTCTGGGAGCACCGCGCGCAGCAGGGCGATGAAGTCGCCTTTTACCCGTTCGCCGGTTTCCAGAACTTCTTCATGGCTTATGGGCTGGTCGAGAATTCCGGCGGCCATGTTGGTTACGCAGGAGATTGCGAGAACCTTGATTCCCATGTGGCGGGCGACGATCACTTCGGGGACGGTGGACATTCCGACCAGGTCAGCGCCGATCGTCCGCAAATAGCGGATTTCCGCCGGAGTTTCGTAATTCGGTCCAAGCAAGGCAGCGTACACGCCCTGGTAGAGCGTCTTGCCCAGCTTCTTTGCAGCCTGCAGCGCAATTTCCTGGTAGGGTTTCCAGTAGGCCAGGGTCATGTCGGGAAAACGCGGGCCGAAGCGATCGTCATTGGGACCGGCCAGGGGGTTGTCGCTCTGCAAGTTGATGTGATCGGTCATCACAACCAGCGCGCCCTGCTGGTATTGCAGATTGATACCGCCGGCGGCGTTGGTCAGAATAACCGCGTGAATGTCCATCTGGTCAAATACGCGCATGGGGAAGCTGACCTCGCGGGCGGTGTAGCCTTCGTAGAGGTGGACGCGTCCCTGCATAACGGCCACGGGAATGCCATCGGCTTTGCCGATCACCATCTGCCCGGCATGTCCGACGGCGGTCGAGCGCGGGAAGAACGGAATATTGGCGTAGGGAATCCGCGTTGCGTCGGAGAGCTGGTCGGCAAAGCTGCCCAGACCGGAGCCTAGTACCAGTCCGATCCGGGGACGAAGCGCAGTCTGGGAGAGCAGAAAGTGTGCAGCGGATTCGGAGGTAGAGAAGCTGTCGTGGGAAGCCATGGGAGCGACTCAATCCGTTCGTGTTTGTTATTAGAGGAAAACAAAAACCAGTTTTCAGTTCTCGGTTAACAGTTCTCAGAATTGTTTCTCGAATTCAGTGAAGGCTTGTTCCAGTTTCCACTGTACTCGCGCCCGCTGGCTGGAATCCAGAAGCTTTCCGCAGGATGCAGAGGTGCACGCGGACGGCAAACCCGCGCCCGGCAGAAAACTGTGTTCCAGGCTTTGTCGCGCCATGCGTTTCAGGTCGGTATAGGTCAGTCCGTAGGTCTCGACGGCCCGTAGGTATTCGTGGGTCATATCTGAGCGCGACACGCCCTCGTCATCGGTTGCCAGCGCGACGGGAACGCCGTAGTGCAAATATGCCGCTAGGGGATGGTCCGCACCCCGCACTCCGAGGATCACGTCATTCGACGTCAGGCACATTTCCACCAGCACTTTGCGCTGTGCCATTTCGCGCAGCAGACCGACAGCATCGCGTTCGTTCATGACGCTGACGCCGTGCCCGATACGCTCGGCGTGTCCTTTCTCGATCGATTCACGGATGTGGAAGCTGAGTCCTTCCGGCGGAACCAGGCCCAGGACCAACTCGCCGGCATGAAGACTGATGTGGACCTGAGGATAAGTTCCGTGCAGGTAGTCAAGCATTTTCATGTGTAGATCGAAGTCGTGCATGGGTACGTACCAGTCTTCCGGCATAACCAGGTTCAGTCCCACAAAACGGGGATCGGCCTGCGCCAGTTCAAAGCCGAGGAGCATTTGCGAGTAGACCTGCTGCGGGGGCAGCCCTCGCAGGGCTTGATAAATGTAGCGGACGGTGACGGCGCACCCGGCGTCGGCCCCAGGCGTTCCGCAGCGCAGCACCTGGCGCATTTTGCTTTCGTCGCGATCCAGCTGTTGGCGGGTGGTGGCGACAATGTCGTTCATGCCAGCGGCCAGCAGTTTTTGGCGCAGCCGGGCGAAGTCGTCGTCCCATCCGACTTTCGCTCCCAGTTGTTCCGCCAGCATGCCGTCGGCGGTATGCAGGAGTTCAAGGTATTGCAGATGGTCGGAGGCGGCGCGTGCGGTGGCTTCGGCAATCGCGTCGCCGGTGTGGTTCACCATTGCCGGCAGGAACTTGTCGAACGTGGCGAAAAAATGGTCATGTCCCGGCTCGTCAGTGGTGCGATTACGCATGGACCAGGCATCGATAATTGAGTTGTAGAGCACCTGGTCCCGGTAGGCGCAGCTTATGGCGGGCTTGCTGGCAAAGCGGTCGCAGGCGTCGTCGCAGGGAGGTGCGATCAGAACGGAAGTGGTTCGATCCACGCAGAAACCGTTCTGCGCGGCAAAGTCGATCAGGCTTTCCGCGTAGATCGCTCCCGCCAGATGATTGTGCAGGTCGCCTCCCTTGGGCATTTCCCGCAGGAACGCCTGCAGGAGCGAGGGTTGACGGCGCACGGAGTCGAAAAAGCGCGCGGTGCGCTGCTCTGGAGTTGCCGCCTTCTGCCCGGCTGCGTTTGCAAAGGCTAGCGTGGCGAGAGCAAAACGAAGCAAGTTTTTCCCCACCTACGTCCTCCCTGTGCTGGAAGGCGGCATTTTACCTGATGCCGGAGTGAGACTCATCGTATAGTTGGGGAGAGACCGTAAAGAAAATCTCGAAGAAGACTCGCGAAGAATATGGCAATACAGTGAACTCCGCTTCCATCAAGATTCCTGCTTTGATTTTCACAAATTAAAAATTGTGATTGCGGTGCTGCCAAGTCCGTGAGCGCTCGCGTGGGGCTTGGAAGAACGATGTCTCGTGGCGAAGCTACCGGGACTGGTTTTCTGATTGCACAAGTTTTGCGACAAGGGCCTGTGGACGGGGTGCACTCGATTGATTTTCAAGCACATACAGGATGGGATTTTTTATTGACTCTAAAAATGAAAGGAGTAAAAACAAACTCGTTCTTTGACAGCTTCTGAAGTTTTCCCGGTTGGCGCGGCGTCCGGGGCTCAAGCCAAGTCACTCTCTGCATTGCAAAATGACGGAGGGAAGGCGGGTAAGGGTCTATAGCAAAGTGCTGGTCGAGGCGAACAAGAAGATTTGTCGAAGGCAGGATAGAGTCCCGAGGCGTTGAGCAGGTTTGTCCGGTTGGCGGTGAGCCCGGAGCCCGAGCAAGATCGCACGTAGAGTCCCGCAAGGGAAGCTATGCAGCAGGTCGGTGAGGGTCTAAAGCGAGCTACTGGCCGAGATGAATGGGCTTGACATCACCTCGGGATTCTTATTTTTTGGCTCCTTCTTCAGAAGCTGCTTTCCAAACTGCCGGGCTTCGCTCGGCCTGACGGGCGGGATGCCCGTCTCTCCATCGTCAAAATCGTTTCACGGTCCCAACAAGACTTGCAGTTTTTCTGGCGTGGCTAGCCGGGCCCGGTAAATGGTGTTGGTCTCCGCTACTTCCGCGATGGCATCGGCGTGCAGTTCGTAGGTTCCGAAAGGAAGATTTTCTCCGAAGGGAATCTCAAAGTCATCAGTGTTGTTCTTCAAGGTGAAATGCTGATAGCCCACTGCGGTGGCGCGTCCATTCGGATCGACCGCTAATGCGACGAATGTGAGATCGAAATCCTGGCCGGTCTGGTTGGATACCTTGATCGAGCCGTCCAGCCTGCGCCCCGTGATTTTGGGCTTCCTGCTCCACTCGATCAGCAGCGGGGCCACGACCTCAAGGGTGAATTCGTGTTTCTTCTGCTGCACCGGTTTCCCGCTGTCGGTAAAGGTCACGATGAAATGAAAAGTGTCAGCCTCGGTGGCCGAGCCGGAGAGGGTTCCGTCCGGGGCCAGATCGATCCCGGGCGGGGGCGTCCCGGCGGTCACTTCCCATTGAATGGGAGTGATTCCTCCTTGCGCCTCCAGCTTGAAATGATAGGGCTGGCGCAAAAAACCTCTCGGAAGAGAACCGGTTTTCAGGACGACGGGCTCTCCCGTGGCGGCGCCCTGCTGCGCCCCTGAAGCTGCCAGCAGAGCGAAAACCAGGAGCGCCGAGCGTGCGAGGTGCAGCGTCATAGGGCCTTAGATGGCGCGGGTGAAGCTCTCGACTGTTCCCCGTTCTTGGAGCTTCGCCCCTAGGCCACTTTAACACTTGCTGTCGGACGTGAAGTTCCCCGGAAGGACAGGGTTGTGGCGCCGAGAGGACCGAGTGCGTGGCGAAATCGGCGGGCAGGATGCCCGCCGGACCTATGGGTTCTGCGGCGGAACGCGGGCTCTTTGAACTCTGCTTCGCCCTACTTGCCCAGGAAATCCTCAATCGCCTTTTCAAACAATGCGGGTTGGTCCACGAACGTCATGTGGCCGGATTTCGGCAGGACTACCAGCTTCGAGCCTGCGATTTTTTCGTGGGTGGCCTGTGCCATCGAGGGGTCGACTTCGTCATTTTCGCCCACCAGAACCAGCGTTGGTACTTTGATGGAGCTCAGGCGATCCGTGTACTCTACCGATTTCAAATTGCCGTCGACGACGAACTCGCCGTGCTCGCCCCACATTTCGCGGTACAGGTCCCAGGACATCTTGCCGTTATCTATCGGGTCATAGTTCGGGTCCGGGCGATTGTGATAGAGATACGGAAAATATCCCTCGCCCCAGGCTGCGATCATGTACTCGTTGGTGTAGCGGTTCTTTTCGTAGTCCTTGCCGTGACCGTACAGGCCGGCTGCTTCCAGTTTGTCGATGTGGTCTCGCAGTTCGGGCGACATCTTCTGCTTCATCTGGGTGAAAACATCGTTGAGGGCTTTGGTGCTGGAAAACGTACTGCCGAGGATCAGGTGCGAAAGATTCTTCTGATATTTGAGGGCGTAGGCCTGTGCCAGCACGCCGCCATAGGAATGTCCCAGCAGGCTGATTTGGCCCAGGCCCAGCTCCTGGCGGACGGTCTCGACGTCCTCCACCATGTTTTCGACGGTGTAGCCGGAAACGTCCTCCAGCTTTTGTGAGCGGCCGGAGCCGCGCTCGTCGATAAAGATGAGCTGGTAATGCCGAGCGAGCGGCGTCAGATAGGGCAGGAAATAGTCGTGGGATGCGCCCGGCCCGCCGTGCAGGATCAGGAGCGGCTTGCCGTGCCCGAAGATCTTGTAATAGATCATGACGCCGTTAGCGTCGGCATAGCCTTCGCGGATGGCATACACGCGCGAGGCGTCGCTGGTTGAAGGATTAGCAATCTGCGCCGTGGCGAGCGGCGCCAACAGGAAAATAAGAAAGAGTGCGAGCTGTTTGGTCATGGCCGCCCATCGTACGCTGGCGCGCCTGCCCGGGGCAACGGCAGGTTGCAGGCGGCGGATCCGGTAGTACAATTTCCCGCAATTTACGGTTGTGGAGGTCGCCGCCATGCGATCCGTTCGATTACTCGCTCTGGTGATGGGAGTTTTGCTTATCGCGGTTTCGCTTCCGGGCCAGAACGTCAACCCGATGCACCCGGAAGAAATCTCCTCTCAGAAGCACGCATCGCCCGATGACATGAGGGCACGCGCCGCCAACGTTCAGCTGCAGAAGGATGCCAAAGAGCTTTCTGAACTATGCGCTGCAATGGCGGGCGACCTGGACGGGGTGAAGCAGGGTCTTATGTCGAAGGGCGTGCTGGAGAAGCTGAAGCGCATGGAAAAGCTCTCCAAACACGTCCGCGAGGAGCTGCAGAGCTCGCCCTGAATTACGGGAAATTGCCCCCCCGGGGCAGATCAGTGTTTGCGTCACCGTGCGAAGGCGTTGCCCGGGAGCGATTCGGAGGGTTTATGCTGGCAGGATTTTGCCGTCGATATGCCCCCGCGACTTGCGAGGAACCGGCGTGGCCGTCACCGTCCCTTCCATTGCTTTCTTGAAGGCCACCTCGAAGTGTGCCATCTCATCGTGTGTGCCTACTGTAATCCGTGTCCAGTTGGGCATCACCGGCCAGACTCTGCCGATCATCACGTTCTGCTGGGCCATGGCCTCGATCACGCTTTTCGCGGGACGCTTCGTGTCCAGCATGAAGCAGTTTGACTGCGAAGGAATGTAGTTGTACCCGTTGCGATCGAGCCACTGAAAGGTCTCGCCTCGCACCTCCGCGTTGACCCGCTTGCGCTCTGCGATCAGTTGCGGGTCTTTCAGGCTGGCGATGGCTGCCGCCACTGCGGTGATCGGCATGAAGTTGCCGCCGAAACTGTCCAGCCGATCCAGCAGGTCGGGACGCGAGATCGCAAAGCCGCAGCGAATTCCCGCCAGACCATACAACTTGGAGAAGGTTCGCAGCACGATCACGTCCTTGTCCGCCTTCGCCAGGTCGATTGCGGATGGAGCATCGGAGAAGTGCAGGTACGCCTCGTCGATCAGCACGACCGCACCCTTCGGTTTGTTCTCCGCCGCATATACAATTTCGGAGTGCGGGGTAAGCGTCCCGGTTGGGTTGTTGGGATTGCAGATGTAGATGACCCCGGCATCCGGCGCCGCTGCCAGCATCGCATGCACGTCGTGCGCATAGGTCTTGGTCAACGGCACCGCCACGACGCGCGCGCCGGAAACCTTGGACATGAATATGCCAGCTTCATATCCGGGATCGGCGGTGACGTAGCTCCGCGTCGGCGAAGTGAAGGCCAGCACGGTGTAGTGCAGCGGCTCGCTCGAACCCGCAAACAGGCGGACGTAGTCGGTCTTCAATCCCTCCTGTTGCGCAAAGAGCTTGACCAGTTCGTCGCTCAGATCGTCGCGGTAGCGCCCGCCGTCAGGAGTAATGGCCGTAATCGCTTCCCGTGCCGCAGCTGAGGGCCCCAGCGGATTCTCGTTGGAGTCGAGAAAGATCACGTCCTTGCGGTCAGACGACAGGTGATGCCGCGATGCATGCGCAAGCATAGGCTCTGTGACCAGGCGAAAGCCGGCCACGGTCGCCGCTGTGGCTGAAAGTTTCAGGAACGACCGCCGGGACGAAGCAACTGGGTTCGAAGCCATAATCCACCTCCGTCAGATGGAAGCTGGATTCTGGACTGCCAGAATGAGGCAAGTCAAGGACTGGGCATGTGGTCCGGGCTACGCGTCAGGATGAAGACGTCGGGGTCGGGCCTGACCGATCATGCGCAAGTATGCTATGGCGGAAGCGCAGGCACGTCAATGAAAGGCACGGAGATCGAGGCATTTCGACAAGCCTGTTGGCGTAATATCGCCATAGCGCTCATGCATTGAACCTCCGCAGGGTGTTTGAGCGTCATCACCTGTTAACGACAATTGTGATGATCGCGTATGGGAGCAGAGCGGCAAGGGCCGTCTGCTAGGAGTGTTCACTGCGGACGGCCCACATCGGCGCTTTGACGCGGTGCAGTCGAACCGTTCGCCACAGAAGATAAACGGCAACGGCCAGGCAAACCGCTACCGCGAATATGGACGCTTCTGGCCCAAACGCTCCGCCTGTCAGAATTACAGGCCCTTTGAGCGTACCCGCAAACAATCCTGGCGTCGTTTCGTGCCCTGAAACCGACATCCCGAACAGCGAACCCTCGGTAAAATTCCAACCGGTATGAAGTCCGATCGGAAACCATAGCCGGCCGGTCAGCGCGTACGCAGCCGCCAGCAGAACGCCCGCTTCGAGCGCGATTGCAATCGAACTCAGGACGCTCGCCCCTGGGTTAAACGCGTGCGCTGCCCCGAATAATGCCGAAGAAACAAACACGCCGGTCCACGTTCCTCCGGCGAGCTCCGCAATGCGAAACAGGAAACCACGTGCAATGGTCTCTTCAACAATCCCTACCATCAAAGCGATGACGAGACCGGTAGCCAGGCCGGAGACCGCCCCATGTAGTGTCAGGCGACAGTCACCAACGATCCACAGCAGACCAACGACCGATGAGAACAGGGCGATTCCGAGTGCAAGCCCTGCAACAAATTCGGCCACCCCACGCTTACCGACCAGCTCAGCGGATTGATGGCCCTCGATCCACCGCGTGCCCGCCAGGTATGCGATAAAGACAACGGCGGAGACAATCGCCAGTCCCGGAGTGCCTGCCACGCGACCGCGAATTAAAGGCTGCGTGCCGAACAGGAGCCCAAGTACCAGCGCGAAATTCAGGAATGCCAATCCCAGCTCCTTGCTCCTCTGCTTGACGCTGTCGCGCATTCGGTAACTTCCTTTCGGCTGCCCATTTTACGAGCACACCCGGGTAAAAGTTCCAGCGTTAGCTAAGGATAGGTAGAATCGTGACGAGGGGGAACCAAGGGGATCGTGTCTGCTTAAGTGCCCTGCAATTCGACTTG
>CAZGSU010000133.1:0-12370 GCA_964528615.1 uncultured Acidobacteriaceae bacterium | reverse complement strand
GTCTCCTGGCTTCAGCTGTCCGGTCTCGATGCGCTTCCAGATGACACTCCTGATCCGCTTGTACGCCGGAGTGCCATTTCGACCGTTCTGTGCCATGAGTTCTCCGGCGTCAGTATATAACGCAGGAACCAGGCGAAGGCGGGGCTAACGACGGTGTGCACAACTGGGCAACGGATCACGCCCGCCGCGAGTGAACCTCGGAGCAGAAACGCTATCCCGCTTTGCGTCGTGAAGCCGATGAACGCGACCGCGCCGCGGCCAGCGCGCGATACGCGGCTCCCCAGACCGGTGCATCCTCGTTCAGGATGACGTAGATCGGAATACGCGCCAGCACTGGAGAAAACTTGGTCTTGTCACAGAACGCATGGAAGAACGAGCCATCTTTCATTTTGGGAAGAATCTTCGGCGCGATGCCGCCTGCGATGTAGACTCCGCCGAAGGCCAGGGCGCGCAATGCCAGATTTCCCGCCTCGGAGCCATACGCCTCGGTCCAAAGATCCAGCGTCGCCACGCAAACCGGACAAGAGTGTGTACACGCCTGCTCGCCGATCTCACGCGCGGGATCGGCGCCGGAGCCCTCCAACGAAGGGTGACGAACGTTGGGATCCAGAAATTCGTGAATGGCGCGAATGCCTCTGCCGGAGAGAACGTCTTCGCAACAAACATGAGGAAGACGCTTTTTCAGATAAACAAGCAGCTGGATTTCACGATCGGTTCGCGGAGCAAAGTCGGCGAAGCCACCCTCGGAAGGAACCACGCGGTACTGCCCGCTATCCCAAAGCAGAACCGCTTCTCCCAAACCCGTTCCAACCGCCATCAGCGCCCGAGTCGCGTTCGGTTGCAAAACTCCCTGGTTCAGGACGGACAAGTCCTTTGCAGGCAGCTTGTCCAGGCTCCAGGCAGTCGCCGCGACATCATTGAGCAGGACGATGTGGTCGACATTCACCGTAAGCCGCCGCGCCAGTTCCGGTGGATTCAGCGCCCAGCGCAAATTGTTGGCGTGCAGCTGACCTTCGACGACGGCTCCGGCAACACCAAACCCCACCCCGCTGATCTGGTCGTTAGCAAAATTGGGGACATGCTCGGCGGCATGCTTACGGAATTGCTCGATCAGATCTTCAAATCGTGAAAAGTCACGGGTGGCGTATCGGCGTTGGAAAATTGGCTGCAATGTGCCGCCGCCTGTTTCCTGGAAAATCGCCAGGTTGCATTTGGTGCCGCCAATGTCGCCTGCCAGAATCATGGTCACGAACTCGACCGGCGTGCCGGAGATAGTAACTACCCACGGATTCCCGCTAACCGCAGCTTTCGACCGTGGATGAGCTGCTCGGAGGAGCACTCTGAGCAGGGAGATTATAGCTGGTGCTCGCAAAACTTGTGCAGAACGAAAAGCCGGCCGGGAACTTATTGTCAGACAGCAACATAGTCGCAGTAGAAGACGCAGGACCCAAGGCTCTCGTACCCAGGCGCCATCGATCGCATAGCTCTGACTTGTGATTCCGCTGTTGTCATCTGCGGCTAGAAAAAGCACCCGTCGAGCAACTTCTTCCGGCTGGATCATCCTCTTAAAGTTGCCCGTATTCGCTCTGCCGGCCTTCTGTCATCCGGTTCCTCGGCGGGCCGCTCAGTAGGTTGCGCGTCCACCGCTCAGATCGAATACCGCTCCGGTGGTGAAAGAGTTTTCTTCCGACACGATCCATGCCACCATGGCCGCGATCTCATCAACTTCGAGAAAACGTCCGCGCGGAATCTTGGACAGCATATAGCCGACATGCTCCTGAGACATCTGATCAAAGATTCGCGTGCGCGCCGCCGCCGGCGTAATGCAGTTGACCGCAATATTCTGGTCCGCCACTTCCTTCCCCAATGACTTGGTGAAGGCGATCACGCCCGCCTTTGCCGCACTGTAGGCGGAGGCGTTGGGATTTCCTTCCTTCCCCGCAATCGACGACACGTTGACGATCCGGCCGTACTTCTGCCGAAGCATGAAAGGCAGGACAGCACGGCAGCACAAGAATACCCCGGTCAAATCCACCTCGATAATCTGCCGCCAGACGTCCACGGGATATTCCCAGGACTTCAGGTTCGGACCGGCGATCCCTGCATTGGCCACCAGAATATCGGTCTTTCCGAATTTTCCTATGGCCAACGCTGCGGCTGCAGTGACACTTTCGGCATCGGTAACGTCTACAGTCACGCCATCGGCTGTACCCCGGCTGCTCAGTTCTGCTACTGCAGACGCGAGCAAATCTTTGTCGCGATCCCAGAGAGTGACAGAAGCGCCGGAGGATAGAAAACGCCGCGCAACAGCAAACCCTATGCCCTGAGCTGCGCCGGTCACGATCGCATGACGATTTGTCAGATCTATCTTGTTCATTTCGTATACGCGGGCATCAACCATCACCTGCGCCGCACAAATTCTAAACCCAAAGCGGGCAGATGCAGGCCAAGCCCTCGCGAAATGCAACATGTCAAGCACCGCGGAAAACTGTTGCGCCCGTGCCTGTTCGGAATCGAGTGCAAACGCATGGGGCAGGTACTTCTCGAACAACTCCGGCGTTTTGTCCGGTGGCGTGAGCCTGGCTTGACGACCGCGTGTCAGGATCCGACTTTGGTCAGCACGATCTCTACCCGCCGATTCTTCTGGCGTCCCTCGGGATTGTCGGAGCCATCCGGCTTTTTATTGGGCGCTACCGGCTTGGTCTCGCCCCAGCCGCGGGTAGTGATACGCGACGGAGAGATACCCGAATTCTTGACCAGCCAGTTTTTCACCGAGGCCGCCCGGTTATCCGAAAGCTTCATGTTGTAATCATGGAGACCCTTGCCGTCAGTGTGTCCCTCAATCAGCATGGGCGAGCCAGGATAGGCCGCTGCAACCTCTCCGACTTTCCGCAGCGTAGCGTCGGCCTCGGGGCGCAACGTGTACTTGTCGAAGTCAAAAAGCACGTCGGAAGCCAGATCGATTCTCAACTCCTGGCCGACTACTTTCGCCCCCAGGTCCTCCAGCACCCCGTGGATACCGCTGGTGACGCCGACAATTTCGCTGGTAACGCCCGTGAGATCCAGCACCTTCGCCTGTCCGAGCGCCTGGCGGGCAGCCGCATTTGTCGCCGCGGAATCGGGGTCGGTGTATTTGGTCTGGGCGAACACCAGGGTGCCCACAAAAAGAACCGAAAGCAATTTTCCACAGTGGCGTATCGCCATGGTTTCACCCCCGGCTGGCTGGTTATTTGTCGGTGATCGGGATGTCCTCGAATGGCGGCCCGGCGGGAGTCACCAGATTCAGCTTTTTTATGTCGGAGGGTGGCGCCGGGAACTTTGCCCACCAGGTGTACGTGTCCCCGGGGCCTAATTTTGCGCAGACTCCGCGGCCACCGCAGTTGTAGTCAGCCGCGGGCGTTAAATAAGTTCCTTCCGAATCCTTGAGGATGAAGTATTTTTTGCTCGCCGCTGTCACATAAACTTTTTCGAATTCAGAGTTGTCGACGACATAAACTTTAGCTTCCTTGTTCGAGTTGTTGCGCAATCGAACTCTGATGGAGAGCACACCCTCCGCTCGCTTGCATTGGACTACTTCACCGACGACCCCCGCTGTATTCATGTCCTGACTTTGAATTGTGTCGGACGCAGGCGCCACAGACGAAGCCGCATCTGGCGGGGGCACAGCCGCAGCCACGGTCGTGAGATTGGAAGGCTGGCTGGTCTTAGCGGCTTGCGGTTGTCTGGGGCTGGCCATGCTGTTCTGCACTGGCGCGGTACCCGCTCTGGCAAGCAGATCGATTTTCTCGTCACTTCCATCGATCGCAACCTGCATCAGGCTGTAGTTCCATCGCCCGGCGCTCTTTTGTGCAGTCACATAGACCGTGCCCTTACCCTTCGGACCGGAAATCGGTACGGAAAGGTCGGCATCGCCGGAAGCATCGGAAACATTGACGGAACCGCTGAGCAACCATCCTTCGTCAATGGGCGAGCCGAGTTGTTGCGCCACCCGCCGATTCGACTGCGCCATGGCCACCGACGCCCTGGCGACATCGGAGCTTCGAAGTGCCCCCATAACCAGTGCGAAAAAACTGGCCACAAGCACGAACCCGCCCAGCAAAAAAGTTGCCAGGAGCCACTTCCAATTTCTGCCCAACCAACTCCTGCGAGCTGGGCTTGCGCTCAGGGTCGGAGCGGGCACGGCGGATTGCGGCATTCGACTCGGCTGTGTGGTCATGGCATTCTCCTTGTCATAGGCGCGAATTACTTTCTCTGACTCCATCTACCGACATAACGCGTAAAAGCGGGGTCAAACGGCTCATGGTGGGCAAAATTGTCTTTATCTTCCGCGGAGAAGAAAGGGAGTTGCAGGGCCGGCTTTCCTAGATCGCCTTCGCTGGTAGCCCCAGATTCAGGGCTTTCTAGCCTACCGTGATTTGTAAGTCATTGATGGAAAGCCAGTTTCCGGGCGATCACCGGAGGCAAAGCGAATATATACTTGGTCACCTTGGGGCGCGCTCAGGGCGTAATCCTTTAATTACCGGCCTTGCATTCGTGGCGCTCGTCCAAGCTCTGTCGCGCAGGTTACCGGACCGGGGGACACTTGGACCCATCCTCTAGAGACGCAAAAGGGCTCGCCTATAACCAGGGAAAAGCCTTGCCCCCAGAGGAATGGACGGCACTGCTCTATTCGGAGCTGCGGCGACTTGCCGGTTACTACATGCAGCGGGAACGAGGCAATCACACGCTTCAGCCGACGGCGCTGGTGCATGAAGCGTATCTTCGCCTGAGCGATCAGCACGGAATCCAGTGGAAAAATCGCGGCCAGTTTCTTGGGGTTGCAGCAACCGTGATGCGCCGCGTGCTGCTCGACTATAGCCGCGGTTATCAGGCGGCTAAGCGAGGTGGAGGCGTCGAGAAAGTTTTTCTTCAGGAAGCCGCAGTCGCGTCTGACACACGGCCCGCGGAACTAGTCGCGCTGGACGAGGCTCTGACCAAGTTGAGCAAGGTGGATCCCGAGCAAGCTCATCTGGTTGAGTTACGTTTCTTCGGCGGATTAAGCATTGAAGAAACGGCTGAAGTTCTGGCCGTTTCCCCGGCCACCGTCAAACGCAACTGGAACGTGGCCAAAGCCTGGCTGGCAAGAGAGCTGGCACAGGGGCGAGACAGCCATGTCTGAGAAATGGGACCAGGTAAAAGAGATCCTCGCGCTTGCCCTGGAACAGGAATCCGGAGAACGCAATAGTTTTATCCGGAAGGCCTGTGGTGAAGACGAAGAGTTGCGCGCTGAAGTGGAATCGCTGGCTGCGCATTACAACCGCGCTGACAGTCTGCTGGAAAATTCTCCCGCCGCAAACCTGCTCTCAATTCAGCCCGATCGGATCATCGGGAAGCGATTGGGCGCGTATCGTGTCGTGCGCGCAATCGGGCACGGCGGCATGGCGGTCGTCTACCTGGGCGAACGCGATGACGACAATTTCAGGAAATCCGTAGCCATCAAAATGGTGATGCCCGGCCCGAACAGCGAGGAGATCTTCCGCCGTTTCCGCAACGAGCGGCAGGCCCTGGCGGCGATCGACCATCCGAATATCGTGAAGCTCCTGGATGGTGGCAGCACCGAAGAAGGTTTGCCCTATCTGGTAATGGATTATGTCGATGGGATGCCTATCGACCAGTATTGCGACCTTCACCATCTTTCTATCGAGAGCCGCCTGCATCTTTTTTGCACGGTCTGCTCGGCGGTGCAATACGCCCACGAACAATTGATCATTCATCGCGATCTCAAACCGGGCAATATTTTGATTACCCGGCAGGGCGTGCCCAGACTGCTGGACTTTGGTATCGCGAAGCTGCTGAATCCGGAGTTCTTCCAAACCACCCTGATCACGCAGACCAACTGGCGCCCCATGACCCCGGAGTACGCCAGTCCCGAGCAGGTGCGCGGCCAATCCGTCACCAAAGCCAGCGATGTCTATTCGCTGGGAGTCCTTCTTTATGAACTGTTGACTGGTCATCGCACTCATCGTTATTCCGCGCAGTCCCTTTTAGAGGTGGAGCGGGCGATATGTGAAGAGGAAGTTGAGAAGCCAAGCTCCGTTGTTGACCGAACCGAATATCAAACGTCACGCGGCGGTACCACGCAATCCGCGATTAATCCGGAGGCCGCCAGCGCGAACCGGTCTCTCGATCCCGGCGGACTGCGGCGACGTCTGCAGGGCGACCTTGACACCATCGTCATGAAGGCGCTCCGCAAGCAGCCGCAGGATCGCTATGTTTCTGTGGCGGAGTTTTCCAACGATATCGAACGTCACCTGAGCGGAAAACCTGTAACCGCGCGGAAGCTGACCATCGCCGATCATGGCGGCAGATTTCTGCACAAGCACAGAGAATCCCTGGCGACCGCCCTGGTTTTTCTCCTGGTAATGGCCGGCCTGATCGCATGGGAAACACGAGAAATATGGAAGCCGAAGGTTGGGCAAGGCCCGACTACAGATCGCACCACTCCGCGTTCGTCAGTGGCCGTGTTAGGGTTCAAGAACCTCTCCGGCCGTTCCGACACGGCGTGGATCTCAACCGCGCTGTCCGAGATGCTGGCGGGGGAACTGGGAGCCGGCGAAAAGTTGCGCATGGTGCCATCCGAAACCGTCGCCCGGGCTAAAAGCGATCTTTCTCTCCCCGACACCGAGAGTCTAAGCGCCGATACCCTGGCGCGACTCCGCACCAACCTGGGCAGCGACTTTGTAGTCCTCGGCTCCTACCTCGACCTGGGGAAAACCTCCGAGGGCCAGATTCGACTCGACCTTCGTCTGCAGGACACGGCCAAAGGCGAAACCATCGCCGAGATCTCGCAAACCAGTTCTGAAGCCGAGATGCTCGACCTGGTCTCCAGAACCGGAAGGCGGCTGCGGGAGGCACTGGGAGTATCAGAAGTCTCTCCATTCGAAGCGACCGGGGTTCGCGCCTCGGCGCCATCGAACCCCGATGCCATGCGTTTCTATGCCGAAGGTCTGGACAAGCTTCGTGTCTTCGATGCCCTTTCAGCCCGCGACCTCCTGAATCGTGCGGCCGGGGTCGACCCTTCTTATCCCCTTGTGCATTCGGCCCTGGCGACGGTGTGGATGCGCCTCGGGTACAACCAGAACGCTATTGACGAGGCCAGGAAGGCCCTGGATCTGGCCGGCAAGCTCTCCCGTGAAGACCACGCGCTGATCGAAGCCCGTTACTACGAGGCCAGCAAGAATTGGGAAAAAGCGATTGAAACGTATCGTTCGCTATATGGTTTCTTTCCCGATTCGCTGGAATACGGCCTCCATCTCGCAAATGCCCAGGTCGGCGGAGAACGGGCCAACGACGCTCTCAACACAATTGCCCAACTCAGAAGTCTCTCCCCGGAAGCGAAAGACGATCCTCGGATTGACCTGGCTGAAGCGGAAGCGGCTTATCTGTTGTCCGACAGCAAACGCGTCGTGGCTGCGGCCGAGACTACGATCAAGAAGGCGAACGCCTCAGGAGCCAGGCTGGTGGCGGCGCGCGCCCATCTGCTTCAGTGTCGCGCGCTGGCCAGTCTCGGACAACCCCAGGAATCGATGGCGGCGGGCGCAGAGGCAAGCCGCATCTATCACGAAGCCGGCGACCCGAGCGGAGAAGCTCAGGCGTTCCACGCCGCGGCCGAGGTCCCTCTGAACCAGGGCGATCTGAAGCTGGCGAAGAGCATGTACGAACAGGCGCTCGCCATCGCGCGCAAGATTGGTGACAAGCGGGCCATGGCTCGCGAACTGGGAAACATCGGTGTGATTCTTGTCCAGCAGGGAGACTTTGCGACCGGCGAGAGAATATACGGAGAAGCACTCGCCGATTTCCGCGACGTGGGCGACAAGCACGGGATGTCGGTAGTCATAGGTAACACCGGCGACATTTTTCATGCTCAGGGAAAGCTGGGAGATGCGCTGGCTGAATATCGGGATGCTCTGGTTTTGGCCCGCGAGGTTGGCCACAAGAGCTCGGAAGGAATTGACCACCAACTCATTGGCAATGTTCTCGGCGACCAGGGTGATCTGGGCGGCGCAATGGAGATGTATCAGCGGGCATCCGAGATCCAGCGCGAAATTGACGACACCAGCTATTACGCTGCCACTCTGGTATCCATCGGGCGGCTACGGCGACAGCGTGGAGACAGCGACGGAGCAAAGAAGGCCTATGAGGAATCGCTTGCCTTGCGGGAGCGGCTCGGCGAAAAAGGAACGACAGCCGAGACCCAGGTTGCCCTTGCAGAACTGGCCTGCGACTCAGGTCAGGCCGCGCAGGCAGAGAAGCTGACCGCCGGGGCCGTCCACGAGTTTCAGGTGGAACAGGAAGCGGACAACGAACTCATGGCCGAAACGGTGTTACTCAGGTCGCTCCTTCAACAAGGAAAACTTGCTGACGCACGAAACGCTGCTGCTTCCGGAAATGCGCTTTACGAAAAGAGTAAGGATGTCACCATCCGGCTTCCTTTTGCAATTGAAAGTGCGTACGCCAAAGCTGCGGTGAAAGACCTTGCGGGAGCAGAGCGCCTGGCTCGCGAGGTGGCCGTCGAGGCTGATAAGTTCGGACTGGTTCGAATCCAGTTCGAGGCTTCGCTCGCGATCGGCGAGATCCAGCAGATGGGTCCGAACCCGGCACCGAGCCGCGTCCGGCTTACCAAATTGGCTAACGACGCCCGGTCCAAGGGCTTCGAATTGATCGCACGGAAGGCGTCAGCCTCTGCATCGTCGCGACGGGGAAACTAGTCGCTGGGGAACAAGTCAGCCATTTTCTTGGTTCACGAGCCTGCCCGCCAGAGCAATCCGGCTGGCGGGGGAACAGTGCAAACTTTCGTGTTGGTGTCGAGCATTTTCCTGTCCTTCCGGTATCCACTCACCGCTTGAAACCTCTTACAATGAAGACATGTTTTGCCCAATTCGTTGGTGGCACCTGCTAGTCATATTTCTATCCGGGAGCTTGCTCTGGGCTGACACTGCCGCGTTTGACCTGGCAGGGCCCAAAATAGAAGTACGGGTGACCCGCGGGGCCAAAACGCTGCCTATATCCAGGGTTCCCAATCTGCAGGCGGGCGACCGGCTGTGGATTCATCCCGAGATGCCAGACGGAGAGTCGGTGCGTTTCCTAATGATTTCGGTATTCCTGCGGGGCGCAACCAATCCCCCGCCCGAGGCCTGGTTCACAAAAACGGAAACCTGGAACAAACATGTGCGCGAGGAAGGAATCGTGATTACGGTTCCCCAGGGCGCGCAGCAGGCGCTGATTTTCCTGGCTCCGCAAACCGGTGGCGACTTCGGCGCGTTGCGCGCCGCGGTGCAAGGTAAGCCGGGAGCGTTCGTACGCGCTTCGCAGGATCTGAATCAAGCCAGCCTGGACCGTTCACGGCTGGACAAATATTTAAATGCAGTCAGGGAAATGTCCAATAGTGATTCCACTGCGCTCCATGACCGCTCGGTGCTCCTGGCCCGCAGCCTCAATATCAAGCTGGACAACGATTGCTTCTCTAAGCCGCGCCAACAGCAGGAATCCTGCCTGACGCAAAACACCGATCAACTGGTACTCGATGACGGGCATAGCCAGTCCATGGTGGCCGCGCTCACCTCCGGCAGCGGGCCAGATCTGGTCGGGCAGCTCAGCACTACACGATTAGCGGGTGGCGGAGCTTATAGCCCGTACGTTGGTGCGGTCGTGGATCTGGCGAAAATGATGGAAAGCTTTCATAGTCCGGAATATCGCTACATCCCGGCGCTGGCGCTGCCTCATCTTGATGAACTGAATTTGAAGCTGAATAATCCGCCCTCGTTTCGTAAACCGATGTCGGTCATGGTCCTGAGCCTGCCGGCCGTGGAAGCGCCACAACTGCCTCCGCTTCGTCTCGTAGATGCAAATCAGGTCCTCTGTCTGGAAAAACCTTCGCTGCTGCTTGCGACTGACGGCGCTCCGGTAGTTTTTTCGACCGATTACGCACATGATCTGAGCTTGCACATTCCCGACAAGTCGGGTCATGCAATCGATCTGCCTGCGACTCCGGACGCCGCCCGCGGCGGTTTTGTCATCGATACGCACCCGGTCGCGTCCGACAAGCTGGAGCATGAAGTGATTGGAACGATCCGCGGCAACTGGGGCTTCGACTCCTTCCAAGGCCCGGCGTTTCATTTGCAGAACGCTCACCCTGGAAACTGGACCATCGCATTGGCTGACGAGAACGCTCTGATCGTCGGCCGCGAAAACACGATTCATTTCAACTCGGATGCAGCCGCCTGCGTGGACACCATTACTTTTAAGAATGAGCAGGACAAGGTGATGAAGACGGCCTGGAGTTTGCTTGCGAAGAATGAACTGGAAGTCAAAGTGCCCTTGAAAGACGAGAGCCCGGGAAGAGTCACCATGCTGGTAAATCAGTATGGTGCCAGGAAGGCAGACGAAGTTGAACTGCACAGTTACGCGGAAGCGCCGCATCTGGACAGTCTCGCGATCAATGCCGGCGACACTCAAGCGACGCTGATCGGAACGCGACTGGACCAGGTGGCGGCGGTCGAGTTCAACGGCATCCGCTTCGTTCCCGCAGCGTTCGCTCGCGTCGACACGAAAGATGAACTGCGATTGTCCGCTGCGGGCGACACCGCGACGCTGCATGCGGGCGACAAAGTTACGGCGCAGACCAGCCTTAAAGACGGTCGTGTCTTGAAGCTTGAGGCAACCGTTGATCAACCTCGTCCGAAAGTCACATTGCTCAACAAGAGCATACAACCGGGGCCGTCGCCTTCTACGATTGCTCTTGGCGATCAGGATGAATTACCTCAGGGCAGTAAGCTTTCGTTTTTCTTGAAAACTGAAATCCCGGATAGATTGTCGCGCACTCAGAAGATCGAGGTCGCAACGACGGATGGGTCGTACGACACTTCTCTCAGCCTGGACGATGGCAGCCTTCTCCCGCAGGATGCTCATGTCGTGATGGCAACCCTCGATCCGCTCAAGAGTTTTGGACCTTCCGCTTTTGGCCCACTGCGGTTTCGCGCGGTGGATGGCAACCTGAAGGGAGATTGGCAACCGCTGGCAACCCTGGTGCGGTTGCCGGTGGTCAAGGAAGTGCGCTGTCCCGCTAGTCCTGACCAGCAATGCGTTCTGACCGGGACCAATCTGTTCCTGATCGGTTCTATTGCCTCAGACTCCGAATTCAAACACTTGGTTCCGGTTCCTGAAGGGTTCGCAGACTCCACATTGAGCGTGCCGCGTCCCGAAAACTCCCTGCTTTACCTTAAACTCCGCGACGATGCATCTTCCCTGAAACCCGGGACCTTGCCCATAGTGCCGGAAACGCAGTAGGCAAACTATTGAATGATCGCCATTGCGCCAGCAATTGTTCCCGTCTAACCTGTGAAGCTTGTTTCTTGGTTTTCCACAATAGCCCATCCGAGCCATATACATGCCATTGCCCCAAAGTTAGGCTGGTTGTGAGCAGACTTCGGGGGAGGGCTGTTCGACGAACGTCCCATGACTCAGACGAGTGTGGGACGTTTTCGTTTGCGGGCTGCAGCGTCGCTCCATCCCACTTCTCGCAACCGAGAAACTCTGTAAAGTTTCGGAGAACCGAGCATGGGCGCCGGTTGATGGGTGAGACGAGCGGCATTGCAGATGCGGTTATCCGATCCAGTTCGTCGCGATCTCCCGCTGAATCGGTTGCAGCTGCGGCCGCCGAGCGAAAGGTGGAGGTCACTCCGCGTCCTTTATATCGTCGTCGATTACCAGCCTCGGAGTGAATTGTAGTGCGGTGCCCTTATTTTAAACAACCCCAGGGACAGTCGGGACATCGCGCGGAAGGGCACCAAGCAACGCAGGAGCGGAAGTCGCAGAGTTTACACGGATAAAGATGTAGTATTCCGACCATGGACAAGAGGGAAAGGCAATAGGCCAGGATTGGAAGAAATTCGTACCAGGGTTCAGGAGTTGCTTCGCGAAATCGAGGAGTTGAGCAAGTTGGACCAGCAGCAAAGGCTTGGCCGTCAATCGCAGGTGCCATGGGACGCACAGAAGCAGCACGAGGCCAGAGTTGCGCGGATGGACGAGATTAAGGAAGAGCTAGTCAAACTCGGAGGTGGAAAGGTTTGACTTCGACATCCAAGCGTGAAACCTTTCGACGTACAATGCGTCCCTACTCGCCGTGAGTCCCAGTTGCGCCCTGCGGCTTCTTCCCGGTGCGCTCACGGACCTTGTCCCCGAAATCCGAAATCTTATCGGTGATGTCGGCTCGAGTTTCTTCCCCGCTGCTGGGTGCAATTAGCAGGCCGATGCCTACCCCGATGCCAACTCCGATCACCAGAGCACCGATTGTGCTAAATATGTGGGAATCTCGTTCGCCACGAAGAGCGTC
>CAZGSU010000132.1:0-19356 GCA_964528615.1 uncultured Acidobacteriaceae bacterium | reverse complement strand
GGTTTTTACTGATCGATCAAGACGGTCAAGACATGTTTTTTGGTCGCGAGTCGAGATGGGACGGGACGCTACTAGGAGGAACGATGAATAGGCTGAGATTCTTTTTGGGGAGCATGATTCTGCTGCTGACCGCCACGTTCGCATTGGCCCAGACCGCTTCGATCGGCGGCACAGTGACCGATTCCGCCGGAGCCGTCGTGGTGGGTGCCGAGATCACGGTCAGAAACGTGGGATCGAACGCTATACGCACCGCCACCAGCAGCGGCACGGGCGCTTATAGCGTTCCCTCTCTTCCTCCCGGTGTCTATGAAGTGACGGCTAAAATGGCGAGCTTCAAGGGGTTCCATGCCCCAGACGTTCAGCTTACCGTGGGTCAGGCGCTGCCCTTGGACATTCGGTTAGAACCGGGAGCGGTCACGGAAGAGGTCGAGGTGCGCGCCGATCAGATCTCCACGGTCGACCTGGAGAGCTCGCAAGTCAGCAACCTGGTGGACGAGCGTGCCATCAAGGACCTGCCGTTAATCACGCGAAATCCGTACGAACTGGTTTTGCTGTCTCCGGGAACATCGCAGACCAACAGCCGGTTGGGCGGCATTACCGTGAACGGAGCGCGCGAGCGCAACAATAACTTCCTGCTCGATGGGGTGGACAACAACGACACCTCGGTGCCCGGTGGCCTCGTAACCGCAATAGGCGCCGATCCGGAATCGACTCAGGAATTCCGGGTCATTACCAACAACTTCAATGCTGAATATGGCCGAAACACCGGCGCCATCATCGATGTGGTAACCAAGAGCGGCACTAACCAATTCCACGGAGATGCTTACGAGTTCGGACGCTGGAATGCCTTCGGAGGGGCGCGAGACTGGTTCAATCGGGCCAGCGAAGGCCCGCAGGATCCATATATCCGCCACCAGTTTGGGTTCTCTATCGGCGGACCGATTCGCAAAGACAAGACTTTTTTCTTTTTCAACGATGAGATGGACCGCTTCATCACGACGCTGACGGGAACCGCGACTGTGCCTACCGCGGCCTTCAAGACCGGCGTGTTTAACTTTACCTACATTGACCCCAACACCCTAGGTTCGACCACGATTCCGGTTGACCTCACGCCGTCCAGTCCGACGAACATTTACGGCCTTCCGTTCGATCCGACCGTACAGAAAATTCTGGCGCTCTATCCGAATGCGCCACAGTCGGCGGACGGAGTCAGCGGCACCATCCACTATCCCAGTTCGTCGAGGACCAGCAGTTATCAGACCGTGGCCAAGATTGACCATCACTTCACTGAGCGCGAGACTTTCAGCGTACGCTACGGGTACGATCACTCGTTCGATCCCAATCCGTTTCACGATGACATCCTGCCAGGAAATCTAGCCGCAACGTCGTCGAAAAGCATCGATCAAGGTTTGTCGGCGAGCCTGGTCTCTAGTCTCACTCCCAGCCTGCTTAACAACTTTACGTTTGGCTGGAACAAGATTTATGCCAACTTCCAGTGCACTGGCTTGAGTGTGCTGAATAGCGTGAGTCCACTCGATCAGTTCGGCAATGGCGTCGACTATGCGATGGACCCATTCACCAGCTTTGGATGCATCAGCCTGGCGTCGGACAGTCAATACCGCTCGACCGGGACTACCAGCTACACCGACACCATCAGTTGGGTGCACGGCGCTCACACCTTCAAGTTTGGCGGGGATTTCCGCAACGTTCACGAGTCCGGGCCGGACAGCTTCTTCTCCCGCCGCCAGCTCGGCATCAACACGTTTGCGCAGTTTGGCGACCCGTTCAACATCGGCTTTAACGTAATTAGCATTCCGGGAGTCACGGACCAGCCAAACATCAGCATTGCGATTTCGGACGCGGCCAACGCTCTCTACGGCCTGGTGGCCTCCGACCTGAATGCGAGATTTTTCGACAGGTCCGGGACTCGGGTGGCAACCGACAACAAGTTTTTCCGCCAACATGAATATGACTGGTTCGGGCAGGACACCTGGAAGGTGCAGCGTAATCTTACGCTGACGCTTGGACTGCGCTACCAGTTCGACGGCGTTCCCTACGAGGAAAAGGGCAATTTGTCCAACCTGCTTTCCGACCCTTCAACGACGTTTCCGGTCGTGATGTCTCTGGTGGGACCAGGAACCGGGAACCAGCTTTATCAGAACGACTATTCCAACATCGAGCCTCGCGTAGGATTCTCGTGGGATCCCTGGAGCGACGGGAAAACCGCGATCCGGGGTGGTTTTGGCATTTTCCACGATCGCGTGTTCGGCAATCTTTTCGGCAATGCGCGCGGCAATCCGCCCTTTGAGCAAGACTGGTCCACAAACCCTTTTGATACTATCAACAATGCTTTCGGCAGCGGCGCGGTCCCGGTGATCGTACCCACCACTACACCTTCGACGACGATTCCCGAGTTCGACGGTACGGTCGGCGGACTTGCGCCCGTTCTTTTTGATACTCATTTCCGCAATCCTTCCAGCAACAACTGGAACTTCGGGATTCAACGCGAGCTTCCCGGCAACATAACCCTGGATCTGGGCTACATCGGATCGAAGGGAACGCATGTCTTCCGCCTGGTCGATGGCAATCCGCCGGACCCCAATCTGGTAAACCAACTGGTGACATTTTGCAGCGATCCGAACAACTCGTTCCTCAACTTCTTTGGCAACCCAGGTTCCTGCACGCCAAACTCGGTGAGCGGTCTTAACCTGTACGAGGGCTTTCAGAGCAACTTCACTCCGCTACCCTTTAACGCCGTCGCGCACAACGCGCTGATTCAGCCTTCCTACAATCGCTCGGTGGCCAACTCCATTTACAATGGCCTGCAAGTGAAGGCCACGCGGCGACTGACCCATGGGCTTCAGCTGCAGGGTTCGTACACCTATGCGCATACCATCGACGATTCTCCCGATCCCATCGATCCCGCTCAGGGTGCCCGCACTTTCCCGCGGAACTCACGGAATCTCGCGCAGGACCGGGGAAACTCGGACAACGACATCCGGCACATCGCGGTGATCAGCTACGTGTGGGAAGTACCTCTGGGAAAAGGAAAGGGCTACCTCAACACGGGAGTTGCGGGCCGAATTTTCGAAGGCATCCAGTTCTCCGGAGTCACGACTGCGCAAACCGGACATCCGTTTGAGATTCGGGGCCGCACCGACAGCCAGAGAACCGGTATCTCTTCCTGGGGCGATTTGGTAGGAGATCCTTACGCGCCGGGCGCCAACGACGACCCGGCGATCAATGGCGGTGAGAAGGTGATTTTCAGCAATCCCGCTGCCTTCCAGAATCCACCGATCACCGGACGGGCTGGCAGCATCGGTCGTAATCAGTTCTTCGGGCCTGGCTTCGTAAACTTTGACCTGGTATTTTCCAAGAACATCAAGTTCACGGAGCGGTTCAACGCGCAATTGCGGTTTGAGGGCTACAACATTTTTAACCATCCGAATTTTGTCAATCCGGGTGACATCACCGCCTCCAGCTTGGGAAACCAGATCGGCAACGTGGGCGCATTTGGATTGAGCAATGCGACTGTCGGACGGCCGGATGGAACCACGTCGGCCCGGCAAATGCAGGTGGCCCTGAAGCTGAGTTTCTAACTCTTGCAGTTTGTTCGAACACTATCCAGGCCTGTCGCTCGCGTGGCAGGCTTTTTTCATGTAGCGATCATCTACGGCACGGTCGCAAAGCCGGCCGTTTACCGCCCAAGGATCGAGTAGTGCGAGCTGGCGGCCATGAAAAATATCATGGGCACCGAGAGGAAGAAATTCATCCGCGACGCCAGGAACGCCTGCCGGGCGAGAGTCGCCGCATTCGCGGGTGGAGCTCCGGCGAGAGTTCCGCGGATGATTTTCTTGTTATTGCGCCAGATAATCCCCCAGACATTGAACAGCATGATGAAGCCCAGCCCGCCGCCAATGCCGATGGAGAGCACGTGGTTATCGTCCTGGCCGACGGGCGTGTAATTCACAAACAGCCAGCCCGCCGCAATCACCAATACGATCGTGACCGCACCCAGCACATATCCGCTCGGGGTCTTCGAAATCACGAAATAGAGAATCATCGACGCCGCAATCCAGATCAGGAGGAACAATCCGATGGTGCTGCCGGCACCGACTCCCATGCGTTGAGCGTCGGCGGCGACGTAGATCTGCGACCAGTACCAGAAGCCCACAAACACAGTAAGCATGGCGCTCCAGCGGAACAACTGCAGCGCAGGCATAGTCATGTACTGGAAGATCTTCGCCTTCATGCCGGCGTCCACCTGCTTCATGAACGGGACGTTTACCAGATTGAAAAAGTAAAGCAATCCCACCCAGGTGATGCCCGCCAGCAAGTGAACCCAGCGCAGCATGAAAGCCAGCGCTTCGGTACCGGTATGAGTAGGCATAACAAAAAAAGCTGCCAGGGCGACCATCGTGTGAGACATAGATGCTTACTCCTCTCAGCTTCGGAGCGGAGAATGGTTGCACTTCGGACGCGCCCTGTCAATCGATCAACTCCGCGCTTTATCGAATCCGATGACACCTAGGCCCGGACGCCCCGTCCGGGTGGGCGAGCTCAGCTCGCCGGATCTCGATAGCGGCCGTAGCGGGCGTTGCCCGGCTGGACAGGCGGGGGCGCCAGTCCCTACGTGGGTGAGAGCGATTTGCTTGAAATGCGGGGGGCAACGCCGTATCGTACAGGTGGGTCGGCAGTAGGGTGTACGCAGGCATGTACAGTTTCGGCGAGCGCACAGATTCCCCGCTCCCGAGGGCCGGGGTGAGACACGGGCGCGGGAACGAATCGCAATTCATGACCGAAGCAGTCAGAATCAAGGAGATCGGCGTATGGAAAATAAGCCGGCGCAGAACATCCAGGATTCCTTCCTCAATACGGCACGCAAGGAGCGAACCAGCATCACGATTTACCTTCTGAGCGGAGTCAAGCTCACGGGACGCATTCGCTCGTTTGACAAATATTCTGTCGTGCTGGAAACCAATAATCAGGAGCAGCTGATCTTCAAGCACGCCATTTCTACGGTAGCCATGGGTAGAAGCTTGCATGGTCATGGCGAGCGCCCGGCGGTAATGTCGGCTGCCGCGGCCCCGTCGGCCACTGCGGAGGCCGCCCCAATACCGCGCGCCTCCGGCACCGAAGGATGAGTGCAGACGTCGGACCTCGGGCACCGGACCTCCGACATCAGGACGTGGGACAAGAATCCTGAGAGGTCGAGCCTCCGGACTCGAGCACAAGTTGTAGCGGACGGGCTTTTGCTTTTTTCGCAGGCCGCCCATATCGTCGATTGAAACTTTGACGGCATCCCGAGGTCCGACGCCTGGCGTCCGAGGTCCGACTGGAATCCAGTAAATTGAGCAAGCGACCAACCAGATCTTCCGAGAAAACCATCGGACGTAAGACCAGCGCCATCGAGCGCATCCCGGAGGGCAGGAGTGCTTCGCCACGGGAGCGCGCTTTCCTGGTCGGCCTTGAGGTACGCACTCGTCCGCGCGGCGTTTCTGGTCCAAAGCCGAAGAATGGCCCGCTGACTGCGGCCGCGCAGGCATCTCGCGACAATTCCGCCGGCTTGGCTGCAGCGAAAGCACCCAACATTCCCGAGTTCAGCGCCGAGGAGTCGCTTGACGAGTTGCGCTCCCTGGCGATCAGTGCAGGTGCGGAGATTGTCGGGGAGTTCCTACAACATCGCGACCGTCCTGATCCGGCTACTCTCATCGGGCGCGGGAAACTGGAAGAGATCGCCGGGGCAACCGCATCCGGTTCTGCCGATCTGGTGCTGTTCGATCACGACCTGACGGCTTCACAACAACGCAACATCGAAAACCTGGTCAACGCGCGTGTGATCGACCGCACTCAACTGATCCTCGACATTTTTGCGAAACATGCCCGCACCCGTGAAGGCCAGCTGCAGGTGGAGCTGGCGCAGCTGGAATACATGCTGCCCCGGCTGAGCGGTCGTGGAATCGAGATGTCGCAGCTGGGCGGCGGCATTGGTACCCGCGGACCTGGCGAAACTCAACTCGAAACCGACCGGCGAAAAATTCACCAGCGCATCCGGCACGTGAAAGAGCAGATAGAAAATGTGCGGCGGGTTCGGGCGCAGCAACGCGCGCGCCGGGAATCGGTTCCGGTGGCAACCATCGCGCTGGTCGGTTACACCAATGCCGGAAAGTCGACGCTGTTCAACGCACTCACTCAGGCGGCGGTGCTGGAATCGCCCAGAATGTTTGCTACGTTGGATCCGACCATTCGTGCTGTCTCGTTGCCGTCCCGCCGGAAAGCGCTGCTGTCCGACACGGTGGGATTCATCCGCAACCTGCCGCACACGCTGGTCTCGGCGTTTCGCGCCACGCTGGAGGAAGTGCAGCGGGCATCGCTGATTTTGCAGGTTTCCGACGCCAGCAGCCCCTTGTCGGAGGAGCAGGACGCGCAGGTTGACAAGGTGCTCAGGGAACTGGAGGCCGACGGGAAGCCACGGCTGCGCGTGATGAACAAGATTGACCTGCTGCCTCCGAAGCAACGCGAATCGTTGCGGGACGACGCCAGCCGGGTTCACGTCTCGGCAGCGAAGGGTATCGGGATGAGCACGTTGCTTGATCGGATCGACGCAATGCTTTCAGAAGACCCGGTGAGCCGTGTGCGTTTGCGCGTGCCGCAGAAAGAAGGGAAGCTGCTCGCGCTATTGGAAGCACGTTCGCGAATTTATTCGCGCGAGTACAAGGACGGGCTGGTGGAGTTGGAAGTTGAAGCCCCGGAGTCGGTCGTGAGAACGGTGCGGGAGTGGGTGGTGCAGTAGCACTCAGCTATCAGCAATCAGTATTCGGCCCGCACGGAACGAAATGCCCCATCAGCCTGATCGGTGATTGCGTGTCCGATGCTTTGGCGAAGGCCATCTCATCTCGGGGCAGGCTGAATGCTGATTGCTAAGTGCTCAGTCAATCGGGCTAACGACGGAAGAGTGTCAGCCTAAAATTAAATGGGCCGAAAACCAAGAAGCGGTGACATTCCTTGGCTATCGGCCCATTCGACCCTGAATTGGATCGGAGGTGATACTTACATGCTAGACCCGTGACGCCAGATGTCAAGCGACTTTCCGTGATTTCATAAAATAGTTCCCCAGCCCCTGTTTTCAATCTGGAAACCGCTTTCGCGACCCTCGTCGCGTTGACACTCGCTTCCGTAACATGTTACTTTCAATGGTCTTAAGCCCCCTTAAGCTCTAGACCTGATCAACACACAATGGACGAGTTATTTAAACAACTAGGCGGATTACTGCTCGGGTCCGTACCTACCATTATTTTCATTGTCCTGTTGTATGGCATTTATACCGCGGTGGTCCACAAACCCCTGGTCAAAGTGCTGGCTGATCGGCGCAGCATGACGGAAGGCGCTATGGAGCGGGCGAGGGCCGACATTGCCAGCGCCGAGGCGCGCACGTCGGAGTATGAGCAACGCCTGCGGGAAGCACGGGTGTCGTTGTTCAAGAGTCAGGAGGCGCGCCGCCAGTTGGCTTTGCAGGCCCGAGCGGCGGTGGTCGCCGCGTCGCGAACCAAGGCGCAGGCCCAGGTTGATCAGGCGCGCAAGGGTATCGAGCAGGACAAGCTCACGGCACAGTCCGGCCTGGAAGCTGAGAGTGGAAGGCTGGCAGTGGAGATTATTCGCACCGTTCTGCAG
Organism: uncultured Acidobacteriaceae bacterium; assembly: GCA_964528615.1. Taxonomy (GTDB): domain Bacteria; phylum Acidobacteriota; class Terriglobia; order Terriglobales; family Acidobacteriaceae; genus JAIQFF01. The sequence goes on along the minus strand of CAZGSU010000132.1, from coordinate 11,685 downwards.
CCGGCGGGGCACACCTCGGCGGGAGGGCAGTGATGCGAGCTTCGCACATCACCCGATTCGCCTGCCCCTTCGTGGCCTCGCTGTTCCTGGCAGGTTCGCTTTTTCTGAACAGCGCTGGCGCGCAGACGGCAGGTTCGTCCGCAAACCCTTCGGCGGAACTAGTTGCCAGTGGGACAAATGCCCTGTTGGCCAAAGAATCCCGCGAAGCTGCCGGCGAGGACGAGCAGGCCCAGTTCAAGCATTCGGCGTCAGTTCAGTGGGTGGCGAAATACACCGGCCTAAGCCTGGAGCACGCTTACTGGTTGTGCGTATTGTTGAATTTCGCGGTGATCGCCGGCGCGATTTTCTATTTCTCCAAGAAGAATCTCCCAGGCGTGTTCCGCGACCGCACCGCTCTCATTCAGAGGTCGATGCAGGAAGCGCGCCAGGCCAGCCAGGAGGCCAACCGGCGACTAGCTGAAATTGAAGCCCGGCTTTCCCGCCTGGACACGGAAATCGGCGGGATGCGCGAAGCAGCGGAGAAGGAAATTGTTTCCGAAGAAGCCCGGATCAAGGCTGCCGCCGAGGAAGATGCCCGCAAGATTGTAGAGTCGGCAGAGCAGGAGATCGCTGCCGCCGCAAAAACGGCGCGCCGCGAATTGACCGCCTACGCGGCAAATCTGGCCGTATCCCTGGCTGCCAAGCGGATCCAAGTGGATGCGGCCACCGACCAGGCCCTGGTGCGTGAGTTTGCGCAACAACTTCTGCCCAAGGCTCCCAATGGCGGCGGTCCGAAAAAGGACGGGCACTAGCACATGGCATCGGTTACCAACACCTACGCCCGCGCCCTGGCCGATGTAGTTTTTGATCAGCACCTGGATCCGGACAAAACCCTGCAGGACGCGCAATCCCTTGCCCAGTTAGTGGCCAACAGCCGGGAATTGCGGGAAGTTTGGGAAGCGCCCTCCATCCCGGCGGAACAGAAGCGCGCACTGCTGGACGCGATCGTGGCGCGCGAACGCATTTCGCGGCCGGTACGCAATTTTATGGCGGTACTGATGGATCATCGGCGCATCAGGTTTCTCGAGCCGGTCGTGACCGAATTTGAGCAGGAACTTGACCGGCGCATGGGCTTTGTTGAAGCGCAGATTGTGAGTGCCCGGGTACTGGCCGAGCCGGAACGAAGCAGGCTCGAGGCCCAGGTGGAAAAATTGACCGGGCACAAAGTGCGCGCCCGTTACACGCAGGACAGTTCGATTCTGGGCGGAGCCGTCATTAGAGTTGGGAGCACGATTTACGATGGCTCGGTGAAGGGGCAGCTGGACAGGATACGGGAAGCGATTAGCGCATAGGTCCAAAGATTTTAATCGCAAAGATCGCAGAGGAACATCCGCAAAGGTCGCAAAGAAAAGCTAGGAGCTAGAAGCTGACTTTATGGCACAAATCAAAGCAGACGAGATCACGCAACTGATCCGGCAGCAGATCGAAAATTACGAATCGAAGATTGCCGTGGACGAAGTCGGGACGGTCATCACCTTGGGCGACGGCATCGCCCGGGTTCATGGACTCGACAAAGTCATGGCCGGAGAGCTGCTCGAGTTCCCGCACGAGGTAGCCGGTATCGCCATGAACCTGGAAGAAGATCAGGTGGGCGTGGTATTGCTCGGTGAGTACACCGAGATCAGCGAAGGCGACGAAGTGAAGCGCACTGGCCGCATCATGAGCGTGCCCGTGGGCGAAGCGCTGGTGGGGCGGGTGGTGAACTCGCTGGGACAGCCGATCGACGACAAAGGTCCGATTGCGACCGACCAGTTCATCGCCCTGGAACGCCTGGCGCCGGGCGTGATCGATCGCCAGCCGGTACGGGAACCTATGGCGACCGGGCTGAAGGCCATCGACAGCATGATTCCGATCGGCCGCGGACAGCGCGAGTTGATCATCGGTGACCGGCAGACTGGTAAGACCGCGGTCGCGCTCGATACGATTATCAACAGCAAAGGCAACGACCTGATCTGCATCTACAACGCGGTCGGGCAGAAGCGGTCGTCGATCGCCCAGGTGGTAAAGATTTTGACCGACGCCGGAGCCATGGATTACACCATCGTGGTGGCCGCCTCCGCGTCAGAGCCCGCTCCGATGCAGTACATCTCTCCTTATGCGGCGTGCGCCATGGGCGAGTATTTCCGCGACAGCAAGCGCCATGCGTTGGTGATTTACGACGATCTTTCCAAGCACGCGGCATCGTATCGCGAGATTTCGTTGCTCCTGCGGCGTCCCCCGGGACGCGAGGCGTATCCCGGAGACGTTTTCTACCTTCACTCGCGGCTGCTGGAGCGCGCCGCCAAGCTGAGCGACAAGATGGGCGGCGGTTCTTTGACCGCTCTGCCGATCATCGAAACTCAGGCGGGTGACGTTTCCGCCTACATCCCAACCAACGTAATTTCAATTACCGACGGCCAGATTTTCCTGGAGACCGACCTGTTCAACAGCGGCGTGAGGCCGGCGGTGAACGTAGGAATTTCGGTGAGCCGCGTCGGCGGCAGCGCGCAGATCAAAGCCATGCGGCAGGTGGCCGGCAGCATGAAGCTGGAACTGGCGCAGTACCGCGAACTGGCGGCCTTCGCGCAGTTCGGCAGCGACCTCGACAAGGCCACGCAGGCACAGCTCAATCGCGGCCAACGGCTGGTCGAAGTACTCAAACAAAAACAGTTTTCGCCGTTGCCATTCTCCAAACAGATTCTGATCATCTTCGCCGGCACCAACGGATTCTTCGACGATTTGCCGGTAGACCAGGTGCGCGACTTCGAAGCAGAGTTGTACCGCTTCGTAGATGTCACGAATCCGGGCCTTTTGCGCACCATTATGGAAAAGAAGGTTCTCGACGATAACCTGAAAGCCGAGATGAGCAAAGTGATCAAGCAGAGTAAAGAAGCATTCGTAGCGGACAGACAGGCAGTGACGAAGTAGCACCAAGTACCCAGTCTGAGAACCGGGAACTACGAACTTGTAACTGGTTTTTGGCAAACTAGTTCTGGAATCCGCTTGGCCCTTGGACGAAGTGATTTGACCAATGGCCGACGGCCGACGACTGGAGACCGACGACTAATTCATGCCTAACATTCTCGACATCCGGCGCCGCATCCGCAGCGTGACCAACACACGGCAGATCACCAAGGCCATGAAGATGGTCTCGGCGGCGAAGTTGCGCCGGGCCCAGGAGCGTGCCCTGGCCGCGCGTCCTTACGCGCAGATGCTGACCAACGTGCTGAAGTCGCTGGTGTCGCGGGCTGAGATCTATGATCCGGAAACGGGTGAGCCCAAGCATCCTCTTTTGGCGCGCCGTCCTGAAAGGAACATCCTGCTCATCGTGGTCACCGGCGATAAAGGACTGGCGGGAGCTTTCAACACCAATATCTTGAAAGCGGCGCTGCGTTTCATCGACACCATGGCCGACAAAAATCTTGAGATCGAAACCATCGGCCGCAAAGGGCGCGACTTTCTCCGGCGGCGTTATCGTACGGCTGATCCGAGAACAGTCGAATCGCAGGAACCTGCGCGAACTACGATCGTAAGCGAGCAGATTGGGATCTTCAACAAGATCGACTACGCACTCGCCTCGGAACTAGCCGAGCGCGTAATCGAACGCTACGCCAAAGAAGAAATTGATTCTGTGTATCTGCTCTATAACGAGTTCAAGTCGGTGATCGCGCAGCGCCTGGTCGTCGAGCAGATACTTCCGATCGAACAGATCGGCGCGCCCGAAGTGCGGATGGCTGAAACCATGACCCAGAAGGAACGGGAACGTGCCGTGGAGGCCGCAAGGGAAGCGGGCGTCGGCATTCGTCCTGCAGACACACGCGCTATTGACGCGGTCGCAGCCAAATTTGCCACGGCTCCGGTTGACTACATCTACGAGCAGTCGCCGGAAGAGCTGTTCCGCTCACTCTTGCCAAAGTACGTGGCCATTCAGGTTTTTCGGAGTTTGCAGGAATCGGTCGCAGCGGAGCACGCGGCCCGCATGACCGCGATGGACGCGGCCACCAATAACGCCACCGACATGATCGATTCCCTGACCCTGGCCATGAACCGTGCCCGTCAGGCGAAGATCACGAAAGAGATCATTGAAATCGTAAGTGGAGCAGCAGCACAGTAAAACCGCTCCTAGCTTCTAGCTCCTAGCTTCTGGCCGACCGCCAATCGTGCCGAGACCAAGCTAGAAGCAGCCGGAACTAGAAGCTAGAAGCTAGAAGCTAGAAGCTAGAAGCTGAGGTCTTATGCCAGAAAGAATCGGACACGTAGTTCAGATTTCCGGCCCGGCAGTGGATGTGCAGTTCGTCGAGGGGGCCATGCCGCCGATTTATGAGGCGCTGAAAGTCGTCAGCGACGGCTTCACAGTGCCGAATCCGGTCAACGTGATTCTGGAAGTGCAGCAGCATCTGGGCGAAGGCCGCGTGCGCTGTGTGGCCATGGAAGCCACCGAGGGCATGGTGCGCGGGATGAAAGCTATCGACCAGGGCGGACCGATCTCGGTACCCGTGGGTCGTGGCACGCTGGGTCGCGTGATGAACGTGATCGGCCAGCCGGTGGACCAGCTGGGGCCGATCCAGCACACCAAGACCATGCCCATCCATCGGCCCGCGCCGCTGTTCGAGGATCAAGCGACTACCGCCGAGATGTTCGAGACCGGGGTCAAGGTCGTCGACCTCATCCAGCCCTTTCTGAAGGGCGGAAAAATTGGACTGTTCGGCGGCGCCGGCGTCGGCAAGACTGTATTCATTCAGGAACTGATCAACAACGTCGCCAAACAGCACGGCGGCTATTCCGTGTTCGCGGGTGTTGGCGAGCGTACGCGCGAAGGCAACGACCTGTGGCTGGAAATGACCGAGTCTGGCGTGATCAAGCCGGGCGATCCGTCAAAATCCAAAGCCGCTCTGATTTATGGGCAAATGACAGAGCCGCCCGGCGCCCGTCTCCGTGTCGCGCTCACCGGCTTGACCGTTGCCGAGTTCTTCCGCGACGAAGAAGGTGCGGACACGCTGCTCTTCATCGACAACATTTTCCGTTTCACTCAGGCGGGATCGGAAGTCTCCGCGCTGCTCGGCCGGATGCCGAGCGCCGTGGGCTACCAGCCGAACCTGGCCACGGAAATGGGCGAATTGCAGGAGCGGATCACTTCCACCAAGAAAGGCTCGGTAACTTCGGTGCAGGCGATTTATGTGCCCGCCGACGACCTTACCGATCCTGCTCCGGCGACGACTTTCGCTCACCTCGATGCGACCACAGTTCTTTCGCGCGCCTTGACCGAGATTGGAATTTATCCCGCGGTCGATCCGCTGGCTTCGACCTCGCGCATTCTTGATCCGCGCATCGTGGGCCAGGAACACTACGACGTAGCCCAGGGTGTGAAAAAGACGCTGCAGACCTACAAAGACTTGCAGGATATTATCGCGATTCTCGGTATCGACGAACTCAGCGAAGACCAGAAGATCAGCGTAGCGCGGGCACGAAAAATCCAGCGCTTCCTGTCGCAACCGTTCCACGTGGCCGAACAGTTCACCGGTTCGCCGGGCCGCTACGTAAAAGTCGCTGACACTGTAAAAGGCTTCAAGGAAATCAACGAAGGCAAGTTCGACGACATCCCCGAGCAGGCCTTTTACATGAAAGGCACGATTGAGGAAGTACTCGAGGCGGCAGAGAAGCTGAAGGCAGCCTAGAAGGAGCCGGTGGTCGTTGGTCTTTGGTCGTTGGCCAACGACATGCAGTTTTCCGATGGGAGCACCTCTTCGCTGAGGGTTAGGATTTTGGCCAACGGCCAACGACTGATGCCCGACACTTTCCAACTCGAAATCGTCACGCCGGAAAAAATGGTGGTGAAGGACGTGGCGGAGGAGATGCAGATTCCCGGCAAGAACGGGTATCTCGGCATCCTGCCCGGTCACGCGCCTCTGATCACCGAACTGGCAGTCGGCGAAATCAGTTATCGCAAGAGCGGCGAAACCTACTATCTGTCGGTGGCCTGGGGCTTTGCCGAAGTGCTTCCCGACAAGGTGACGATCCTCGCAGAAACTGCCGAGCGCCCGCAGGACATCGACATCAAGCGCGCCCAGGAGTCCAGGCAGCGCGCCGAGGAAGCGTTAAAGACCGGCAAAACGGAAGAAGATTTTACTCGCGCGGAAGATTCCCTCAAGCGGGCGGAGACGCGGTTGGAAGTAGCCGGGAAGAAGTAGCCGGGAAGAAAAGCTAGCCGTTCTTCGCGCTGAGACCCGCCGGAACTACCCCGTGTTTGAACATCTCAAACCAGATTTGGGTATCAGCCTCGCTGTAAAGCTGCAACTGCTTTATTACCTCACGCGCAAACTCAACGCTTCCCAATCCGCTTGCCGTGATTATGCCTTTGTCTGCGACCGCGAGTTGGTCGACATAACAGTCACCGTCGGTGTAATCCGGCACTATAGCCTGTAGGTATTCTTTGCCATTACTCGTGTGACGAACGCCGCGGGTCAACCCGGCGCGGGCAATCTCCAATGTGGCGCCACAAATGGCTGCGATCGGAACGCTCTTTTCATGAAGCTGGCGAAGAAGCGTCTTGAGTTTTGGGCCAGATTCTTTCTCCCACCTGTCTCCGCCGGGCAAGATGAAGATACTTGCATTGGCTGGATTGACGTTATCCACGGTGACGTCTGGTGTGAGTTTGAGTCCGGCCATGGTTGAAATCGGCGTCCTGGAGAATCCGGCCGTGACCACATCGAACTTTCCAGACTTGTTGATTTCGCACAAAGCGTGTGCCGGCTCCCAATCGGCCAGACCATCGAATATCAGCAGGTATGCTGTACTCTTCATGACGCCTCTTTATCTCGTCAGTGCTGCTCCTGCACTTCTCCCACTGGCACGATCCTCGAATCCGTGCGAAACTTCTTGTAGTCACGGAAGGCCACATCTTCCTCGATATTCAAACCCTTGAGCAGCGCCAGGCGCGCGTCCAGCTTGAGGGCAAGATGCCGGGGCAGCCAGATTTCGTCATTCACCCGCACCTGTTCGATCTGAATGTTCGAGCCTTTGTGCACCCGCAGCAGAAACAAGCCTACGGAAACTGTGTCAATGCACTGGATGTCGAGCTTCACCCACTGCTTTTCAGCCTGATCGAGCCAGGCACGAAAGCGGAACTTGGGAAGGAACCTCGCGTCTTTCATGTGGGGTTCGTAGCTGGGACGCGGGTCGGCGTCTATCACCAGCGTTTCGCGTCCGCCCAGGTTCTCATTGCCGGCAATGCGGAAATTGTAAGCGTCGGCAATTTCCTTCACGAACTGCCGCCCTTCTTCCCGCTCCTTGTCTTGTTTCTCCATACGCTTTCTGCGGTCGTCATCATTCTCGTTCTTGCGCTTTTCGATGATCTTCTGAAGCTTTTCGTCCTCTTTCCTGGCGTCGCTGTCGCTGAGCGGCTTGTCATCTTTGGCGATCAGTTTCCGCACCGGCTCTTCGTAGAGCACCATGATTTCGTAGGTTCTTGCTTCACTGGACTTGACCTGGCCTTTCCCGTCGAGCTTGTGTTCCTCCTCGCGCTGGATGTACGTGTAGTCGCGCTGTTTCTTGTCGTTCTCCATGTCTTTTTCCGCAGCCTCGCGAATGAGGTCGCGAATCTGTTCCTGCGAGAGCTCTGTTACTGCCGGTGAGCTCGGAGACGTTGCGTGTGCTGATCTGTTCTGGGCCCATCCGAAGGATGAGACGAGAACCAGAAGAAGGACACGCGCTGCAGGCTGTTTCATAGGAATGTATACGTGCTTAGAACCGGGTCAGTTCGCCGGAGATGCCTCGAAGAAGTTGTGAAGAAGAGTGACAAACCATCAATCCTTGGCCGGCGTCCTGAACAGGACGACGATAAAGCGCGCGGGATCGGTCGTGGCGTTCAGGAATGTGGACTTCCGCCCCGCCGGGATCCAGACCGCGTCGCCGGACGACTTTCTTATTCTCTCGTACTCGCCTGCCTTCAGGTCGATGTCTGTGACCGGGATCAGTAATTCCGCACCTGGTTTGTCCGGCGGTGGAAGGGGATCGCGGGATAGCAGTTGAACGTCACTTACGGTGGCAGCTCCCAACGCTAGCGAGTTCATGAACTTGGCGTGGGGATCGACCGGTGGGTTGATCGCTGCCGGTCCATATTCCCACGTACCGGAATAGGCCTGGTAGCCATAATTCGTCACTTTAGGGTTAAGAAATTCAACAGTGACATTGCGATATTCGGTGGTGCGGTCGTTGCGCATGCCAAGTGCGCGTCCCCCAGGGTAGAAACGGATGTCGCCCTGGTTAAAGTGAAAATTGACGATATCCGATTCTCCTTCCGGCCAGATCACCACATCGCAGTCCAGAAGTGCGACCACCAGGAAGTTGTTGTCATGCCCCGCCATGGTCCGCTCGAGAGGCCTCAGCGTGAGCGTGAACACGCGAACCTTATCGTTTACGAGCAACTGCCGGTAATGCGGGGCCGAAGCCATGTCCGGCGCGCTCTGGGTCCAGGCCATGGGCGTCAGCAGCAACAGGATGAGGAGCCGGGACTTCATGAGGGGATTGTATCCTGAGAGAACGGATGGCAAATTATCCCGAACCACCTGGAATTGCCCGGACGCTTAGTGTAGGGAATGAAGGAGTTGTGATGGCGATTCTTTTGCATTTGCGCCTTTCTTCGTCTATGTCATCGCGGAGAGACTCTGGGGAGTGAAAACGGGACCATTGTCTGCGGCAGTGATTTCTGCTGTGTTGCTGGTGCGGGACAGGAGCCGGACCAGAACAGTCGTCAGTCTTCGGTCGTCAGCGGAGCCTCAGGGGTGACAACTGAAGACTGAAGACTGACGACCGACGACTGCATTACCCGGATTTTTCAGCCTTCCCCAGCACCTCGGCCCGAAACAATCTCTCGTCCACCCGATGCAGGCGCCGGGCCATCCCCGGCCGCAGCAGCTTGTAATGAAAGATTTCGAGCAGGTGATAAACGATGAACCACACCGGCTTCTCCGTGGTCATCCATTGCAGGTGATCGAAGCGGGCGAGATTAACTGGACGTGAAAAAGTCCGTAGCGTCCGTTCCCGGCGCAAATTGAAATAAAGGTTGAAATAACTGATAGCCAGCTCGCGCAGGTTGCGGTGTACCGGCTCGCGGTAACGGCAGCCGCTGAAGTTGGATTTCGCAATCGCTCCCCAATGGCCATTCACGCGATAAATGGCGACCACGTGGTCGGTGTCGTGTTCAGCCTCGAAATCCAGGATCAGCGCGGGAAATCCGTTGGCGCGCAACGCCGCCGCCGCGAAAATAGCGCCTTCAAGACAGTGTGCGGTGTTTTCCCGCAGCACGCGGCGCGGGGACCATGCGGTATCCGCAAGATGGTACGGAATGTCGTCGAGATAGCGTTGAATGCCATACGGATCTTTGAGGCTGCGCAGCTTGCGCAATTCGGCGGGAGTAAAGCCTGAGCCGGCTTTCGAGGACCTGCGGTTGCTAGGGTTAGTCACCTGGAATCAATCTACAACGAAAACGCCCAAAGACCCTGGGCTGGGATTCAGGAGGAACCTGTTCTCTCACGGCACTGACGTTCGGTACTGGCGTTCGGCTGCTATTCCGCGACCAGGATCTTTCTTACCTCGGGGTGTGTCCGCCGGCGGCGTGGAACAGATCCGCCAGCTCGCGTGGCTTGTCCACCACCACGTCCGGCGGAGCTTCGCATAGGGTGTGCGGAGCAAAGCCGTAGGTCACGCCGCAGGTCCAGATGCCGGCATTGCGCCCGGTGAGGACATCCACCGACGAGTCTCCAATAATTGCGGCCTCGTGGGGGCGAGTTTTCGTTTCCTTCAGCAGTGAACGCGCACCTTCGGGATCGGGTTTTTTTGTGGGAAAGCTGTTGCCTCCGTATACGTGGAGGAAAAACTGGCCTAGTCCGAGGGCCTCGACGATGGCGCGCGAGGGATGAACTGGTTTGTTGGAAAGTACCGCCATCTTCCTGGTGACGCCGTTCGAGCTCTGAATCGCAGCCAGGCTGTCTTTGATCCCGTCGTAGACGTGGGTATGGTCGAGCTTGTGTACCCGGTAGTAGGCGAGAAAATAGTCCAGCGCTTCTTTCACGAACTTCTCGTCTTTCGGATCTCCGAGGGCGCGCCGCACCAGCACGGGAGCTCCATCTCCGACGTAGGAAGCCACTACTTCATCGGGCAGCTCGGGACGGCCAAAATGCCGGAGCATGGCGTTCACCGAGTGAACCAGGTCGAGCCTGGAATCGATCAAGGTGCCATCGAGGTCGAAGATCAGCAGCTTGATCGAATGGGAATCGAATTGGCGGTGGAATTTGATCATCGGGCTAGCTTCAGAATAAATGATGAGGAAGCCATCAGCACTCAGCATTCAGCACTTAGCCAAATCTCCTAACCAAGATGTTTCGTGCCAGGAGAAATTGCCACTCGCCGAAGGGATGAATTGTATTAGCCAAACCTTGACCTTGCACGCCACGCTGTCCGATAGGGTTGAAGCCTATTTAATTTCGCGCAATCGGCCGCTGCTCACGTCATACACGAATCCTCGCACGGAGACCTCTTTGGGAATCCACGGATGGGTATGCAGTTTTTGTAGTTGGTGACGCACGTTCTCCTCGATATTCTGAAACGCAAAGAAGAATGCCGGAGCAATGGCTGCGGTCCCGGTACGGTTCTGGATTCTTGTGCGTAACTCCTGCTCGCTAGCATGCATCAGGCCGCAATCGGTGTGGTTAATGACCATGATTTCCTCGGTGCCCAGCAGGTAGTGCGATACTAGCAGCGAGCGCAGGCTATCGTCCGTCACAATGCCGCCCGCGTTGCGGATGATGTGCGCGTCTCCGGTCGTCAACCCTAAGGTGCGGATGGAAAGGCGCGTGTCCATGCAAGTCAGAATGGCAAGCTTGCGCGCCGGGCGCGGAGTCAGGCGGCGCAACTCGTGCGTGCGCGAGTAGATTTCGTTTGCTTCCAGAACTTCGTCGATCACGCTCATGGCCAGCCCAGTCTAGCAAAGCCTGAGAATGCTCGAACTCACCATTCTTAGTTGCTGTTGTCACATCGCGATTACACTCCGGGTTTTGAGTTCCGCATGGGCCTAGTGGCCCACCCATTGACATGAAAATGGGTTGAGTTGCGCGTGTAGGCTGATGGAGCGTGGACGGCGCAGATCTGTTTGCACTCTGGATGAAGTGAGGCCGTTTTTGAGTTTGGTCGGGAACGCGCGTTTTGAACCAATCTATGTCGCGCCACCGATAGTTAGAAGGTGGTAGCACGTGACGGTGTGTAATTCTTTTCGCGTGCGTTCTGCCGCTTCCACGCTTAGGAGGAAGCGATGAAGGTCGCGGGGATTGACGTACACAAGAAGGTGTTGATGGTGGTTGTCGTGGATGCGAGTACGCCGGAAGAGAAGCCAGCGCGGCGGCGATTCGTCACCATGCCGAGCGAGTTGCACCGCTTGCTGACATGGTTGCAAGAGCAGGGAGTCGAAGAGGCGGTGATGGAATCGACGGCGCAGTACTGGCGGTCGGTGTGGTTGGAACTGGAGCCCCACATGCGTTTGCACTTGGCGCAGGCGTTTTCCAACCGTGCGCCACGTGGGCGTAAGCATGACTTCAAGGATGCGGAGCGGTTGGTGCGCCGGCTAATCGCCGACGAGCTGATTTTGAGTTTTGTGCCCAGCGGCGAACAGCGGAT
>CAZGSU010000131.1:0-103276 GCA_964528615.1 uncultured Acidobacteriaceae bacterium | reverse complement strand
TTACATTATCGAAGTCGGACAGAGCACCGACCTCACGTACGGTTAACGCTGGCCCGGTTAACCCCTGGCCCGGTCAACCCTGGCACAGACGGGATACGGATTCAACCGCTTGCGGAACTCCGCTTGGCGCAGCCCATTTCTTGCCGCCCATGGGCGCGAACGATACAACACCGCCCGGCTGCGGTTAGCAGAGAAGTCGAATTTGCAGAGTTGAATTACAGAAGTTGAATGGCAAGACGCGGGGTGTGGTTAGAGCACATCCTCGGCGGAGGGGGCAGCAGAGATGGATTGGAAGCCGTTGGTCCAGTTTGCGCTGCTGGGTAGCAGCGATTTGGAGCAATACGCCGTCCTGCTGGTACGCGTTTTGATCGGGCTGTTCTTCGCCATCTCCGGGGCAAACAAATTGTTTGTCGCGGGCAGCAAGCAAACTATGTACGAGACGCTGGTTGCGGCCAAAGTCCCGTTTCCCCGGCAGGCGGCATACTTCGTGTCGGGTGTTGAGTTCGTTGGCGGATCCTTGCTGATCGTGGGGTTTCTTTCGAGCCCGGCCTGCGTGACTTTATTAGTCGATATGATTGTCGCCACCCTGACCAGCGCGGTCTACACCCTACCGAAAGGACTTTCGCCTCTTAACTGGCTCGACGATTTCCTCTACCTTCCGGAAGTCCTGTATGTGCTTTTCTTTATCTGGCTGATCTGCTCGGGTCCGGGAAAGTTCAGTGTCGATTACTGGCTCGCCGGCAAGTTGTTGAGGTGACTGATCGAAGAAACAGCTTGCGACGAAGCAGCTCGTTGCAAGAGTCAGGGCTTTGCGGGCAGCGGCTGCCAGAGCTCGATCTTGTTCCCATCCGAATCATAGATCCAGGCAAAGCGACCGTAGGATTCATCCATTCGTTTGGGATCAATCTTTACTCCCTCTTGTTTTAAGCGGTCGAGCAAAGCATCCATATCGTCCACGATGTAGTTGATCATGAACGGTTGGTTGGGAGGGAAATAGTCAGTGGAGGCGGGAAAAACCGTCCAGACTGTAACCTGTTCCTTTTGCGGGTCGTCGTGTTCGCGCCAAGGAAGCATCGCGCCCTGGCCTTTATCAGCGAGTCCAAGATGCTTCGCATACCATTCGCGCATCTGATCGCGATTCGCGGATTTGAAGAAGACACCGCCGATTCCAATTATGCGCCCCCGCTGCTCCGTTTTGACAGGCGGCTTCGACTTTTCAGGTTGCGGAGATTTCACGTCCTGTCCTCCTGTTGAGCTGGCCGAGATGAGCAACAGGGAGCCGAGCGCAATTGTGCTCCAGGGTCTTCCTTGCATGGGGTGGATTATACAAGTTTCGACTCGAATGGAGAAAACGGCTCACTCAAGGTTCGCCGCAATTCAGCGCTGCATGTGAGAGGCGGTGATTGCAGTGGTGTGTACTTCATTCCACGGGCTCCAATACCAAGGTAGGCCAATACCATTGTCCAATTGATTCGCCGGAGCACCTCGGGTGTAATCGCTCCATCGCAGCCGATGCGAATATTTAAAGAAAGGATGGCAAAAACATGCCGGAAGCAACCTGGAAACCTCACGAGAAACACGGACGGCTGACAACCCAGAGCGATTTGCCCGACAGCGTCTATGCGTTTCCGAAGCAGCGTAAAGAACCACTGACCGATGCACAACATGTGCGTAACGCGGCCGCGCGGTTCGATCAAGTCATCGACGTCTCCGATGCCGACCGTGCTTTGGCGTTCGCGAACATCGAGAAAGCTGCAAACTACTACGAGGTCAACCTCGCGGAAACGTCATGGCATGAACTGGGTATTCATCCTCAGAAGAACAGAAAAGAGGCTGCCGCCCAAGGCGCTATAACGCGCGAAAGCCGAGTGCAGAGCTAAGAATCCACTGCTCAGAGAGTCGGCGGAGCAGCCTCGCTCATCTAAGTTTCCTTAGTGACAGTTTGCGCAACCGTACAAGGAGATGAAATATGAAAGCAGTTGTTGTCCACCAATATGGCGGTCCTGAAGAACTCAGGTTTGAGGAATACCCTGATCCAGTGGCGGGTCCTGGCGAAGTACTGGTGCGGGTGGCAGCCACGAGCGTGAATCCGATCGACTACAAACGACGTGCCGGGTTAACGAAAGACTTCTATCCCATGAAGTTTCCTGGACTGATAGGAGTCGACATCGCGGGGACCGTGGTAAAGATTGGGCCGGGAGTGGAAGGCTTTTCCGTCGGAGACCAGGTGTTCGCGATGGCGGACAACACTTACGCCGAACTTTGTGTTGTAAAAGCCGCGATTCTGGCGAAAGTTCCCAAGGGGCTCGATTTGATCCAGGCGGCGGCGCTGCCGCTGGTGACGACGACCGGCAACCAGCTCCTTTCAGCTACGGGAATCAAAGCAGGCCAGACAGTTCTCGTCGTAGGTGCTGCTGGAAATGTCGGGCGTTCGGCTGTATTCACTGCGAAGGAGCGCGGGGCGACTGTGATCGCAGGGGTTTTGAAGAGGCAGATGCAAATGGATGAGGCGAAGACTGTCGCCGCGGACCAGGTCGTCGCAACCGACGACGACACCGCGATTGCGAATCTTCCGCCGCTGGATGCGGTGGCGGATACGGTCGGCGGAAAAACCGCCGAGAAGCTGATCGCCAAGGTCAAGCCGGGAGGAGTGTATGCATCGGTTGTAGGGGCACCGCAGAACGCCGCGAAGTATCCATCTGTAAAGGTGGTGCCAGTATTCTCGAAATTCGACAGGAAAACGCTCGAGTTCATGGCCGAAGCAGTGCGAGATGGCAAGCTGGTAATCCCGATTAGCCAGAAACTGCCACTCAGTGAAGCGGCCGAGGCTCAGGCAGCGGCGGAGAAGGGTGGTGTCGGGAAGATCTTGCTGGTGGCTTGACATTATTCTGTGAACAGAGGACACGAAAGGAAAATCGGAAATGAAGAAGGGTCTACGCGGAATCAACCCGGCTTCGAAGCCGAGTGGCGACGGGTGTGTGGAATGCCTGGCGTCAGCGAAAGGTTGGTGGTTTCATCTCCGCCGGTGTGCGGAGTGTGGGCACATCGGATGCTGTGACAGTTCTCCGAGCCAGCATGCATCCAAGCATGCGGCGGCAACAGGGCATCCGATCATTGCCAGCTTCGAGCCGGGCGAGGACTGGTTCTACGATTACGAGAAGCAGGGGATGACCAAGGGTGTGGAGTTGCTTCCGCCGCATTCGCATCCAAAAAATCAGCCGGCACCCGGACCCGCAGGCAGGGTGCCAGCTGACTGGGAATCGCTCCTGAACTAGCTGCCCGTTGTGGCTATCCGTTTCATAAGGTTCCTCCGTTCGGGCGAGCCGCTGAATCGAGACTCGGAGGGCGCCTGATGGGCTTTATCTTTTGGGGTATGCCGTGAAAATGTAATCCTTTGACGCTGCCAGCGTGTGGCATGCAGCGCCGCACTTGGCGTCGTGCCCTACTGGCGGCTTGCTGGCCGATGTGGCTGGCGCGAACGTTCCGGATGCGGCGTCATAGTCGAACATCGCATATCCCCATCCGTGGGTGTCCGAGAATCTCCGGCTGTCCTTCATGATGAACTCAACCTGCGCCAAGTCGCCAGGCACCGTGTCCGGTGTGCTTGCGGAAAAAAGGAGATCTGTTAACTTTTTCGGTCTCCACTCAATCCTTACAATCTTCGAGCCGTCGGGGAAGGGCTTGCCATTGCCGGGAGCTTTTATGCTGCGAGTTAGATCGGAATCTGCATCTCGGAAACGTCTGTGAAGATGCCTTTGTAATACGGGAGGTACGGATTCCCGGGACGAGGTCGTCAGCAGAGTAGGGGCGGCAGTAATTAGATCTTGCTATCGCGGTCGTCTCTTAGCTTCGGATGAATCGGCTTTTGAGCATCAAGGTGGGAGGAATTAGCTGTGAAGGCAGCCAGAATTCATAGCTTCGGGCCGCCCGACGTGGTGCTGGTCGAGGATATGCCGATGCCGTCGCCGGGCCCAGACGAAGTTCTGGTGCGCGTGATGGCCGCGGGCGTCGCTCCCTGGGACGCAATCATTCGTGAGGGCAAGAGCAAGGTCAGCCCCCAACCTCCGCTCACCCTCGGTTCGGACCTTTCCGGTGTCGTCGAGAAGCTCGGTCGCAGCGTTACGGACTTAGCGCCGGGCGACCAAGTCTATGGCGTCACCAACCCGCAGTTCTGTGGCGCCCAGGCCGAGTTCGCCGTGGCCACGGCCGGGATGGTCGCCCGCAAACCGCAATCGCTGAATCACGTAGAAGCAGCATCGGCTCCCGTCATTGCAGTAACCGCCTGGCAAATGCTGTTCCAGTATGCCCAGGCGATGCGCGGCCAAACGATAATGGTCGTCGGAGCCGCCGGGAACGTCGGGGCCTACGCCGTGCAAATGGCCCTGGACGCCGGGATCCACGTGGTTGCCATCGCCCACCTCGACGACGAAGACCTGCTCCGAACATTGGGCGTGAAATCCATCAACGACTCGGGCAAGCCAGCATTCGAGCAGGACCTCCCGCAGGTAGATGCCATCCTCGACACGGTTGGGGGCAGTACGTTTCAACGCTGCGTCGCTGCGTTGAGACCCGGAGGCAAACTCGTCACCTCAGTCTCCACGCAGCCGCTCCCAGAAGGGGCCGTTTTCTTCTACGCGGAAGTGACTAACGCGCGCCTGCAGACACTCACAACATTGTTTGACGCGGGCAGAATCACACCGCGTGTGGGCTCCATCCTGCCGCTTTCGGAGGCGCGCCAGGCGCAACGGATGCTTGCAGGCGTACCACACAAGCCCGGCAAGATCGTACTGCAGATCGGGCACCCGCAGCAGTAGCAGCACGCGCGAAGATACAACCAATACCATCGTCCAATTGTTCAAAGCCCACCCTTCTGTTTTTATTACGTGATGCTGTGGGTTCAATCAGAACCTGCATCTCAGAAACGCCTTTGAAAATAACTCTGTAGCCTTTTCGGAGGAAAATTATGTCAAGCAACATAGCAGAGATCGCCATCGAAGCACCGCTCACGTCGAACCCTCTTGATGTCATCCCAGACGAAATACCATTCGATGTGCCCTATGGGCGTCCGATATCGCTCGAGCAAGCCCAGGCGGTCATTCACGCCGCTGTGGCAGAGGCCAGGAAGCGGAATTGGAAAATGAACGTCGCAGTAGCCGATTCGGGTGGTAACTTGGTTGCCTTCCAACGAATGGACGGCGCGATGCTCGCCTCTATTCAGATTGCGGAGCACAAGGCGCGAGCAGCCGCGACCTTCCGGCGGCCAACAAAGGTCTTCGAGGATGGTGTCCAGGTTATGCATCTCAACCATCTGCTCGCGTTCGATGGAATGATTGCGTCTCGAGGCGGCATTCCACTGATCGACCAGGGGGCGGTTATCGGCGCAATCGGTTGTTCGGGAGGCACCGATTCCCAGGACGAAGTCGTCAGCGAGGCAGGGGCGGCAGTAATTAATCAACTCCCGACGAGGATCAAATGATACAGATCTCGAGAAAACATATGGTTGGCGCCGGGATATATATGGGGGCACCGGAAGTTGCCGCCCGAGCGGTGGCAGGAATGGCATCGACGGTGATCGCGGCACTTCCCGCCCTGACGGCCGCACTGGCCGTACACATCATGACCAACATACGGTGCAACCCTTGACCTCGACGGCGGCCAGCAGTTCGTCGCCGGGTCGCCGACGAAGTAGCGTGAGTTATGCAAGAATCTGGACAGCGATTTGGGTGTCCAATAAGGAGGAAATATGGCAACTCTGCGTGCGTTCCCGAGCAGTGAACCAGTCAGCAGTGCTAGAGCCGAGGAAGTAGATATGAAGTTCGAGGTGGTCGTCATTCCGGTCGCGGATGTCGACCGCTCGAAGGTGTTCTACACCAAACTGGGGTGGCGGCTCGACGCCGACTTCCCGTTCGATAACGGTTTCCGGGTCGTCCAGTTCACGCCGCCCGGCTCAGGATGTTCGGTTCAGTTTGGCACGAAGATGACGACCGCCGCGCCGGGCTCAGCCCAGGGGCTCTACCTGATCGTCTCCGACGTTGAGGCTGCGCGCAAAGAGCTCGTTGCTCGCGGTATTGAGGTGAGTGAGGTGTTCCACCCCGGAACGCCAGGCGCTCAATTCCGGATCGACGGCAGCGGTCGGATCGGCGGGCCAGCAACCGAACATGCCACCTACAACTCGTTCGCCACGTTTCGCGATCCAGATGGCAATGGTTGGTTGTTTCAGGAAGTCACGACCCGGCTACCCGGCCGAGGACTCAGCAATCTGGATGTCGCGACGCTGACTGAGCTCTTGCAAGAGGCTGAGAAGCACCACGGCGAATACGAACCTACCGCTCCGAAGCACCACTGGTCGGGCTGGTACGCCGCTTACATTGTCGCGCGTCAGGACGGCAAGACGCCGGAAGAGGCAGCCAAAGACGGCAAGCTCCACATAGAAGGGGCACACTGACCACTCATGAAGCACTTCGACGCAATCATTATCGGGACGGGCCAGGCGGGCCCGTCCCTGGCAGCGCGGTTTGCGGGCGCCGGCAAAACCGTCGCTATTATCGAACGCCATAAATTTGGCGGCACCTGCGTGAATACGGGATGCATCCCGACAAAGACGCTCGTGGCGAGTGCCTATGCGATCCATGTTGCCCGCCGAGGTGCGGAATACGGTTTCTCCACTGGTGATATGCGCGTCGATATAAAGCGAGTCAAAGCCCGCAAGGATGCGGTTTCCGCGAGGTCTAACAAGGGAGTGGAGGAGTGGCTCCGGGGAACGACAAATTGTACGGTGATTCAGGGTCATGCCAGGTTTCAGTCGTCGAACACCGTCACGGTCAACGATGAAGTTCTGCAGGCCGACAAGATCTATATCAACGTGGGCGGGCGTGCTCGGGTTCCAGAAATGCCCGGGATTCACGACGTCCCATTTCTTACCAACTCATCGCTGATGGACATCGATTTCTTGCCCGAGCATTTCATCATCATCGGCGGAAGCTATGTTGGGCTGGAGTTCGCCCAGATCTATCGCCGGCTCGGGAGCGAAGTCACGGTTGTGGAAATGGGACCGCGCCTGATTGGACGGGAGGACGAAGACATTTCCCAGGCTGTGCGCGAAATCCTGGAGGCGGAGGGCATACACATCCGGCTGAATGCCGAATGTATCTCGCTGGCCAAACGCGATGGCGGCGTCGCCGTCGCCCTTACATGCGAAGATGGTTCGCCAGAAGTGGTGGGCACTCACATTCTTCTGGCCGCGGGACGCATTCCCAACACGGACGATTTGGGACTGGACAGGGCCGGGGTAGCCACCGATCATCGCGGCTACATAACGGTTGATGATCAACTGCAAACAAACGTGCCCGGCATCTGGGCACTGGGGGACTGCAACGGCCACGGCGCCTTTACGCATACTTCCTATAACGACTACGAGATCGTTGCGGACAATCTCTTCAACGCTGACCATCGCCGGGTTTCCGACCGAATCCAGGCATACGCCCTATATATTGATCCGCCGCTAGGACGATGCGGCATGACGGACGCAGAGGTACGGAAATCGGGACGTCGTACCCTCGCTGCAAAATATCCGATGATTCGGGTGAGCCGGGCCTACGAGAAAGGTGAGACACAAGGTTTCATCAAGATCTGCGTCGATGCAGAGACGAAACAGATTCTGGGAGCTGCGATTTTTGGAGTCGGAGGCGATGAAGTGATTCACGTTCTGCTGGACATCATGTATGCGAAGGCGCCGTACACGGTCATCCAGCGCGCGATGCATATTCATCCGACGGTCGCGGAATATCTGCCGACCGTCCTCGCCAAACTGGCGCCGTTTGCGTAGAAAATATCGTCGTCAACAACGAACATGATCGATGTCGAGACTGCCATGCTTGACGATTCCAATTGACCTGCAAACTGGCACGTTGCATTCATGCGATTCCCCACAATTCAACAGAGTGCGGAACTTTTACTTCAGGTGAAGTGCCGAATTGACGGCCGCAAGCAGAGCCGTGTCGCTGAAGGGCTTGAACAGGCACTCTATTGCACCCTCTTCGAGTACTTGCGGGCGAACAGTTTCTTCTCGTTGAGCGGTTATGAAGACAATCGGAATCTCTCGCCTTCGAAGCTTTAGTTCCCGCTGGAGTTCCGGCCCGCTCATTCCCGGCATGGCAACGTCGAGGATCAGGCAACGGGTCTGGTCGATGCAGTCGGAGGCGAGGAATTCTTCCCCGGATGAGAATGCACGGGCTGCAAAGCCGAATTCGCCAAGGAGGTCGGGCAGCGATTCGCGCACAGACTCATCATCATCAACGACTGACACCAATGGACGTTCCTTCGCACGCCCTTCGCGGCGCAATTCCATCTGATAAGAATGCGCCTCGTATGGGAGAGCGTCCATTGGACTTTAGTATTGGTTTACCGCCGAATTCAATTGCGGCTGAGTGACCGCCATGGATATCTCAAGCCGCATCCGAGACCGAAGGTATGCGGCTGGCGCGACTAACATCGCTCGTCAAACCCTCTGGTCTGCAGGGGATAGAGAACGAAAAAGTAACTCCCGGACCATTATTTGGCGTCGCCCACAGGCGGCCATGATGATGCTCGATAATAGAACGGCTGACCGACAATCCGATTCCCATACCCTCATCCTTTGTGGTGTAGAAGGCTTCGAAAAGCCTGTCCGCAGCTTTAGGTTCCAAGCCGACTCCAACATCTGTCACGCTGAGGCGCACCCGCTCGTTGTCATCTGGTTCGGTTCGAATCACTAAATCCCTTGGACGATCATCAATGGTGCTCATGGCGTCCGAAGCATTGCGGAGCAGGTTCAAAATGACCTGCTGGAGCTGGACGCGATCGCCTGTGACCAGGGGGAGGTCGTCGGCAAGTTCCGGCCGCAGGATCACACGGTTTTTCTGAAGTTCGCTCAATGACAGAGCAATTACCTCTCGCGCAGCCTCATTCAGGTCTATCGACTGGGCCGTGGCCGATTTCTTGCTAAAGAGTGCACGCAATCGTGTGATCACCTCAGAGGCTCGGTTGGCATCGCGAATCGTGCGCCGCGCTGTTTCACGCGCGCCCTCGATATTGGGAGGGTCGGCGGCCAGCATACGAAGGCAGGTGCTGGCATTGGTCATAATGCCCGACAGCGGCTGGTTGACTTCGTGCGCGATCGACGCCGTCAATACTCCAAGGCTCGTAACCCTGGCCACGTGTGAGAGCCCCGATCGAGCCTTGGTAAGTGCCTCTTCCGAGGATCGCCGTTCTGTCACGTCCTGAACTGCGCCGATGTACTCCAGTTGGTCATGATCGCCCCGGATGTGAGCGGCGACGTGTACGTACTTAAGCGTGCCGTCCGGCATCTGCAGGCGGAACTCGAGTTGCACATCGCCGCGGTCCCGGCGAGCCCGCTCGATATGTTCGTGGAATACTGATAAATCTTCGGGGTGGATTCGAGTAGCGATCAGTTCAAAGGTCACCCGCGCATCCCGGTCAATCTGGAAGATGCGATAAAGCTGCTCTGACCAGGTGATTTCGTCTGTCGGTACACGCCAGGAAAAACTGCCGATTCGACTAAGATGCTGAGCTTCCGCGAGAAACGCCTCGCTGCGCCGCAGTTCCTGCTCTGCCCGTTTGCGTTCCGTAATGTCACGCAGATAACCGGTGAAGGACGGCGGCCCCTCCAACGGAATGCGGGTGATTGCCAGCTCGACGGGGAATTCGCTTCCGTCAGCCCGTACTGCCGTCATCTCGATGCGTTTTCCAAGCACTCGCGCCTCGCCCGTGGCCAGGTAGCGGGCAAAGCCCTGCCGATGTTTCTCGCGGAGAGACGGTGGAATGATGACGTCCGCCAGATGCTTTCCCAAGACTTCGTCCCGACAGTAGCCGAAGGTGTGCTCCGCAGGCGGATTGAACTCAGTGATACAGCCCTCATGATCGATGGTCACGATGCAGTCGAGCGCCGAGTCCACGATCGCTGCCTTGCGGACCTCACTGCGCTTCAGTTCCTCTTCTTCCTGCCCGAGCCTCTCTTCTACCAGTCTGCGTTCAGCAAGTTCCTTCTTGAGTTCTTCGTTGGCGGCGGCAAGTTCGGCAGTCCGTTGCACGACCCGCTGATCAAGTTCGCTAGCGACCCGCTTCTGATGGCTCAGGAGCCGTGCTTCTTGTAGTCCGATCGAGGCCTGGTTCGCCGCTACGCTCAGAAGAAGTGCCTCGGTCTGCCGCGGAAAATCCGTCCGCTTAGCCGCTGCCACGATTACACCAAGTTCGCCCTGTGACCCCAGCGGCAGAGGCACGATCGAAACCTCTCCTTCACCCATAAGGTTCCGAAGAAGAGGAGGCCATTTCCGTGAGTCGCCTTCCAGACTCCGGCTGAGCGCCTCGCAGATGTCGTGTACAGGAGGCATCGCTCCTCGCGGCTCGGCGATCCGGACGATCTCAACGGGCGCCTCGCCAACTGAATCTGTCAGCCTCACAGAGACCAGGTCCAGGTGCAGCATGCGGATGAGCGCATCGAGCAAGGTATGGAGAACCTGCGATGGATCGCCGCCACTCCAGATGGCGGGAAGAGCAAGCAGGCTGACAAGATCGTTAATGCACAGTTGAAGGTGCTTGACTTCACCGGAAAGTTCGGGTTGGACTTCCATATCAGGCAGCCGTGGAGGATGAGAAAGGCCGCATGGCCCGACGCTGGCGGACCTCGCGCAGGAATTCCTCGGGCGGCACGTAGAACGGATTCCGGTGCAGGAGGCCACCGATGATGATCATCGGATGCGTCCGCATGATATCGATCACCGTGTCGCCTCCAAATTTGCCGAGCTGGTAGGTGCAGATCACCGCGTCGTCGTGACTACGCCACACATCATTCACGCGCGATTCGAATTCAACGAGATCGTCGATATAGGACCGATCTTCCGTTGCCCAGTCCATCCGGCAGCAAATGCGGCTCAACGGGAATCCACCCTTGGCATTGCCGCTAGCCATCTGCTCGAACGCTGCCAGCATTCGATCCTGATCGAAACGGCCGTCTCGAATATAAGCTTCGGTGTTGATCCTGATCTCTAATTGCCCACTCTGCTCGGCGGCTGTTGGATCGACGCCTGCCGCTGCCAAGCGTTGCAGATGATCCCGACGCTGATCCGGATTCACGACGTGAACCACCTTGTCGCCACACTCGAACCCGTCTTTGATGAACGGAAGCAGCACGCGATACTCTTCGTCGTCGCTATTGAAAAATGCGCAGACATGACGTACTTCACCGAGTTGGGAACCGGCAAGGGAAATCGGTGCAGTGGTCTTCTTCATGCTGTTCTCCTCCGATAGGGTCGGGCGCTCACTCCGCCCGGTTTCAGGGCCGCCTCGCCAAGTACTCCGGCAAAATACCTGAAGGGCGGCGTCCGCGCCTTCACAACTACGACGGTGATTAATGGCCACTACGCCGCCTTAATTGCTGCGGGTGCGGGGCGGAGCCTCGCAGCCATTTTCACGAGGGCGGCAAGAGAGTCGGCCTTCATCTTCTGCATCACCTTACCTCGGTGTGCCTTCACCGTGATCTCGCTGATACCAAGCTCCCCACCGACCTGTTTGTTCAAAAGGCCCGAGACCACTAACGCCATCACTTGCCGTTCGCGCTGCGATAGTGACGCGTAACGGTCCCGGAGTTCCCGCATCTCCGCCTCCAGACCAAGAGCAACCCGGCTACGTTCAAGGGCTGCCCGGATAGCGGTCAACAGCACGTCATCATTGAATGGCTTCGTCAAGAATTCGACAGCCCCCGCCTTCATGGCTTGGACGGTCATGGGCACGTCGCCGTAACCCGTGATGAAGATGATCGGCATGTCCGTGCGTTCATCGGCGACCAGCCGTTGGAGGTCTAGACCGTTGAGACCGGGAAGAGAAACGTCAAGGACGAGGCAGTTCGGAATATGAACTCGTGGGTAGTCGAGGAATTCTTGGGCGGACGCGAATGTCTCCGGATGCCAGCCTTCACAGCGGATCAGCAATTCCAGTGATTCGCGCACAGAAACGTCATCGTCGACAACGAACACAGTGGGCGTAGCATTCGACATGGGTCAACCCCATCCTTGCCTATGATCATCTGAAGACGCCCCCTTATTAAGGGGGATTCTATCAGAGATCTCCTCATTTGCCTTGGGCGATACCATAACCGCGCTCTTTCGATGCGGAACGCTGGCGCCAGCCTAAACTCATGCGGACTAGCCGTGTTTTCGGTACCATCCGCAAAGTGCTGAGAGGTTCAGTCTGTAAGCATGAAGAGATGTGGCCAACGCTCATTTAGCAGGGGACCCGATACCAAAGTATCGACGATACCATCGTCCAATTGTTCATCTCGCCAGCCTCTGTTCTGATGACTCGCGTCGACCGAATTCACGAAGAAAGCCGCCCAGGTTCCTGCTTCGATCGACGCCGGCGTTGCCTCGTCGTCGGTATCTGTTATGTCGGCCAGTATGATGTGTCGGTGTCGTCTTGGCCGCCGCGCTTCCGTAGTGCAGCAAAAAGGAGAGATTGACCATGGAGCATACAAAATCGACTGGGATGTCACGTCGTCGTCTCCTGGCCATGGCCGGCGGTTCCGCAGGAGCCGCAATGCTTGCCCAGCGCCCAGCCTTTGCCGATCCGGGTGCGACTTCCCAGGGTGCGGCAGCAAGCACTAAGAACACATCATTCACTTCACTGAAGCAAATTAACGCCGGCCTGCTGAACGTTGGCTATGCTGAGGCCGGCCCCGCCAGTGGACGGCCGGTCCTTCTTCTCCACGGCTGGCCCTACGACATTTACAGCTTCGTCGATGTTGCTCCGTTGTTAGCAACTGCGGGATACCGGGTGATCGTCCCGTATCTGCGTGGTTATGGAACGACGCGTTTTCTTTCCAGCGAAACGTTCCGCAATGGTCAGCCATCGGTGGTTGCTGTCGACACCATCGCTTTGATGGATGCACTCAAGATCGACAAGGCAATTCTGGCGGGCTTCGATTGGGGAGCGCGGACAGCTGATGACATTGCCGTGCTCTGGCCAGAACGCTGCAAGGCGCTCGTCTCGGTGAGTGGTTATCTGATCGGCGGCCAGGCATCCGGCAAGGTGCCGTTGCCGCCAAAAGCTGAATACCCATGGTGGTACCAATTTTATTTTGCGACCGATCATGGCCGGGACGGCTACGAGAAATATCGGCACGATTTTGCCAAGCTTATCTGGCAGCTTGCCTCGCCGAAGTGGAACTTCGATGACGCCACGTTCGATCGCACGGCAGCGTCGTTTGATAACCCAGATCACGTCGCCATCGTGATCCATAATTACCGCTGGCGGCTCGACCTGGCCGAAGGCGAGCCGAAATACGACGATCTGGAAAAGCGGCTTGCCGCGGGCCCGGTCATCGCAGTTCCAACCATTACCCTTGAAGGCGACGCCAATGGGGCACCACATCAGGATCCCAGCGCCTACGCCCAGAAATTCTCGGGTAAATATGTGCACCGGACCATTACCGGAGGCGTCGGGCACAATTTGCCGCAAGAAGCTCCGGAAGCCTTTGCCAAAGCGGTGGTCGACGTGGACAGTTTTTGATCGCCGTTGAGGATGCCGACCACAGACGAGGTACGCATGCCCCGATTGCTCTCAGTAAACGTCGGCCTTCCGCGCGACGTGACATGGAACGGCAAAACTGTGCGCACCGCAGTCTGGAAATCTCCGGTTGCGGGACGGCGAATGGTGCGCAAGCTCGATATCGATGGTGATGCGCAAGCCGATCTCGCCGGTCACGGCGGGGAGCATCGCGCTGTTTTTGTCTACCAGATGGATTCTTACCATTACTGGGAGCGCTTTCTGGGCCGCAGTGATTTTACTTTCGGTCAGTTCGGCGAAAACTTCACGGTGGATGGGCTTCCGGATGACGAGGTGTGCATCGGCGATCGATACCGCATCGGTGGTGCTGAATTTGAAGTAACGCAGCCACGCGTGACGTGTTACCGCGTCGGCATTCGGATGAACGAGCCTCGTATGCCGGCGCTGCTCGTGGCACATCACAGACCGGGATTCTACTTTCGCGTGTTGCAGGAAGGAGAGGTTGGTGCAGGCGATGAGATTTTAAAAATTGCTGACGGTCCAGGGCGAATGAGTGTAGCCGACGTCGACGCCCTCCTGTATTTGCCTGGACAATCCCGCGAGCAACTGCAACGCGCACTGCGGATTCCTGCGCTCAGCAAGGGTTGGCAGAGTTCGTTCCAGGCGATGCTGCAACAAGATTCGGGCTCCAAAACTGCGGCAGGGAATCCGGGACTCGCCTATGAGGAACAAGCACCTGCATGGCCCGGATTTCGACAGATGCGAGTCGCGCGAATCCATAAGGAAAGTGATAACGTAACTTCCTTCGTTCTGGCGCCAATCGATGGACAGCCTCTTTCCGTCTTCCAGGCAGGTCAATTTGTGGTTTTGCGGCTGCGCATTGACCCGGACGGGGATCCGGACAAGGATCCGGGCAAACCGCCGGTTCTTCGCAGCTATTCGTTGTCCGATCTGCCGGCAGCGGATCATTTCCGGATCAGCGTCAAGAGCGAATTGAACGGGATTGGAAGTTCATTTCTGTGCAACCGCGCGCGAGAAGGCGATCTGTTGGATGTTAGTGCGCCGCGAGGAAGCTTTACTCTGCGTCCCGGTCAGGGTCCTGTGGTCCTGCTGAGCGCTGGGGTGGGCGCAACGCCGGTGATGTCGATGCTGCACGCACTCGCTGCTGAAAGATCGCAACAAGAAATCTGGTGGATCTATGGAGCGCGCAATCGCGTCGACCATCCATTTGCAGAAGAATCGCGTTCATTGCTGAAGCAGCTCTCTCGCGGACGAGGATACATCGTGTACAGCAGGCCCACTCCAACTGACCGAGTCGGGGCGGACTTCGATGCTCCCGGGCACATTGACACAGCTTTGCTGGAGAGAATTGGCGTGCCACAGGGTAGTGACTTCTATCTGTGCGGCCCCAATTCATTCTTGCAGAACATGCGCGATGGGCTGCGCAACTGGGGAGTGGTCGCCGAGCATGTGCACACGGAAATCTTCGGCATTCTCGAGGCTATTACCCCTGGCATGGCGCAGGTTGTTCACACTCCTCACCTGCCACAAGGGCCGCCCGGACCTGGCCCCTCAGTCTCATTCGCGCGTAGCGGGATTACCGCCGCCTGGGATCCGAAATTCGCGAGCTTGCTTGAACTGGCTGAGGCGTGCGACGTTCCGGTCAGATGGTCATGCCGGACTGGAGTCTGTCATACCTGCATGACTGGTCTGATTGGCGGATCCATTATTTATAATCCTGAGCCGCTGGAGAGGCCCGCTCCCGGGAACGTGCTCATATGCTGCTCCCAGCCTAACGCGGGTGTCACCCTGGATCTTTAACAGGAGATCTTAGGGAAAGATCTTTGAGAGAAACGGGAGGAGTCGAATCATGCGTTCTAATATTGTTTCCGGAAGCATTTTCCCCAACTACGAACTGCCTGATCACAGGGGCGAACTGCGCAAGCTCAGCGAGCTACAGGGCGAGGATCCGCTAATCCTCACGCTCGCGCGCGGCCACTATTGCCCAAAGGAGCACCAGCAGCATTTGGAACTCGCCGCGTTCTACCCGAAGATCGCAGTGGCGTACACCCAGATCGCCACGATCGCCACCGACGATCACCATACTCTTCAGGAATTCCGTGCGTCAGTCGGAGCCCAGTGGACATTCCTTTCGGACCCCGACCGAAAAGTCCAGAAGGATCTCGACATCCAGGAGTACACCGACCCCGAGCACAACCCGATGATCCCGCATACGCTTGTGCTCAAGCCGGGCCTCGTGATCTACAGCATCTACAACGGCTACTGGTTCTGGGGCCGTCCGTCGGTCGTCGATCTTTGGCACGACCTGCGTGCCGTGACGAGCGAAGTCCGCCCAGACTGGGATCTGAGCACTCCCGGACTCCGCGAGGCTTGGAATGCGGGTGACTTCTCGCGTTTCCACGGGTGGAACAAGCGGGCCAGCATGGAACATGCCTCGATCGTAAGGAAGAAATAGCAGCGCCCCATCGATTGCAGCGCCACGGAAGAATAATGCTCCTCCCTGAGGTAAATCTGCTGCAGCGGCAGGCCTGACACTCTCCGGAAGTTACGACATCATCTTTTTTCCAGGAACCTTGGGCTGCGAGACTTCGTTTCGCGAGATTCGTGAAGTCCCGAGCCTTCGCCACCGAGAGATATCCGTAAGTCCTTGATTTCCTGTTGTGTACGATCGGCAGGGTTTGTCCATTAAGTCTGGTTGAGGCGCGCGGAAGAAATATCTTCACCGGCTGTGTCGGCATCGTCGGCCGCGACAAGCACCTGGAAGTTCGGCGTGTGAAATTCGACTACTACCACGGTCTGGGCGCGGGCCAAAACATGCCCAACTACTGCCTGACAAAGGGACCGGGCCGAGCAATTTGCCCAACGGCGGCAACAACGGCAATTACGGTCTGATCGGCGGCAACGGCGGTATACAGAACCACAACGCTGGTCAGAATGGGCCCGGCGTCGCACCGAATGGCGGCTACAGCAATAACGGATTCGTGGGCAGCAGCCGCAACATCGGAAGCGCGGCGCGGAACGAGGGTCGCTCCAACATGGGCGCCGAGCAGAACCGCTCGCGCTTCAGCGGAGACGGCGCTGCCAACCGGATGGAAAGCAATCGGGGACGTGCCAGCATGGCGGGGCTGCCATGAACTACATCGTCCACGGAAAGATGACCGGTGGCTTCGCTATCCTGGCCACTCCGGTAAAGTACGTCGAGACCGGAGTTATGACGTTCCTGACCGGCAGCGGCGGCATCGTTTACGAGCAGGATTTTGGGCCGGACACGGTCAGGACTGCATCGTCGATTCGGGAGTTTAATCCGACTGACGATTGGTCACCTGTCGAATAGTCGAAGAACACTGGGTTCAAACCGGAGCGGAGTCTCCATACTCGGCACTGGTTATGCTCAGGGTTATTTTCCCGAGCCGCGCTGAAATTCTCATGTGTGCGAGTTGCTGGAAGCGTAGCCTTTCAGGCGACCGCATCACCGGCATGGCAACCTCGATACGCTGTTCCAGTCGTGGGCTCAATGTGTACAATCGCGCGACGGCGGTTTCAGCCCGTTCTAGTCGTTTTCAGAAGGAGTGCTCCGATGCCGGACCAAGCAGTCGCCAGCCAGCTGGCACTTGTCGTTGAACGAACCGGCGACGATGCCGAGGTGCGATGCAGCGGCCGGTTGGTGGCGGGGGTAAACGATCGCCTGCACCGCGAGGTCAGCCAGCTGATTCCATGCTCCAAGCGAATCCTGCTGGATTTGACGGACCTTAGCCACATGGACAGCACGGGCCTCGGCACTCTGGTTCGGCTGTACGTTTCCGCAAAATCGGCGGGCTGCACCTTGCTACTCTTCAACGTCGGGAAACCGATCCGGCGACTTCTTGGCCTTACCCATCTATTGTCGGTATTCGAGGTGATTGGCAACAACAATATCAAGTGTGGATGATTTCGCAACAATGTCCGAAGACATCAACCACGAGCGGCGCCGCTTTCTCGGCACGTCTCTCGGCACTTTTCTCGGCACGTTTCTCGGTACTGCGGCCATGACCATGGGCGCCGCAAAGTTCGGCATGATCGGTTCTGTGGAAGCACAGTTCAGCAAACTACCGACCGAAGGTGAGTTGCCTTCCCTCGGCCTTGCGACCGGGTGGCTTAATTCGCAGCCATTGACGGCCGCCGGCCTGCGTGGGAAGGTCGTCCTGATCGAGTTCTGGACCTAGTCCTGCATCAACAGGCGGCGCCAACTTCCGTACGTCCGCGCGTGGAGCGATAAGTACCGGGATCATGGACTGGTGGTCATCGGCGCACACTCGCCTGAATTCGCATTTGAGAAGAACGTCGATAACGTTCGCTGGGCCGCGAAGGATATGAGAGTCGATTATCCGATCGCGATCGACAGCGACCATGCCATCTGGCGTGCATTCAAGAACGAGTACTGGCCAGCTCTCTATTTCGTCGATGCGCGGGGACACATTCGACATCATCAATTCGGCGAGGGCGATTACGAACAGTCGGAAATGGTCATTCAACAATTGCTGACTGAAGCTGGAGTCAGCGGCATCAGTCATGAACTGGTTAGAGTCGATGCCCGTAGCGCGGAAGCAGCCGCCGATTGGGATGACTTGAAGTCTCCCGAAAATTATGTGGGCTATGGGCGCACCGAGAACTTTGCATCTCCGGGTGATGTCATACCAGACAAGGGTCACGACTATGGTTTGCCTGCACGACTGAAAGTCAATCACTGGGCTCTGTCGGGTAATTGGACGATGGAGAGAGAAGCCATCGTGCTGAATAAGGCGAACGGGCACATGGTGTACAGCTTTCACGCCCGCGATCTGCATCTTGTCATGGGACCGGTAGCGCCAGGAACTTCCGTGCGATTTCGCGTGCTCATCGATGGAAAGCCGCCGGGCGCGGCTCACGGAGTTGACATAGGCGACCAAGGCAACGGCACGGTCATCGAGTCACGGATGTATCAGCTGATCAGGCAACCGATGCCCATCGTTGACCGACAGTTCGAGATCGAGTTTCTCGATTCAGGGGTGGAAGGTTTTTCGTTCACCTTCGGCTGATCCAAGGCGAACAGATCGTGTCTGGTAAGGCACTTACTCTGTGCGCTCGTCGAGCTATGTGAAATCCGGGCAACCGCGTCTGCGACCCTGCGGCATACGGCTGGAACGGAGGAAAGCGGAGCTACACGATGCACCTTTTCACATTGCCCCGCTGGAGCCGCGAGTTGCAGGTTTCATGTACGGCATTAATGGTTTCTGCGCTGCCCATATCATTTCAATTACTGGCCCAGGTCCACGAAAAGGAACGTCCCATGAGCCACCCGACTCTTTATCGCACGATACAGATCGACGGACTCTCCATCTTTTATAGGGAGGCCGGGCCGAATGACGCGCCGACGCTTCTCCTGCTGCATGGACTACCGTCATCCTCGCGGATGTTCGAGCCGCTCTTCGCCCGGCTTTCCGACCGCTATCACCTGGTCGCGCCCGACTACCCGGGCTTCGGACACAGCGACTGGCCGGACCCGAAGAAATTCGCTTATACGTTCGATCACTACGCCGAGATCATGAATCACTTCGCCGAGGCGCTCGGGCTCTCGCGATACACGCTTTACATGCAGGACTACGGTGGCCCTGTGGGTTTTCGCATGGCCTTGACCCATCCCGACCGGATCGAGGCTCTAATCGTCCAGGACGCGGTGGCACACAACGAAGGCCTGGGCGCGAACTGGAAGCCACGGCGGGCCTTTTGGGCCGATCGCGCGGCGAACGAGAGCACCCTTTGCACAAATCTCCTCTCGCTCGCAGCGACGCGTACCCGCCATGTCGGAAACGACCCCAACGTGGAACGGTACGACCCCGATCTCTATACCGATGAGTTTGCTTTTCTCAGCCAGCCTGGCCAAGCCGAGATTCAAAGCGACCTGTTTTACGACTATCGAACCAATGTGGAGGCCTATCCGAAATGGCAAGCGTGGATGCGCGAGAAGCAGCCGCGGCTCCTCGTTCTCTGGGGCAAATACGACCTGTCGTTCGATCTCGACGAACCGGAACGCTACCGCCAGGATGTACCGAACGCTGAAGTCCACATACTCGATGCGGGTCACTTCGCATTGGACACAGCTGCCGATGAGATCGCCGCATTGGTGCGAGCCTTTGTCGACTCTTCACGTTGAACTCCCGGACCAGTCAAACAAATGGGTTCCATCTCCGACTTATCGTTGAAGTGACACTTCAGATACACGCCGCCCATCATTACTGGCGTAATGTTGCGCCGTCGTGTGTGCGACGCTACGCTGGCTCTTGCCATTACGCTAGTCATGAGGCAGAGCAGTTTCATTTGGAAATGTCAGTCCGTCTCCACCCCGCGGACGAAGGGCTGTGTTGTCCTGCCAACGGAAGGTGGACGGTGAGCACAGGAACGACTCCGGCATTTTCACCAGGAACTGCGCCCGCGCGGAGAGTCCCTCGCTACAAGCTGACCGTACCTTTGAATCTCACCGTATTGCGCTCGGGCATCCCTGACAATATTCCTGGACGCACCCTCGAGATCGGGGAGGGCGGAATGGGGGTTGTAGTCGCGTCACAACTCCAGCTAGGCGAATCCGTCCGCGTCGAGTTTCTTTTTCCCCACATGAGCTCGCCGGTGCGGGCAACGGCGGTGGTGCGCTATCAGCGTGAACTGTGTTTTGGCCTCCAGTTTCTCCGCTTGCCCGTCGATCATCAATCGATAATCCGCTACTGGACGCGGCGCGAGGGTGAGATGTTGCTAGCACAAAAGCCCCGTGCTGCACCCGCAGGCGTCACTTTGGAAGGGGAGGCCGCCAGAACCACGGCGCTCCTGAACCTCGAAAACTCTGAAGACCCAAGACGCTGGCTCCGCAGCCAGCACGTCGTTGCGTTAGCCGTTTCCATGATCGTGATCGCGGCCATGTTGGGCTGGTGGCGATGGCAGCAGGAATGGACGGCTTTGGAAGCGCGGCTTCCAGCAAAGGGAACTGCGGTGGCGAAGCCCCAGTTGGAGGTACCAGCCGACACAATGCACCGGAGGATCAGACACGAGGTGTTGCCCGAGTATCCGGAGGATGCTCGACAGGCGGGAGTGCAAGGTACGGTGGTGCTGGATGCCGTCGTGAGCCCGGAGGGCGCGGTCACCCAGGTGAAGTTGGTTAGCGGGCCCGAGGCACTGTCGGTTGCAGCCATCGATGCAGTCCGGTGGTGGCGCTATGAACCGTATCTTATAGATGGTAAGCCGGCGACCGTGGAGACCACCGTTTCTGTGGACTTCCGCTTGGCGAACTAGTGTCGCGTCCGGGCGCGTTCAAGTCTGCAGTTCTCTTTGCGCCTGGGCTTTTAGCTATTAGCTTCTGGCTTCTGGCCTCTTGCTAAGGGCCAGAAGCTAGCAGCTCGGAGCCGTCCTGTTTATCAGCCATTTCTAATGAAAAGCCGCTTAACCCTCGACGCGCGCACCTGTTCAGAGCGGCATCTTATGCCCGGGCGACAAACCCGTCGTGCTGCATCTGCAAGCCAGATAAGCGATTCTCGCCAATTATCTGCTGGCGCCCGGGGTGCCATGCAGGGCCCGATTCCGGCCAGTGACTTGCTCTCACTCTCGTTGAACTGGGGAGGAGACTTGCGGGAAAAAGGAACAGAGAGTGTCCGTGAAAAAAATTTTGAGCCAGGAAGAAACCGATGAGTGCAGCCTCCTCCGCTCCGCCCGTGCCGGACGCCGAAGTCAACGAGTACTTGCAGATGTGGACCGAGCACATGGGGCAGGTGCTGACCCAGATTGCCGGGGCTCCTTTCACCTTGGAGTCCGCTTTGGCAGCGCCGCCGGAGACCCCCGCCCCCGAGGAACAGGACTTGCAGGCCTCAGTGGCGGCCGCCGGCTCCCTGCGCGGCGAAATGAGGTTGCGCGTGCCGCGCGCCGTGGTGCTCGCAGTAGGACAACTATTTCTGCAGGAATCCCAGGACGCCACCGCCGAGTTGAAACCGGACCACCGGGATGCCTTGCAGGAGTTGCTGCGCCAGACCGCAGGTCAGCTTGCCACTGCCTTGAGTGCACGATGGGGTGAGACGCAACTGCGGGTGGAGGAGGGAGCGGCCCCAAGCTGGGCGGCGGGTGCACGTGGCTGGCTGGTCTCAGCCCCCGGGGCTCCCAGCCGTATGCTGATGGAATGGCAGTTGAGTTCCGCGCTGGTCGCGGCCCTTCGGCCTCCCCTGGAGAAGCCGCCGGAAAGTGAACCAGCCAAGCCGGATGTGCCGACTTCCGACAAGCTCGATCTGCTGATGGATGTGGAGCTGGACGTAACCCTGCGTTTCGGAAGTCGGAGCATGCTGTTGCGGGGAATCCTGGAGCTGGACGCAGGTTCCGTGGTGGAACTTGACCGCCAGGTGCGGGAGCCGGCCGACTTGCTCCTGGATGGCAGATTGATCGCCCCGGCGAAGTCGTGGTAGTGGATGGGAACTACGGCTTACGGGTGCAGGAGATCGTCTCGCCCCCGCGGATCGTCGGGGGCTTGTGACTTGGGGTTTCAAAAGATGCCCCGCTGTGCCGGATGGGAAATTCCCAGCCGTTGACCTGCCACCCTGCTTCGGGAGTCGCCGGTCTTGACCTAAAGCCTTCTCGCTCCCTGCCGATCTACTAGAACGCGGACATCGAAATGAAAAAAGCCTGGTCTCAGGAAATGAGTGCCGCTTCATGAATAGCATACGTGCCCTTATCGTGGATGATTCCTCGGTCATGCGGAAGATTGTGGAGCGCTCCCTGCGCCAGGCAGGTATCTTCACACTCGAGTCTTTTATGCTCGGGGCATATCCCGCGTCTTGCGGTCGAAGAAAACTCGCCGCCTATCCTGCCTTGGAGAACCTTGGCGTCTCAGTTATCTCCTGAATTGTCCCAAGACCCTCACAGAAGCCTTTACGCCAGGTAGGCCACTTGAGTTTCCAGTCCATCTGGGACTTAGCTTTCCGGTTGGACGCACCGCGAATTTCGGTCATCATTGCTACTCCATGTGAGCCAATCGCGATACGTGCCAACCAGCTTGGAATGCGCCTCGGCTTTTCGGCTCCGATGACACTTGCAAGGAACGGCAACCATTCGGAAACCGGCGCCGGCTCATCGTCACAAATGTTGTAGAGACCCGGCGACGTGGCTTCGATGGCCGCAAAAGTCGCGGAGGCCGCGTCATCGATGTGGAGGAATGACCAATAGCCTGTCCCTTTGCCGACGATCGGAACGCGCCGTTGCCGAATATCGTTGAGAATCGAACCGCCTTGTCCCAATGATGTGCCAGGCCCGTAGAAAGAACCGTAACGCAACACAAATCCCTCGATTGCGGATTCTCCAAGAACGGCAGACTCTTCATGGAGAATTGCCCGGAAGGTTTCCCGAACGGCTGGATCGGGTGAGGATAGCAGCGTATCTTCTTCGTTCTTAACCCAGGCTCCAGTGCGAGCGTAGGGCCATCCCGCATAGCTTTGAACGATGGCCCTGCGGCATCCGACCGATCGCGCCGCAGCCAGCAAGTAGTCTGTTGCCTCCGTACGAAGCCGGTTCGTCAATGCGAATGCCTCGTCAAAGCGTCGCAGGTTAAAGCGCGCGGGGATGCCTGTGAGTTCGTGAACGATCACTTCCGGTTGCGCCCGCTGAACTGCTTCGAGAACGTCCCTTTCACTGAGAGCGTTTATGATTTCGGGCTTCGCCCCGGCCCTGCGAATGAAGTCTGCCTTGCCGGGCGTGCGTGTCGTTCCAGTGACTGTGTGGCCCGTGCCCACGAGCATAGTAAGGAGCTGTCTCCCGATTACGCCAGTGGCTCCTGCCAGAAAAATCCTCATCGTATTCCTCCCTGGATTTTCTTCGCGAGATCAGTAAACCTACGACCAGATCGTGCGCAGCGAAATGCCATCCGCGACAATTGCCTCACCCAATTTGTCGACGATCAACTTCATCGTCCGTGTCGCCCGTCGCTCTATTTTCCTCTTCTAAGCAGTTCGACTGTTACCAGCATGAAGGCAGCTGTCCCCCAGTGAATCAAGAGCGTAGGTGTAAAACTCCAACCGGCATGCCGGAGGACAATCAAGCCATCGAAAATTGGAATAAGACTCAGGACTCCGAAAGCGTAAGTCAGGAACCTACGGTTGCGCAGTCCAAGGAAGGTCAGGGCGAGGATCCCGGAAACTACGTCCCGAGCAGCCTTGATAGCCAGGAAATCAGCATCCTGTGGGTCAACCAAGGTTACGCCGAATTGCCGCGCACATAGTGATGGGTACAGAACCTCGCGCACGCCGATGAAAATGATGCCGAGCGCGATCAAGGTTACGAGCACACCCGACAAAGGGCCGATCCTGATGGGTCGATTTGTTTCGCCGTGCGTATCAAAATCATCCATTTGACTATTTGGATGTCTGCTCGCAGGTATGGGACTCGGTGAACTCGCAACGAACCGCGGTAAATTCCATACAGTAATTACCTGATCCTCAATTACGGTGATCACCTGAGTCGAACTTGTGAAGAGCCCACACGAAGAAGACCGGGGGAAGACTTTCGCTAATAATGCTAATAATAAAGAAGTGGGGTAATATTCTCGTCGCTTGGCCCAAGGGCGAAAGACGCGTTCAAGTTTGACGCCAGGTGTTGACAAGCGGATTTGGACGCAGTCGCCTGGGACACTAAGGTAGGAGTGCAAGACATGGTGATTCACGAAATGACTAGGGAACAGTGCCAGGCGGTTCTGGCGCGGGCCTCCATGGGAAGGCTGGGTTGCGCTCTTGATAACCAGCCCTACGTGGTGCCGGTTTACTTCGCCTATGAGCCAGATTACATTTACGTCCTGTCAACGTTCGGGCAAAAAATTAAGTGGATGCGCGCGAATCCCAAGGTTTGTATAGAAATTGAGGAAGCCCCGACACAGCCTGAGTGGGTGACAGTGCTTGCCAACGGCAGTTATGAGGAGTTGGCCGAGCCGCAATATTCGACCGAACGCGCGCATGCCCGCAAATTATTGGAGAAGCGGCACCGGTGGTGGCTGAATGCGCTGGCCGAGCGGCGGGCCAAATCAACCGACGACTGGATCGAGCCACTTTTTTTCCGCATCAAGATTGATTCGGTGACCGGTCTTCGCGCCGGGGCCGAGGGCGAACCTCCACGTTGAGCATATCTGTACTGGGAAGCACGCCAGAGCAGTTTTCTAGGCAAACCGGCTCGGGCGGATAATCCAAGAGCGCGGGTGAAGGCATAGAAGAGCATGCCGCTCTGAGGCCTCCCCCAGATGTTGTGAAATGCGAGCGAAGGTGAGTGTGGCAAGCCTATCTATTCCGAGGGACAGGGTGTCGGCTCGTATCGCAGTTGTCGAGCAGCACATTCGACTTGAGAACGAGCATGACCTTGAAGGTGTTCTCCGCACCTTCGGCGACTCTGCACAGTACGACGATGAGCCATGGGGAGAACACTATGAGGGCCGGAGTGGAGTCCGCCAGTTTTACGAGCAGCTCATGAAGGCGCTGCCTGACTTTGCAATCGAGGTGCAGCGCCGACATGTCGCGGACGACGCCATTCTTGTTGAGGTCATGATTCGCGGTACGCACCTCGGCGGATGGCGTGGTCTCCCGGCGACGGGGCGACGAGTCGAGTTCCCGCTTTGTGGTGTGTACACGTTCGACGCCGATGACCGTCTGGCTGGAGAAAAAATCTACTACGACCGGGGGACGGTGTTGCGCCAACTCGGCGTTTTCCACGAGCCGCAAAGCCTCTTGGGACAAATCTCCATCCTGGCGACTCATCCCACTACGATTGCGCGTGCTTTGTCGAGGAAACTCGTGCACAGGGTGGCACCTTCCCAGAAACGCGAAA
Organism: uncultured Acidobacteriaceae bacterium; assembly: GCA_964528615.1. GTDB lineage: Bacteria > Acidobacteriota > Terriglobia > Terriglobales > Acidobacteriaceae > JAIQFF01. The sequence goes on along the minus strand of CAZGSU010000131.1, from coordinate 77,854 downwards.
AATCGGATAGCGACATCGGGTAATCACAAGGAGAACAGCAATGCGAATGAAAATGGGGACTGTTTTATTTCTGGCTGGACTCCTGAGTGTGGCGCCCATCACCTTGCTGGCAGGCGATCCGCACAAATGGCAGACTGGCAAGTTAACCGACACTGAGCAGCAAAAAATTCCGGAAGGCAGCACGAGAACCAGCAGCACAGACGCCACGGTCAAAGACAAAGGCAATCGGACCGATTACTCCCGGAACACCACCACCACAACGACCGATAACCTGGAGACCTATCAGTTCTACACCATCGAAAGCGGGAACAAGATCTATGTAGCCAGCGAACACCTGCTGTTCCCGTGGTCGAAACCTGCGAATCTTCAGTTGGGCGAACCTGTGAAATTCGCCGTGAAAAAGGGCAGGATCTTCATCCAGGACGATGATGGCAAAGAGCACAAAGCAACCTTGGTAAAGACCACGCTGAAGCCGGCAGGCTAATCCGCGGTTGCAACCACTCGCGGTGCCAAGCTGAAGAGCCGCTTTTCTGGAAGCCGTCACCGCCTCCCCGCAAACCCCGCCGCCCGTCGACCTGCGTTCACATCGCATCACATTTCAGCAGTACCGGCTCAACCTGGAGGTCCCAAATGATAATGATAAGTAACGGCTGGGGGTTCTCCTTTGGATACCGATGCTGCGAGAGTCGGTCAACGCAATTGCTTTACTGCGGTTTGGTGTGTAGGCTTTCTGCGCACCCCTTCCGGTGTCGAAATGTGTACCGCAGTCTTCATGGAATTCTGGTTCCGAATCATCTAGGCAGTGACTCTTAAGTTTTGTGACCTGGCAGGCGCCACCCTTGTTGTGTGTCCTCCAGAGAGCGAGGAGAACTGTATGAGCGAAACCGCGAAGCGTTATGAAGCCGACAAGACCGAATGGGACAGCATCGCCGAATCGCGGGAATTCAAAGACCTGATGGCCACCAAGAGGACCTTCATCATTCCCGCTTTTGTATTCTTCCTGGTTTACTATTTTCTGCTGCCCATCCTCGTTGGCTACGCCCCACAATTCATGTCGACCAAGGTTATCGGCGTCGTAAATCTTGCCTATCTGTTCGCGCTCTCACAATTCTTCATGGCCTGGACCGTTGCCTGGTTGTACGTCAAAGCCGCCAATAACTTCGACAGGCTCGCCAAGGACATCATCAAGCATGCTGAAAGCCACGTCCAGAGCGGGCCGGAGGTCCGGTAAATGTCTACCCCACTCGTGATGTTTCTGATCTTCATCGCCATCACTGTCGGTATTACGTACTGGGCTTCAAAACGCTCCGCAGGGAGCAGCGCCTACTTCGCTGCCAGCCGTCGTGTCACCGGCTGGCAGAACGGAATCGCCGTCGCCGGTGACTACATGAGCGCCGCGTCCTTCCTGGGCATCGCCGGCATCATCGCTTTTCAGGGATACGACGGCTTCATGTTTTCGGTCGGGTGGCTGGTCGCCTATCTTACCGTCTTGCTGGTCGTTGCCGAACCGCTACGCAACGCCGGCCGCTATACCATGGCGGACGTCCTCGCTTACCGCCTCAACCCGCGCCCGGTACGCGCCATGGCATCCGTCAGTACCCTGACCGTCAGTACCTTTTACATGATTGCGCAGATGGTTGGCGCCGGCGCTCTGGTCGCGCTCCTGCTGAAGGATTCCGGCATCAGTTATCAAACCGCAGTCATCGGTGTCGGCATTCTGATGATCGGCTACGTGGTCTTTGGAGGAATGCTGGCGACCACCTGGGTGCAGATCATCAAAGCGATTCTGCTGATGGGTGGCACCATCCTGCTGAGCATCCTGGTCGTGGCCCATTTCCACTTCAGTCTCGGTGCGTTCTTCGACGCGATCGGCCATGTTACCTATCACGAGAAAGGCCAGGAAGTGGTTAAGGACTTCCTTCAACCCGGCCTGCGCTACAAGCCCCCCTACGGAGCCCTCGAGCTCGTCTCTTTGGGCTTCGCGCTGATCTTTGGGACGGCGGGGCTGCCTCACATCCTGGTGCGCTTCTATACCGTACCCGACGCGAAGACCGCACGGCAGAGCGTGGTCTGGGCAATGGTCCTGATTGGCAGCTTCTACATCATGACCACATTCCTTGGTTTCGGAGCGGCTACCATCGTTGGGCGGGACTTCATCTCCACCCACGGCGGCACCAACATGAGCGCTCCGTTGCTTGCGCAGGCTTTGGCAGGCAACATTTTCTTCGCGTTCATCTCGGCCATTGCTTTTGCAACCATCCTCGCGGTAGTCGCTGGACTCACAATCAGCGCTTCGACCTCCTTCGCGCATGACCTTTGGACCAACGTCATCCACAGAGGTGTCGAGCGGAAGCCAGGTGAGGAAGTTATGGTAGCGCGCATCTCGGCCTTCGTTGTGGGCGCGGTTGCCATTGCCATCGCGATCCTGCTGGGCCCTACCGCGAACGTCGCCTTCCTGGTGGCTTTGGCGTTTGCTGTCGCAGCCTCAGCGAACCTGCCGGTGATTGTTCTCTCCATCTTTTGGCGCAGATTCAACACCACAGGGGCAGTGGCTGGCCTTGCTGTTGGATTGCTGGCTTCGATTGGGCTGATTCTTGTTGGTCCCAGCCTAATGGCCGTTGATCCTCCAACCGTCACTGGCGCTGCGCGACACCTGATCCAGGCCAAAGCGTGGTTCCCTCTGGAGAATCCCGGCATCCTGAGCATCCCGCTCGGCTTTCTCGGTGCGGTCCTGGGCACGCTCCTCAGCGACGAACCCGGCTCGGAGCACAAGTTCAACGAACTGCTGGTACGCTCCAACACCGGTCTGGGCGCCGAGAGGGCAGGATCTCACTAATCGAGGTGTTTGCTCCGAAAGCGGCGAAGAGCGACGCGGCGGCAACTGCTCTTGGATCGGACGAGGCGGAATCAGGCGACCGTGTACGTTTATTGCGTTGCTTGTTGCGTTCGGAGGGGGACGCTACCGCATGGTGTCAATGCGCTGCGGCGGCCGAAAATTGGTCTCGGGGGAACGCGAGGTTCCCCCGCTTCGTGCACGAGGTTGCAGATCTTCGCAGAGATCTTTCATGTGCTTGACGATGTTGCCAAGCCTCCGGGCAACGAATGTTAGAGTTCTCGGGTCATCTTCTATCTTTTCGAGCTCCTTGATGGCGTTGCCCAGCATTTCGCAGAGTGATGTTTCAGATGCTGGCGTTTGCATACCCGGACCTCCTCCCCCAGGGGCGGGTTCGTCATTGTGATGATGTCTTGAAGCTAAGGCCAAGCGCTCTCCGGCGCGGCGTTTCTCACCGCACCAGAGGCGCGGACACAACTTACGGCAGGTAGTAGCGGAACGAGGTCAAGAACATGTTCTCGATTCCCGCCAATTGCCCGAAACCGCTGGTGCCACCCGTCCCCGACCACGTATTGCGAACAATGTACGAGTACTGCGGTCCGAACTGTAAGGTTCCCTTGGGACCCTTGTAGAAGCGGTACCAGAAACCGATGGTGCCCTCGATGACATTGCGAGTGTTGGCCGCGCAGTTGGCTAGCCCGCCAGGAAGAAATCCGCTGGAAGATGTGGGAAACTGGCCGCCGACCGGGGTACCGGGGACTGTTTCCACGCCGCAACCTGTATTGACGAACAGTGGAGATCCGTACCCCACGGGTTTGCCCGCTGCGTTCAGCGAAGCGTGCCGTCCAACAAACTCCGCGCCCGCGTTCGTGTAGATATCCCACTTTGTCGAGTGATACTCAAGCGTTCCCAGACCCTGAGCGCTCTTAAGCGGAGCGAGCGTGCCATCGGGGTTTACGGTCACGTCGGGCAGCGAAGAAGTGCCGTATCGTCCCATGCCGTCTCCTCCGAGGAAATGGCCGGCGACATCGACGTGCTTCTTAAACAAGGAGATGCGCGCGTTAGCCCCGACCCCGCCGACGGTGGTGGAGAAGTTCGATGCGCCAGCGACAGAAGCGGGGGTTGCGGTCGCGTTGGGATAGATCCTGTCGCGGAAACGCCGCACGACGCCGAAGACTTCAAAATGTCCAAACCCCGGTTCAGCCGCTGCCTTGAAGACAAAATCCGGGGAGGAGTTGAAGCTATAAGTAGCGGCTCCATTGTAGAGGCCGCCACCGGTGCCCGCCGATCCCAACAGGAAGTTCTGGGCCTGGCCACTCGCCGAGAATAGGGTCTGAGCATTTTCTACCGAGAATCCAAGCCACAATTTCTTGCCCAGACTCTGGGTAACCCGAAATCCGTATTGCCGGGCCCAGCTAAAGCCGACGTGGTACTGTGCATCAATCGTCATGGGCAAAGCCTCGGTGCGATTATCGAGGCCTTTCCTGGTTTCTGTGACCAGGCTCCACATCTGGCCGCCAGTAACCTTAAGACCGCTGTCGAGAGCCGCTTGCCCCCACACTTGCCGCTGGCGGAGGGTATAGCTGTTGCTCTGGTTGTTGTTGGAGGTCACTCCGGCTGACAGGAAGTCCGCTTCCACATAACCGGTAAGCTTGGCGTGTTCGAGCTTGCCTTCACCCAATAGAGAGATACGCGACTGCCGACCGGAGCCAAAGAACTCGCTCAATCTGTCTGCGGCAGCGCCCGGCATCGTGACGGAGTTAAACGGAGTGTTAACGTCCGATCCCAGAGCGTGCTGGCGCCACACCGTTTCTGCCGCCATGAAACCACCTGGTGTCAGAGTGATGCCTTTGAACTTGATGGCCAATGGACTCTCGTTTACCGACTTTTGCGTCTCCTGCAGGGCTAGCGCAGTGTTGGTAAGGTTGTCCTTCAGGTCGGTGACTTCGCTGTGGGTAGTGGCGACAACCTGCTGCTGCGCCGTACTTTGCGAAAGCGCCGTATCGGCCTTCTGCTCAGCCTGACCGGCGGTAGTTTGAGCCTGGCTGGACTGCTGTTGCAGTTGTTGAATCACGGCGTCGCGGGTTTGAACCTGGTCTTTGAGTTGCTGGATCTGCTGTTGCTGTGCGCCGATCGCCTGCTGCATTGCTTCCAGGCGGCGCAAGATCTCCGCGTTGGTTGTGGTAGTGGCCTTCTTCTTTGTGCCTTTGGTAGTGGCCGCAGATGTGCTTTGCGGGGCCGGAGCCGCAAAGGCACCGGTGGCGAGGGCAAGGGACAAGGCCAAAGCCATGCCTTTCTTCATTTTTCCTCCATGGGAGATCAAATATGCACTCCTTCAGGGAGCCCCAAACCAAGGGCTGCCTCCCAAACGAGAGTGTAGACAGGAAGCGAACAGTAATACGCGATTATTAACAAATGATGAAAATCTAGTGAATATCGAGTGAATTGGAATTCCACGGAGAATCCAGCGGACCAACAATACCGCCAGCTCTGGGTTGGTTTCACATTCCCAGTAGGTTGGGACAGAGCTTCGCATAATCGTGTTCTTGCGCCCAGAGGTCGAGTGGGACAGAAGCGAGTTCGTCGACCAAGGGGTCAGCCAAGCCATTTTTGGTCAGGTCGGCGGATTTGATGTATGTACGGCAAGCGTCGCAACTCTCGACGCGTATATGAGGGAATTGGGCAGCAGTGTAGACCGGGAGCTTGGCTTGGTCCTCTTCTCCGCATGCCGGGCAAACGATGCGGCGGAACTCCCATTCACAGAGACAGAAGCCACAAATCAGATTACGGCGGGCGCCGTCGCCCTGCTGGCGGAGAACGCCGAAGGCGGGCCTGCGGTCACAGAACGGACAGAGTGAGTGGGTGAACGCATCAAGTTGCAACCCAGCGCGCGATCGGAGTAATTCGGCGTAAGGCTGAAGAAAGGCGAGAGCGAGAAATTGCTGAGGTGAGGAAGGCGGCTCGTGGCTGGCCGACCAGCACTGGTTGAGCAGATCAGAACAAGGCCCCGAAGATGAAGTGCGGAGATCGCGGGCGACTTGGGCGAAGCGAGCCGGAGCATTTTCTTCAACCAGAGAAAGAAATCGCGGGAAGTTGCCAAGCAGATCCCGAAATTCCGGGTGGCTGGACAGCGAGGCCGGACTCCGGCTTCCAGAAACGGGGTCGATTCGCTGATACAGGCCTTGCTGGAAGCGGGCTAGATGAATATAGAAGTCGAGGATTTCAGCGGCGAACGGATGCTGGGTGACGAGTTGTTCAGCGCGCCGGATGCGTTGCTCCCAGGGATTCTTGGCCACCGCGCGATTATGGGGCTTCGACTCGCGGCAAGCAACTGCTGAGGTTTTGAACTGTTTGACTTGGAACGAACGCCGGGAATATAGTCTCCGTGATTGTGGGGCGTTGCGCGACCGCATCGGTTCAGCGGTCGTCACCAATTGCGATTTATAGCGGTTGGAGGACACCATGGAACTCTCCCGCAGAATCTTCCTCAAGAGTGCGCTGAGTAGCGGCGCGGCTTTCTCTCTCCTCGGATTTGATCTGACGCCCGCGGTTGCGCAACTCAAAGAACTCAAGATTGCCCGCGCGACGGAGACGCGATCCACGTGTCCGTATTGTTCGGTGAGCTGTGGCGTCCTCATTTACACGATTGGCGATAAAGCCAAGAACGTGACGCCGCAGGTCATCCACGTTGAAGGGGACCCGGACCATCCGATCAATCGCGGCACGCTGTGTCCGAAAGGAGCTTCGCTGGAACAGGACATTCTGAATCCGCGGCGGCTGCTGAAGCCGCAGGTTCGCAGGCCGGGCTCGGATCATTGGGAAGACATTCAATGGTCGCAAGCGATTGATGAGATCGCACACTGGACGAAAAAGACGCGCGATGCCTCTTTCATCGAAAAGGACGCGCAGGGACACACCGTGAACCGCTGCGAAGGTATCGCGTGGACGGGCGGCTGCACCGACACCAATGAGTTCAACTACCTGGTCGTCAAGGCCATGCGCAGTCTGGGCCTTACCTACATAGAAAATCAGGCCAGAGTTTGACACGGCCCCACGGTCTCAAGTTTGGGACCAACATTTGGACGCGGGGCCATGACGAATGGCTGGATCGACATCAAGAATGCTGACATGATGTTGGTCATGGGCGGAAACCCCGCCGAGAATCATCCCTGCGGCTTCAAGTGGGTGATTGAAGCCAAAAAGACCCGCAATGCCAAACTGATCGTGGTCGACCCGCGTTACACGCGCACCGCTTCCACTTCAGACTTGTTCCTTCAGATTCGGGCTGGATCAGATATTGCGTTTCTTGGTGGGCTGATCAACTACGCCATCCAGAACAACCGCATCGCCAAAGATTACCTGCTCAATTACACCAGCGCGCCGCTCATGGTAGCTGAGGGGTTCAAACTGCCGGAGGACGGCTTCTATTCCGGATTTGATCCGGCCACGCAGACCTACGACAGAACTACCTGGAACTATGAGCAAGGCGGCGACATGAGCAAAGCCGCGGCTGCGACGGCGCACGGGCAGGCGCATAAGCCTGCCGCTGACGCCGCCAAGCCTCCTTTTCCGATTCCGCTCATGCCGGAGAAGGTCGCCTACGATCTCACTCTCCAGCATCCGCGCTGCATCTACCAGTTGCTCAAGCAGCAGTACTCGCGCTACACGCCGGAGATGGTGGAGCGCATCACCGGAATTCCCAAAGATCAGTTTCTGAAAGCTGCAGAGCTGTTCACCTCCGTCCGCAAAGACGGCGACATGAAGAAGGTCGCCACGATCATTTATGCGGTGGGTTGGACGCAGCACACCTTCGGGACGCAGACAATTCGTACTGCGGCCATGTTGCAGTTGCTTCTGGGCAACGTCGGGCGGGCGGGAGGCGGCGTGAATGCGCTGCGCGGACACTCCAACATCCAGGGCGCGACCGACATGGCGGGAGTTTTCGACAGCCTGCCCGGATACCTCAAGGTGCCGGTTCCTGCCGACACGGATTTCAAGACCTACATCGAACGCATTACTCCACTTACGGTTAAACCGGCGGGATGGGATTCATTCAACTACTACTCCAACACTCCCAAGTTTGCGGTGTCGTTCCTGAAGGCGATGTACGGACCGGCCGCGACGAAAGAAAACGACTGGGCATTCCATTACCTGCCGAAGGTGGATCGCAACTATTCCTGGACGCAGATCTGGGACAACATGTATCGCGGTTCGGTGAAAGGGATGTTTGCGTTCGGCATGAACGGTGTCGCCATCGGGCCGGACTCGCAGAAAAACATAGAAGCACTCAAGAGGGCCGATTGGCTCGTGGTAGGTGAAATCTATCCGGACGAGACCAGCGAATTCTGGAAGTCTCCGGGAATCTCTTCCGAAGAGATGAAGACCATCAACACCACCGTCTATCGCCTGCCCTGCGCCGGCTTCGCCGAAAAAGATGGATCGATGACCAACTCGGCGCGCTGGCTGCAGTGGAAAAATGTCGCTGTTCCTCCTCCCGGACAGGCCCGCCTGGATCAAGACATCGTGGCACAAATCTTTCTCGCCGTGCGCGAGCTGTACAAAAAGGAAGGCGGCAAGTTCCCGGATCCAATTCTCAATGCCTGGTGGCCATATACCAGGCCGAACAATCCCTCGCTGGCAGAGTTAGCCAAGGAGATTAACGGCAAGGCGCTGGCGGATCTGACGGATCCAAAAACCGCACAGGTCATAAAAGCCGGTCAGCAACTGCCGGGGTTTGCCTGGCTGAAGGACGACGGCACGACGCTCTCGGGAAATTGGCTGTATTGCGGCTCCTGGACGGAAGCTGGCGCGATGACCCAGCGCCGCGGAACCGACGATCCGTCTGGCCTCGGCTTTTACCTCAATTGGGCGTGGTCATGGCCAGCGAACCGCCGTGGGATGTACAACCGCGCCTCTTGCGATCTGGAAGGGAAGCCGTGGGATCCGTCGCGGCGGCAGGTGTGGTGGGACGAAGGCAAGCAGACGTGGGTCGGCAATGATGTACCTGACTTCAAGGCCGACTCGCCACCCAAAGACCACATGGGCCCGTTTATCATGAACCAGGAAGGTCTGGGCCGGCTGTTCGTTTGGCTTAACGATGGGCCCTTCCCGGAACATTACGAGCCCATCGAAAGTCCGGTGCAAAACGCGCTGCATCCCAACCAGTCAAACAATCCCGTGGTCAAGAAGCTCAAGACGGCAGCGGACAAGTATGCCACGCCGGGCGACAGCTTCAATGTCATCTGCACCACCTACCGGCTCACCGAGCACTACCACTACTGGACCAAGAACAACCAGATGAACGTGCAGCTCATTCCCGAACCGTTCGTTGAGATTCCGGTCGAGCTGGCGAATGAGTTGGGGATCAAGGGCAACGACAAGGTGAAGGTCACCAGCGCGAGAAGCTATTACATCGCCAAGGCCTTCGTCACCAAGCGCATCAAGCCCATGACGATTGACGGCAAGAAGGTCTACCAGATTGGCATACCAATCCATCAAGGTTATCGCGGCATTCAGGAAGACGAAGACAGGAATGCGAGGACCATCCTGAACCGGCTTTCGCCGACGGTAGTGGACCCGAACGCGTTCACACCCGAGTTCAAAGGCTTTCTGGTGAAACTCGAGAAGGCGTGACCAAGATTGAGTAATTGGGTGAAGGGAAATTGAGTAATTGAGGAATTTTGTAATTGAGTAATTGAAAACCGCTGCGTTTGGCATTGGCTTCTTAAATTTGCCCAATTACTCAATTACCCAGTGGTGTACACATGAGCCAGGCTACGTTGGCAATCCGCAGAATTTCCGGCCACGCTGGGGTCGCGCCTGGCGAAGGCGTGGAGCGCGACTATCAGGTCTGCAAACTGGTTGACACTACGACCTGCATCGGGTGCAAGGCCTGTGAAGTGGCCTGCCTCGAGTGGAACGGGTATACGTTCAGCGACACGGTTTTTGACAACAGCTACCAGACCATGCCGGAGACGCAGTGGAATTACTGGAACCTGATCAAATTCAACGAGCATGAGCGCGAAGATGGCGGCATCTCGCTGCTTATGCGCAAAGATCAGTGCATGCACTGCGCCGACCCCGGATGTCTCGCGGCCTGCCCCGCCGACGGCGCAATCGTGCAGTACACCAACGGGATTGTGGATTTTCAGCAGGAGAATTGCATTGGCTGCGGATATTGTGTCAGCGGCTGCCCGTTTGATATTCCCAAGTTCAACCCGGCAACCAAGAAGATGTTCAAGTGCACGCTTTGCGTTGACCGAGTGAGCGAAGGGCTGGAACCAGCGTGCATCAAGTCCTGCCCGACGGGTTGTCTGCACTTTGGAAGCAAGGATGACATGAAGGATCTGGCTGAGACTCGCGCAACCCAGCTCCGCGAGAACTTTGGCTTCGAGAAAGCGGGCGTCTACGACCCGGCGGGCGTGGGCGGAACGGGCGTTATCTACGTGCTGCACGATGCCACCAATCCCGAGGCGTATGGGGGGTTGCCCAAGGATCCGCACGTTCCGTGGGTGGTGCGCTTCTGGAAAGGGCCTGCAAAGTGGATCGGAAATCTGGCGATGCTGGGCGGCATCCTGGGCGTAACGCTCCACTATTTCCGGTATGGTCCGAAGGAAGTTCATAGCCGGAAGCCTGAGAACGGAGGGCAGCCGTGAGTTCGCACGCCATTTCTCCACGAACTACAGGCGAACCCGGAGAACGCATCCTCCGCTACACGCTGGTCGAGCGCGTCAATCACTGGGTCGCCGCGTTGACTTACTTGTACTGCCTGATTACCGGCCTAGCTTTTTGGTCACCTTATCTATTCTGGCTGGCGGTGCTGGTGGGCGGCGGTGTGGCGGCTCGCTTCTGGCATCCCTGGCTGGGCTTGGTTTTCACGGCGTCTGTGTGCTGGATGTACAAGATGTGGGATCGCGACATGCAGATCACCGAACCCGACCGGCGGTGGGCAAAGGCGGTAAAACATTACATCGAAAATGACGATCAGAACCTGCCGCCCGAGGGCCGCTTCAATTACGGCCAAAAAGTATTTTTCTGGCTGATGTTTTGGGGCGTGATCCTGTTACTGATTTCGGGCGTAGGACTCTGGTTCGTTGAATCCATCCCCTGGAGTCTGCGCTGGCTGCGTTATCTGGCGGTTACGGTGCACGTGGTCGCGGCGCTGGCGACCATCGGCGGCTTCATTATTCACGTTTACATGGGCACAGCCATGGTCCGCGGCGGCTTTACTTCGATCATCCGTGGAGAAGTTTCCACGGCATGGGCGAAAACTCATCACCGGCTCTGGTACGAGCAGGTCACCAAAGGAAATGTTCGCGGTGACATGAAAGCGGGCGACTGAGCGGTAGAGCGTGGCGGCTCAATCTGCCGCGGTCACTGATCACCAAAGCCATCGCCGTGGCAAATGCTGTTACCTCCCGTCCTTCAGACAATATCTCGCTCCGGTTCCTGATATAAAGAGGCGTCGAGTTGTTTATCCAGATAGCTCTGCGCATTGCAGGCATCGCAGGCTGGAGGCGAAAATCGTGCAAGTAGTGGCCGGAGTGGATCTTGGCGGAACTGCCATCAACTATACGTTAGTGAGCCAGCAGGAGCAGTTTCTCATCGAAGGACTTTGCGAGCATCCCGCGCTTTCGAAGCAGGGACCGAGCGTCTGCCTGCAGCAGATCGAAGCTGGTCTCAGGATCGCAACCGAGAAAGCCGGTGTCAGCCTTTCGGACGTGGTCGCTATTGGCCTGGACACTCCGGGCCCGGCCAGTGCAGCCGGCCGGCTTAGTGCGCGAGGTTCCACGAACTTCGTACATCCGCAGTGGGCGGGATTTGACATCCGCGAGGGTCTTGCACACCGGCTTGGAAAGCCAGTGTCGTATTTGAACGACGCAAATGCAGCCGCGCTCTGGGGACACTATGCCATCTTTGGCAGCAGCAGCCGCGAGACATCGATTTCGATCATCATCGGCACGGGCAATGGAGGCGGCATCATTCTCGAGGGCAGCGTCCTGAAGGGCAAGAACGGATTCGGCGGAGAACTGGGCCACGTGCTGATTCCGTACCAGAGCATCGCCGGAACCGATGGAATGCAGCCGCATTGCAACTGCGGACGAACCGGTGACCTGGAGTCGGTCTGCTCACTCACCGCGATCGAAAGAGTCCTCCTGCCGTATTTTCTACCGCGGTTTTCCGGCCACGATCTGGCAAAACTTGATCCCCACCAGGCGGCGAAGCAGGTGCGCGGACTCGCGGATCAGGGCGACCCGATGTGCAAAGAGATCTTCCGAGTTCAGGCTCACGGCTTGGGACTCTTCTTCGACGAAATGGTGAATACGTTCGATCCGGACGCGCTCATCGTCGGTGGCGGCGCCCTCGAGACAAGTCAGGAGTTCCAGCGTTGGTTCATCGCCGAGATTCGCGTCGGAATGCCGGGGCAGCGGGAGGAGCAGGCCGACATTCCAATCCACGTGATGCCGAACGGCGATACCGCAGGGGCGCGGGGGGCGGCTTTGGAAGCCCTAAAGCTGGCCCGGCAGAGCGGCCTCGCATAGACATAACGGCTTCATTGCACTGGCTACGAAGTGCATGGTATCGTGCCGCTACGTTTTATAGGAGGTGAAGGTGGCGCACACACTCCAGCAGCCGGGTCACACCCACACCCACTCCAGGCCCGAATTTCCCACGCGTCGCAACTTTCTCTCAGCGCTCATCTCGGCCGCCGCTTTTGCCCCGTGGGCCCTCGGCCAAACACAGAGTCCGGCTGACATGGCTGAGCGCTTTCGCCAAATGTCCGAAGACTATGAGCACGACGGCCTGGCCGCGCCATTCCGGGGAATCACGACCGATGGGAAGGTGATGCCTGGGCTATTCGAAATCAGCCCGAGTGGGGTTTCCACCGAATCCGTACGAAACGCGGCGGAGAAGTTCATCGCTTCCCTGAACAATGTGCAACTCGCCAGAACGATGTTCCCGGTCGACGACATCCAATGGCGGAAGTGGATGAATCAGCACTTCTACGCGCGGCCGGGGATCAGCTTTCAGGAGATGACCGAAGTTCAGCGGGATGCCGCCTTCGGACTGATGCGTGCATCGCTGAGCGCGAACGGTTTTGAGTTAACGCGCAACATCATGCGCCTGAACGAGACCCTCGCCGAATTGGCCAACGACCCCGTGTTTCTCGGCGAATGGTTGTACTTCATCACCATCATGGGTAAGCCCTCCGCCACCGAACCGTGGGGATGGCAACTGGATGGGCATCACGCCATCATCAACTATTTCGTCCTGGGCGATCAGGTAGTGATGACCCCGCTGTTCCTGGGTTCGGAGCCAGTCCGGGCCACATCAGGTAAATACAAGGGGCTGGTGATCCTACAGAAGGAACAGAACGACGGCTTGGAAATGCTGCAGGCACTCTCGGACGCTCAGCGGCAACAAGCTATTCTCAGCTTCTCCAAGACGGGCAACAACAACTTGACAGAGGCCTTTAAGGACAATGTCATCCTGAACTACGTCGGCTTACGAGCAAACGATCTTACCACCCCGGCGAGGCGCCGCCTGCGCGAGTTGATCCACCTTTACGTGAGTAACATGGACGACGGCCATACCCGGGTGAAGATGGACGATGTCGACCGGCACCTCGACAATACCTGGTTCAGCTGGATCGGCGGCACCAAACCCGACAGCGCCTTTTATTACCGCATTCAGAGTCCGGTAATTCTGGTTGAGTTCGACCACCAGCGGCCAGCGAATCTGGCGAAGTTTACGGCCGATCCCAAGATGCCGACCCAGCAGCACATTCACTGTGTGGTGCGAACGCCCAACGGGAACGACTACGGGAAGGATCTGCTAAGGCAGCATTACTTGACCCACCCACACAGCACATGAGCGGGGGAGCACGTCTACTGCACCTCGATCGTCGAAACGCTCAGCGCTGGAAGCGTGATCGTCAGCGACGTGCCGTTGGCCGGCATTTGTTGCACCAGGACGGGATGGATCGGGTTCTGACCTTGCGCCGAAGATGCGGTCATCTGAAACACGGAAGCGGTTCCTGACAGCGTCACGCCGTTGATCGCCGTGACCTGAGGCAAGTTGGAGCGGTTGATGGCAACGAAAACAAACCGGCCCGGCGTGGTGCTGTCCGAACTCGCGTAGACAGCTACGTTCTGCACCTTACTGGAGGTGGCCGCCAGGGAAGTGTCGCCAAAACTGGCCGTGGCTCCATTGAAACCGCGGAACGCGCGAAATCCGGCGAGAATATAAGGACAGGTGCCGAGCGGCCACATTGTCGCCGCGAACACTCCCTGCCTGCCGAAGACGCCGAGATTGTCCGCCTGCGCGATGGTTCCGGCGATGTGGTTGTCGCCGCCGTTTTCATACTCGGTGATGGAAATTTTGGTGCCCGGAAATTCGGCATTAATCTTTGCCTGCAGCCGCGGCAGAAGCTTGATCGGTTCTCCCAGGACGTCATTCGTGATCCAGGAATTCTCGGCGAACGTCGGGTCCCACAAGCTGCGCGGACTCTGAACGATGGCCTGCACCTGCGCGTCGGTCAGGGTCGAGCCGCTCAGGTTGGTGACCCGCGTCGTGCCGTCAGTTGCCTCGGAGTACCAGTGAAAGTCATAGACGTCGACCAGCGGCTTTCCGTACGCGTCAGAGGCGGTCTTGATTGCGGGCAGGTACTTATCCGGAAACCAGTTCGCACCGTCTGGTGTGGCTGAGAGTTCGCCTTGCCAGCTATAAATTCCTTCGAACCCATAGTGCACCGGCCCGAAAATCATTATGTCAGGGAACTGGTCTTTCAAGGCCTTGGTGAGGGTGATGGTCTTGGCGATGTAGTTGTCCGATGAAATCGGGTTGTGGCCCTGGACTTCAAGATGCGTCGAGTTCCAGAGCTCCGGCTCATTGTCCAGACTCACGAAGGTGGGCAGTGGCGCAGCGGGCGCAAAGATGCCCGGGATCTTCTGGTCCATCGTCCACAGGAATTCGTCCATGTAGACATTGGCGTCGTTGGTGGGTGGTGTTTCGGTGAACGCAACGGGAGTGATCGTGCTCTTCTTGTCGATCACCTGCTTGAAGCGGGTCAGGTCGGGCGGAGCGGTGACGCTTACCGGCCCGCTCTCATCGGCGGATACCAAACCTTGAAGCTGGACGGTCATCACGCTCGCCATACCCAGGCTTTGATCATCGGCCACGAAACTGCGGACCGCTTCAGCCGGGGTTGTGCTCGTGGTCAGGAAGTCATCGTTCTCGTAGAGAAAGTCACTGCCGGCGTTGGAGGCATTCGTCTCCCAGTTGTACGCCGTCCAGCGGTTACCGCCGGCACGGTCAAGCGTGAGATGCGGCGGAGCGCCTGAGATGCCGGTATAGAAATTGAGCCCGTAGATCCACGGTGAAATAGGCTTGGTGTTCGTCGGATCCACCGTAACGGTGACATCGAGCGCCCCTGCGGAAGGTGTCGCGCTGGCCTGGTTTGATTTTCCGCTCTCTCCGGTCGCATTGAGCGCCGACACAACATAGAAGTATGTCGTGCCGTTGGTGAGACCAGTATCGGAGTAGCTGGTCGTTGTAGGCGCACCCACCTGTGTGTAGGGACCACCACTCGTAATAGCTCGTTTTATGTTGTAGCTGGTCGCGCCACTACTTGCCATCCAGGTCAGGTTGACCTGTTGATTCCCCGAGGTGGCGGTGAGAACAGTGGGCGCAGCGGGAGCCGTAGGCGCGGCGGGAGTCGTAACCGGCCCGCCATTGGAACTTAATCCTCCGCCGCAGCCGAAGGTCAGTCCTGCCAATGAGAACGCGGCTAAAACGCTTGCGATTCTTAGACCCATATTAAGGATTGGCTCCGGCGAAATCCTAGCGCACGAGAAGCCACGTCGGTAGAGCTTCGGAGAACACCAAAGTGCGAGGCCGAATCTCGCTGAAGTTACTACACTTAAGTGTGCAAATATGTGTCGAGGCATCATCGGTCGAGGCACGATCGGCCCCGTTACCTTTTTTACGTTCGACAGATGTGATTCGGGAGTAACATGCGGACGGTATGTGTACCGTCCGGAGTAGCCGCAGACCGGGCGATTCCGATGCATCATGGCCGCGATGGTCCATATGGGTCGTGATCTGCGTGGTGGCAGCGTTGTGGTCTGCGCTCCTTTTTGCGCAGGCCAATCATGGTTCAGCGACCAAAGAGCCGGGTTCTCTTATCCACAGCCCGCTCCCGCAAGTTCCTGATGATCGAGTCACGGGTCCAGATCGAGAGGCGCCTCCTCCTGTGGCCGCTGACGAATCTTGTTTTCTGTGGCCGCTGACCGGGACTCGTTCTTCCACCGCGGGAGTCGCGTCTTTGCAAGTGCCGGGCCCGGCTCGAAAGGATTTTCAGCGTGCCTGCAGTGCGGCGGGCGAAAAAGAACTGGGAAAAGCCGAAGAGCATCTTCGAAAGGCTCTTCATGCAGACGGACAATATCCGGCGGCCTGGGTATTGCTTGGCCAGGTATTGAAGGCAGAACAGAAAGCGGAAGATGCCCGCAACGCCTGTGCCCAAGCCCTAAGAGCTGACCCCAACTACATTCCGGCCGACCTCTGCCTGGCCGATCTCTCCGCGATCGAACATCAATGGGATGATATGCTCCGCTATGCCGACACCGCGGTTGCTCTTGATCCTACCAACGATCCCCATGCCTATTTCTATACCGCCGGGGCATACTTTGGGCTGCATCGGTTGCACGAAGCTGAGAACAGCGCTTTGAAGGCGATTGAGATCGACAAGGCGAATCGTGAACCCCGGGCACACTTCCTGCTGGCTCAAATCTACGAAATCGAAAGGAAGCCGGATGCCGAAGCAGAGCAACTGAAGGAATATCTGAAATCTGCCACCGATCCCCAGGAGGTGGCGATGGTCAAGAAGTATCTGGCCCAACTCACAGAGAATCGCGGGAAGTAGCCGACCCAAATCTTTATCACTATCACTATCATGCGCCGAGATGTTTCGTGACATCCATAACTTGGGAGGAGTTATTCGCCAGCCTTGGCTGCCAGCGTTTCGACCACTGCGATATTCTGCAGTAACTCCTGCGGCACCCCGTGTCGCTCCTGCAAATACGCGGAGCTGTTGTAGGAAACCCAGACTTTTCCCTGATTGTCTTCCCAGACCAGAATCTTAAGCGGGAGATCGATGGCGATGCTAGGAGCGGCCAGCATCAAAGGTGTGCCGGCTTTTGGACTTCCAAAGATCAGCAGTTTCGTGGGCCGCATTTTGAGGCCCACCTTTTCTGCTTCTCCGCTGTGGTCAACCAGAGCGAACAGCGTGACTCCCTTCGCTTGCAGAATCCCCTTGAGCTTTTCTACGGTCTGGTCTACGGAGTGATTGCTGGGCGCATTGATGATCCCTTGGTTCTTACTGGTCGTCACAGATGCCTCCTCTCTATTTCCGATCTGCGAAAGAGTGGAATATCGCACCGAAATCAAATAGATCGCCATTGCCAGCCCGACCAATGCCAGAATGAAAGCGATTGTCACCGCCTGCATGGAAGGACGAGAGTGTACCCCTTGGCCGCGATCCAATTCCCGGACCAACCGGACGTGGTGCCATCCGGCCAAGATATTTAGGATTACTCCAACTGCGATCAGCGCTGTGCCGAGCCAGAGGGAGAGTCCGTAAGATTGTGCTGCAGGAGCCCGCTGAATGACTTGAAGTTGTTGCAGGAAAAGCCCAAAGCGCGCCACCACAAAACCAAATCCCATCAACGCCAGACCAGTGCGAATCCATGCGAGGAGCGTCCGCTCTGCAGCCAGGTAGTCACTGAGAGCAGCCCTGGGTCCAGTTCCTGAAGATGCGTCCAAGTTTCGCTCCCCTACAATCGCCCCGGCGCTCGTGTCATGGTTCCAGGCGGCGTGCGGCGCGAATCAGGCCCACTCCGAGGCTTAGAACGGCAGCCGCGAGAAACAATGCTCCGACGTAGGCGAGATTCATCAAACCATTCGGCTCCTTCGCCGTAGGAGAAACGACGGATAGAAAAAACGCGGCGGGGATTAGAATTGCAGCAATCGGCGCGCCGGTTCGGGCGATCCACTTCCAAAAGCCGGAAAGCGCCGCCTCGTCAACATATCGAAGCATCACCAGCGACAGGACAAGATAGACGCCGGCGTGCGCGTGCCCAGCGCGCCACAGATTTTGGCGCAGCGGATTGTCGGCATACCCGGGCGCATTCCCCGTTAACAAGCTCAGAAGAGTTAAGCCTCCGTACATCACTGAGGGGAGAACGACGAGAAGGATTCCTGCGAACATTCGCGATTCTCGCGACATGGCTTCCTCCTGGGTGTCAGCGGCGCTTGCGCAGGCTGCGTCCTTTGGGGCCACCGCTCAGGTCTGGAACTTCTTCGCCGAGGGCAGTGGCCAAATCGATTTGATGATCCTGCTCCTGCATGAGGATCTGGCGAATCTGCTCCGCCATCGCGTATTCCCCAAGGGCTTCACATTGCCGGATGCGATCGCGGTAATTTCGAATGGTTTCGTTTTCATTATCGAGATCATACCGGAGCATGTCTTTCGGATTTTTCGATGTGCGTACCGGCTTGGCAGTAACCACCGGCATTTTGCCCAGATAGTCGATCTGCCGGGAGAGAATCAGAGCATGATCGAGCTCCTGCTTGGCGTGGATTTCAAGCTGGGCGGCGATGTCCATATATTGAGCGCCGCTAAGAACCTGGGAATAGACGACGTAGGCGATGATGGCTTGATATTCGCGGGAAAGGTCCTCGTTCAATAACTCGGCGAGGCGGTCGCGAGAAATTTCGTTTTCGTTTGCAGCGGATTTGGGCTCTGGCACTTAATTCCTCCTTTGAATTGAAAGACTGTTTTCGGATCACCAGCTTATCATCGGCTTGAGATTTTCACTTTTCGTTCCAACTGCGAACGTCGCGAGTTCTCATGTTCTGTCTTCGTCAAGAACCTCGACCTCTATTACGGACCCCTTGAAGGGCTGGCCTGCCGCAGCACCACCTGCGACGAATCGTTCAGATCGGTAACGATCAGGAACCTGTGCGAAGACAGGCCCGCAGCGGCGGTGTCACCCGCGAGAGTCTTCAGCGGCCCGATTGCCTGCACGATTCCTCCGCCGTCCGGGTTTGTCCTCAAGACCCCAAGGGGCACAAGTTTTCCGAAAGGCGCATGGTCAGAGTCCGCAAGATAGACGCGATATTGGGTCTTGGGTGCGAGTCCTGCCGCTGCGATCTGCACGAGGTCCAACAGACCGAGCGAGTTCACTGCCACCGATGCCTGTGCGTCGGGCAATGCGGTTCCTCCGGCCTCCAGGTGGATGCGGGCCGTATTGCCGGCCTCTCCCAACGGCGCAAGGTTCTCGGTGCCATCACCTGCAGGCACAGCATTCGGGACGTACACCAACGCCTGGGTCGTCTGCCCGATCGGAATGCTGGCGATTACCTTGTTGGACAATGTGTCGATGGCCACTGCCTGTTCATCATTCTCCAAAGCGACGTAGACTCTGGAACCATCTCCCGACTGCCAAATTCCGTGCGGAAGATTTCCTACGGGAATCCTGGCCACCAGTTCCGGCGTTGTGCCCCGGCGAAAGACCAGGACCTGGTTCATTCCTCCGATGGTCACATAGGCAAATTTGCCATTGCGATTGTTCGCGAAGTTCACGTGATTCGTGATCGGCCCGGTCTCCAAAATCGCCTTCTGTTCGAACGGCGGCCTGGCGCTGTACAACTGCACTTTGCCGGCATCCTTCAAAGTGATCCATACTTCATCGTTTTCCGGAGTCACAGCGATGTTGGGGCAGAACGGACTCGCTTGCGGTAAGCGCTGAATGATCTGATGCGAGGCCGCATCAATGACAGCGAGTTCCGGGTTGAAGCTGGAACACACAAAAGCATAGCGTCCATCCGGACCGAACATGGTCATACCCGGGCCATTCGCCATCTCAATGCGCCGAGTTTCCTTCATTGTGACAGGGTCAATGACTGAAACGTAATTTTCGCCGCGCACCGTCACCCATAATTCCTTTCCGTCCGGGGAGAAAAATGCCTCGTGCGGCGAACGTCCGACGTAAACTGTTCCCTTCACTTTGTTCGTCGCCGTATCTAGGAGCGTTATCGAATTCGAGCCGACGGATACTACAGCAAGTGTCTTAGAGTCGGGCGAGTAACCGAGACCGTGAACCAGGAGTTGCCCTCGATAGAGCGGGCTTAGGGCGCCCGGCACTGGATCACCCAGCCGGATCACGCCCAGAAGTTTGTTGCTGGAAGGATCAATAACAGAAACCGTGTTCGAAGTTTGGTCGGCTGCGTAAACTCGATCGTGGGTGGAAATGGGGATGTCGGCTCGTCCCCACGGGGCTTGCTGCGCAAAGGCACTTTGCAGCAAACACAGTAAAAGCAACCACCGGATGATGTTCATTCTAGTGTTCATTGCTTGCGAAGAGCGGGCGCGTGATCGAGTTTTGGCGAACTGGGCCCGTGTTGCCTCAGCCAAAGTTGCATCAGCTCAATTTCCGATTGCTGGTCGTTAATGATCTCTTGAGCCAGCCTGCGCATTTGAGGATCCTTGCCGCAAATCAGTTGTATCTTGGCCATGTCAATTGCCGCCTGATGGTGCGGCAGCATGAGTCTGACAAAATCAACGTCGCTGTCGCCTGACGTCTCTACTGAAGCCATTGCGGCATGCATCTTGTCTAAACTTTCCGCGAGCTCGGACCACTGAGGTCCGGAGACCGGCGTACGGCGACGCGATTGATCGTCCTGTTGCCATGCCGCAAATGTGACGGTGGAGATCAAGATCAACAGAATTGCAAAGCGGCCTGTATCCTTGTTCACTGGCATCCTCTTTTACTTTCGAACGATTCCCCCAGCTATCATTTACTTAAAAGCCAAGGTTAAAAACCAAGGTCGCTCAGTCCAGGATGATCATCCGGACGCCGTCCAAGGGGCCAGCGATACTTGCGGTCGGATTCTTTGATGGGAACATCATTGATGCAGGCCAGCCTCAACCGCATCAGGCCATCGTCATTGAACTCCCAATTCTCATTACCGTACGAGCGATACCAATTCTCTGAGTCATCGTGCCACTCGTAGGCAAAACGTACTGCAATCCGATTTTCTGTGAAGGCCCAGAGCTCTTTGATTAGCCGGTAGTCCAGCTCTTTGGTCCACTTGCGGATGAGAAAAGCGATGATTTCTTGTCTTCCGTTGACAAACTCTGCGCGGTTTCTCCAGCGGGAGTCCGGCGCGTAACCGAGGGCAACTTTTTCCGGGTCACGCGAATTCCAGCCATCTTCCGCCAGACGCACCTTCTGGACCGCGGTTTCGTGAGTGAACGGAGGCAGCGGGGGACGGGGAGTCATGATTTCTCGCTCCGACAAGAGTGAATGCGAGCAGGATTGAAGGCAACCCTGGATGGGACAGTTCCTGCACCACACTTTTGCGTAGGTAATATTACACTCTCAGGATTCCGGAGCACCAATGAGCATCCGGGATCAGAGGTCAGCAATTCAGCGCGGCTCGTCCGCTTTGCGAAGAACATTACATTTTGTGGTGAGGTATCCGCACCGGTTCGCAAGACTTGAGTTGGGGGGTGCCTGTCGTGGTCAGTCTGGCACCAACTTGGTTTCACTCAGGTGACAGCGATCATGTGTACTTGTGATCCGGGTCACTGCCACCTACAGCCCGTCTGATTCATTGTGAGAAACGGGAGGTGGGCGATGATGGCCAGCATCGAGACTGCCAGCGAAATCAAACTGAGTAATATTCTGTACCTGACCGATTTCTCGGAACCTGCGGAAGCTGCTCTGCCATTCGTGACGGCAATTGCTCGCAAATATGGATCCAGAGTTTACGCCACGCACGTCCTGCTTCCTGATGTGTACGCCTGTCTGACGCCCGAGTTTGGCGATGTGGTCACTGCAGGATTGGAGCAGGCAGCAGAGACGAGAATGCGGAAGGTCGTCGCCGAACTGGCCGGACTGCCGCATGAGACCATTATTGAGTGGGGACCCGATGTTTGGCAGACTCTCCGGCGGGTAGTAGAGAAAAACAATATAGACCTCGTGGTCCTGGGCACGCATGGCCGCAAGGGCGTGCAAAAGCTTCTCTTGGGCTCGGTGGCGGAAGAAATTTGGAGACGCTCGGATGTACCGGTGCTCACGGTTGGCCCTTCGGTCAGCCGCGCCCGTCCCGTTGCACAATTCCACAAAGTGTTGTTCGCTACGGATTTCACGCCGGAGTCTTTGGCGGGGCTCCCTTATGCTGTGTCCATGGCGCGAGAGTACCGGGCTCACCTTGTCCTTCTCCACGTTATCCGTCAATTCAAGAAGGAAGAAATCCTGGGAGAACTATCTGCGGTCGATGCTATCCACCACCTCACGCAAATCTTGCCGCAAGATGCGGGGCTGTGCAGCCGTCCCGACCCGGTGGTGAAATATGGCGAGCCGGCGAAAAACATCATTGACACGGCCAGCAGATTTAATGCTGACCTGATCGTGCTCGGTGTGCACCATGCGGGCGGATATGGCGCAACTACCCATGTCGGGCTAACCACTGCTCACGAGGTTGTGGTGAACGCCCCTTGTCCAGTTCTCACCGTCCATGGCTGACGCGTAGCAACTTTGAACTCATTGACCTCTAGCCTCAGACTCTATTTTGTCTGGATACTTTTCAGATACTCCGTCACATTCCGCAGGCGGACGTATCCCAAATCCTGATCATTGTCGATTTGGTGGAAAATCGGGCCCCAGACGGGCATTTCCCGTGAACCGTGGGCGTGACCGTCGTCACCGGCGATGACGCTGCGCACCCGGTCAGTCGGAAACACACCGTGATTTCGTCGCGTGAGAGTAGTAAGCTGCGGAACTTTCGTCTTCAACGCTGGTGCGGCCGGGCCGTCTCCGTTGCCGCTTGCGCCATGGCAGGGTGCACAATGGGTTCGGAAAATCTTGCCTCCGTCCAGGGGAATACCTGTGGCTTGATCTGGCGGCGGAGTGTTCTGCTGTGCCCTGACTCGCGAGCTATAAGCGAGCCATAGCATCGAGATGGCGCTTAGGGCAAGGCTGAAAACGAAGAATCGGGCTAGAGACATGCGCGTAGGATACCTCGTCCGGTTGTACGGCTCACTATAACAGCACGACTCGGCCAGGACAGGGATCACCCCGCCGAATAGGTTGTTCAAAGATTAAGAACCGCTCGCATTGCAGTTGGATCGTCGGGCGTCTGCACGCGGAAGCCGAGCTTCTTGGCGATCTTCTTCATGGCGAAGTTGTCCGGCAGAATTTCAGCCTCTACGCTGCTCAACTTCTCGTCGCGTGCTACCTGTATGACACGACGGAACAGTTCGATCCCAAGACCCTGGTTCTGGTACGCATCCGATATCAGCACGGCAACTTCTCCCTCATTCTTGGCATGTGATTTGATCAGCCTGCCGACTCCGAGTATCCAGTGCTCATCTGTATTGGCGTCCCTCCAATCGGCCACGATCGCCATTTCACGGTCGTAATCTACAAAACAAATGCGCACCAGACGATCGTGCGCCACCCGCGAACTCAGGCTGATTGAGTAGAAATAGCGCAAGTACACACTGCGATCGGAAAGCGTCTCGTGAAATTTCACCATCAACGGTTCGTCTTCCGGGCGAATCGGCCGCAGGGTAACCTCGGTGCCATTCTTCATCACCCACGAAGAAACATATTGTGCAGGGTAGG
Organism: uncultured Acidobacteriaceae bacterium; assembly: GCA_964528615.1. Taxonomy (GTDB): domain Bacteria; phylum Acidobacteriota; class Terriglobia; order Terriglobales; family Acidobacteriaceae; genus JAIQFF01. The sequence goes on along the minus strand of CAZGSU010000131.1, from coordinate 54,328 downwards.
GCCGGACCGCGGGCTTGGGAAGATGATCGGGATCAGTTCCGGGCGGGTGCAGCACGACACGGGCGTCGAGTGCCAGCAGCTGCTCGGGTGAAGCCAGCAGGGGATTGATGTCGATTTCCGAGATCCAGGGCTGCTCGACGACCAGTTGACTGAAGCGGACGAGCAGTCCGGCAAGAGCAGGCACGTCAATTGGCCGCCGGCCGCGCACGCCTCGAAGGGCGGCAAAAATCCGCGTCTGCTCCATCATCCGTTGGGCGAGAGTGCTGTTCAGGGGCGGCAGCGCCAGGGCACGGTCTCGATAGACCTCGACCAGCGGCCCTCCGGACCCAAACAGGATTACGGGGCCAAACTGTGGGTCAACGCTGCTGCCCAGGATCAACTCGTAGCCTTCGAGACGCACCATGGGTTGCACGGTCACGCCGGAAAAGTGCTCGGGCCCGGCGATCTTTTCCACGGAGATCTTGATCGCCTGAAACGCGGAGCGGACGGATGGCTCATCTTCCAGATTCAGTTTCACGCCGCCTACGTCGGTCTTGTGGGTGATCGTCTCAGAAAAAATTTTCAGCACGACGGGATACCCGAGGCCGCGCGCACACCCCACCGCCGCATCTTCAGTCCGAGCGATCTGGGTTTCAACGGTGGGAATTCCGTAGTGCGACAGAAACTGTTTGGATTCGAATTCATTCAGCAACACCCGGCCCTGGCTGCGGGCGGTCTCGATGATCTTTTCAGCCTGGCGCCGGGAACCTGGGTCGAGAGTCTCGCCTTCCGCCAGCGTCGGAGTTTCGTACAGACCGCGCAGGTTGTAGGTGTTGCGCCACATGTAGGTGAATGCCCGGGCAGCGGTGTCGGGAAACGGGAATGTCGGGATGCCGGCGGCATTGAGTGTTGTTTCCCCTTGGGCAACGCTGGCTCCTCCCATCCAGCTCGTGAGCACGGGTTTGCCGGACGACTTGGCATAAGGTTTCAAACGTTCCGCAATTGCAGCCGGATCGGTCATGCCTTGAGGCGCGAGGATGACCAGAAGGCCGTCGCTATTCGGGTCGTTGGCGGCGATTTCAAGGGCCTTTGCGTAACGCTCGGAGTCCGCGTCGCCGAGGATGTCGATCGGATTGTTGTGGCTCCAGTGCGCCGGCAAAAACCCATCCAGTGCCTGCAGACTCTCTTTGGAGGGAAGGGATAGTTCTCCGCCATTCGCGACCAGCGCATCAGTAGCCAGGACGGCAGGTCCACCCGCATTAGTAAGAATCGTGAGCCGGGGCCCTTTTGGGCGAGGTTGCTTGCTGAGAGCTTCTGCCATATAAAACAGGTCGGCGATGGTGCTGACCCGCAAGACTCCCGATCGCCGGAAGGCGGCATCGAGAACTTCATCACTCCCGGTCAGGGCGCCGGTGTGCGATGCGGCGGCACGCGACGCTGCTTCCGAGCGGCCGGCCTTGATCACAATCACAGGTTTTCGCAGCGCCACTTCGCGCGCGGCGGAGAGAAACGACCTGGCGTTACCGACCGACTCCATGTAGAGCAGAATGCTGTGTGTGTGCGGATCATCGCCGAAGTGATAAATCAGGTCGCCCCAACCCACATCCAGCATCGAGCCGGTCGAGACGATCGCGCTAAACCCCACTTGTGCCAGCTGACCCCAGTCGAGAATGGCGGTCAGCAGCGCTCCGCTCTGGCTCAGGAAGGCAACGTTGCCGGGTCGGGGTCCGTCCTTGGCGAAGGTGGCGTTCAGGCCGATCGTCGGATTCATGATCCCCAGGCAATTGGGACCAATCAGGCGCATGGCGCCCCGCCGCAGTTGTTCCTGAATCTGCCGTTCCAGTTCGACGCCTTCCGCTCCTCTCTCCTTGAATCCCGCAGAGATAACAACTGCCGACTTGGCACCGGCATCGACACATTCGCCGACAATGCCCGGAACTGTGGGTGCCGGGGTCGCCACAACTGCCAAGTCCACCTTCCCAGGGATGTCGCGGATATTCGGGTATGCCTTGAGCCCACAAATTTGGGAGTGCCGCGAATTGACGGCGTAAACCTTTCCCTCAAATGAAGGATGAAGCAGGTTCTCGACGACGGTTCGTCCAACTGTGCCGGGGCGCTCGGTGGCTCCGATTACCGCCACGGAGTCCGGTAGAAACAAAGCGTCAAGGCCGGTCTTTGAATCAGGTTTTGCTGGCGTCGCCATAGTTGTTCTTCTCAAACCGGCACGTGATGCGTTACGGACGATTCCAAAACTCCCAGGGTGGAGCCGCGCGGAACCGCGAGGGGCCTACGGCGCGGCCCCTCCGGTGTGGCAATCGCTGCAATTTACCTGGGTCAGATCTCCAAGGTCCACTGGATGTTGGAAGCTCAGTTTCGGCACCGCCGCCATACTGATTCCGCCCTCTTCCTGTCCCGTGAGCGTGTGACAGATATCGCAATCCTTTCTGATCACTTTTCCATCTGTGCTCACGTGCTGGCCGTCGTGACAACGGAAACAGCCGTTGAAGTAAAAATGGCCGAGATTATTGGGATGAGTCTGCCAGTTCAACTTCATTTCCGGAAAGGTTGTTCCTCGGAAGATTTGCTGCAGCTCTTCAATCGCGTTGCGGATTTCAAGCTGTTTGTTCTTTCCAACTTCGGGGTATTTGGTTTCGTAAAATCCGTGAATATCCTGCGCAATCGCTTGTAGCGCCGCCTCGGTCGTCTCGTACTTACCAGTCAGCGCCGCAATGGCCTGCTGCTTGAGGTAGGGCAGAGATGCATCCAATTTGCGCGCCAACAGTGCCTGGTCCACGGCTTCATCGGGCGGGACATAAATATGGGTTGGACGATTGTGGCAGTCCACGCAGTCCATGCGGTGCCGGCTGGCCTTTGCGATCTGCTCCTTACTCAAGGCCGAATCCTGCGCGTAATACTCAGTTACGCGGCCCTGCGTATCTTTGATGTGAACGTAAGCGATGATCTGCCGTTTGTCATCCGCTGCGACGTAGTCAATCTGGTTGGCGATGTTCATGTGCCAGTGGATGCCCTCGGGTGCACCCGTGGCCGGATCGCCTCCCCCGGTCTTAATCAGCATTCGAATCTGGCGTGGCGTATTTTGTTCGTCGCTGGCGTAGTGGGTGAACACCTTGAGTTGCGCTCCATAGAACTTTTTCGGCCAGTGGCACTCTTCGCAGGTTTCCTGCGCCGGACGCAGGTTGTGGACCGGGGTGGGAATGGGACGCGGGAAAGTATTGAACATGACGGCAAATAATTGCCGCGTTCCGGACAGCTTCGATTTCACGTACCAGGTCGCGCCCGAGCCCACATGGCATTCCACACATCCCACGCGGGCGTGGGGGGAGAGTTGGTAGGCAGTGAATTCCGGCTTCATCACCGAGTGGCAGGTTTGCCCGCAGAACTGTACCGAGTCCGTAAACTCGTAGGCCTTGTAGCTGCCCGCTCCGCTGAGCATGACAAAGGCCACCAGAAACGCGCCGAAAGAGAGCACAGCACTGCGCTGGCCGGGATCGTTGAGATCAATGCGGGGGTACAACAATAGTTCGCCGAGCTGTTTTCGCCGCTCCCGCCAGGCGCCTACACCGATGAGCAACAGCCCACAAATCAGAAATCCCGGCGCCACCATGTAGGCCAGGATGCCGATGTACGGGCTGGGTCGTTCCGCGATCAACCCGATCAAGGAGAACAGGAAGATATTGCCCACACTGACCAGGGCCAGCGCCACACCCGCCAGGCTGATCGGGTTGCGCAAAAGCAGGCGCAGCTTGTGCCAGTGCTCCTTGGGATGGGATGTCGAATTTTCAGGCGCCATGATTGCTCTCTATCGGCATCTTGAGAGTATTATTTAGGCTGGGGCAGTCGCGAGCCAGCTTCAGTGCTCCCGCCTTTCGATTTGACGGAGGTAGAGACCCAGTCCAGTCACTACCGCCAGGATTGCGAGCAGCGACCAAGCCAGGCCCTTGCGTCGATAATCCCGTTCCTTGAGTGCTTCCGCGCCTTCGTGGTGAGTTTTCGCGGCGATCTGCATGCCCGCGTCAACATCCTGCTGCACTCGCGCCAGGTTGAAGCTGTGGATGGCAACACGTGATTTGGTGAGCGAGTCACGCGCCTGGTCCTGTTCCAGCTGCGCTTCGCTGACTTCCATTCCGGCCGACTCAGCACGATCCAGAATTTCGGCGGCGTCTCTTACCGAGGTATCCAGACGAGAGAGTTGTTGTGTGATCTGAGTAGCGGCCTGGTACCCAGCATCGCCGTCAGCGTGACAGTTCGTGCAGACCGACTGCGGCCCCGTGCCCAGCATCGCATCCGTGGGATGGCTGATCCGGTGGTTGCTGTGGCAGGTAACGCATCCGGGAAGGGAAGCCGCTTCAAACGCAACTTTGTGTGGGCTGGACTCAAACAACTGCGCCTGGAAGACGTGGCAGGTGGAGCACACATTTTGCACCGTGCTGACACCTGGGGGCGCTGCGCCATGGTTGCCGTGACAGGTGGTGCAGGTGGGAGCACTCAGGTCTCCGCGCACCGCCAGCGCTTCATGGTGGACGCTGGCGCTGTAGCCGGCGAACTGGTCGGTGGGGATGGAGTACCCCTTCATGTAAGCCGCGTCGGCGTGGCAGCGGGCGCAGGTCGGAGCAATGTTTACGGGGTGGACCTTCGAACGCGTGTCGCTTGCCGGCCGCAGATCATGAACACCGTGGCAATCCGTGCAGACGGCGACCTTATCATCGCCTTTCGCACGCAGCTTGCCGTGTACGCTGGTCAGGTACTGGGCAAGCTGATCGGTGCGCAGCGACGGGTTGTAGTGGCGCATGTAGGCTCCGTCGGAGTGGCACTTTCCGCACAGTGCCGGGACGTCCTTGCGCGTGATCTTGCCACGGAAGCCCGCTTTCTTGCTCATGGCGTCCTGATCATCTTTGCTGGGGTCACCACCATGGCAATTGGCGCAGGTCAGACCTTTCTGAGCGTGAATGTCCTGCGAGAACTGTTCCGCGGTGACCTTATAAGGCGGATCGAGCGCGGAGTGGCAGTCCAGGCAAGTGTTCGCGGTCTGGGCGTGAGCCACGTCGGCAAGCGACAGAGTCGCCAGCAGCGCGAAAAGCAGCCTCATCGCGTAGCTATTTCGCCAGGTATCCATAGACAGTCATCGATGCCATATACGCCAGAGCAAAAATACCCGCGCCCAGAATCCAGCGCTGACTGCGGCCCTTGCCATTGCGCTCCAGGAAGGGAAGCAGCGTCCAGATGACTCCCGCCGCTCCGAACACCAGAATGCCGATGACTTCGCCGTCCAGCCGCCAGATCTTGGCGGGAATCAATTTCAACGTCTGAAACATGAACATGAAGTACCACTCTGGCCGGATTCCGGCCGGGGCCGGCGCAAAGGGATCCGCCTTTGTACCCAGTCCCCAGGGCGAAAGAGCGGCCAAGGCGCCCAGGACGCCCAGCGCGATGTACCAAGCCATCAGTTCACGCAGGAGAAAGTTCGGAAAGAAGTGCGTTTCCCGCGACTGCTCGGGGTGGGCCGTGCGCTGCGCTTCCACGCCAGGGGGAACACTCATGCCGAGCCGCTGGATCAGTGCCAGATGGAGAAGGATCAGCAAGGTAGTGATGCCGGGCAGGACAGCTACGTGGAAACCGAAAAAGCGGGTCAGCGTGGCGCCGGTGACTTCCTCCCCGCCGCGCAGGAAAATCATTAACGACTTTCCGATGAACGGCACTTGGCCGGCGATGTCCGTGCCCACCTTGGTGGCAAAGAACGCCAGCGTGTTCCAGGGCAGCAGATATCCACTGAAGCCAAAGCCCATGGCGAGGAATAGCAGGATCATCCCGCTGACCCAGGTAAGTTCCCTCGGCTTGCGGTAGGCGCGCAGGAACAGCACGCTGAACATGTGGCAGAGGGCGGTGAAGATCATCAGGTTCGCTGCCCAGGAGTGGATGGAGCGCACCAGCCACCCGAACTGCACCCGAGTCATGATGTACTGCACGCTCTCAAAGGCTTCGTTCGAGCTGGGACGGTAATAGAGAAGCAGCAACATGCCAGTGCCGACCTGGATGCCGAACAAGAACAACGTGATGCCACCCAGGAAGTACCAGTGCGAGAGCTTGTGGACCGGGACAGTTTTCTTGCGCAAGGGCATCGTGAGGGCAACCCAGTCAAAGCGCGCATCCAGCCACTTGCGGACACTGGCGAGCAAGTTCAGGCCTCCCGCTTCCGGCTGACCACAAGATCCTCGCCACGCACGTGGACCCGGTAATTCTCCAGCGGGCGTGGCGGAGGGCCGGAGACATTGCGTCCGTTGAGATCGTACATGCCGTTATGGCAGGCGCACCAAATCTCGTGAAGGTCGGCGCGGTATTGGACGGTACAGCTCAAATGCGTACAGGTGGCGGAAAAGGCGCGGTACTCGGCTTCTCCAACGCGAAGCAGCAGCCCGGGGCGGTTGCCGAAGCGGAAGATCTTCGCACTATTCGGTTTCAGGTCCCCCACCTTGGCAGCTATGACTTCATCGCCACCCAGGTCTGCCACGGGCGGCGGGATCAGATAGCGGAGCACCGGGTACACGAACGAGACGACAGAAGCGAACAGGCCGCTGCCCAGGAATAGTTCCACTACGCGCCGCCGCGTGGGTCGCTCCTCGGGAACCACCGTGTTCTGCATGTTCGTCCTCGTCTCCAGTTCGTGCCGATCTATTTCTTCTTCCCCAGTTCGCGGATGTGGGCCAGAACCTGCCCGATCTGCTCAGCCGTCAGTTTGCCTTCGAAGGCGGGCATCTTGTTCTTGCCCTTCGAGATGATTGCGGTCAGTTCCGCGTCGGTCTGCTTCTGTACCTCCGGGGAACCCAAATCGCGGATATTCAGCTTTCTGCCCATAGGCGTCTCGCCTTTGCCCTCGGCACCGTGGCACATGGCGCACTTCGTCTTGAACAAGGCTGGGCCATCCTGAGCCGACAGGGGCGTGCTCGCAGTGACCGCCACCACCACAATTACGATTGCTTTCAGCAGAGTAATCAGCGCGTTCTCTTTCTCGCTTTTCATGATTTCCTCCTCCGGTATGTCTTAAGATGTCGGCAGAAAGCGTCCCATTGTATTCCCCTCTCGATTCCACTCCATCTCTAATTCCACCCCAGCCGCGCAGGGCGGTGAAATTGGCAATTCGCCGCCAACTGCGTGCATCGTCTTTAAGACTCATGCTCGGTCTCCGTGGTGTTGGTCCCCGTGTTGGTATCGTCTGTTTCGTTCGGCCTCGGCACTGGCGTCTGCGGTTTCGCGGCCGGGGCGTGCCCGGCTTCCAGCACTGATTGCAAGTCCAAGGGATGTTCCGCCTGGTAACGGTCGAGGGGCAACTGCCCATCCCACCACGCCCAGTTCATGGGATAGGCGTCCGGGTCGAAGAAGACTTGATAGAAGTGCCACACGACGATGGCCAGACTCGCCAGGACGGCCTCGTAGAAATGGATAGCCGTGGCCACATCCAGCCACCAGCGTCGACCCAGACTGCCTACCGTGATCGCGGCCCAGAGCATCACTCCGGTGACCGCCATGATGAGAGTGCCCCACACCAGCGCCCAGTATTCCACCTTTTCCGCGTAGGTAAAACGCCCTGACTGAGGCCGATGCGGGGTTAAGCCGAGATAATAGCGGAGATTGTTCCAGAACTCTGCGGCATCGCCGGCCGCAGGCCGAATGTCTCGCAGCAGGCGGCGGCCGTCGCGGTAGAACGCAAGATATGCAAGATGATAGAAGGCCACCGCGATCAGCACGACGCCCGCGATGCGATGAACGATGCTGCGCAGGTTTTCGTTCATTCCCAGCACCAGATATTTGAACCAGGAGTCAGGAAACTTCAGGGCGAAGCCGGTGAACACCAGCACGGTAAAGCTGCCAAACAGGACGGCGTGCTGGATGCGCTGCCCCCGATTCATCCGGGTGACAATCCGCCCGCCCTGTTTTCTGCGGCGGGCGATGGCCTTGAACCTCCAGACAATAAAGTTGTGGGTCACCATGCCGCTGATCAGGACCACAATAAGCGTCGCATAGAACCGCCGCACCCAGCGGACCACAATGCTGCCGGTGTCAGCCGATAACGGGGCGTTGACGTGCACTTTCGCGGCGACAAATTTCTCGGTCACGCCGCGATGACACTGGCCACAGGTCCTGACCAGGTTCGCCGGGTTGACGCTGGAGCGCGGATCGCTGGAGGGCAAAATGTTGTGCACGCCATGGCAACTGGCGCAATTGGCCACGAGCGTCGAGCCTCTCCGCGAGGCCAAACCGTGGTAGCTGGCCAGGTAGGTTGACACCCGGCTCCCCTCAAATCCGAATTCCCGGGTAAGTTGGACGCCTTCGTGGCAATGCGCGCACGCCAGATTCTGCGCCGACACCTGCGAATTAGGGTCTTTATGCGACTTGATGGAATGGATGCCGTGGCAATCGGTGCAAATCGGCGCCTGCCAGTCTCCCCGCGCGATGGCCTGGCCGTGAATGCTCTGTTCGAACTCCCTTTCGACCGGGCCATGGCACTTGCCGCAGGTATGGGGCACGTTGAACTTGAAGATCGGCGACTTGGGGTCGGCCGCCGTCATAATACTGTGCGCGCCGTGGCAATCGGTACAGACTGCTGCCTTCTCCACGCCTTTGGCCACGGCCTGGCCATGTATGCTTTCCTGGTAGGAAACAAAGGGCTGCGTGGTGCCGCCGGTGGCTTCCATTACGAACTTCTGGCTGTGGCAACTGCCACAGGTGGCGGGAATATTCGCGTGATTGGTTCGTGATGTGGGATCGCTCGACGGCAGCAGCACATGGGGGCTACCGTGGCAATCCGTGCACGTAGCCGCGGGGCGGGTGTCGCCCTTACGGAAACTGGCGTGCAGACTGCGGTCGTAAGCAGCCTGTTGCTCGCTGTGGCAAGTCGCGCAGGAGACTTTGGCAGGCACGGTCTCGTGCGGGAAGGTCTTGATATCGGAGTGACAATCGACGCACGAAAACACGCCACCGTGCATCGAGTTCCTGAACTTGGCCGCATCGACGTACAGGCTCTCCGGCCTGCCGTTGACGTCTCGTGTAAGGCTGGCGTCGCCGTGGCAGGCGAGGCAGTCTTCATTCGTGGGTTTCTGTGCAGCAGCCGTGCCGACGGCGTACAACAGGGCCACGACGAGCCAACCAATCAAGGCCGCTGCGCGCCTCATCGCAGCCCGTTTCACTTACCTTTGGCAAGCTGACGGATGTAGGTGACGACGTCCTTGATCTGCGCGGCGCTCATTTTATTTTCATAGGCAGGCATTTTGTTCTTGCCTTTGGTAATGATGCCGATCAGTTCGTCGTCGCTCATCTTCTGTACTTCCGGAGAGGCGAGATCCCGCAACCCCAGCTTCTTTCCCATCGGGGTGTCGCCTTTTCCGTCCGCGCCGTGACACATCGCGCACTTTGCCTTATAGGTAGCCGCGCCATCGTCAGCCGCGGCGGGAATGCTCCAAAGAGCCAGGCTGACGGCCAACATCGTCAACATCGCCGCACAAAACAGATTGATTCTTACGCTTGCCATTTTTCGTCATCCTCCCGAATGGGTCCAGCTGCTAACAACCCGAGTTGGAACTATCCTGCCAAAGAATCACACTGCGGAAACATCAACGCCAATTCGGCCCATCGCTTCAAAAATGATACTCGACTGTCGCCGCGAGATAATGCGCCCGGTATGACGGCTGGTCGGCCCCCAGGAACAAATATCTGGCAGCACTGGTGTCGCCCACCAGGAAGTAAGGATAAAACGGGCTGGGCGTGCCGAGCAGCGGACTTGTGCATCCAGGCACCGGCGCTCCTGGCGGCAGCGGGCTCACGCAGCCCATGTATGGCGTCATGGGAGTGGTCTGATAGTCCTTGGAATCAAACTGCTGGTAGCGATACTCGACCTTGGACGTCAGGTTTTTAGTCAGTTTGTACCGGAAAACGGCCACAAGCTGGTGGTTCCGGCTGACGGTCTCCGGGTAATTCACGGCTGCGTTGGTACCGGTCAGCAAGAATTTGTCGGGGCCGGTGAGCAGTGTGGGATCACCGAACGGCCGGCTGTCGACATTGCCTTTCGCCGCGGACAACGAGTAGTAAGTGTTGAGATCGGCTTTCTTGTTGAAGTGCGTATCCCAGCCGACGGCAAAGATGTGGACGTAATCCCGGGCCGTGCTTCCCCAATCGTTGTTCGCACTATCACAACCGCGCGCGGGATTGCTGCAGTCCAGCGGCAAGGGGGCAGCTCCGCCAGGCGCCCGGTATCTGGAGGCCATGGCTTTGTAGTAGCGCTCATAGGAGTACTCGGCAAAGAGGGTAATTGCGTTGGTCAGCGTGAAATCACTATCGAAGCCGGCATAGTACGAAAGATCCTTCAGTACTCCATACAAGTAGTAGGGATAGGTAGTGCCGGCAATGAAGTTCAGCGGCGTGGGGCTGTTGACCCCGCCCCGTTGGTTGTAGTTGTCCTGCATTGTCCCGCCGAACCCGGAGAAGCTGAGCCGGTCGGTGGGGCTGTACTGGATCTCGGCATCCCCGCGGTTGCGGGTTCGGGCCGACTCGTCAAAGCGCCGGCTGAAGATCTGATCGTTGGTAATCCCGCCTCCGGTTTCCACAGCTTGGTCATCCTGATACTGCTCCGGATTGCGGACCGAATAGCGGTAGGATACTCGGAACGACAAGTCCTTCCGGGGCGCCGAGTCGATCGCGGCCACGAATCCATTTTCGGTCGAATGCTCGACGTCGCGGTTCGAACGGTCCATGATCTCGCCCTCATAGCCCACTTTCACCGAACTCTTCTTGGCGTAGTACCAGTTACCGGTTACCTCGATGTTCTTCTTGTTATATCCAAACGGGGTGTTTTGCTCCGGACTGGCGAGGTTTGCGGCCCCCATATCGCCTTCTACGGGGGTGAAACTGAGGACCGGAGTGTCGTTGTTGTAATCGTATTGCCGATAACCTGCTTTGATTTCGAACTTCTTACCAATGGTCTGGATTAATTTGTAATTCATTGCCAGAGTCTGTTTTTCTCCGTGCAGACTCGAAGCCGGCAGGGGGCCGGTGCCCGCCAGCAATATGGTATTGGTCGTGTAAGGCACAAAAGGATCATTCTGCCGCAGCCAGCCGGCGTTGATGCTGACCAGGAGGCGCAGATGCTTCATCAGCAGGAACGAACCGGCGAAATTAATGTAGTGGGCATGGTTGTCGGGGTAGAGGTCGACCAGGCCCCTGGCCGGTCCTTGGGTTGCGGCTGTGCAACCGTTGGGCGCGACGCAATCGGTGGTGCGGAACGGATTATCGAAAACCAGCGCACTTCTATTGTTTTGAAAGAACGAACCCGTATACCCGATTTGTATTGCCAATTTTTTCCGGACGTACTCGGCTCTGACCCTCACCGTGTTGTTGAAGTAGTCGATTGGCTCCGGTACTTCCGCCCCGAAGCCCCCGGTCAGGGAGGCACTGGGACTGGAGTTGAAGATCAGGCCAAGAGGGCGTGTGCCGGTCTCATGTTCACGCCCATAAGAAGCCAGCAGGTCCCAGTCCGGAGTGAGGTCATAGGCGAACAAGATCGCCCCTGCCCGACGCTCAATCGCGGGAACGATGAAGTTCATGCTGGGGACTAACTGGGTCTCGATGGTGCTGGGGAGCGAGGTGGACGCAGCCAGACCCTGCAGAGCGTTCCGGGTGAGCAAAGGGATCGTGAGAACTCCCCACGTCGTGCTCTTCCCCCCGGTTTCGGTGTAGAGGGTGCGTGCGGTGTTAGTGTAGGTGTGTGGAATTTCGTCGTAGCGGAACTGCACCTTGAACCGGTTCCACTTGCCGAACGTCGCCAGATAGCTTTGGTCGAGGTAGATCGCATTATTGGATTGCACGTCCAGGAAATAATTTGACCGGGCGATGTCATCCATACTCAAGCGGACCTTGGGGATGAAGAATCCGTCGCGCACATCGCGATATTCGTTGTACTTCGACGTTTTCAGAGAGGGGTCAAATGGCAGGTCAGGGCGACCGTAGACGTCACCCCAGCTCCAGCGGCTGCCCATTTCGACCACCCCGGCCACGGGAGGGGTTTGGTCCTGGCTGAATAAAGCAACGGGCGCTATCAGGAGTATGAGCACCAGCGACAGCAGTCTCGTTCTAGCGGTTTTCATTGCTCGCTCCTTGCTAACGCAAAAAGGCATTCCCCGAGGGATGGTTCGATCCGTGGATCGAAGAGTGGCAGTTGGTGCAGCCCCGGTTGAAGTTCTTGATGGAACCGAGCGGCTGCGGCTGTGTGGGGTGGCGGCTCGAGTCGTGGCAAGAGTCGCAAACCCGTGGCATCCGGACCTTCAGTAGTTGGGGATTACTGCTGCCGTGCGGCTCATGGCAGTTGGCGCAGTTTTCCATGACTGGAGGATGTTCCCACAGAAACGGACCCCGGCGTTCGGTGTGGCAACTGATGCAGTTCTCGTTGATCGAACTTTGAATCAGTTGGCTCGGGTTGGGACTTCCATGCGGGTTGTGGCAACTGGTACACGTGACCTTGCCCTCGCGATACGGCATGTGCGAGGAGCGCTGCAACTGCGCCCGCCGCATCTGGTGGCACTGCAGGCACAATTCCGGTTGCGGCTTCCTGGTGCCTACATGTTCGGTCAGGGGCGCACCGTAGCGCGAGTCAACCGAAGCTAGCTCTGCATATCGTTCGGCAGGGCTGCCGTAGTGGACCTGATGACAGTCCACGCAAGCCATAGCCCGGGACTCGTGTGGGCTACCCCTCCAAAACATCTGATTCCCCTTGGTGTGGCAGGACAGGCAAGCCGCATTTCTCTCCTCGACCGGGGTGGTGGAATCCTTGGTGAAGCGGACCGGAATCGTGTCCTTGCCGCCCCCCGCTTCCACGTGGGCCTTGCCAGGTCCGTGACAAGCTTCGCAGCCAAGCTTGTCCAACTCAGTCCTGGGATGCGCCATGGCGTTGCCCATAATGGTATGAACGAAGCTTTTTTGCTGGTCGGCATGGCAGGTGGCGCAGACTTCTGAGCCGACGTAATCGCCATCGGGCTTGGCCGCAGGCTGGGCAGCGGCGGAGGAAGGTTCTGCGGCACCGGGCTTGCTATTCTCCTGCGCGGAAGTTCGCGACACGGTCATCGCCACGGCGCCTGCAAGCGCAAAAAAAAACAGGACCCGCCGTACCGCCACCATCTGCCTGAGCATCTTTGGCTGCGTCATCGATCTCTCTCTCCATGCACTAAGAGGTGAATCGCTTGCGGCTTCATCCTGCGATTACCAGGGATGCGGAGATTGCTGTTTTGCGGGCGGGCTTCCACTTTTTGGCGCACCATGGGCTAAGGGTAACCCCCAGACTCGTCAAAATTGATGATTTTTTTGGCCCGAGTACTCTTTTTCGCACGGTTACTCTTTGCGGTTCCCCCCGGTCTGGCCGAGAAGTGTTCTCCCGTCCTATTACCGCAATCGGCAAACCCGGAAAACGCTTTAATTTTTCGCGGTCAAGGAGCTGAAATCGCCGGCTCGCTCCTGTTCAATCCGTTTGATCTCCCCTCGCAACCATGTGCCCAGGGCTTCCTCCATCTGGAGCTGGTTGCCACGCTGATAGAAGTCATCGAGCGTCTCGCCCTTTTCTGTCAGCGGAATAAAATGGCACGGGGCGTTTCGGCTCTTCTGCTCTTCGGGAACGAAATCGATCATCCAACATTCGCTGCAGGGATGTGGCTTGTCTGGCTCGCCGAAGTTCAGACAGGTGGGCGAATCCTCCAACATCTGAGGTTCGCGCCGGGGTTTATGAGGAGATCGGCCGTAGCCCCCGTCTTCCAGAAACTTAAGCTCGAACTTGAGTAACTCGAGTACATCGCGTTTGTCTTGAGCCATAAACCACCTTCCGATGCTGTAATAGGGTCGCAAAATTCAGCTCGAGCCCTCGGTGCGTACCATCACACTTGCCGGTGATCTTCGTCACATCTCACGCCACGGGCCAAGCCGACAGTTTCTATCAGTAGGAACTCGTTCAAGCGGCATCAGGTCTCTGTTTTGACCCGAGGACCTCTGCTTCCGCCTGGGCCCAATCTTCCTGCGCATGCCCGTCTATTCTGCCGCGTTCTTCGTATAGCTTGTAAGCGCGAAGCCGGATTTCAGCTGCGCGTTCGACCTGGGTAAGACCTTCGTTCCTGACCTTGTCTCGTTTCTGCACAGTGAGGTTCTTCATGGGATCATGCCTGCAAATTCGTAGAAACCATCTTTGGTTTTTTTCACCTGGGGCGCTGCCGTAAATGGGATGGTAAGCACCGGGCAATGAGCGTGGGCAATTACCTTGTGCGCAGTTGCCCAAGGCAGATGAGTGGCGGCACCCAGGTGGCGGGCCGCAGCCCGCACTCCGAGGACGATGACATCGGCTCTAGCGTCCAGAGCTGCCTGCACTATTCGTTCAGCCGCTGGGCCAAATTGGACCGAGGGCTTGGTTGAGCACCACAGGCTGGCTTCTGCAGGCACTAAACTTTCCAATCTTTGTAGAGCGCTGTCGATGGGCCTCGACGTGGCGTCCAGGTCCTCGATCTTCTCGATCACATGAAGCAGGGTCAGCCTGGCCTGGAATTCCTGTGCCAGGGAGGTTGCGAAGGGAGCGGCGGCGAGGGATTCCAGGCTGAAATCGGTGGCGTACACGATCTGCCGAAGCGAAATGTCAACCGGTGTGAGGTGCTTTCCTTCGCCCTCCACCGAAGGCAGCTTGGCTCGACCGGATACCTTCGAGCCGACGGTGAGAACAGGGCAAGGGGCCTGACGCAAAATTTCTTCCGCCTTGGACCCCAGTATGAGCTTCTCCACGCCGGTGCGGCCGTGGGTGCCGACAACCAGCAGGTCGATTTCTTGAGTCCGGATAATTTCGGAGAGACCCTCCCACACTTCTCCTTCACGAATGTAAGTGCGGTACGGCGCGGGCGTCAGTTGCGAAGCCAGCGTCTCCATTCGTTCGCGGGCGTCTTCGCGCGCGGCATCGTGCATAGTCTCGATGGTCGACGGAACGTCAGGCGCGTACGGAATCAAGTAACTGGCCGGCGACACCATATGGACCACGTGCAACTGGCTGCCATAGCGGCGGCTGATGGCCGCGGCATAGGGCAGAGCTGCCTGGGAGGCCTCGGAAAAATCCGTGGCAAAAAGGATGTTTTTCAGGGAAATGACGGCGTGACTTGATACTTCCAGTGCCTTCATGGGGGACCTCCTTGGAAATCTCTAGAGGTCAGGATCACGCCTTTCTCCCCTGAGCGCCGTGTCCGCTGTCACCCCAGCCCGTGATTAGGCTCACGCATGCCTGGTGAAGTTACGAAGTGCAATCACTCTGATCGGACGGAGTCTGTTCGTTGATCAGCGGCATCGGCACTCCCGGATCATAGTCACAAAATCAACGAGTGTTTTCCTTCCGTATAGGAAGCGTTTAGTCTGTACGAGTAGGATCGCCTGCCCGAAGCGGCGTTGGCGCACTACTGATCCGGAGAATCCAAATGGCGAGTAGACCTGAAATTTCGACCCCCCTTTCTCCTGAAGAGTTGAGAAAGATGGACGCCTATTGGCGGGCCTGCAATTATCTTTCGGCGGGAATGATTTACCTTCGTGCGAATCCCTTGCTGCGCGAGCCACTGAAGCGCGAGCACATCAAGAACAGACTGCTTGGCCATTGGGGCTCGGATCCTGGCCAATCCTTTCTTTGGGTCCATCTGAACCGTCTCATCATGAAATACGACTTGAACATGATCTATATTGCTGGCCCGGGTCACGGCGCGCCTGCGACGCTGGCCAATTGCTATCTGGAAGGCCATTACTCCGAGATCTATCCGGACAAGAGCCGTGACGCAGCGGGTATGCTCAAATTCTTTAAGCAGTTCTCGTTTCCCGGAGGGATAGGTTCGCACTGCACGCCGGAGACGCCCGGTTCGATTCATGAAGGCGGTGAACTGGGATACTCCATCTCACACGCGTTTGGAGCAGCATTTGACAACCCCGATCTGATCGTCGCCGTCATGGTCGGTGATGGCGAGGCCGAGACTGGCCCGCTTGCGACTTCGTGGCATTCCAACAAGTTCCTGAATCCGATTCGCGACGGAGCCGTCCTGCCGGTGCTGCATCTGAACGGGTACAAGATCGCGAATCCCACGATCCTGGCGCGCATTCCGCACAACGAACTGGAGGCCCTGCTGACCGGATACGGCTACAGACCCTACTTCGTCGAAGGCGACGACCCACCCAGGATGCATCAGACCATGGCGTCGTCGTTGGAGCTGTGCATCAAGGAGATTCGTTCGCTCCAGCAACACGCACGCTCCAACGGCGACACCACGCGTCCGCGTTGGCCCATGATGGTACTTCGTTCTCCCAAAGGTTGGACCGGACCGAAAGAGTTCGAAGGACACAAGGTCGAAAACTTCTGGCGCGCGCATCAGGTTCCAGTGCCTGATCCAGCTACGAATAGCGACAGTCTCAAGATCGTTGAAAACTGGCTGCGCAGCTACAAGCCCGAAGAGCTCTTTGATTCCAATGGGACACTCGTTCCAGAGCTGCAGGAACTGGCCCCGTCGGGCACGCGCCGTATCTCGGCCAATCCGCATGCGAACGGTGGTCTGCTGCGCAAGGAGCTCGAACTGCCGGACTTCCGCGACTATGCCGTCACGGTAAAGGCTCCGGGCGCGCTCTATGCTCCGCCCACCGACGTTCTGGCTCATTATCTGGCTGAGGTGATGCGCCGCAACATCAGTACCTTCCGTGTCTTCGGCCCGGACGAAACCGCCTCAAATCGACTGACGGCGATCTACGCCGCTTCCAAGAAAACCTGGCTCGCCGAATACAAGCCGGAAGACGCCGATGGGGGCGAACTCGACCCGGCCGGTCGGGTCATGGAGATGCTCAGCGAGCACACCCTCGAAGGCTGGTTCGAGGGTTACGTTCTTACTGGCCGCCACGGCTTCTTCTCCACCTATGAAGCCTTCGTGCACGTGATCGATTCGATGTTCAACCAGCACGCCAAATGGCTGGAGAAATCCAAGAAAGAACTGGACTGGCGCGCGCCGGTACCGTCCATCAATCTGTTGATCACTTCTCTGGTCTGGCGGCAGGATCACAACGGCTTTACCCATCAGGATCCTGGATTTCTCGATGTGGTCACAAACAAGAGCGCCGATGTGGTCCGCATCTATCTGCCGCCTGATGCCAACTGCCTGCTCAGCGTGACGGATCATTGCCTGCGCTCACGCGACTACGTCAACGTCATCGTCGCGGACAAGCAGGATCATCTGCAATACCTAAGCATGGAAGACGCGGTAAAGCACTGTACGAAGGGCATTGGTATCTGGGACTGGGCTTCCACAGACGATTACAACGAGCCCGACGTGGTAATGGCCTGTGCCGGCGACATCCCAACCATGGAATCGCTCGCCGCGGTCGAAATCTTGAAGGCGCACTTTGCCGACCTGAAGATTCGGTTCGTCAACGTGGTCGATCTCTTCCGCCTGATGCCGGAGACCGAACATCCACATGGGCTTTCCGACCGCGATTTTGACTCTCTCTTCACCGTGGACAAACCGGTGATTTTCAACTTCCACTCTTACAGCTCGCTCATCCACAAGCTGAGCTATCGGCGCAGGAACCATGACAACATTCATGTACGGGGCTACAAGGAGAAGGGCAATATCAACACGCCGCTTGAGCTGGCCATCCTCAACCAGGTCGATCGCTTTGACCTGGCAATCGATGTCATTGACCGCGTTCCGCGGCTGCGCAGTATCGGCGCTCACGTCAAGGAATGGCTGAAAGGACAGATCATCGACAGCATCGAGTATGCCCATGCTGAGGGTATCGATAAAGAGGAGATTCGCAACTGGAAATGGCCGGGATAGGGCAGGGCCCTCATCGCAGGCCAGAATCAAGCAGGGAAGCCCCGCCAAGGCAACTAAACTCGCAGTTCACAACCGGTCTTGTGGTCTTATCCGCGCACGGTCAGTACCGGGCAACGGGCTTGAGCAACCACCCGGGAAGCGATAGGCCAGGGCAGATGTTCCTGTAAGGCGGTCTCGCGTGATTTCGTGACTCCCATCACGATCAGATCGACGTCCCGTTCCTGGGCGAGGTGCAGGATGCCCTCCACCGGGAACTCGAAGCGCGCGACAAACTCCGGTTTGCACCAGGCTTCGGCTTCTTCCGGTACCAGCATCCGCAGCGACTCCCGGGCACTGGCTTCCTCAGATTCCTGAAACTGGTAAGGAACCAGGGGCATCAGCTGCAGGAAAATCAGGGTGGCCTGATTCTCTTCGGCCAGAGACAACGCGTAGGGAAGTGCTTTCCGGGAAACCTCCGAGCCGTCGGTGGGGAAGAGAATGGTCTTGAGCTTCCAATCACTGCCGCGGAGTGCGGGCACCTGCGGGCCGATGGTCAGCACCGGGCAAGTTGCTCTGCGATAGATTTTCTCTGCCGCCGATCCCAACACCAGCTTTTTCAGTCCCTGACGTCCGTGCGTGCCCGTGACCACGAGGTCGATATCGTTCTTTTGAATGATGCTCGAGATCACGCTCCAGAAATCCCCGCGCTCTACAAGCATCTTGGCGGGTCGCACTCCCAGAGAGTTGCCGAGAGCAAACTCTGCGAGTTTCCCCTCCGCTTGCAGCCAGACCGGATCGCCCTCAAGCGGCACCGGATCCAGAGGTACGCTGAGTTGCGGTTCCGGGCTGAGCGCGTGCGCCACCACAACCTTGGCCTCATATTGGCGGGCCAGGGCGGTGGCATAGGGCAGGGCAGTCTTCGAAACCTGCGAGAAATCGGTGGTGACCAGGATATTACTGAGCGAAATAGGCGTGTTGGTGCGAAGGGTTTCCACAGTGCCTCCTCTCAGACTGGAAGTGCTCCTACCACAACCCGTTTATATCCAGCCCGGGAAAATCCGGCAGTGACCCCAATCACTTCCCTTGGTGACGCCAACCACTTGTCGTTCCGTCCTCCACCCGGTAAAACAAGGATTATCGACGCTGACTGAGGGGAGAAGAGAAATGACCCAAGACACAGCCATTCTGGACGGGAACGAAGCTGCCGCCTCGGTAGCGTACCGGCTCAATGAAGTGATTGCCATCTACCCCATCACACCCGCTTCACCAATGGGGGAGTGGGCCGACCAGTGGCAGGAGGAGGGGCGCAAGAACATCTGGGGGTCGGTTCCCACAGTCATCGAAATGCAAAGTGAGGGAGGCGCTGCCGGGACGTTGCATGGCGCGCTTCAGGCCGGGGCGATGGGGACGACGTTTACCGCGTCTCAGGGTCTGCTTCTCATGATCCCCAACATGTATAAGATTGCAGGCGAACTGACCCCGACCGTGATTCACGTAGCCGCGCGCGCCTTGGCTACCCATGCTCTCTCGATCTTTGGCGACCACAGCGACGTAATGGCAGCGCGTGCCACAGGCTTCGCGATGCTGTGCTCGAATTCAGTGCAGGAGAGCGCCGATTTTGCACTGATTGCACAGGCGGCGGCACTGGAATCCCGCATCCCCTTTCTGCATTTTTTCGACGGCTTTCGTACTTCCCACGAAGTAAACAAGATCATGTTGCCCGAGGATGACGATCTGCGGGCCGTGATCGACGATACTTTGGTCCGCCAGCATCGGGAGCGGGCATTGTCGCCTGATCATCCGCTGTTGCGCGGCACGGCACAGAATCCCGACGTGTTCTTTCAGGCGCGCGAGGCGATCAATCCTTTCTACCGGGCGTGTCCGACGATCGTACAGAACGTCATGGATCGCTTTGCGCAGCGTACCGGCAGGACCTACCGCCTTTTCGACTATGTCGGGGCTCCCGATGCCGAACGGGTTATTGTGATGATGGGCTCGGGGGCAGGGGCGGTAGAGGAGACCGTAGAACAGTTGTTGCAGCAGGGCGAAAAAGTTGGGCTCCTGAAGGTACGGCTTTTCCGGCCTTTCGCGATCGAAGCATTTCTCTCAGCGCTTCCGAAGACGGTGCGGACCATCGCCGTCCTCGATCGAACCAAAGAGCCGGGCAGCATGGGCGAACCGCTCTACCAGGATGTGGTGACCGCGTTGAGCGAAGCGGGGCTGGGGGATGGTGCGGCTTCGCAGATTCTTCCACGGGTGATTGGCGGACGCTATGGTCTGGCTTCGAAGGAATTCACGCCAGCGATGGCGAAAGCCACCTTCGATGAACTTAAGAAGGCTACGCCCAAGAATCACTTTACGGTCGGGATTCACGACGATGTTACCCACGCCAGCCTGGAGTACGACGCCGAGTTCTCCACTGAAGAGCCGGAGACAGTGCGCGCGCTGTTCTACGGACTTGGTTCCGATGGAACGGTGGGGGCGAATAAAAACTCGATCAAGATTATCGGAAAGAATACAGACAACTATGCCCAGGGGTATTTCGTCTATGACTCGAAAAAGGCGGGATCGGTCACGGTTTCACATCTGCGTTTTGGTCCGCATCCGATCCGGTCGTCGTATCTGATCACCCGGGCCAGTTTTGTTGCATGCCACCAGTTCCAGTTTCTGGAGCGCATGGATGTTCTGGACTGTGCAGAACCGGGCGCCACATTTCTACTGAACGCTTCTTTTGGAGCGGATGAAATATGGAACCACCTGCCGCAGCCGGTACAGGAAGTCATTATCCGAAAAAAACTCAAGTTCCACCTGATCGACGCTTACAAGGTCGCTCGCGAAACCGATATGGGAAGCCGAATTAACACGATTATGCAGACCTGCTTCTTTGCCATCAGCGGGGTGCTGCCGCGCGAGCAGGCGATCGAAGCCATCAAGAATTCCATTCGCGACACCTATGGGAAACGCGGCCAAACGGTCGTAGACCAGAACTGTGCCGCGGTGGATCATACGCTAAGTCACCTGTTCCAGGTAACCATTCCGTCTGAGGCGACCAGCGGATTGAAGGTTCTGCCTCCTGTGCCCGAGCGCGCACCGAGGTTTGTGCGGGATGTGATTGGTCCCATGATTGCCGGGCGAGGAGACTTGCTGCCCGTGAGCGCAATGCCCATCGATGGCACGTTTCCAACGGGCACGGCGACCTGGGAAAAGCGAAATATCGCACAACAGATTCCGGTCTGGGATGAACACCTTTGCATTCAGTGCGGCAAGTGCGTACTGGTATGTCCCCACGCAGTGATCCGGGCAAAGGTCTATGACGCCCCGCTGCTGGCAAATGCGCCGGCGGGGTTCAAGTCGGAAAGGCCGCGGTGGCTTGAATTCAAGAACCAGCGTTACACACTGCAGGTTTCTCCAGAAGACTGCACCGGGTGTGAGCTTTGCGTCGAGGTTTGCCCAGCCAAGAGCAAGAGCGAAGTGAAACACAAGGCCATCAATATGCAGCCGCAGGCGCCGCTTCGCGAATCCGAGAGCGTTAACTGGGATTTCTTCAGCAAACTTCCGGATGCGAACCGAGACCAGCTTTCTCACAATCAGGTAAAAGATGTGCAGCTTCTGGAGCCGCTTTTCGAGTTTTCGGGAGCATGCGCCGGCTGCGGTGAAACGCCTTACATCAAACTGCTCACCCAGCTTTTTGGCGACCGCCTGATGATTGCAAATGCGACCGGCTGCTCGTCGATTTACGGCGCCAACCTGCCAACGACTCCCTACACCGTCAATGCTCAAGGACGGGGCCCGACGTGGTCCAATTCACTTTTTGAAGACAATGCCGAGTTCGGTCTGGGGATGCGGTTGGCGGTCGACAAACAGGCGGACTATGCCCACGAACTGGTGACGCGGCTTGCGCCACACCTCGGTGATGTCCTCGTGAACGGGGTTCTCAACGCGGACCAATCGAGCGAGGCTGGAATCGCGGCTCAGAGGGAACGCGTAGCCGAGTTAAAGAAGAAGACAGTGTCGCTGGATGAGCCGGGTGCGCGCGATCTGCTGGTGCTGGCGGACGCGCTCGTACGCAAGAGCGTATGGCTGGTGGGCGGCGACGGCTGGGCCTATGACATTGGCGCCGGCGGTCTCGACCACGTCCTGGGCTCAGGGATGAATGTCAACGTTCTGGTGCTGGATACGGAAGTGTATTCGAATACCGGCGGCCAGATGTCCAAGGCAACGCCGCGCGGAGCGGTGGCAAAATTCGCCACCGGCGGCAAACGCGCCGGCAAGAAAGACCTGGCCATGGAGGCCATCAGCTACGGATCGGTTTACGTTGCCCGCGTCGCCATGGGAGGCAGCGACACCCACACCGTGAATTCGTTCCGGGAAGCTGAGGCTTACAACGGGCCGTCACTGATCATCGCGTACAGCCACTGCATTGCCCACGGCTATGACATGAGCCAGGGCATCGCACAGCAAAAAGCTGCCGTGCTCTCCGGTTATTGGCCATTGATCCGATACAACCCGAATCTGCGTCTCGAGGGGAAGAATCCATTTCAACTCGATTCCCGGGCGCCCAGTATTCCATTCAAGCAATATGCTTATCAGGAAGCCCGTTACACTATGCTGGCGCGAAGTAATCCTGAAGTCGCTCGTGAACTGCTCCAGCTTGCCCAGGAAGACGTTCACCGGCGATGGCGGGTCTACGCCAACCGAGCCGCCATGCCTGGAGACGGTGAGCCACCCACGAGCGCTCACCCGCAGCCGGTATCATCCACACCGCAACCCGCGACCGCAGGAGAACAGAAATGATCGACATCACGACCACCTATCTCGGTTTGCCGTTGAAGTCTCCCATTGTGGCCTCCGCTTCTCCGCTCTGCGAGTCGTTGGAGAACATACGGCGCCTTGAAGATGTTGGCGCCGGCGCGGTCGTGCTGCCTTCACTTTTTGAAGAACAACTGGTGCTGGAAAGCCAGTCGGTTGACTCCGACCTTTCGCGGGGCAGCGAAAGTTTTGCGGAGTCGCTCAATTATCTTCCGGATCTCAGCACCTACAACCTGGGCGCCGATGGCTACCTGGAGCTCATCCGGAAGGCGAGACAACGGGTTTCCATTCCGGTGATCGCCAGCTTGAATGGAGTCTCGCCCGGCGGCTGGGCGCGGTACGCCGGCATGATGGAACAAGCCGGCGCGGACGCGATCGAATTGAACATCTATGCGATTATCACCGACCCCAATATCGTCGGCTCCGACGTCGAGCAGAACTATTGCGATCTGGTACGCCAGGTCAAAGCGAATGTCAGTATTCCCGTGGCGGTGAAGTTTTCGCACTTTTTCAGCGCCGTCGCAAACTTTGGCAAACAGCTGGACGCGGCCGGCGCCAACGGACTGGTTCTTTTCAACCGCTTCTACCAGCCTGATTTTGATATTGAGTCTCTCGAAGTCGTGCCTAGCCTGACCTTGAGCCGTCCGCAAGAACTGTTATTACGGCTGCACTGGGTCGCCATTCTGTATGGATGGGTTCGCGCCAGCCTCGCGATTACGGGCGGGGTGCACAGCGCTCCGGACGTCCTGAAATCCATGATGGCGGGAGCCAATGTCGCAATGATGACTTCCGCGCTCTTACAGAATGGGATTGACCATGTGGCTACCGTTCTCAAGGACATGATTCGCTGGATGGAAGAGCACGAATACGAATCAGTCCAGCAAATGCGCGGCAGCATGAGCCAGCGCTCCGTATCCGATCCGGCTGCGTTCGAGCGTGGCAATTACATGCGCGTCCTCAGCTCATACGTAGTACATAAGACGGGTTAGCTCATTGGGCAGCAAGCTCGCGATCTTGCCGGGAATTGACTGTCGCGGGCCGCTCTCATTTTTTAGATGCTGCTTCGGGCTTTGTTCTGCGACGGCGTCTGTCCAATGCCTTGTCTTTCGCGGTCTTTGACTTTTGCAGCAGCTTCTTTGATTCCGACACGATTCCCGCTTCTTTCGCACCGGTTCGTTCCTTTATTTCACGACCCTCTCCCGTGTCAGCCATTTACCCCTCCTTCGTTTATCGCTGAAAGTGCTTCTAGCTCATTCTCAGTCTACGTTGCCGCCTGAAGTGTGACCCTTCTCACAGCATGAGGACAAGACCTCCATACACTCCTGAGTCTGACGGATCACACTGATGGGTGACTGGCCTCACTGCCTTCGAGGACCCTGTCGCGTCATTCTAGCGGTCAAAGGGGAAGGAGTCTTGCTATGGCAGAATCATCGAACAAGAGGGTCCTCATCGTGGACAATGATGAAGAAGAAGCGCGTACGCTTGGGGTCATGTTACGGCTGGCGGGACACAGTTCGAGCACGACATGGAGCGGACTGGAAGCACTCGAACTTTTGAAATCAGGAAAGTACGACATACTCCTGGTCAGCAGTTATCTTCCTGATCTCTATGTTGGAGATTTCTTTGAGCGGCTAAGCCATCTGCCGGTGCAACCCTGCTCCATTGTTATGCAGGAGGGCCGCACTCCTGCCGTGACCTTGCTGGAAGTGAAGAGCAGGATCGGACAGGAAACACGCCAGGAGCAATGAAACCCACGGAGTAATTCGGGCGATACACGCGGCCGGAACTGATCCAAAACCATAGTGGTCGTTCTAAAATGGTCCTTGGTTCAGGTCTCCAAGGAGTTCCTGCATGCGAGCCGCCATCCTGACCTCTCCGGAGAAAATTTCCAAGCATCCTCTTCGGATTGAGCAGGTCTTACAACCTTCAGCCAAAGCTGGGCAGGTACTTCTGCGAGTACGCGCCTGTGGTGTCTGCCGAACCGACCTGCATATTGTCGAAGGCGAACTTCCACGACTAAGCGAAAGGCTGATTCCTGGCCATCAGATCCTGGGTGAGATCGTCGAGGGCGCGACGCCTGACCTTCCTTTGGGGACGCGGGTGGGAGTTTCCTGGATTGGCGGGGTTGACGGGACTTGCTGGTATTGTCGGCACGACCTTGAGAACCTCTGCGATTCGGCCACTTTTACAGGCTACTCGGTTGATGGCGGATATGCCGAGCACGCGCTCGCCCGAGCCGACTTTGTTTTCCCTCTACCTCAAACGCTGGATGCCTTGCATGCTGCTCCTCTGTTGTGTGCCGGCATAATCGGCTTCCGGAGTCTTCGAGTGGCAGGGGTGCAGCACGGCGAGCGCGTCGGACTGTTCGGTTTCGGAGCCTCAGCGCATCTCGCCATTGCGGTCCTGCGCGCGTGGAAGTGTGAAGTCTATGTCTCAACCCGCGGCGACTCTCATCGGCGACTGGCGGAATCGCTTGGCGCAACCTGGGTCGGAAATGAAACGGATAAGCCGCCGGCCGAGTTGGACCGTGCCGTGACCTTTGCGCCCAGCGGCGACGTCGTTGTGGCCGCTCTCGGTAGTCTGCGAAAGGGTGGAGTGGTCGCGATCAACGCGATTCACCTGGACCGGTTTCCCGAATTTGACTATGACCGCCTGCTCTGGGGGGAGCGCCAGATTCGGAGCGTGGCAAACATGACTCGCTCCGATGCGCGGGACTTTCTTCAGCTTGCGGCTGAAATCGGCCTTCAGCCCAAGGTAACGGTGTTCAAGCTCGATCAGGCCAACGAGGCTCTGGCTGCGGTGAAGGCTGACGCGATCGACGGTGCAGCCGTAATCGTTCCCTAGTAATGCCGAAATTAGCACCGGGAAAATCTTTCAGCTCTGAAAAGCTCTAGCTTGCACCTTCATCCACCCAAACCGGGCATTCTACGTGAGCCTTATCACCCCGCCGGGTGATTCAGATCACAGCGATAGCGTCGATTGAAGAAATAAACTGGCGGGGGAAGAATGGTTGGAGAAATGGCTATGGCGAGTAAAAAGCGCGATCTTCTCGAGGTCTTAAGGCTTGAACTTGAGTTCCTTAAGAATGGAGGCTACCGAAAATCGTCATCGTGGCGTCCGCAATTCATCTTCGAGGATTCTCCCACGTGCATGAACTACGGGCACCCGGAACACAAGCGACCCTGTTCCGAATGTGCTCTGATGCAGCTGGTTCCGGCGGAATTTCGCGAAGCAACGGTCCCTTGCCGCCACATTCCGCTTGATGAACGGCACGACACCATCCAGTCGCTGTATCGATGTGCCACTTCAGAGGAGATAGAGATGGCAGTGAGCGAGTGGCTGATGAATATGATTCAGAAACTGGAGCTGGAGCAAACTCAAGTCTCGGCTGACTTGGGCGCCCTGGCCCCCCAAAAGAGCCCGCAAAAGAAACGTCTGGGATAAGAAGAGAATGTTCTTGAAGTGTTCAAATCCGGATTGCGAGACGACCTTTGACTACCGTCGGGGGCGGCTGTTTCGCTTTGACAACAATCAATCGGGCCGTGAGAATCCGGTCTCCTGCGTCAGGCATTTTTGGCTTTGCGACGGATGCTCTCTAACTCACGATCTGGAATGCTGCCTGGGCATGGGAGTGATGATCAGGTCGCGGGTAACGGACGAGATGCCTCGTCCTGTCTGTTGCTGCCCGAACGCAAGACTAAGCCTGTGTGTCGCGAAGCTAAGGATTGCGGGGGGCTTGCTCTGAGGCTGGTACGGGGTTAAGTTTCCCCTCCGTTAGGGCTGCCAAAACCAACTACAATGAAGGTTTGAGCCACGGGGACGAAAAATTTCGCCGTCTGCTGGAAGCAGCGCCCGACGCCATGGTCATTGTGGATCGCGGGGGCCGGATCGTGCTGATCAACTCGCAGACTGAGAGCATGTTCGGCTATACCAGGGAAGAGTTGCTCAATCAGCCTGTCGAAATCCTGATTCCCGAAAACTTCCGCAATCAACATCCGCAGCACCGGGAGGCGTACTACCGAGCACCCCATCCCCGCCCTATGGGGAGCGGCCTTGACTTGCTCGGACGACGTAGGAATGGCAGCAGGTTCCCGGTCGAGATTAGCCTGAGCCCTTTGGAGGAACAGGGCGGCGTTCTGGTTACGGCCGCGATTCGCGATGTGACTGACCGCAAGCGAGCCGAAGAAGCCTTGCGACAAAGCCAGGAGCGTTTTCGGGCACTGGTAGAAGAAGTCAAAGACTATGCCATTTTCATGCTCGATCCCACAGGAATTATTACAAGCTGGAACCAGGGCGCGCAAAAGATCAAGGGCTATAACGCCGCCGAGATCATTGGGCAGCACTTTTCACGTTTCTACCTGTCCGAAGACATAGACCGGGGCAAGCCGAACGAAGAGTTGACAATCGCCGCTGCCGAAGGCCGGTGGCAGGAGGAAGGCTGGCGAGTCCGTAAAGACGGCTCGCGCTTCTGGGCCGACGTGGTGATCACTGCGTTGCATGACCAGGAGAGCAACCTGCAGGGGTTCACCAAGGTCACGCGAGACATCACGGAAGGGAAACGGGCCCGGGAAGCCTTCCTGCTGGAAATGACGAATGCCCTGGTCTCGAACCTTGACGTGCGCCAGTTGCTCTCCGCTATTGCTTCCTGCGTCCGCCAGGTGAAACCGTTCGACTACGCGAACCTCGCGCTCTATGACGCGTCAAGCCACCAACTGCGGGTGCGTGCGCTCTCATCTTCGACTGACGCTGACGTCAACCCTGATTCGGGGGAACAGGCTATGCCTTCCCTCGGCAGCTCACCGGCGGGCTGGGCATACACCACCCGGAAACCTTTGCTGCTCAAAGGACAATCAGGCGAAAAGTGGCCCTTCGAAACGCCGCCACAACTTGCTCATCAATCCTTTAAATCCGGCTGCTGGATTCCGCTGATCGGGCGGGATGGTGTGATCGGGACGCTGAACTTGTTCAGCCGGCGTCCGGGAAACTTCACCGAAGACGACGTAAATCTGCTTACCCAGATCGCAGGCCAGGCGGCCATAGCCTTGGGGAATGCCATGGCGTTCCAACACGTTTCCGAACTCAAGGACCAACTGACGGTTCAGAAGCAATACCTTGAAGATGAGCTGAAAACCGAGTTCAATTTCGATGAAATCGTCGGCCACAGCAAGCAGGTCAGGCAGGTGCTGAAACAGGTCGAAACCGTTGCCCCCACAGACTCTACGGTATTGATTCTGGGCGAAACCGGTACGGGAAAGGAATTGCTGGCCCGGGCGGTTCACGATCTCAGCCCGCGCCGCGACCATACCTTCGTCCGGGTCAATTGCGCTTCCATTCCCGCCGGCTTGCTGGAAAGCGAGCTATTCGGTCACGAAAAGGGCGCGTTTACAGGCGCTATCGCGGCGCGTGTAGGGCGCCTGGAATTAGCCCATCGGGGGACGATTTTTCTCGACGAGGTTGGGGACATCCCGCTGGAATTGCAGCCAAAGTTGCTGCGAGCGTTGCAGGAGAAGGAATTCGAGCGCCTGGGCAGCACCCGCACGATCACCACGGACGTTCGCATCGTCGCTGCCACCAACCGCGACCTGAGGAAACTGGTGGCTTCGGGGCAATTCCGCAGCGATCTGTTTTACCGACTGGATGTTTTCCCGATCACAGTGCCGCCGCTGCGGGAGCGCAGCGAAGATATTCTGCTCTTGGTGCAGTACTTCGTGACGAAGTTTTCCCAGCGAATGAAGAAACACATCGAGACCGTTTCGCCGGAGGGGATGCAGGCATTGTGCCGGTATTCCTGGCCGGGTAATATTCGAGAGCTGGAGCACGTCATCGAGCGCGCGGTCATTCTGTCGCAAGGGCCCGTCCTGAAGGTCCCGGCGTTCGAGTCGGTTGAGGCAGAGGCTGGCTTGCCTTCCAATTCTTCTGCCCTGGAAGACATCGAGCGACAACACATTGTCCGTGTGCTACGCGAAGCCAAGGGAAAGATCGGCGGCCCCGGTGGCGCAGCCGAGCGCCTGGGTATGAATCGTACGACTCTAAATTCCCGAATGCAGAAGCTGAAGATTTCCCGCAAACATCTCTGATTCCGCCTGGTAGTTTTCGAGTGCCTCAAGTCACGTCGAGCCGTGACTTCCATCACTGTGCCTCTGGTCGCTTTCTGCGAATCTATGTTTGTAGTGCCGGCTTCCATTGTTTTCCTGCTTGTGCCAGACGCAGGAACGGGCTAACGCCGCCGAACAGCCGGAGCCAGCACCGACGCGGGGAAAGTGAGGGCATTACAATGGCGGAAAAATCTGTGACCGTACAACGCGTTGAGGAGAAGCCGGTTGCAATTACTCCAGTCGAAAGTCTGATGGACAAGATTAACCAGGCTTCCCAGGCAATTACACGCAGGGCGTATGAGATCTTCGAGGCTAACGGACGCAGGTTCGGGCGCGACCTCGATGATTGGTTCAAGGCCGAAATGGAGCTGCTGCATCCCGTTCATGTGAGCATCACTGAGTCCGAGGATGACCTTGACATCAAGGCCGAGATGCCTGGTTTCAACGAAAAGGAGGTTGAAGTCAGCGTCGAGCCGTGCCGCTTGACGATTACGGGTCAGCGGGAAACCCGCAAGGAGAAGAAAGGCAAGGTGGTTTACTCAGAACTCTGCTCGGACCAGATCATGCGAATCGTTGATTTGCCAGCAAGCATCGACGCCGCGAAAGCAACCGCTACCCTGAAGAATGGTGTCTTGCATTTGACCCTGCCGAAAGCAGCCAGGGCGAAAACGATCGAGGTTAAATCGAGGGCAGCGTAATCTTAGAGGCCGGTCAGAGCAGGCAAGCTCAGGAAGGGACTTTCGCCTGCCTGATCTTCTATGCGAGTGACGACATGTCGCCACTGACGACATGTCGTCTCGTCAGTCATTCTCCTGCTCGTCTGTAGTTCGATCCTGGAATCTGATCTATATCACTTCAGCACAATAAGTTACAGGTTGCGTTCACCCCATGGATGCTTTTGGCGCGAGCATTGCTTTATTCCGTTGCGTGCTTAGAATCACCATTCAGAACACATCAACTGTCGTCCTCCTCAAGCTGGAAGGCAGCGTCAAAGGCCCTTGGGTCGAAGAGTTGCAAAAAGCCTGGCTTACGTCCGCAATCATGTCGGATGGACAGCCAGCGAGTGTCGACCTGGCCGGGGTGAGTTTTGTCGATTCCAGGGGACGCGAGCTCCTTTTGCGAATGCAGAAAGAGGGTGTGGTTCTGAAGGGGGCCTCCGGTTTTCTTCGGGAAATGCTGGAGGACGGCAGCGGCAAGCACACAATTCTAACCAAGGACAGGAGCTCACAATGAAAACGCGCGCACCCTACGGAATGGAAATCGCAGACGATTGCACAACCTGCCCCATGCGAAAAGATGGATTCTTTTGCCAGATGAGCAAAGAAACTTTGGCAGATTTCCAGAAAATGAAATTTACCAGTTCGTATCCAGCCGGGGCTGTCTTATTCGTCGAAAGCCAGGTGCCGCGCGGAGTGTACATGCTGTGCAAGGGGCGCGTGAAGCTGACAATGGCTTCGCCTGGTGGAAAGACCGTGATCGTGCGGGTGGTGGAAGCGGGCGAACTGCTGGGCCTACACTCCGCTATATCCGGAGATGCCCACGAAGTCACAGCTGAGACTCTGCAGCCATGCCAGGTGGATTTCATCCGCAGCGATGATTTTAAGAAGCTGTTACAAGAACACGGCGATGCCTCGATCGGCGCGATGCGGCAATTCAGCAACTATTACCGCGGCGCTTGCCACCAGATTCGCTACCTTGGCTTGACCCCTTCGGCGACCGAGAAGATGGCCAGCTTCCTTCTCGAATCGGCTGTCCAAGGTCAGGAGACACCCAAAGGCGTCCGCTTCAATTTGAGCTTGACCCACGAAGAGATCGCCCAGGTCGTAGGAGTCACCCGCGAAACCGTAACCCGGTCGCTGACCGAATTGCGAACCAGGATGCTGATCTCCACCAAAGGTCCCAGCGTGCTGATCAGAGACAAGTCGGCGCTGGAAGCGATGGTGGTCGCGTAGGTTCGGCCCACATGAGTGTCCGAAATCACGTGGAGTCGTGACTTCTATCACTGTGCCACTCGGTCGCTTTCTGCGAGTCTGCATTTGCAGAGCTGGCTTTCAGGATTTCCTGCCCGACCTGTCCGGAAGAACGGGTTCAGGTGAGTGATCCGCCGCAGCCGGCACTGACGCAGACAGGGAAAGAGAGGACGCTGCCATGGCGGAAACTTTTGCGGATGTAGGGCGCGAGGAACAGCCGGTCACGATAACGGTGGTCAACCTTGAGAGTTGGATGGACCGCCTGAATAAGCCATCGGATGCGACGCCTGATCGGGTATACGAAATCTTCGAGGGAAACGGAAAAAGATTCGAACACGAGCTCGATGACTGGTCTAAGGCCGAGGTGGAGCTGCTTCATTCTGTTCCTGTGCACATCGCTGATTTGGGAGAAAGCCTTGAAGCCAGGGCCGAAGTGCCCGGTTTTGACGAAAAGGAAATCGACATCAGCGTCGAGCCGCGCCGGCTGACGATTACCGGTAAGCGGGCGACTAACAAGGAAGAAAAGAAAGGCAACGCGGTTTATTCAGAGTTTTGCTCTGACCAGATTCAACGAGTCGTGGATCTGCCTGCGAGGGTCGATGCCAGGAAAGTGACAGCAATTCTAAAGGGTGGCGTCCTGCAGTTGACCATGCCGAAGGCGGCCAGGACGAGAACGATCGAGATCAAGCCCAGGGCTGAGCAGTCAAGGCTGCGTAGTCGGTAGCATTGGCACAGACGAGCCTCGATCCGCAATCTTCAATTTGAGCTTGACCCACCAGGAGTAACAGGCGAAACCGTGACCCGGTCCCTGACCGAATTGAGAACCGGGATGCTGATCTCCACGGCATCAGCTTCCATGGCTACCACCGCTTCGTATCTTCTGCGATGCATCTTCTGCGATCCAAGACATTGCCTCCTTGATCGGCCTCACCTCCTCAGCTGAGCAGTGTCACCCGCCAGGCAGGTGATTTCCGGAGTACCTCCTCCCTAGTTGCCGCTACGGTTTGACATACCCTACCCCGGTAGGATATTGTGACCCGGTTATTTACAAGCCGTTAATGATGGTCAGGTCTAATGATTTTCCGGCCCCGTCTGATCTGGACGCCAAAAGAGAGCTTTATGCCTCGACTACCCCGATTTTCACCGCTCCTTTTCGTAGCAGTGCTGGCGTCGGTGGGTTGCTCTGACGCGCCTAAAAAAGCTTCGGGCGATGACGCCGCGGCGATCCAGCATCAGGGCAACCGCGTCATCGTTCCGCCTTCATCTCCGCTGGCCGGTCGCTTGGAGGTAGAGCCGGTCCAACTCACCAGCATCTCGCGCCAGGTTACCGCGCCTGCTTCGGTTGAAGCCGATCCGGCACGCTACGCCCGGATCCTTCCGCCTTTGAATGGCCGGGTGTTGCAGTTGTTTGTGCATCCTGGTGACCCGGTAAAAAAGGGCGACGAACTGGTTCTGCTGGACTCAGCGGAATTCGGAAGCGCCCAAGCCGACTATGCCCGTGCTCGCACGGTGTTGACCCAGACCGAACACTCCCTGGAGCGACAGCAGGACTTGGCGGCGCACGGCATTGTAGGACAACGCGATGTTGAACAGGCAAGGACCGATCGTGATTCGGCGCAGAGTGACTTTAACCGCACGAAAGATCGCCTGCGGCAGCTGGGTATGGATCCTGACAAGACCACCCTTGGTTCCCCGTTAATCGTGCGCTCCCCGCTTACCGGCAAAGTGCTCGACATTTTGGCTGCCACCGGCGAATTTCGAAATGACCCCACCGCTCCGCTTATGACCGTGGCCGATCTTTCCGATATTTGGGTGACTGCGAACGTTCAGGAAAAAGACATCCACTTTGTTCACCGCGGTGATCCGGCAGTCGCAACTTTCGGTGCCTACCCAACGGAAACCTTTGCCGGAAAGGTTTTATTTGTTGCCGACGTTCTCGACCCCGACACGCGCACCGCGAAAGTTCGAATCGCGTATCCGAACCGCGACGGCCGCTTGCGTCCCGCCATGTTCGCCACGGTCACTTTGAAGACCTGGGACACCAAGGAGATGACCGTTCCCACGACCGCGTTGGTACTTTCCGGTGACAAGACGACCGTCTTCACTCAGGTCTCTCCAAACACATATGAACAGCGACGAGTAAGCACCGGAGAGCAGATTGGCCAGCGCACTGTCATCAAGGATGGCTTGCAGATTGGCGACAAGGTCCTCATTCGCGAAGGGGCACTTCTGCAATGATCGACCGCTTCGTGACGTTGTGCCTGAAACGCCGCCAGGTGGTCTGGCTCATTGCCATCCTGATGGCGATTTTTGGCTATTCCTCGTGGAAGGCGCTGAAGATCGAGGCCTATCCCGACATCGCCGATGTTTCGTCGCAGGTGATCACTCAGTATCCCGGCCACGCTGCGGAGGAGGTCGAAGAACAGGTCACTGTGCCGCTGGAGCGGGAGTTAAACGGAATTCCGGGCTTGCAGATCATGCGTTCGCACAGCACGTTCGGCCTCTCCCTGATCACATTGGTATTTCAGGATGGGGTCGACGATTACTGGGCGAGGCAGAGAATCACTGAGCGTATCGCCGGAGTAAGTCTTCCACCCAACGCCAATCCTGGCCTGGATCCTTTGACCTCGCCGATCGGTGAAATTTACCGGTATACGCTGGAGTCGAAATTCCGTGACCAGCGCGAACTTCGCGAATTACAGCAGTGGGTGGTCATTCCACGGCTGAAAGAGGCTGTGGGAGTTGCCGACGTCACCAACTTTGGCGGTGAAACCACACAGTTTCAACTGATCGTAGATCCCGCCAAACTCGCGCAGTATAACGTCTCCCTGCAGCAGGTGATTGCGGCGATTCAGGCCAACAATGCGAATGCCGGCGGCAGCATTGTGGTGCGCGGCGAACAAGGCTACGTCGTGCGCGGCATTGGCCTGGTCCGGTCGCTGCAGGATCTGGGCAATATTGTGATCCTCGCGAAAAACGGTACGCCGGTGTTTGTCAAGAACCTTGGTGGTTTGCAACTTGGTGCGCTTGAGCGACGGGGAATTCTGGGCAAGGACTTGAACCACGACGGCGTGTCCGGAATTGTTTTACTGCTGCGCGGCATGAACCCATCCCAGGTCCTGGACGGGGTTCACACCCAGGTCGACGCGTTGAACAATGGCATCCTGCCTCCTGATGTCAAAGTCATGCCGTACATCGACCGCACCGAACTCGTTCACACCACCGTCACTCGTGTAGGGCACACTTTACTCGAAGGCATGGGGCTGGTCCTGATTGTTCTGATTCTTTTTCTGGGAAGCACAAGGGCGGCCCTGATGGTGGCGGTGACAGTCCCGTTTTCGCTTCTCTTCGCCTTCATCTGCATGCGCTTTACCAATATTCCAGCCAATCTGTTGTCACTTGGGGCAATTGATTTCGGCATCATCGTGGACGCCTCGATTGTGGTGATGGAAAACATTCTCCGACGCCGGGAGGAGAACCCGGACTGGGTCATGAGTGAAGATGACGCAGTGTCCTCCGCCATCCAGGTGGCCCGGCCGATCTTCTTTGCCACGCTCATCATTATTACTGCGTACTTGCCGCTGTTTGCATTTCAGCGCGTGGAGAAGAAATTGTTTTCTCCCATGGCCTATGTGGTGGGGTATTCGCTGATTGGAGCCTTGCTGATGGCTCTGGGAATCATTCCCGGCCTCGCGCTCGTGACCTATCAGCGGCCGGGCAAACCGTTTCACAACCCCGTTCTGGCACTGATCTCTTGTTACTATGCGCGCGCGATTCGGCACCTTACATACCACCCAATGCATGCCATCATTCCGGCAATTATTGCGGGCATCATTGCGGTTGTTTTGTCGGTGACCATTGGCAAGGAATTTCTGCCGTATCTGGACGAAGGGTCGATTTGGCTCCAGGTGCAACTGCCGCCCGGTCTGTCCCTTGAAAAAGCTGCAACCATGGCTGACGAGCTTCGGGCGGCAACTCTGGAATTTCCCGAAGTGTCGACCATCGTCAGTCAACTCGGCCGGAATGACGATGGCACCGACCCGTGGACTCCATCTCATATCGAGTGTTTTGTCGGCTTGAAACCGTACGATACCTGGCCCAACCACGGCGACAAGCAGGATTTGATCAAACGAATGAGCGAACGCTACTCGAGAATTCCAGGCGCGACCGTGGGTTTCTCACAGCCCATGATCGATGGAGTAAATGACAAGATCTCGGGCGCGCACAGTGATCTGGTGGTGAAAGTTTTTGGCCATGAATTCGGAGAACTGCGCCGTATCGCAAGCGAACTGGTCGATCTTCTCCAGAAGATTCCCGGCGCTTCTGATGTCACCATCGACCAGGAGCCACCCCTGCCCCAGATTCAGGTGAGAGTGAACCGGGAAGCCGCGGCGCGATTTGGCATCAACATAGCGGACATCGCCACTATTATTGAGTCCGGGATCGGCGGCAAAGCGATCTCTACGCTATTCATTGGTGACCGTGTATACGATATTGCGGTTCGCTTTCCTGAATCCGTCCGTTCGAGTTCCGATGCGATTGGCAGCCTTACCGTCACCCTGCCAAGCGGCGCCCGCATCCCACTTTCGCAAGTGGCTGAAATCAGCACTGCAACCGGCGAAAGCAGCATCACTCGCGAGATGAATCGCAGGCATCTTACGGTCAGACTCAACCTGCGAGGCCGTGACCTGTCCGGGTTTTTCGCGGAGGCGCGCGAAAAGATCGCGCGGGAAGTGAAATTTGATGGAACGAAATATCAGATTGAATGGGGCGGACAATTCGAAAATCAGCAGCGCGCTCAGCAGCGTCTCGCGTTTATTGTGCCCGGCGTGCTGGCCCTGATTTTTGTGTTGCTCTATTCCTCGTTCGGCACTCTGCGTCACGCCGGCCTGATTTTGACGATCGTTCCGGTAGCTCTTCTTGGGGGGCTGATCGCACTGACGATTCGCGGTATGACGCTGAACGTGTCGAGCGCGGTTGGATTCATCGCGCTTTTCGGCGTCGCCGTGCAAAACGGCGTCATCATGGTCGCAAGCCTCAACCATCAGCGCCATGAACACAAGGATCTGCGGGATGGAGTCGTCCTCGGGGCTTCGCAGCGCCTGCGGCCCGTGCTGATGACCGCGACAGTTGCCGCCATCGGCTTGCTTCCAGCCGCGCTAGCGCGAGGAGTTGGAAGCGATGTGCAACGCCCTCTGGCTACGGTAATTGTCGGCGGACTTATCACTGCAACGCTATTGACGCTTCTCGTGGTTCCATCCATGTATTTGCTGCTGGAACGCAGATTCGAGCAAGCTCATCCCAAGGTTTCACCTGATCAGGAGGACGTCTGATGAAACTGAGACCGCTTGTTGCGGCAATTGCTCTTTGCCCGCTCCTGACTCCGATTGTCGCTTTGAGCCAGACCAGTGCGCAGGGAGCAGACCAAGCGCTCAGCCAGCCCTCGGAATCGGGACGCCCGCATATTAGTTTTGAAGATTATGTCACCCAGGTCCTGCGCTCGAACCTTGCCCTTGCCATCCAGCGGTCGAGTGTCGATATATCGAAAGCTGCAGTCACTTCTGCCAAAGTAACGCCCGATTGGTCGGTTGATCTTGGTTCGCCGACTGTCGATATCTCAAATCAGGGACAGCCCACTAACTTCAGCGCCGGAATTAGCGTTCCCATAGAACTTGGCGGCAAACGTGGAAAGCGTGTCCACGCCGCATTAGCCGATGTTTCGACCGCCGGGTTCGACTACGACGACGCGGTACGGCAGATCAGGGCAACGGCGGCAGGCGCTTTCATTTCGTCCCTGAGCGCCCGCGACATTCTTCAATCGAGCTACAAGAGTCTGGGGCAATTCGACCGGATTGTGGAAGTCAACCAGCAACGGGTTCGGGTTGGCGACATCGGGGAAATCGAGCTCATGCAATCCCGGGTGGATCGCGACCAGTTCAAAGCGGGCGTGATCAGTGCTCAGGCGGATGTTTATAGTGCTGACCTGGCTCTGGCCCAGCAGTTTGGGGAGGCGGACAAATTGTCTACTCAGATGCCGGTACCAACGGGAAGCCTGGATGTTCCAGTCCGCACTTTCGATCCCGATGTCCTGGTGGCCGCCGCGCTGCAGAAACGATCCGATGTTCTTTCGCGTCAGCGCGCCGTCCAGGCGGCCGAGTTACGCATCGAGCTGGCGCAGGCCAATCTGATCCCTGACCTTGGCGTGGGTGGATCGTATTCTCATACCGGGACAGGCACTGGAGGATTTGTGCAACCGCCGGACAATACTCTGGGCGCTTCGCTCTCGATCAACCTGCCACTTTCTCGTTGGCGGCATCAGGGTGAGGTCGAAACCGCGCGCGCTTCACGGGCCCAGGCTGAACTCGAACTGCATTCCGTGCAGATCCGCGTGGAATCGGAGGTGCGGGATGCTTACTCCCGCTACCAGGCGAGTGTCTTACGTCTGAAGCTCTATCAAGGAGGTGTGCTAAAGGAGGCGGATCGCGTCCTGGAGGCTCGGCTCTACGCCTACCAGCGTGGAGGGGCGACTCTGCTCGAAGTCATCGACGCGCAGAAAACGTCCGCAAATATCTACCTGGCATATTCACAAGCGCTGGCTGACCATGCGAATGCGCTGGTCACTCTGGAAGAGGCTGCGGCAATTTGGGACGTGTCTTTTTGATTGCAGAGATGTAAGTGTGGAGACTGGCGGAAGGCCAAGGTTATTTCAGATAGGTGCGGACAATGGTGATGAGATCGTCCGCCGCTTCTTCCGACGATTTCGAATTCCGGGGCATATGGTTGCGGATGTGATCCTCCATCAATTCTCCCATCAGACTGTTGATGGCTCCGCGGGCAGCGGAAAGGCGCTGCAGCATTTCCGCGCATTGTTCGTCCTCATTCAGGGCTCGGAGCACGGCTTCGAGCTGGCCGATGATTTTCTTGGTGCGGTTCACCAGATCGATTTTTTCTGCGGTGGTATGAGACATCGAGCCGCCTACCCTAAGGGGGTATAGTACATAGCAAGCAGGCAGAGTGCAATATTGTTGAGACCCAAGCTGTAGCAAGAACAAGAATGGGAGAACAGTCGGTGAAAAAGGAAGAGGTTCTGGCCAAGATTCGCGAGATCGGGATCATGCCCGGGATACGCACATCCTCGGCCGAGGATGGCCGGTTTGCCGCAGACGCCATAGCCAAGGGCGGAATTCCGATCGTCGAAATCACCATGACCGTGCCCAATGCAATTGACGTAATCTCCGACATGGTGAGAAACGCGCCGAACCTGGTGGTTGGCGCTGGAACCGTTTTGGATCTTGAGACTGCGCGACGCTGTCTTGATGCGGGAGTTGGATTTCTCACCAGTCCGGGCCTCGATTTGAAAATCGTCGAGTTTGCGGTGAAAGAAAATATCCTGATTATCGCGGGTGCGATGACGCCAACCGAAGTGATCACAGCGTGGAAGGCAGGGTCAGAATTGGTAAAAGTGTTTCCCTGCGCGCCGATCGGCGGACCAACCTATATAAGAGCGCTAAAAGGGCCGTTTCCGCAGGTGCCGGTGATCGCTGCTGGAGGCGTGAACCAGGAGACGGCCGCCGACTTCATTCTGGCCGGAGCTGCTGCCCTTGGGATCGGAGGACGACTGATCCCGAAAGTCGCGATCGAAAACCGGGAGCCCGGCCGAATTAGCGAACTGGCAAGGCGATTTCTGCGAATCGTGCAGACGGCCCGAAACAAACCCTCGCGCGGGAATTAGTGTTACGGGCCGC
This sequence comes from uncultured Acidobacteriaceae bacterium, assembly GCA_964528615.1. GTDB lineage: Bacteria > Acidobacteriota > Terriglobia > Terriglobales > Acidobacteriaceae > JAIQFF01. The sequence goes on along the minus strand of CAZGSU010000131.1, from coordinate 15,878 downwards.
GAGCTGACGTCTCAGAGCGTTTTCTGTTCAGCGCTTTCCAACTGTGTGTCCGCTACGGGCTTGCTCTGCGAGATGCTGAAATCCTTGACGTTCCGGAGCAATAGCGACGGAGCCTCGGCGTTGTGGGGTAGCCTGACGTGAATGAGCTCTGCTCCCGTCACATCATCGAGGACGAACCCGGGCCGCAGGTCCGGCTTCATGGGCCTGATTTCGACATCCTTTATCTCGATTCCCTTCACATGCCGGATGTAGAAGCCATGAGCCGGCAGTGCTCCGAAGCGGTTCGGATCGGGATAGACGTTCTCGAGCTCCGGCGGTTGAATGGCCGCATCTTCCTTCGTCCCTCCACCCTGGTGAAGCACCAGAAGGTTGCTCAGCCGGACATCTTCGATGGAGTGGCCGGCAATTCCAGTAATGAGCGTGGCCTGGCGGGAGGCGCAATTGGAGACCACCACGTTGCTGATGAGCACGCGCCGTAATTCTCCTACTGCAACTCCCTCCGGACCGCGCATACGACTGCCCAGGCGCAAAAAGAAGGGAACGTCAACGATGCCCCGCATGGTGATATTGGTGATGGCAACATCCTCGAGCAGCCCACCGTCTACCGACTCAAGTGCAATTCCTCGGCAATCCTCAATCACACAGTTGGAAACGGTGATGTTGCGAAAACCGCCGTTGCTTTCCGTACCGAACTTGATCCGTCCGTTGCGCGGAACTTTAAAATCCGGGGCGAAACGTTTGAACGTAGCGTCGAGCAGCGTACCCTCTTCGTAGCCGCCGGTGACGTAGCAGTTGGTGATAGTGACGTGGTCGGTGGAGCGCGCGAATCCCAGTCCGTAAGAACTCTTCAGGCAGATGCCGTCGTCCCAGGGTGAATTTACGCTGCAATTCGACACGCGGACGTTGCGGCAGCAATCAACATCGATCGCGTCGCGGTTGGTGTCGATCTTCAGGTTGTCGATGGTCAGGTTGTCCACGCCGGTGGCGAGAATGGCAAAATGTCCGCCATGCAGAATCGCAATGTCCCGCAGGGTAACATTGCGGCAGTTCTTCAGGCTGATGGATTTGTTGCCGACACCCGGAGCCAGCGCGAGGTCGCGATCTCCCCGGCTGAGACCCTTGCCCCAGATTAAACCCTGGCCTTCGATGGAAATATTTTCCAGCTCCTCACCCCAGATCAGGCTGTTATGCCAATGGCTATGGCCAAAATCCTGAAACTTGTCCCAGGCATTGGGTTCGGGCGGATCGTAACCGGCGCTGGTGCCCGTGTCGGCTGCCACGATTGTTGCGCCCGGATCAAGATACAAAGTGATATGGCTCTTCAGATGGATGGAGTAGCAGAGATAGCTTCCGGCCGGGAACCGAACGACGCCCCCACCTGCCGCGGCCGCCGCTTCGATGGCCTTGTTGATGGCTGGAGTGTCCAGAGTCTTGCCATCCCCGGTAGCGCCAAAGTTTCTCACGTCGAGTGTGCTGCCGGTTGCGGCGCTCGTCTTCGTCGTTGTGGCTGCGGCATTAACAGTGGTAGCTGCTCCCAGCGCGGAGCCGGTGATCCCAGCTCCCGTCAATTTCAGGAAGGCTCTTCTCTCGGTAGACTTGGCGAACATGATTTCTTCCTTAAGCTTTTTTGACTCCCGGCTGCCTGCTGAGGCGGCGAACAGGACACTGAAGCAAACGCTGAATAATGTCAAACGAGAATTTTTGACGGTTCATTTCAGCAAGACTGACGCTGCGGGTAAGCCAGCGATATCTGGGATAATCCGGCGGTTCGCCGGCGCCGGCCCAGAAGAATTCTTTGAGGTCTCAACATACGTTTGCCAGCACACCCGGGGTTAGGAGACACTTCCGGAGTCGCTGCGAAGGGTACACGTCGCGGTGCTCGATGCACACGTCCGATAGTCGGGGATGGGAACGTCAGGATGAAATGCTATTTTCGGAGAGACATGGAGGTTCCACAGTGATCCAGAGAAGATCCAAAGAAAGAATGACATTCCTGCCGGTTCTAGCCTTCATTTCTTTGTTGGTTTGCGCGGCGCCGAGCCGTTCGTGGGCACAGCCAGCCGCCGCATTGGGGATATTCGAGAATCACGCCGACGTAGGTACGGTCCTGCATCCCGGCTCGGTGGTTTACGACGCATCCAAACAGAGCTACACCGTCACCGGTAGCGGCTCGAACATGTGGTTTGGGGCAGATGATTTTCAGTTTGTCTGGAAGAAAGTCTCGGGCGATGTCATCCTGACCGCTGACATCGCGTTCGCGAACACCGGCGGCAATCCGCACAAAAAAGCAGTTCTGCTGGTTCGCCAGACCCTCGACCCGGACTCCGTCTACGCTGATGTAGCAGTGCACGGCAATGGCCTGACCGCCCTGCAATTTCGCGATGAAAAAGGCGTCAACACGCGAGAGGTTCAATCGAACGTCTCCGCTCCCCGGCGCGTGCGCATCGCGAAACGGGGCGATTATGTTTATATTTCGGTGGCCGCCGATGCAGGAAGTGAGCCGCAGGTGGCGGGTGGATGGCTCCGTGTGCCGTTCCAGGGAACCTTTTATGTTGGAATCGGCGTGTGTGCCCACGATCAGGATGCCGAGGAGAAGGCCATATTTTCCAATGTAGACCTGGCGACTCCGCCCGCGCCGACCGGCAAGCCTACGCTGTACAGCGCTCTGGAAGCGGTTTCCGTCGAATCCGGTGACCGGCGTGTGATCTATATCGCGCCGGAACACTTCGAGGCGCCGAACTGGACTCGCGATGGCGGGTCATTCATCTTCAACCGGGATGGCCGCATTCTACGTTTGCCGGTAAAGGGTGGCACACCCGAAGCAATCGACACAGGCTTCGCCACACGCTTCAACAACGACCACGGCATTTCGCCGGACGGCACGCAGCTCGCGATCAGCGATCAGTCGCAGGAAGAGCATCATTCTCTGGTTTACATTGTGCCGATCGGCGGTGGCTCGCCCCGGCGCATCACTGGAAATTCGCCCTCGTACTGGCACGGATGGTCGCCCGACGGCAAGACGCTGGTCTTCGCCGGCCAACGCAATGACGATTTCGACGTCTACACAATTCCCGTAACCGGTGGGGAAGAGACGCGACTGACAACGGCCAAGGGTCTGGACGACGGCCCGGAATATTCTCCCGACGGCAACTATATCTACTTCAACTCCGTGCGCAGCGGCATGATGCAGCTTTGGCGTATGCGTTCGGACGGAAGCCAGCAGGGGCAAGTGACCTTCGATGACTTCAACAACTGGTTTCCCCACATCTCGCCCGATGGAAAATGGATGGTTTTTCTTTCCTACGACAAGACTGTCACCGGACATCCTGAGAATAAGGATGTTGCGCTGCGTCTGATGTCACTGACTGACAAGAAAATCAGCGTGCTGGCCAAACTCTTCGGTGGGCAAGGGACGATCAACGTTCCTTCCTGGTCGCCGGACAGCAAGCAACTGGCATTCGTAAGCTATCAGCTGATACCGGAAGAAGATGCCGCTAGGAGATAGCGTGAGGAACTGCATGCGCAATGTCTCCGCGGCCTGTGCTCTGTTTTTTCTCGCAACTTCGTTCGGCCTCGCCAAGGTCGTCGTCTTCTGGCAGGAGGGCTTTCCCACGATTCTCAATTCTTCAAGACGCACAGCGATACATCGGCTCCTTCTGGATCGTCGTGGAGTTCGCCTGCCCGCACTGGCCTTGTTAATGTCAGCGGTTCCCCTTTCATGGACACAACAGGTTTCGCAAAGCGTGAAGGTCGAGGTGCATGTCGATCAATCCCAGGGACAGATTTCGCCTGTCTGGAATTATTTCGGATACGACGAACCTAACTACACCTACGCCCCAAACGGCAAGAAACTGCTCGGAGAGATAGCCGCACTCGGTCCGGTGCCAGCGTATGTGCGGGTGCACAATCTTCTGACTACGGGAGATGGCTCCGCGTCATTGAAGTGGGGATCGACGAACGTCTACACCGAGAACGCGGCCGGAAAGCCAGTCTACAACTGGACGATCCTCGATCACATTTTCGATACGTTCACCGCGGCGGGGATCAAGCCTCTGGTGGAAATCGGTTTCATGCCTCAGGCCCTGTCCACACATCCTGAACCTTATCGCCACAACTTTCCGCAGGGCACGATTTTCACAGGCTGGGCCTATCCTCCCAAGGATTATCAGAAATGGTCAGAAGTGGTATTTCAATTGGTGCGTCATCTTCGCGAGCGCTACGGCGAGGCTGAGGTAAACACCTGGCTGTGGGAAGTCTGGAATGAGCCCGATATCGGATACTGGCAGGGAACGCCGGAGGAGTATTTCAAACTGTACGACTTCGGCGTTGACGCGGTCTTACGAGCACTTCCGGGCGCCCGTGTCGGCGGCCCGGACAGCACCGGCCCAGCTAATCCCAAGGCCGCGGAATTCTTAAGATCGTTCCTCGATCACTGTTCCCATCAGCGAGATTACGTGAGCGGAAAGACTGGTTCGCCCCTGCACTTCATCAGCTTTCATCCCAAGGGATCGCCGACGTGGCAAGGCGATCACGTGCAAATGGGGATTGTGCATCAACTGGCCGCGATCGAAAAGGGATTTCAAATTGTGGCATCGTTTCCGGAATTTCGCCGCACGCCGATCATTCTCGGGGAATCCGATCCGGAAGGATGTGCCGCCTGCTCCGCCCGGACCAATCCGCAGAATGCGTATCGCAATGGTCCTTTGTACGCCGCCTACACAGCGGAGACTCTGAACGACATTCTCTTTCTGGCTAGTCGCGAGCGCATCAACTTTCAGGGCGCTGTGACCTGGGCGTTTGAATTCGAGGGCCAACCATATTTTGAAGGATTCCGTACGTTGGCCACAAATGGAGTGGACAAGCCGGTCCTGAATGCCTTCCGGATGTTCGGCCTGCTGGGCGGCGAGCGTGTGATCGCGACCAGCTCAGGGGCGGTGCCTCCCGACGAAGTGGTCCGCGACGGAGTTCGCGGAAAGCCGGACATTAACGTAGTCGCCACCCGCAAGGAGCATGAGGTCGAGATCCTGATCTGGAATTATCACGACGATGACTTGCCCGCTGCTGCGGCCCCTGTCGACCTGGTGATCAGGGACCTACCCCCGAAAGCGAGCCGGGTTTTGTTGGAGCAATTCCGCATCGATTCCAGCCACAGCAACGCGTTCGCGGCGTGGAAAGAAATGGGTTCGCCGCAGTCGCCTTCAGGGGAGCAATACGAAAAGTTGGAGCGCGCCGGACAGTTGCAACTCCTCAATTCACCGGCTTGGATCCCAGTTACACAGGACTCGACGCGTCTGCAACTGTCCTTGCCCCGGCAAGCGATTTCTCTCGTCCGACTGGGGTGGGAGTGAAAGCAGGAATCGACCTTTATTCTATGACTTCGAACTCTTCGAGCGCGGTTTCGTTGATCGTCAGTCCCAGCCCTGGGACATTTTCGTCGAGATCGATAAAGCCGTCCTTTGCTTTGGGCTCGCCGTCGAAGATATACCAGAACAGCTCGTTGCCAACTTCCACATCGACGACGGGGAAATACTCAGCCATGGGCGAATTCAGACTTGCCATCACGACGTGATAATTGTGCATCTGGCCGGCGTGAGGAATCACCGGCACTGAGTACGCTTCTGCCAGTGCCGCAATTTTACGGGCCTGCGTGATGCCGCCGACACGATTGGTGTCGAACTGGATGTAATCCAGTGCGCGTGCTTGCAGCAGATCGCGAAATCCGTACACGGTGAATTCGTGCTCGCCGCCTGCAATGGGGACCCGGCCATAAGATTTCAACTCGGCGTATCCGAGTACATCGTCCGGGATAACAGGCTCTTCCAGCCACCTCAGGTGAAAGGGTTCGAGCAGCGGCAGCATGCGCCTGGCATAGTCGAGGCTCCATCCCATGTAAGCGTCGGCCATGACGTCAACGCCATCACCCACGGCCTCGCGCACGGTGCGAACCAGGGCGAGATTGTGCTGCATGCCGGCGGCCCCATCCACTGGCCCCCAGCCGAAGCGCAGCTTCATCGCTTTGTAGCCTTCCTTCTTATAGCGTTTCGCCTCGGCTGCGAGCTCGCTCAACTCGACGCTATACAGGCGGCTGGCATAAACCGGGATGCGCGGCTTGGTCCTGCCACCAAGCAGCCTATAGACAGCCTGTCTGGCCGATTTACCAAGAATGTCCCACAGCGCGATATCAATCGCGCTGATCGCCACCATTCCGATTCCTTTGCGGCCGAAAGCCATGGTCTTGCGATACATGGCTTGCCAGAGGAATTCGATATCCCACGGGTCGCGGCCGATTAACAGCGGCTTGAGATAAAGGTCGATTACCTGTTTCGTGACCTGGGGTGCAAGGGCGGCGTTGCCGATTCCAACCAGGCCGTCGTCGGTGAAGACTTCGACCACCAGCCAACCATGGAATGTGAATGTCTGCATGGATGCTTCCGGCATCTGGAGAACATCCATCGGGTTGGTACAAAAATGCGGTGGCAACGGAACTGTCTTTCCCCGCCAGCGCATGACACGGGTGCGAACGTCTTTAATTTTCATCGCTTCTTAGAATTGGATTGGCATTGGCCGCAAATCATAACTCTAGCGCAAATCCAGGTAAACGTTTACTATTTCGCCGATCTGCGTTGTTCTAAACGGGAGCTTCGATCTGCGCACCATTGAACATCCGTCCTAACGCGATCCGATATCGCCAACGACATTTTAGGAGGGTACAAGCATGTTTTCGGCCAATCGACGACGTTTCCTCCGGCAAGCCACTACCGCCGGAATCGCCTGCTCCACCAATTTCGCTTTCGGCCGTTTTCTGTCTGCCCAAACCCAGAGCGCGAATTCCGGGGAAGCAGTCCGAGTTTATGTGGACACGCGAAGGACACTGGCTCCCCTGGACCGCAATCTGTTCGGCTCATTTCTTGAACACCTCGGCCGCGCCATCTACGAAGGCATCTACGATCCCGGTTCCAAGTTGTCCGACGCCAACGGGTTTCGCAAAGATGTGATGGATGAAATCCGCCAGATGGGTGTTCCCATCGTTCGCTATCCCGGCGGGAATTTCGTCTCCGGCTACAACTGGCTGGACGGCGTGGGCCCCAAGCAGGACCGCCCTCGTGTGCTCGACAAAGCGTGGAATTCCCTCAACACCAACCAGTTTGGCACCAACGAATTCATGGCCTGGTGCAAGGCCGTGGGCACCCTGCCGCTGATGGGGCTCAATCTCGGTACCGGAACGCCTGAGGAAGCGGCCGCGCTGGTGGAGTATTGCAACGTGGAAAAGGGCACACGCTGGAGCGAACTGCGCCGCAAGCATGGCATCGCGGAGCCCTACAAGGTTAAACACTGGTGCCTGGGAAACGAAATGGATGGCCCCTGGCAAATCGGCCACATGACGGCCACGCAATATGGACTAAGAGCGCAGGACGCGGCTCGACAGATGCGCTTAGTCGATCCTTCGCTGCAACTCATCGCCTGCGGATCCAGTGGCCCATTCATGCCAACCTATCTGGAGTGGGATCGTGAAGTCCTGGAGCAGTGCTATGACTACGTTGACGGACTCTCCCTGCATCGCTATTTCACGAATACCCCTGAGGATACTGGTGGCGACAGCGCAAAGTTTCTGGCCATGAACCTCAGCATGGAGCGCCAGATCGCGGAAACCCTGGCGGTTTGCGACATGGTACGTGGACACAAGCGCTCTCCAAAAAAGTTATGGCTTTCTTTCGACGAATGGAACGTTTGGTACCGCGCCCGCACCGGAGATGCAGTCAACGGCCACGGGCAGGAAGCCCCACACTTGCTTGAGGAGGTCTACAACCTCGAAGATGCCCTGCTGGTGGGTGGGCTCATCAATTCGCTGATCCGCAACGCCGACCGGGTGAAGATCGCCTGCCTGGCCCAGTTGATCAACGTGATCGCTCCCATCATGACCAATTCCAACGGCCTGCTCCAGCAGACGATCTACTATCCTTATAGCTGGGCCTTACAGCTTGCACGTGGCTCAGTGCTCAATCTTCAGGTGAATTCTCCCGGCTACGAAGTTTCCGGGATGGGCCAGGTGCCGTACCTGGACGTGGCCGGGACCGTCAGTGCAGAGGACGGAAAAATTTCCCTGTTTGTGCTGAATCGTGATTTATCCAAGGCCCACGCCATCGAAGTGAACTGGCAGGATAATGCGCCCTCGCGAGCCCTGTCCGCGGTGCTGCTGACCGGCGACGATCTGAAGGCTTCGAACAGCTTCGATGCCCCGCAACGCGTGTCACCGCGCAACCTCGACAAACCCTCGATCGCAGGAGGACGGACAAAGTTTGAAGTCCCTCCGCGCTCCTACACTGTGATTCAATGGGGAGCATGAAGATTGAGGACAGCGCACGGCCGCCAGCAGTTGAATTCGTCCTTCGTGTACCTTCGTGTCCCTGGTGGTTCACGAATTTGACTGCCCTCTGCGGCAAGACAATCGCTGTAAGCCTGATTTTCCTTGCGGTCGCATCGGCCGCCACTGTGCCTCGTTGGCCGGAGAAGCAGGCGAACGATTGGTACGGCCATCAACCCTGGTTGGTGGGAAGCAATTTCATTCCCAGCACCGCCATCAACGAGCTGGAGATGTGGCAGGCTGACACCTTCGATCTGCCCACGATCGATCGTGAATTGAGCTGGGCCGAGGGGCTGGGCATGAACACCATGCGGGTGTTCCTTCACAACTTGCTCTGGCAGCAGGATTCCGAAGGCTTCCTGCGCCGCATGAACCAGTTTCTTCAGGTCGCGGACAAGCATCACATTCGCATCATGTTCGTGCTCCTGGACTCGGTCTGGGATCCCCATCCCAAGCCTGGCAAGCAGCGCGACCCACGGCCGCACGTGCATAACTCCGGATGGGTGCAGGCGCCCGGTGCGGAAATTCTGAAAGATGAATCGCGCTGGAACCAGGAACTCAAGCCCTACATCGTGGGTGTTATCGGCCACTTTCGCGATGACCGGCGCGTCTTGATCTGGGATTTGATGAACGAACCAGACAATGAAAATGGTTCGTACAGGGCCGACGAATTGCCGAACAAAGCTGAAGTGGCGCTGCGACTGCTCCGGCAGGAATGGGATTGGGCACGCAGCGCCAGGCCGTCGCAGCCACTCACCAGCGGCGTGTGGCAAGGCGACTGGTCAGCCGACGACAAGCTCAGCGAGATGGCGAGCTTTCAACTGCAAAACTCCGACATCATCACGTTTCACAGTTATGAGTCCTCGCAGGAGATGAAGCGTCGCATCGACTCGCTGCGCCGCCTGCGCCGTCCGATCGTTTGCACGGAATACATGGCGCGGCCGCGAGGGAGTACGTTCGCTGCCATTCTGCCGCTGCTGAAAGAAGAAAAAGTCGGTGCCTATAATTGGGGCTTCGTGAACGGGAAGTCGCAGACGATCTATCCTTGGGACTCGTGGGAAAAGACCTATTCTGCCGAGCCACCGGTCTGGTTCCATGACATCTTCCGCAAAGACGGAACTCCGTACGATCCGAAGGAAGCCACTCTGATCCGCCAGTTGACCCGGTGAGTTAGCCTTTGGGAGGAATCTCCGCGTAACCGGGCGTAGCCTGCGCGAGATTCGCATCCACTGACGCTTTGGCATTGCCGATACTCCAGCCAATTCCGCCGGCAAGATGATTCAGGAAGAAGGGAATCGACCAGTTTTCCGGGCGGTCACCCAGCGCGGTGAAAAATACGCGCCCCTTGCCATGCATTCGCGCCCAGGATGCGGGATACGGAGCGCGCTGATAGGCTGCGCCCTTCATTCCCTGCGTGTCGAGCGCAAGAATCACATGCAGATCGGGCGCAAAATCCTTCAGCGAATACCACTCCTCGGTGAAACTTACCGGAGAAGTCACGCCTTCCAGCCCGGGAAACTTCGTGTCCTTCACGATGAGGTCAGCGGTCTGCAGCCGGGGAGTGCTGCCATGGGTAATGAACTCGCCGCCCAGCATCCGCAGATACGGATCAGACTGGTCGCCGTGCGCGATGTAACGATTCGCCCTGTCCTCGGTGTCGGGTTGGGTGTGGAAGGTGTCGCTGGCGGCATGCACGCCCACAAATCCAAGTCCGCCGCGCACCGCATCGAGCAGCGCCTGTTTGCCCTGCGCCGACATGGGCGGATTCCCGTCGGTCCCCGTCTTGGTCAGGTCTCCGGTGGTATAGAAGAGCACCGCCGCGTACTTTTTTCGGAAGTCTTTCGAGTCGAAAATCTTTCCATCCTTGGAGGAAGTCACGTCAAAACCGTGCTGCGTTCCAAGACTCGTCACCGCCTGATCGAGGATGCTGGGGGCTCCGCCGGTCTGTTTCACCACGGTGTGCTCAAATCCTGACGACTTGGTAAAAACCAGAACAGATTTTTTCCCGTAGCCAAACGCTCCCTTGGGCAGGGCAAGCCCCGCGCCCGCGATGGCGCTGGTGAGCAGAAATTGACGGCGGCTGAAGAATTCCTTCATGTGATTGTCCTTTCCCAAAAGCAAATGGCCGGAAAATTCGAAGATATTCAAAGCATGGATTCTAGCCGATCTAAGCTCAAACTGCGTGGGATAGCCGTTTAGCCTTCAGTCTCCGGTCGTCAGTCTTGAGCAGATCCTTTCGACCTTTTGACAGAGCATCCGCCTCTCTTTGGGAGTTGCTGACGATCGACGACTGACAACGACTAGCTCGTCAGCCGGTCCCTGGAAATAGGCTGCATCTGCCAGAAATCAACCGAACTCACTTCCGCCTCACGCTCAAAACTCAATCGCAGCGGCCCGGACGGCGCTCGGTAAATCCGCGCCGTCATCACCGTCGTGCCGTTAGCAGATACTTCCAGCACCGACCCGTCCAGAAACATCCGCAAACGCACCGGCGAACCCGGCCCTCCGCGAAGTTCTGCGATCAAATTGTTCACGTGTAGTTCCCGCCTACCGGCCTCGTCGACACAAGTGATGACCGCAAAGTCCTCTCCGCTTTCCGGCCGAAGGCGCAGAGAGAAAGCCTGCCCCGGCCTGGGCTGAAACTCCACACTCAGTTCCGCAGCCAGGTCATTGATGCGCACCGCGTCAAGAATCTTCTGGCGCGCGGAACTCATGTTCCCGCTGAACCCAGCGTGCGAGCGCCGCAGTTGCTGGACCGCCGGCGCGACGTCCATCTCCAGGTCATGCTCTGCATTCAGCGACAGTACACGCGGCAGCGACATCACCCCAGCCCAGCCTGCGGCGCTGTACTCCGCTTCCGGCCGGGTTTCGGGAATCCATCCCCACAGGATGCGATTGCCGTCCCGGGCAGGCATCGTCTTGGCCGCGTAGTAAGCGCCCCAATCGACCACGCCCTCCTTCTCCGGCGAAAACCGCTGGTTCCTGTAGGTCCCAACCTTCCACCACACTTTGCCCATGGTAGAGATAAGGAGCACGTGCCGGTCGCCGAGAGGAAAGAAATCCGGACACTCCCACATCTCGCCATTGTCGACCGGGTTCACCGTGTCTTTCCCGTTTCCCGAGGCTTCCACCAGAGTGTGCAGATAAGTCCACTTGCGGAGATCGGTAGAACGGTAAAGCAAGATGGCCCCGCCGCGGTGCTGAAATCCCGAGCCCAGAATCAGCATCCACGAATCACCCTCGCGCCACATCACGGGATCGCGAAATCCGGTGACTTTCAGGCCCGGCGGCGGACTGGCAATCACCGGCTCGGAAAGCTTGCTCCAGGTGAGAAGTTCATCGTCGTGTGAAACCGCCAGGCACTGCACTTCGCGCCACACGTGCGTCCCGTCGCGCAACGTAGCCTCGGCGTCGGAGCCAGGCGGCAGGACGCCGGTGTAGATCACCGTCGGTGTGCCGCGATCGAGCACCGCGCTGCCGCTGAAAACGCCGTCGCGGTCGTAACCGCCAGGGGTCGGCGCCAGCGCAATCGGCTCGTGAAACCAGTGCACCATGTCCGGGCTGGTGGCATGGGCCCAGTGCATGTTTCCCCAGACCGCGCCCTTGGGGTTGTACTGGTGAAACATGTGATATCGGCCGCGGAAAAAGATGGGCCCGTTGGGATCGTTCATCCAGTTGGAAGCCGGCAGCAGGTGATACTGCGGACGCAGCGGATCGGAAGCCAGCTTCCGGCGGAGAGCCTTCTGCGCCGCATCCGTCGCCTGCGAATGAAGCCGAGGGGCGAGTGAAACCGCCGCAGCCGCGCCAGAGAGCCGCAGGAAAGCCCTTCGTGAGGTCGTCATAGGTTCGGGCTGGGACTTGGGCTGGAAATCTTTATCCGAAATGCCTGGCGCTATGCCTGAGCGAATCTCCGGCCATCGACATCGCTTCCGCGCCGAATCCGCTCCTCCAGCCGGGCGCTGAGCCGCTGCAAGCGGGCCTTTTCCAGTTGCATTTCCAGTTTGCTGGCGATGAGCTTTTCTTCGTAGGTAACCCGCTCTCGCAGGCCGAGGGTGCGATCTGCGTTTTCTCTAGTCCTGTCCATTATTTGCCTCGAAGGAAAGAAGTGACCCATAAGCTTACCTGTGTTCGCCTGGTTGATCAACTGCACCGGAATTGGGGCAGTTTGGTAGCCTGCGCCGCCGGGCTCGGGTGATCCTGAGCCTTCAGGCCACGAAGGATCTGGCGTGGATCGTCTCGAATTGCCGCGCGCCAGACCCCGGGCAAACTCGGGATAACGCCGACGAGATGATAGGTGGGGAATGCCAAACTGACCCGCCACCCAATGGTAGTGTCCTAATTAGGACACCACCATCAATTCAAACTGCACCACTACCCCGCGGGGGTGCGGTTTGGAAAGTTAAAACTTTTGGCGTATAAAAGTTAGTTGGGTCTGCACGCGTCCTGGTTCCTTCCCCGTGCCGCCGCAACATGGGTCCAAAATTCTGAGCGAGGGAAGTATGCCTAGCTTGACGACCACGCAGGCCCCCAAAGGCCTGGAAGGAATAGTCGCCACCACTTCCAGCATCTGCTACATCGATGGGGACCAGGGTGTCCTGGCCTATCGCGGCATCGACATTCACGAACTCGCGGACCACTCCAATTTCGAAGAAGTCTGCTACCTGCTCTGGTTCGGCAAACTGCCCACCCACAACGAACTGAAGGAACTGCGCGAACGCCTGGCTGCGGAACGCAAGCTGGATCCCGCCATCCTGGATCTGCTGCGCACCGCACCCCGGCATACTGATCCCATGGACGTGCTGCGCACCGCGGTGTCGGCGCTGTCGTTCTACGATCCCGACGACCACAACAATGATCACAACGCCAATGTGGCGAAGGCCATCCGGTTGACTTCGCAGATCGCCATGATCGTGGCGGCTTATGACCGCATCCGGAAGGGGAAGAACGTCGTCGAATCTGACCGGTCGCTTTCGCATGCAGCCAATTTTCTGCTGCTGCTGAATGGCACCAGACCGTCGGAAACCGCCGAGCGCGCACTCGATATCGCCCTCATCCTGCACGCCGATCACGAACTCAATGCTTCCACTTTTGCGGCTCGGGTCGTGGCGGCCACCTTGTCGGACATGCATTCCGCGGTAACGGCCGCCATCGGTGCCTTGAAAGGCCCGCTGCATGGGGGCGCCAACGAGGCCGTGTTCCACATTCTGCAGGCCATCGACAAAGCCGGCGTCGATCCGGTGGATCACATAAAAGGGATGCTGGCGCAGAAAAAGAAAGTGCCCGGCTTCGGCCATCGCGTGTACCACACCGAAGACCCGCGGGCGACCCACTTGCGCAAAATGTCGAGCGACCTGGGGAAGAGCAGCGGCCAGAGCAAGTGGTTCGAGATGTCGCGCAAGATCGAGGAATTTGTGAAGGCCGACAAGAAGCTCAATGCCAACGTCGACTTCTACTCGGCGTCCACCTACCACATCCTGGGCATTGACGTGGACCTGTTCACTCCGGTATTTGCCGTGTCCCGAATCAGCGGTTGGGCCGCCCACGTGATCGAGCAACTCGATGACAACCGCCTGATCCGCCCTCGCGCCGATTACGTCGGCCCAGCCTACCCGCAGCAGTACGTGCCCATGGAACGGCGGTAGGGAAGAGCTCTTAGCTGCTGGCTCCTAGCTGCTAGCTTGGATCTCCAACTAGGGTGGTGCGTCAGTTTGGATCTGGCACCTACTTATCTTCTCTGGCAACGCACGGTTGTCATCCTGAACGCTGTCTTTCGTCGCGCGAAGCGAGACGAAAGCAAGCGAAGGACCTCTGCATTCCGCCCTACCTCCACATAAATGTTCGGATCAAATCCAGACTGTATGCGCATCTGCAAATCTGGCTTGGGTCTGGGCGCGGCTGTAGTCCGGAATGCATAGGTCCTTCGTCGGGAGCCCTTCGCGCCGCGAAGGACTCCGCTTCCTCAGGATGACACGGGTGAGAGATCACTACCCACTATCCGGGCCCCGGTGTCCATCCCAAGAATAGAGCGTAAAATAACAGGGTAGCCATGCGACGGGTTTATCTCGACAATAACGCCACTACGCCCGTGCTGCCCGAGGTCCTTGCGTCCATGCAGACCTATTTTGGGGAGCATTTTGGCAACGCCTCGTCTATCCACCACCATGGACAGGAGACCCGGGCAGCGGTGGAGCGTGCCCGCGAGTCGGTGGCGGCGCTGGTCGGCTGCCGCGCTTCTGAAATCGTCTTTACCAGCGGCGGGACGGAAGGTGACAACCTCGCGATTTTCGGTCTGGTTCAGGCCGGCCTCATCCAATCCGGTCTAAGCCAGGCCGGACAGCACGTCATTACCTCGACCATCGAGCACCATGCCGTGCTGAATGCCTGCAAGCAGCTGGAGGCGTCAGGCTGCGAGGTTACGTACATTCCGGTGGACGGCCGGTGCCAGGTCGATCCCGACGACGTTCGCCGGGCCTTGCGCCCGAATACGCGGCTCATCACCATCATGATGGCCAACAATGAAACCGGGGTGCTGCAGCCGGTCGAGGAGATCGGCAAGGTCGCCGCCGACGCCGACGTTTACTTCCATACCGACGCGGTGCAGGCAGCCGGCAAGGTGGCCATCGACGTTAGGCGCATTGGATGCGATCTGCTTTCGATCTCAGGGCACAAGATGCACGCTCCGCAAGGCGTGGGAGCGCTGTACGTACGCAAGGGAACGATTCTGCGTCCCCTGTTTTATGGCGGAAGCCATGAGCGCTCGCGCCGGGCGGGAACTGAGAATGTCCCCGGCATCGTAGCCCTGGGCAAGGCTGCGGAGCTGGCCCAGCAGGCATTTGCCCGCGGCGATCTCGAGCGCGTGTCCGCCCTGCGCGATCGGCTGGAGCAAACCATCCTGCGAGAAGTCGAGGCTACGGGCGTGAACGGCCAGGGAGCACCCCGCGTGCCCAACACCACCAGCATCTATTTCGATTACATCGAGGGAGAGGCCCTGGTGATAGCTCTCGACCTGAAAGGACTCGCCGTCTCGACCGGAGCGGCGTGTTCTTCAGGGGCCATCGAGCCGTCGCATGTTCTGACCGCGATGGGATTGCCTCCGGAGCGGGCGCGAGGCAGCCTCCGGTTCAGCCTGGGCAAGCAGAATACGGCCGATGACGTTCAATTCGCCCTGAGCCTGGTTCCTGCGACGGTTGCGCGGCTGCGGGAGCTTAGTCCCGTTTACAAAGAAACGATCTCGGAGTGAGGGTCGTGTCCTTTGAGCAACAGGGACGAGAACCGGCAATTTCGCGATGCGGTGCGGGAAATTGAGCGGATTCTCGGTCGCCAACTTACAATGACCGAGTGGGATCGCTTGCATCGAGAGGTCTCTGACATGGGGTTTAGTTTTGACACCATAATCCAGGTGGGTGTGGCAATGTTTGGCTAGAGAGATTGATCAATATGAAAGCTGCAGCAGTTGACATTCGTCAGTACTTTCAGCCCGTGTTTGGATCCCGACCTTGGAGGGTTAAGCTCGGAG
>CAZGSU010000130.1:0-8390 GCA_964528615.1 uncultured Acidobacteriaceae bacterium | reverse complement strand
ACCCGCAGTCAGGCAATCCACGCGCGAGTTCCTCAGCCTGAACGGATACATTGTCCTGGAGGCAAAGAACGGATCTGACGCTGTGGCCGTTGCGAGGGAGTACAAGGGGCCTATCCATTTGATGGTCACCGACGTCGTCATGCCGCAGATGGGCGGGGCGAGGCTGGCGGCAGAGCTCGCACTGGAGCGCCCGGACATGAAAGTGCTGTTCGTCTCCGGTTATGCCGAAACTACGGTTCAGCGCCACGGGGCCATTGACGTGACCACACGCTTCCTGCAGAAACCGTTTTCATTAAGGACTCTGGCCCGCAAGATCCGCGAAGTTCTTGACGCCGATGCACCCGCCCTCGCCGCCGCGGCCGCTTCCTCCTCCGGATAGCTGGCCGCGGGTGACGCAACGATGCGCGCAAGGGCGGGCGACTCGCCCGCTCAGCCGGGCACAGCCCGGCCAGGTCTCAATCCGCTAGCGAAACCCGAGGCGAGCTGCGCTCGCCCGCCCGGACGAGGGCGTCCGGACCTACATGCGCAGTTCAACCGACGGTTCCAAACTAACCACGACCGAAGAATTCCATCATTTCTGCGCACTCCCGCCCTCTCGTATAAAATCATGAGCCGGAATCCTGAATGAACCTCCCTGCGGCTTTAATCCTTCTTACCTCCGCCCATCGGAAGCTTACGCCGTGACCGCTGCAACGGTGGTGTGGAATGTGCTGCTCGGGATTGCAGGGCTCGGCGTACTTAGTTCAACGATTTTCTTGTTTATGGTTCTGCTTGCCGCCATTCGCTGGCGCAGCGGGGCGCGCGCGGCGCAGAAGTCGGCCGAAGCAACCGCTGAGTCTTCCCTGCCGCCGGTCACGATTTTCAAGCCTGTGCATGGAATGGAAGCGGAGCTGGAAAACAACCTGGAAAGCTTTTTCCAGCAAAACTATCCATCCTTTGAGATCGTTATTGGAGCGCGGGAAGCAGACGATGCCGGACTGCAGGTGGCGGAGAGAATCCGCCAGCGCCATCCTCAGGTGAAGACCCGGATTGTCGCATCTGGCCCGCCGATATGGCCCAATGCCAAAGTCTTCTCGCTGAGCAAGATGATTCCGTTATCGGCCAATGATTATTTTGTGATCAGCGACAGCGACGTCCGGGTTTCGCCTGATTTTCTGCGCGAGGTAGTTCCGGCGCTTCTCGATCCGAAGATCGGCCTGGTGACATGCCCTTACCGCGGCGTGTCAGCCGGTGATTTCTGGTCCACTCTGGAAGCCCTGGGCATGTCGGTGGAGATGCCTTCCGGGGTCATGGTGGCGGAAATGTTGGAGGGCATCCGCTTCGCGCTGGGTCCCGCGGTGGCCTTGCGCCGCGACGCCCTGGATAAAATTGGCGGCATCGCCGCTACCGCTGACTACTATTCTGACGATTTTGTTCTGGGCAACCTGATCTGGGCAGCGGGATACAAAGTAATTTTCTCGCATAACATCATTCAGCACGTGCTTACACCTCGCTCCCTGAAACGAACTCTGGGCGACCAGCTACGCTGGATGAAGAGCACTCGCTTCTCGCGTCCCCTCGGCCATCTAGGCACGGGCCTGACGTATGCCATGCCGTTCGGAGTTCTAGGTCTGGTCGCGGGCGCGGCCAGCGGACGAATGGCGTTGGGAGTCGGGCTGTTCGCCGCGGCTGTCGTGAATCGGGTAGTCCAATCAATCGCGGTGGGATGGGGAATTATCGGTGACCGTCGGGCGTTGTACTTGTCGTGGCTCTATCCGATCCGTGACTTCCTGGGCTTCCTCACCTGGCTGGGCAGCTATAGCAGCCGCACGTTCTTCTGGCGCGGAGAATTGTACCGCTTCAGCAAGGGCGGCCGAATTGTTCCGCAAAACCGCCCGGCCGAAAGTGCAGTAGGAGCGAAGTTGTAGCGGTTTTTGATCGATGGAGAGACGGGCGTCCCGCCCGTCCGGTCGGACCGTGCTAAACATCAGATTGAGGAAGGTCGGGGCCTGCGCTGGACGGGCGAGGACGCCCGTCGCTCCATCGACAAATATTGGAGAGCCCTACGAGCCGATCCTAACCAGCCTGCCATTTTTCAGCCGGAAAGATTCGCCTCGCCAAATCACGGTGTGACCCGCAAGGCTCGCAATCCAGACCAGCAGCGCAACCAGGTCGCGTAGAGGAAGCAGTGGCAGCAAACGCAGCACTTGACGATCGCGCAAAACCGACCATCCTACAAACAACGCGACCGCCACTCGCAAGCCGGTAACCGCAACCAGCAACAGCCACGCCGCCAGGGTGCCGCGATTTAACCATAAGCTCAGAAACAGCGCCAGCTGTGCCCAGGGGAATCCGAAAGTCAGCACCAGCCCGAGGTATCCCCAGCGACGCGAGTCGCGCACCGTGCGACCCCAGCGCAGTTGGTGATCCACAAATTCGCGCAGCGTGTAGCCTGGAAGAAAGGTTTCGACTACAACCTGGGAAAGCTTCACCTTGAGTCCACGCCCAGCAATGCGTCGTCCAATTTCGTAGTCATCCGCCAGATAGTCCACAAACGATTCGAAGCCGCCGATGGCCTCGAGATCGCGTCGCCGAAACGCCAGTGTTGAGCCGAGTCCGAACCGGATGCTGCCTTCCAGCTGCCGTGCCGCCAGCACCCCGGCGGAAAAATCGGTGCTGATGCCAAGTGACTCCAGGCGTGACCCCAGTGTGCGGGCGTGCACGCCGCGATACAGACATGTCACCAGGCCCACTTGAGCGTCGGCCAGTGGAGCAGTGACCCGCTGCAGATAGTCAGGCTGGACGCGAATGTCGCTGTCGTTGACCAGAACGATTTCATGCTTCGCTCCCGGCAGCATCTGCGCCAGGTTGCTTACCTTGACGTTCGCACCGAGGCTTTTGTCGCACACCATCAAGCGAATCGCACACCGCGGGAATTCCAGCTTCAGGCGTTCGATCAGTGGTATTGCAGGATCGTCAGGTTCGCTAACCCCGAAAATGATTTCGTATTCCGGAAAGTCCTGCAGGCAATGGCTGCGCAGGCTCTCATACATCTCAGGATCGGTTCCCCTAAGCGGCTTGAGGATTGAGACGGGTTTCTGTGACTGTGTGGGGCGGGCGCCCCCTTCGACTTCTCTCAGGGCAGGCCCGCCCGCCGCCTTTGGATCGCGGAGAAACTTGGCCGCGCTGAAAAGGCAGAGTCCGTAATAGGCCATGCTCGCGACGGCCACCAGGGCAGAAGCAATTTCGATGATCGTAACAACACGATGAATCACGCGCGGAATTCCTTAGTGTCTTCGCTGGTCGGAGCAAACCACCAACCACCAAGGACACTAAGGTACACGAAGGAAGCTACTCATAGCGCAGCGACTCGATCGGATCCAGGTTCGCCGCTTTCCAGGCGGGATAAATGCCAAACAGCAGACCCTCGATTACGGCCGCACCCAAACCGAACGAAGCCCAGAAAAGAGACATGCGCGCCGGCAGCGAGTCCCAGACCGCGGAAATCGTCCATGTGACGACAGCACCAAGCAATACGCCCAGAACCCCGCCCATCGCGGTCAAAGTGATGGCCTCCAGAGTGAACTGCAGAAGAATGTCGCGTTTTCTCGCTCCGATCGCCTTCCGCACGCCGATCTCCCGGGTGCGCTCGGTCACTGAAACCAGCATGATGTTCATCACTCCGACGCCGCCCACGATCAAACCAACGCTGGAAACCGCGAACATGAAAACAAACACCGCGCCCGTCACCTGGTTCCATACCTCGGAGAGCGAATCCTGAGTGAATACGGCAAAATTGTCGGGCTGGCTCGGTGCGACTTTGCGGCGGCGGCGGAGCAGTTCACGGATTTCGTCAATGGCCTTCGGCATGTCGTCATGCGAAGTGGCTTTAACGCTGATCCAGTAATTCTTCATTTCGGGATGAAGCTTCCGGAATTCGCTTAGAGGAAAGTAAACGATATTGTCATCCGGATTTTTGCCGCCAGCGAACACGCTCTTGCGCTTTGCCGCGACGCCAACCACAGTAAACAGTTGGCCATCGATATTGATTTCCTTGCCCAGGGCGTTCTGGTTCGGGAAGAGTTCTTCGGCCGTATCCGAACCCAGGATAATGACCGGAGAATGACGTTCTTCGTCAATCTCATTGACCCAGCGTCCGGAGGCGATCTCTAAGTCGAAGACCTCTCTCCAGGTGCCGGCGTTACCTTCGAGGATGGTGTTCTTGGCCTTGCGATTGCCGTATTTCACTTCGTAGGTGCCAGTCCCGAATTCCTGGCGGAAAAACCGCAAGCCGGCGCTCACCGCCTTTACATGCGGCAGTTGCTTTATCGCATCAGCATCATCGTAAGTAAGCTCCTTGCGCTTGCGTATCTCTTCCGTCGGCCTGCCGAACGTCAGCGGCTGGTGATACGCGAAAATGATGTTCGAGCCTAGGCTGCTGATGACCTGGCTGACATTATCGTTCAAACCGCGCACCACGGATGAAATGCCGATTACGACCGCAACCCCGATGACGATGCCCAGCACAGTAAGCGCCGACCGCATCTTGTTGGTGCGGATGGTATCCAGCGCCATCTGGACGATCTCGCCGTAATCGTGTCTGCGCAGCATAGAGACAGTTATTCACCACCGAGGCACGGAGGCACAGAGATTTTTTTCCTATTTTCTTCCGTGTCTCCGTGACTCCGTGGTGAACCTCACAGTTCAAATCTCAGGGCGGCGATCGGTTCCAGCAGGGCCGCTCGTCTCGCCGGATACACTCCGAAGAACACGCCCACGCTGGCCGAAACCAGCAGCCCGGCTGCGATCGCCCACAGCTTGATTTCTGAAGGCATGCCGATGATCGCGGTGATACCCTTAGCGACGGCAATGCCGAAGAGGACGCCCAGCAGGCCGCCCACCAGTGCCATGGTTCCGGACTCGATCAGGAACTGCAACATCACATCCTGGCGGCGCGCTCCCATCGCCTTGCGTATGCCGATCTCGCGCGTCCGCTCGGTCACTGAAACCAGCATGATATTCATGATTACGATGCCACCTACAACCAGCGAAATATTCGCAATGGCGATCATCGCGATGAAAAACGCCCCGCTCAGATTTGACCAGATGCTCAGAAAGCTGGCGTTGGTTTCGGCGGCAAAACTGTCCGGACGCCCGGGGAGATCGTGGCGCCGGGCCCGCAGGATGGCGCGAGACTCATCAATTGCAGCTTCCAGCTCCGTGCCAATTCCGTTTGCTTTGCCTGAAATGCGGATAGGCGAATGAGACCCAAACTGCTTCAGATATGTCGTGATGGGGATGGCCACGTAGTTGTCGCGGCTCTGGCCCAGGGTGGTTCCCTGCTTTTTCCCCACGCCGATCACGCGATACACTTCGCCCTCGACGCGCACTTCCTTGCCGAGTGGATCGACGCTGGGAAAAAGGTTATCCACGACGTCGGTGCCGATCACTCCCACCTGCGAGCGGTTTTCCTCATCATTCTCATTCACCATGCGGCCGGCAGTGAGGTCGAGATCGAGAATCGGGGCCATCGAAGGAGTCAGTCCCCGGATCCAGGTGTCGCTGATTGATTGTTCCCCATATCTCACGTGGCCGTTGGTGTTGATAGTGGCAGCGCCGAGCATGACACAGTGTTTGCAAGACCCCAGCACGGCCTGGTAATCCTCCATGGTCAGGTCCTTGCGCTTTTGGCCTTCGAGCAACTGGTCGACGTTGGTGACCACCGGAGTCACCTTGCTGATGATGAAGACATCCGCGCCCAGATTGAAAATCTTCTCCGCCACGTAGCCGTTGATTCCGTTCACGAACGTGACCACAGCGATCACCGCCGCAACGCCGATCACCACGCCCAGCAGAGTCAGCGCGGAGCGCAGCTTGTTGGCCCAGAGCGAGAGGAGCGCGATGCGGATGGCTTCGAGGGTTGTCATGGGACAGGCGTCAGGTGTCAGCGCGAAGAACCTACGCTTCCTCAAGTCTAGCAGAGCGTAGAGGTGATCAATCGGGCCGCTGAACCGCCCACGTAGGGGCGGGCGCCCTCGCCCGCCCAGCCGAGCGAAGCTCGGCAGTGGAGGTCAGGTACGGCGTAGCGCAAAGCGCAGGCAAGTTTTGCTCGCCCGCCCGGACGAGGGCGTCCGGGCCTACGTGAGTTGAAATTAGGACCAAGAAAGAGCACTCTCCCTCGCGGCAAGCGTGTCGTACACATAACATTTCTCGGCTGTGATAACGTTCGTACCGCAATTTTCAGGAGCATTGCGATGATCAGGGCGATCAGCGTTCTTGTTTGTCTTTCCTCGTTCGCCGTAGGACAACAGAGTGGTCCTCTGGATGGACTGGCCAACCTGAGCGACGCGGTTTCCCGGCGCGCATCGAGCGCCGACCGCTCAGGCGGCAACGCGGACTGGGTGGAAGTGAAGGCCAGGTCCACCGTCACGCTCGCGGATATAAAAGGCGCGGGTTCTATCCGCCATATCTGGTTCACCATCAACTCGCCCAGCCCGTTTCATTTGCGCGAACTGGTACTGCGCATGTACTGGGACGGCGAGACCGAGCCGAGTGTGGAAGTTCCGATCGGCGATTTCTTCGGGACTGGATTCGAATACGAAGATGTTCCCGGCGGACATCGCGGGCAGAAATATCAATCCTGGGTCTCGCTGCCCATCACGGTGCAGGACCGCGCCATGAACTGTTACTTCGAGATGCCATTTGGGAACGGCGCGCGGATTACGGTGAGTAATGAGGGAACACAGGACGTGCCCAACCTTTATTTTCACATCGACTACCAGGAATACGGGGATGCAAAGCGAGTCGCGGACAAGGGCCGCTTTCATGCCCAGTGGAGGCACGAACAGACGCGCGCCATTCCGGAGTCCGAATCCGGCGGCAAGAATGTGGATGGCAAGAATAACTATTTGTTCATGGAAGCCAGAGGCAAGGGCCAATATGTGGGAACGATCCTGAATGTTTTCGGGCTTTCGACGGGATGGTGGGGCGAGGGCGACGACATGTTTTTTGTCGACGGAGACACCGCCCGCGCCACCATCAACGGAACCGGCATGGAGGACTATTTCAACAACGCGTGGACGTTCCAGAAAGAATTCAATTATCCGTTTATCGGCTATTCGCAGCAGGGCAATCGCGATTGGACGGGCAGCCACACCATGTACCGGTTCCACATCGAAGATCCGATTTACTTTCAGAAATCTCTCCGCGCAACTATCGAACACGGCCACGCCAACGACCGCGAGGACGATTACACCAGCGTAGCCTTCTGGTACCAGACCGAACCGCATCAGAAGTTGCTCCCGCTGCCGCCCGTCAATGAGAGGCTGCCAAACGCCTTCTGGAAGATTCAAAAGCTGGATAAGAACTTACCGAACTGAGGCGGTCGTTGGCCTTTTGGTCCTTGGTCGTTCGCCTTTTGGTCGTGTCGCTCCGAGGTTTTCGCGATGAAGGTTGGCCAACGACCAAGGCCAAGGACCAAGGACCGATTCCCGACTGTTACAATGAACTGTTGGCAGCTGGACCGGACGGTCGCTCGTCGAAAGACGGGAGGAAAGTCCGAACTCCGCAGAGCAGTGTGCCGGATAACGTCCGGGAGGGTGGCCCATTCTTACGCGCTCCTTGCGCAAGAATGAGATCATTCGACGGAAAGTGCCACAGAAAACATACCGCCCTGGCGGCAACGCCGAGGTAAGGGTGAAAAGGTGCGGTAAGAGCGCACCGCCGCCGCAGTAATGCGGCGGGCAGGGCAAACCCCACACGGAGCAAGACCAAATAGGGAGGGAACCTGAGGCTTCGGCTTCGGGCGCGTGCCGGCTCGGCGCGTTACAACCTCCGGGTAGGTCGCTTGAGCCCCGCAGCAATGCGCGGCCCAGAGGAATGACCGTCCCGCCGGAGCAATCCGGCGGACAGAATTCGGCTTATAGGTCCGGCTGCCACAAGTTCTTATTTTCAATCACTTACAGAACACCGAATTCCGTTGTGACGCCGGTGTGACGCAGTTGAACGGTTTCAGACGTAGGCTCGGTCTTCGTTTGCTTGAGAATCGCCCTGCGGATGAGCTCGAAGAAAGGGCCAACCACACTCTACTACGGGCGAAACTTCCAGGACGCTGCACCAAAACACTTGATCCCATTCTCAGCGGAAAGAACGATGAACGATGCCACCTTCGCGCAGCCTAACCCTTGCGGAAAACCCGCCACCCATTGCGAAAAAGAACTGACAATCCCCAGAAAAGGCGTGGTGTGTGGACTGCTTTCTCGCTTCGTCCACGGACACACAGGGACGTCCGCAAGGTGTGAGATTATTCTTTGATCGAGTTCTGGCAGTACAAGGTGATGATGGCTTTACGTGAACGAATCTGATCCCAAACTTTTGGACCTGCAATCTGCTCTTGCTGAGGTGCAGCGCCT
>CAZGSU010000129.1:0-48818 GCA_964528615.1 uncultured Acidobacteriaceae bacterium | reverse complement strand
GCATACAGTTCCTGCGCGGTGCAGACCGTCTGAATCATGGCTTCCATCTTGCCCTTCAGATTGTGACTCTGATCGACCATGTAGGCCACATCCGCGAACGCGCCGGTTTCCCAGGCGTAGCTGTGAATCTCATGAAAGATGCGGAAGATCTGATACGGATCAATCGAGCCTAAGGTAAGGTCGTCGTCGGCGTAGCGGCGGTCGTTGAAGTGAAAACCACCGATCATTTTGTGATGCAGCAGCCAGGCGACGATCTGCTCGATATTCTGGGCCTGATAATGATGCCCGGTGTCAACCAGCACATACGCCTGCGGACCGGCGGTGCGCGCCAGCAGAAAAGCCATTCCCCAGTCGGCGATGTCAGTGTGGTAGAAAGCGGGCTCGAACGGTTTGTACTCGACCAGCAACCGCTGCTCGGGATTCAGGCCGGCATGTGCTTGCTTCAGCGCTTCTTCAAACCATCCAATTCGATGGCGGATGCTCTGTGTCCCCGGGTAATTCGAGCCGTCGGCAAACCAGGGCGAAATGTCGCGACACTCCAACGCCTTGGCGATGGCGATGCATTCCAGCATATGATCAAGGGCGCGCTTGCGAATTGCCGGGTCCGGATTGCCTACCGATCCGAACTTGTATTCCTGGTCCTGAAAGACGTTGGGATTGATAGAGCCGGGTTGCACGCCGTATTTCTCGGCCAAGCGCTCGACCTGGACGACATCCTCCAACCCGTTGGGCAGGTCCCACTGGACATGCAACGCTACCGTAGGACATGCGCCGGTCAAGGCGTGCACCTGCCCAGCATCGCTGAATTTGTCTTCGATCGTGACGGCCGCCGCCAGCTGGATGAACTTCCCAAAACGCGTTCCGGTGTTGGCGAATCCCCAGGAGGGCAACTCAATATTAAAGTTATCCAGTGCGCGATGAATGAGTGCTTCGAATTTTTCCGTCATGCCAGTGCCTTTCCAGTCGGCCGTTGACTCTCTTCTGCCTTTTGAGCGCGGATGCTGCTTGCGGACGCATCTTTTCCCAGAGGATTGTTTTCCAGAACATCGATTGCCAGAACATCGATCGGCTGTGCTGCAAGCAGGCTTGCCCACCCAGCCACCGTGTTAGCCGCTACTCCGATGTCGTCAGTGTAATCGCCTCCGAGGGAGGCAAGTTGGATTGCGAAGTTTCCTACGGTTGCGCTTTCGGTTGGCCCCGTCAGAACCTCAAGCCCGGTTGCTTTTGCCGTGAGCCGGTTCAGCAAGGCGTTCTTGCTTCCGCCGCCCACGATGTAAATCCGTTTCAAAATTTTCCCCGTGATGCTGGCCGCATCCTGCAAGACCGCAGCGTAACGGGCAGCCAGACTGTGGAAGATCAGGTTCGCCATTCTGGGCGCCATCGCCGCGCGGTCAGGAATCGAAGCCGCGCCCATGCGATTCAGTTGCGCGTTAATGCGTGCGGGCATGTCTCCGGGCAACAACAGGTTCGGTTCGTCGACATCGATCAAGCACTCGGGGACATCGAAGTTTGCGCAGGCGTTGACGAGTTGCTCGACCGTCCAGACCTGGCCTTGCAATTGCCACTGCTCCAGACATTGACGCAACAGCCACATGCCGTTCACGTTCTTGAGGAAATAAATCTTGCCGCCAACTCCGCCTTCGTTGCTGAAGTTCGCGCTGCGGGCGGCATCGCTGACGCATGCGGAATCCAGAACGCAGCCCACCAGTGACCAGGTTCCGGAGCTGATGAAAGCCCAGTCGTCCCCTTGGTCGGGAATTCCCGCAATGGCCGAGGCTGTGTCGTGGCATGCCGGAGCGATTAATTGCGTATCACGGAACGATGGCAGGGAAGTGAGCGCGCCTTGCAGCCTGCCAATTCTGGTCCCGGGCCTTACCACCGGAGGCGCGGCCTTCAATTCCAGGCCTGCAGCCTGAAAGATTTCGGGGCACCAATCCTGATCGCGCACACCGAAGAGCTGGGTATGCGTGGCATTGGTATATTCCGAGACCCGCTCTCCTCCCAGCCGGTGCAGCACGTATTCCGGCAAATTTATCCAGGGAAGGGCTTGTTCCGCGTCCGGATCGGCGTACAACTGGTACAGCGTGTTCAATGGAATGATCTGAACACCGGTGAGTTGGTAAAGCCGGTCGGGTAAAATCCGGGACTGCACACGGTGCAGCGCTTCCACATTACGTGGGTCGCGATAACAAAAAGGATCAGCAGTGGGAGTGTCGTCCGGACGCAGGCGCACATAATCTACAGCCCAACCGTCCACCCCAATCGCCGCGATTCCGTCGGGTGCAAGTTGCGCACAGGCGCGCAGACCTTCTTCCACACCTTCACAGACGCCGTCGATGTCCCACCGAAGGTCTTTGCCTTCAAGCCGGGCCGCGTTCGCGAAGCGATGCACGAGTCGGATCTCCGGTCGTCCTTCGACCCACCGCAGAAGGGAGACACGACAACTTTCCGCACCTAAATCGACCGCTATCAAACTGGGCCGTTCCCGTCGCTCCTGCCGGCTGGAATCGCCGTTCGCCCGGGGGCTTTCCTTATTTGAAGCGCCATCCGTGGGCCCATGTGCAGCCCCTGTATCCGCTGCTCCCGCACTTCGAGCCTGCGCGCCATCATTCATCGCAAGAAAGCCTCGGTCAATCCACCGTCTACCGGAACGATGTGACCGGTCGTACATGGCGATTTCGGTCCCGCCATGAACAGGATCGCTTCGGCACAATCTTTCGGGTCAATTGGACGATGGGTGAGAGTACGTTTGGCGTAGAACTCGGCGAGTAGAGTCCGCAATTGCTCGTCGGTTGCGCTCTCTTCGTAGGCGATCTCATATTTCTTGAGCGACGCGATGACCCGATCTCGGGGAAACATAGTCGATCCCTCGATTACGGTCGCCGGACTGATCCCATTCACCCGAATGTTTGGAGACAGTGAAATTGCCAATTCGCGGACCAGATGACTGAGCGCCGCTTTGCTCACGTCATAGGCCTCGCTGCCGCGTTTGGGCACGACGGCGTTGGCGGAACTGGTCAGGACGATCGAGGCGCCCAGATTCTGTTCGCACAGGATGCGCGCTGCCTCATCAGCCAGGAGATAGTTGGCGGTGACATTCACGTCGAGGGTCACGCCCCACTGTTCGTCGCTGATTTGCCCATCTTTCGAGGAGGGGAAAAGGGCAGCGGTGTTGATCAACACATCCAACCCACCATAGGCGGCAACCAGCTCGCGCAAGCTCTGCCGGATGACGCCGCGGCGTCGGATGTCCACGGCCACTGCCAGGCTGCCTTCTTTTCCGGCGATTGCGCTGGCTTCTTCCGCTACTTTTTTGGCCGCTTCGTTATCACGGTCGGCGATAACCACGTGCGCTCCGCGTTCCGCCGCCAGCAGTGCGGCTTCGCGCCCGATGCCGCTGCCGCCTCCGACAATCAGCACCACTTGCCGGCTCAATTCTTTCTCGGGAGGCTGTCGTCGGATCTTGGCTTCTTCTAGTTGCCAATATTCAATCCGGAACGCTTCCGAGGGAGGCAAGGCGACGTAGTTCGAATGCACTGTGAACGCGCTCGTCGGCGCAGCGGCCCCGGCCTGGGGTAGCACCGAGGGCGGCTGCCCTGTGTCCAGGGACGTGGCGCCTTCCATCACATGGATCGCATTGACATAGAACTCGCCCGTGAGCCGGGCTTCTGTCTTGCTCTTTCCAAAGCTGAACATGCCGATGCCGGGAATCAGCACTACGGTAGGATTGGCGTCCCGCATCGCCGGTGAATCCGGCCGCGCGAACGAGTTGTAATACTCCGCGTATTCCTTGCGGTAATTCTGTAGCGCCGCATCGATGGGCCCACGCAAATCCTGCACACTCGCGCCCGGCTGCCAGGGAATAAACAAGGGCCTGACTTTGGTGCGAATGAAATGATCGGGACAGCTGGTGCCCAGATGAGCCAACTGTTCCGCCTCGCGCGAATTTACGAAGCGCAGCACTTCCGGAAGATCGCTGAAGTTGCCGATCAGGCGCCGTACGCTCGAGACTCTCCCGCGAAGGAAAGGAAAAATGTCGAGGGCAAGGTCACGGCGGTTTTCCAGTGCATCGTATCGCGAACCGCCGAACAGTGTGCCACCTTTCTTCTCGACATGGTCTACAACGAACTGTCCGAGCTGATCGATTATGGAAATTGTATTTTCATAACACTCGTGCTGGGTGTCGCCCCAGGTGAATAGACCGTGGCCGCCCAGAACCACACCGTCACATTTCGGACTTTCCTCTACGGCGCGACGCAACATCATCGCCAACTCGAAACCGGGACGTTGCCAGGGAACCCAGATCAGATGGTGATCGAAGAGGCGGTTGAACTCCCCCATCTTCTCGTGGCCGTTGGCGGAAGCAGCCAGGGCGATGCCCCAGTCGGGATGCAGATGGTCGATGTGGCGGAAGGGCAGGAATCCGTGTAGCGGCGTGTCAATCGAGGCGGCAACGGTATTCTTTCCGAAGGCGCACAGCGGATACATGTCCGCCATCTCGTCTTCATACTCGGCACCGCGATACATCTTCTCCAACCCGTGCAATTTGTCCGAATAGAGTGCTGCGAGGCCAGTCAGCTTGATGCTTCCCAAATCGCCGCCGCTGCCCTTGATCCACAGGACCTCTTCCTGCCTCCCGCTCAGCGGGTCGGTTTGCTGGATCTTCGAACTGGTGTTGCCGCCGCCAAAGTTGGTGATGCGAAGGTCGGAGCCCAACAGATTCGAGCGGTATCGCAGCAACTCTGGTTCGTCGAGACTGCGAGCGACCTGCTCGTCCCAACGGTCGTCTAAGTAGCGCAAACTGGTTTTGAGCTGCATGGAAATGTTCTCAGCCGAAAAGTATGTCCGAAAGTGCTGACGCTGTCATGATACCCAAACTGCGCGCCTAGCCTCGAAATCCGCAGCTATCATACTCCACTGATGCAATAGGGCAACAATTTCTATCAGAGAACTTCAGGGAAGGGACAAGAAGTCCTGCCGGCCGACGCGCTAGGCGGTTCTACCGCTTTCCCGTAACCAGGAGCCGGTCACCAGCTTGTGCTCCACATAGTTGTACGGAGCAACGCGATGGCCGCTCAGCAGCGCCAGGCCGAGATGGATCAGCCTGGGACCGTAGCTTTGGGCCTCGTGGGAAACCGAGCCGATGAGCGGGCTGTCCGCGCTGGAAATCTCCTTGAGAGCTTCGGGAATGCAGTCCTGTCCAACGATGGCAACGTACTTCTCACGCTTCAACTCGCGCACCGCCTGCACCGCGCCCAGCGCGCTGGTATCGGTTGCCGCGGCAATGAGGATCCCACGGTCTTTGGGGTGACGGCGCAGAAAGTCGAGCACGACTTGACAACTCTTGTCGCGCAAACCGCGGGCATCCATGCGGACCAGGAATTCGGGAGGAATACCGGGGAGCCTGGAACGAATAGCTTCGAAGGCTCCGGTGACGCGGCTGCGTACCAGCGGGCCGGCTTCGTCAATGTCCAGTCCCAGGGCCCAGCGAACCTTGCCTCCCCAGGTGAGCTTGGCATACTGGGCCAGGCATTCGCCGGCCTCGAAGCCCACACGATAGTTGTTCACCCCAAAAAACGTGGCGTGGGGATGTGGTATGTCCACCGCAATCAGGGGGATACCAGCGGCATCGATCTTGTCTGCGAGGACCGGGGCCACATGCTGGTCGATCTGGAATTCGATCACCAGATCGACTCGATTGCGCACGAATTCATCCGCGTTGCGCAAAGCCGTGGACCCGTCGTAACGATTGTCGAGCACAATCAAATCGACGCCCGCGGCGGAAGAGGCGGCCTTGAGACTATCGGTTACGGCCTCGGAAAAAGGCATTTCGGCAGATTCGCTGCCAAACCCGAATCGCGCTTTCTTAGGGCGTGCCACCAATCGGTAAAGACCATCCTGCGATTGCGCCAGATAGCCGCGGTGAACAAAGGTTTTCAGGATGCGATAAACCGTGGTCTTGGAAATATTGGTGCGCTGGTAGATCGCTTCCAGCGCGAGCGGACCTTTCTCGTTCTGCAAGAGCTCAAGTATGTCGAGCGCTTTCGAGAGTACCGGGATCAGATAGAGCCGCTTGGGAGTGGAGCGTGTCAATTCGCTTGTGCCTCGTGCGGACGGGCGATGAATCCCTTAAGACTATAACTTGGAGCACGTGTTTTCGCCTATAGAGCCGGCATCCGGGCAGTGCTTGCCTTCGGCGGGAAAAGAGTTCAGCCGCGCCGGCGCCTCGATTCACAGCGGTAACTGTTGCAGGAACAGGTTCACGAAATTCAATACAGAAACAAATTCACTTTTTTCTTGACAATGCCGATTGGCGGTCGCTACATTGCGCCAGGCCGATTTCGAAAATCGTGGCGGAAGTATGTCGCGATTGCTGTCGTCAAAGGGTGAACGTCGTAAGGGTGAACAAGCTACCGCGGCGGCACGACTCGCCGCACTCGTCAGAAAGCGCTATTTGCAGGCCAGGTCCGTGTCGACCGCTCGGTGTCCAGCGGCACAGGAGGAAGTGCGACCATGAAAGTCCACCAGCTTGTGGTTTGTCTATTCGTTGTTGCCACGGCCAGCGCGCTCTACGCTCAGGGCGGCGCCAACGGCACCATCCTTGGAACCGTCACTGACAACTCGGGCGCGGTTGTGGCCAATGCGAAGGTTGACGTTATCAATATCGGAACCGCCGTTGCCAGCCACACCGAAACCAGTTCCGACGGGAATTTCACGGTTCCGTATCTGGCACCCGGAGGTTACCGGGTTACGGTCGAGGCCCCCGGCTTCCAAAAAGCGGTGGCCGACAACATCGTCCTGGCGGTGGCGCAGCAGGCGCGTGTGAATGTCACGATGAAGCCGGGTGCCGTGTCAGAGACCGTTGACGTTCAGGCCAGCGCGGTCGCTCTGGATACGGATAGCGCCGCGGTCGCGCAACTGGTTAGCCAGAAGCAAGTAGAGCAGTTGCCGCTCAACGGGCGCAACTTCCTCAGCCTGCTGTTCATCGGCGCGGGTGCCGTGCAAACTAACGGCGAACAAGGCCAGATGCGGCAGGGGGAAGGAAATGCCATCAGCATCAACGGCGGGCGGCCGACCTCGAACAACTACACCCTGGACGGTCTGGTCAACACCGACACTGCCTTGAACACTCCCGCGGTTATCTTGTCGCAGGATGCGATCCAGGAATTCAAAGTGCAGAGCGAAACCTATTCGGCGGAATACGGGTTCAGCGCCAACCAGGTCAGCATCATCAGCAAGAGCGGGACCAATGGTTTGCACGGTACCGCGTTTGAGTTTCTGCGGAACGATGCCTTTGATGCCAAAGCTCCTTTCCAATCACAAATTCCTGAGCTGCGGCAAAATCAGTTTGGCTTCGTGCTGGGCGGCCCCATCTACATTCCGAAAGTGTATGACGGCCGCAACAAGACATTTTTCCTGGTGAATTACGAAGGCTGGCGCATTCGCAATGGGGTGAATCAGGACACGTTCAATGTTCCGGTTCCGGCGCAACTGGGAGGAGATTTTTCAGCATCGGGACTGTCTCCGGTTGTGTCGGCGGGCGGAACCTGTACGCCCAGCGCAACCTCTTTCTGTCTGCCGATTGACCCGAACACGGGCGCTCCGTTCCCGGGCAATGTGATTCCGAGCAACCGCCTTTCGCGAATGGCGCAGGTGGAAATCGCGGCCGGGCTTTTCCCCGCGCCGAATTGCCTCTCCAGCGGTTGTCACGGTAACTATCGCCTGGCGACCGCCTTGCCGAATACCGTGGACCAGCAGACCTACAAGCTCGATCAGCAACTTGGCCGTTTCGGGTCGGTATTTTTCCGTTACACCACCTCGAATTACTCGAACGAAAATATCAATGGTTCGGTTTCTTTACCGTTCGGTGTCGGCACCTTCAATGAAAAGTCCGAAAGCTGGATGATTTCGCACACCATTCCACTCACTCACAATCTGGTCAATAACTTCCGCTTCGGGCGCCTAGAGCCTAGTTCAATCCAGGGCGGAATTCCAGCCCCCGTGTCAGATGTAAGTGCTCTTGGTCTGACGGGTGTGTTCCAAAACTTGCCAAACTATACCCGGTTATATCCGACAATTAGTTTCCAGGGGGTCAATGCCACGAGCTTCGGAAGCCAGGGCAACGACACCACCACCAGCGACATCCCGACGTGGGAGTTTTCCGATTCGCTGTCGATGACGCATGGCAGGCACACGATTGCGGTAGGCTTCGACTACCGCCGCTGGGTTCAGAAGCGGGATCTGTCGGCTGACTTCCTCGGCGACTTCACCTACAACAACGACACGATTCTTTCGAACAGCGGTGGCTGTGCCACGCCATCCGGATTGTGCGGAACCGGCAATTCGGTCGCGGACTTTCTGCTTGGCTACTACAATAATGCGTCGACGTTCCAGCCTGGGCCGTTCAGCCCGGCAGGGATCGCCGGGAATTTGAACCAGTATCACTTCCAATACTTTGCCCCGTATGTTCAAGACGACTGGAAAGTAACCAACCGCCTGACCCTGAACCTGGGGCTGCGGTGGGACTACCGGGCCGTGCCTTTCGAACAGGACAACAAGATGTTCTGGTTTGATCGCGCCAACGCTGCCGGTGGTCTGTGTTATGCCGACAAAGGCCTCGGCAGCACCAGCATTTCCGGACTGGGCGGCCCCATCGCGCCGGACGGCAACGGTTTCTACCGGTATTGTGGCCGGAACAATCCCGCCCCTGGCTCGAAGAAGCCGTTCGCTCCGCGGTTCGGATTTGCCTACCGGCTTGGCGATAAAACGGTGCTCCGTGGTGGATATGGAATCTTCTTCGATTCCGCCGAGACTCGCGAAATTGATGATTCCGGCGACATCTATCCCTTCGTCGTCCGCGCTTCCCCCAATCCAAACGTGGACGCGACTTTGCCAAAGTTGACTGACAGCATGTTCCCTGCAGTCCCGCTTCACCAGGTGACGCCGGCACTGGATGGCAGTCAATTCTTTGCCGTGATCATCTCGGAGTTCCCAAAGAACCCTTACGTCCAACAATGGTCCTTGTCGGTGCAACGTGAACTGGCCAAGAACACCACGCTAGAAGTGAACTACGTCGGCAACAAGGGCACCCACCTGCTGAACCGTACCAACTATGGCCAAGGTCTGCCGCCAGTGAATCCCGCGGCGTGCGACCCAAGCACGGGCGGAGACCCTACGGTGGGCGATTGCCCTGCCGCTACCCGGAGGCCATTCGCCAACATAACCTCTTCTCTGGGTTTTCTTGGCAGCCAATGGAATGGGTATTCCAACTACAACGCCGGCAACGTGAAACTGGAGCGCCGTTCCAGTTCCATCGCGCTGGTTGCGGTGTACACCTGGGCGAAGAGCCTGGATGACAAATCCGCAGCGGCGGGAGTCGGCTCGACCAACGCCTTCGCGGGTCACATGAACGAGCATGATGCTCATCTCGATTATGGACGCTCGGACTTCGACGTTGACCAGCGTTTCGTCACCAGCCTCGTCTACCAGTTGCCGGTGGGCAGGGGAAAACGCTTCGGCGGAAACATGAACCGGGCAGCCGACTTGGCGATTGGCGGATGGCAGGTCACGGGCATCACTACCTTCCAGGCTGGGTTCCCGTACTCCAGCCTCGCCAACGATCGGTTCGGCCTGCTTACGACCTTTACGCAGAGGTCCAACCTGGTTGCCGGCTGCAATCCAAACAGCGGGTTCCACAAGAGCATCAATGAATATTTCAACACTGCTTGCTTCGTCCAGCCTCTCGCCGGCCAGTTCGGCAATAGCGGGCGGGACATCCTGCGAGGGCCGGGAATCAACAACTGGGATATGGGCTTAGGCAAAGACTTCAAATTCACGGAAAAAGTTGCCTTCCAGTTCCGCGCTGAGGCCTTCAACGTCTTCAACCACGCGCAGTACGGATTTGATCCGACCACAAGCACCGGAATCGGCGCTCCGGTAGACAACAACCCCAATGACACGGCCTACGGCAAGGTCACTGCCGCGCGTCCGGGTCGCATTATTCAACTCGGGGGCAAGATAACTTTTTAACTGACCCCCCGCCGCTGAAATCCGCCAGGCCGTTTCGACCTGGCGGATTTTCTTTGAATGGCATGGGTGTGGGTCTACGAAGGCAGGCCTTGCTCTGCGATCTTTTGCGCTGTTTTGCGTCCTCTGCGGTTAAAAAGCTTCTGATTTCTTAACCGAGAGGCCCAGCTTCGACCAGGCGTCTCCCTAAGGTAAACTCGCACTCATGGTCTGTCCCGGCGGAAGATTTTTTCTGGGTACCCTCATCCTCTTTCTTCTGTGCGGCTATGCCGCCGCCCAAGCCCCCAATACCGACGAGGTTCAGCGATACGCAGAGGAAGGCCAGAACGCCCTGGCTCAGGGGCAGTACGGCCAGGCAGAGAAAGCCTACGAAAAACTGCGTGACCTGGAGCCGGGAATGGCCGAAGTGCACGCCAATCTTGGTCTCATCTATTTCCAGGAGAAAAAGTTCGACCAGGCCGTTCCGACTTTGCGTCAGGCCCTGAAGCTCAAGCCAAACCTGCCAAAAACGGCCACGCTGCTTGCCATGTCTCTGTCCGAGCTGGGACGTTTCAGCGAGGCGCTGCCTGGTCTGGAAAAGGGTTTTCACCAGTCAACCGATCCGGCAATCAAGCGCATGTGCGGTCTCCAGTTACTGCGGGCCTATACCGGCCTTCAGCGCGATAACAAGGCGGTGGAAGTGGCCCTGGAGCTCAACCGGACTTATCCGAACGATCCAGAGGTCCTGTACCATACCGGGCGAATCTTCGGAAACTTCGCCTTCCTGACCATGCAGAAGCTCGCGCAGGTCGCTCCAGCGTCAGTCTGGAGGCATCAGGCGGAAGCCGAAGCCTACGAAAGCCAGGGATCGAACGACGCAGCCATCAGCGAATACCGTCAGGTGCTTTCGGCGGATCCCCGGCGGCCGGGCATTCACTATCGCATCGGTCGAACTCTGCTGGCGCGTTCCCGCCAAAGCAATGCCCCGGACGATACCGCCGCGGCGGCGAAAGAGTTCGAGCAGGAACTGAAACTCGATCCCGGCAATGCCAATACGGCGTATGAGCTGGGAGAGATCCATCGCAACGCGGGGGAGTTCGATCAAGCGGAGAAATTCTTCGAGCTCGCGCTGCAATACTACCCCGACTTCGAGGAGGCCCATCTGGGCTTGGCTGCAGTCCTCATGTCGCTGCAGAAACCCGATCTGGCGCTTCCTCATCTGCAGAAGGCCGTCTCGTTGAGCGTTGGAAACGAAGTAGCCTGGTATCGGCTTTCGCAGGTTCAGGGGATGTTGGGGCACGACGCCGAGCAGAAAAAAGCATTCGCAGAATTCCAGCGTCTGCGTACCCAGAAAACCAGCCAGCAGGAAGCGGCAAAGCAGATCTTTTCGCCCCAGGAGATAACCCCGCAGCAACTGGGCTCGACCGCGCCCAAGTAAAGAGTGCCCGAGACAACTTAGGGTGGGTTGCTTCCCCCAGCTGGCTAACACCGAGCATCCTGCATCCGCGGTTCGACTCCCACGTACGATTCGTCCTATGGGCTGATCCCCTTGAACTGACCGGACGGCCGCGACCGCGTGGATCGCAATGCAGGAATGCCCGTGACCACCAGCGGAGACCAATGTTGACGGGTTGGCGGCGCTAAGTACTATGAGGTTTGCTTTCGTTCGTCCTTGCTCGTCTTAGCAGCTCTAACTTTGTCCCACCTTGCCTTGACCGCTTTTCGCGCAATCTCTTTCCTTCGTTCTGCGGTCAATCGCTCAGCGCGAATCTTCCCACCCTTTGATCCACCGAGCTTGCCCAGTGCGACAGCGTTGGGATTCTTCTTCCTCTTCTGCATACGGTCAATTCGAACTTAAGTCCCGTCGCAGGGGAAATCAATATCCTCTGAGAGTCTTGACGTATACTTAGGCGCCTATGTAAAATACTTAGGTGCTCAAGTATCAGGAGGAGTCATGAGGAGAGGACATGTCGTGCACTGCAACCTGCGATGGGCCCGGAAACTGTGGCCGGGGATCTCGCCGATGGGCTTCATCGCGCTGAGGCAAATCTTAGAGCTGTATAGGTTTTCTGTACCTCTGGGCGATCTCTTATTCCTCGATGGCAGATGGTATGTAACCAATGTGGGCCTGGTGCGTCTGGCGCACCGGAAGTCCTGCGTTGGCATCCGGGCCCAGATCGTTCGAGGATTATGCGATGTGGCGACGTCAAGATGGGCACTCAAAGCGACTGTGTATACTCATCAAGGCTGTAAGGGCTTCGTCGGCTACGGCGATGCCGATCCCTCCAATGTTTCTCCCCTGGTCCACGGCGCCGAAATGCGAGTGGCCGAGACCGGGGCGGTCAATCGAGCCCTCCGTAAGGCGTACGGTATCGGCATCTGCTCGGTCGAGGAGGTCGGGTCGTTTGCCGAGCCGACTTCGTCCTCTTTCCGGGAGTCAAAAAAGCTGCCGCCGCAGCCGGTCAATGGGAAAAACGGAAACTACGGCGGACCCAAAGTTCGCGACCGCCTCTGTCAGCTGATTCGCCAGCCTGCCGCTAGATATAAACGCGTCGGCGAGCACGTTCTGCTGGCGGAGTTGCCGTTAGCGGGGGCGATCCAGACCGTTGAGCGAATCAAGAGGCCAACGCAGGGGTAAGCAAGATTACGGTTCGTTCTTTCTGAGAACAATGCGTTATTCTTTGCGCCGCGCATTGCATTTCGATTCGGTTGATGAGGCTGCGAGAGTCCCCTGACACCCTGCATATTCACAAATTGCAAGCTCGCGAACGTACCAACGGCGAAGGTCATATTGCATGCAACTTAAAGTATTTTACAACTAAGATGCTTTCGTAAACTATTGAATGTTCGTATTTACAATTGTAGAATTGCATGCAATGTCCTCGGTTGTCTTAGTCTCTGATACCCAAACCGAACGCTTGGTACTCGCTTTGCGGGAGCGCATCCTGCACGGTGAGTTCTCGCCGGGCGAACGCCTTACAGAACTGGGTCTTGTCTCACTCCTCCAGGCATCTCGGACGCCCATTAGGCTTGCACTCGAACGTCTGGCAAATGAGGGACTGCTCGATGTGATTCCCACCGGAGGATTCCGCCTTCGTTCATTCAGCCTCGTTGACGTTTGGGATGCAATCGAAATCCGCGGGGTCTTGGAAGGCACTGCAGTTCGATTCGCTGCTGAACGGCTGGAAAGACCCGAAGACCTCGCGCGAGTGAAGCGACTTATTTCGAAAGCCACGCTGGATACCCCGATCACGATTGAAGGATTCGCGCGGTACTTAGAGGTAAATAAGACCTTTCATCGGGAATTGTGGTGTCTAGCGAAGAGTCCATCTCTGTTCCGCGAGCTGGAGCACGTCTGCAAGATTCCTTTCGCAGCGCCTGAAGCTCTAGTGTTCGGTCTTGCGGACCGCGAGCAAAGCACGGCATCTGTTGCAGCCGAGCAGCATCGCGCGATAGTGGAGGCTATTGAGAATCGCGAAGGCACGAGGGCCGAAGCGCTCGCGCGCGAGCACTCGAGAATTTCGAAGCGCAATCTCGAATTCGCTTTCCGAAGCAAGGAATCGAGCAATCGCTTGCCGGGAGCGGCGCTAATTACCAAGTAGCAATAAACAAGGAGCCAGGTTGAAATCTATCCCCTCTCGGGTGAGATCGACGATTGATGCGGACCTTGTGCGGGCGACTACGAATGCGGCGAGGTAGTGGATCTTGACCGGCAATGAAGGATGATTTGGCTTTACCGATGTAGAACTTAAATCTGAAGAAGGACGTCCGTATGTCATCCGACTCCGATCCCCTACTCATTGGCCGTCGCAGGTTTCTCACAAATAGTTCAAAGGCGTTGGCGGCCGTGGCGGGCAGCTCGGTCATTGGCACGACTAAATTCGTATGGGCGCGGCCGGCGCCCAAAGAGACGGTCAATGTGAAGACGGCTTACGGACTCCTGCGCGGTACACGCAACGGAGATCTGGTCACATTCAAAGGCATTCCTTACGCTGGTCCAGTCTCCGGAAAGAATCGTTTCAAAGCGCCGCCCCCACTTGTGCCTTGGACCGGCGTTCGTGATGCATACACTCCTGGGGCACCGTCATTCCAGCCGAACCGGCCCTCCTTCGGAGTCGACGAACCAGTTCCCTCAGAAAATTGCCTCGTGCTTAATATTTGGACGCCCGCCGTGGATCGGCGTCGGCGTCCCGTCATGTTCTACAACCACGGCGGTGGCTTTGTGGTGGGGTCCGGAAGCACCTGGTATCAGGATGGCAGCAACCTCGCCCGGCAATACGATGTGGTGGTCGTGGCGAACAATCACCGCCTGGGGCTCCTGGGATATCTGTTCCTCGCTGACCTGGCCGGTGAGGAGTATGCCACTTCCGGCAATCAGGGAATACTCGACATTGCCGCGGCCCTCAGGTGGGTAAACGAGAATATCGAGGCGTTTGGTGGCGATCCGCACAATGTAATGGTCTTTGGAGAATCCGGGGGCGGCGCAAAAACTTCCTGTATCTATGCCCTACCGCTGGCAAAGGATTATTTCAACAAAGCCTCGATTGAGAGTGGGCCCGGCGTTCACATGACGCCTCGCGATATGGCTACGGAAACCGCTAGGATGGTTTTGAGTGAACTCGGCTTGTCTGAAAAACAGGTCCACAAGCTCAAAGACGTTCCCGCCGAGAAACTGGTGGAAGTTCAAGGCGCAGTGGCAAAAAAGGCCCCAGGAAACCTGACCCTCAACGGTGGGAGAAAGGGCATGGTGGTTGCACGCCCGGGCGGATTCGGTCCCGTGGTGGACGGGATTTACCTTCCGAATCATCCTTTTGATCCTGCTGCGCCGGCGATTTCTAAAGATAAGCCGCTCATGGTCGGAACCAACAAAGACGAAATGGCGTTCTTTTACTGGGAACGCAAGGCAACAGACATATTTACCCTGACCGATGACGGGTTGAAATCGCGCATGGACAAAGAATTCGGCGCGGATGCGGAGAAAATTCTGTCGACTTATCGCAAGACCCGGCCCGGCGCTTCGCCGGCGGACCTCTACGTGGCGATTACAACCTCGCGCGCCATGTGGCTTGGGTCGATTGAGATTGCCGAGAAAAAGTTCGAACAGAAAGCGGCGCCGGTGTATATGTACATGTTCACCCACGAATCGAATCTAATTGTTCCCGATACGAACCATCGGCTTGGTGCCGCTCACGCCACTGAGATTTGGTACAAGTTTAACAACGTCGACGTAGAGGGACCGAAGGATCCCACGCCCCCATCGCTTATCGGCACGGACCCGGATCGCAAAAAAGCAGCGTTGAACATGAGCGAGATGTGGGCCACGTTCGCTAGAACCGGTCACCCAGCCGCCAAGGGGCAACCATCCTGGCCGGGCTACAACCTGCAAAAACGCGCCACGATGATGATCGATGCGCAGTGCAAAGTTGAAGAGGATCCGTTCGGGCAAGAACGGGCATTGTGGGACAGTCTGAACTAATAGGGGACCCGCAGTTGAACGCCGGTACGCACTCCATCGTTTGCACCGGCTTTTCCATGATTAAGATGGTGCGAGGAATTCCAAGGGAAGCATTACGCCAAAAGTCGCAAGGGGCTGTGCGCGGAAATTCATCCATGAAAACCAAAGTCCTGGTGTTCGCTTTTCTCGTCCTACTATTGACTTACGTGATAAACGCATCAGCGCAACTCCCTCCCGAAGCTCGGGCAGGACTGTGGAGAGCGCAATGGATCAGTTCACCGAGCGCGCCACAACGGGACGTTGTCGTTTTGGATTTCAGGAAGGTGATTGAGATTCCACAGGTTCCGGAACATTTTGTCGTCCACGTCAGCGCCGACAGCCAATTCATTCTCAGCGTAAACCAGCGTGAGGTAGGGCGCGGTCCTGCGCGAAGTGATCTTGCGCACTGGAAGTACGAAACATACGATCTGGCGACATTTCTGCGCCCGGGCCGTAATGAGATCGCCGCGATGGTATGGAGCTTGGGCGTTTCCACCGGGGCCCAGATTAGCGATCGCACCGCCTTCGTCCTCAGCGGTGATTCGTCGGAGGCAAGTGTCGCGAATACCGACAATAGCTGGGAAGTCGAAGAAGATAAGGGCGTACAAACTCTGCCGACCCCGCCGGACGTTCAGCGATCCTACTACGCAGCGGAGCCGGCGGAGCGGATTGATGGTGCTCTATTCGATTGGTCCTGGAACGACGCAACTTCCTCCCGTGGTAAATGGGAAAAGTCGGCGTCGATTGGAAATGCCATCGCGAGAGGATCAGTGCTGCAAAACAACAACTGGCAATTGATGCCGGATTCGCTCCCTGTCATGCAAATGGAACTGACCCCGGTTGGGCGGGTGGTGCGCGCATCCGGAATTCAGCCCCCAGCGGACTTGCCCAGTGCTGGATTCGAAATTCCCGCCCATGCCAGTGTCAGTTTACTGGTGGACCAGTCCCACTTGACTACGGCGTACCCAGAGCTAACGGTGAGCGGGGGCGCCAGGAGCACGATTCGTCTTACCTATGCCGAGGCGCTTGTTGATAGCCAGGGAGTGAAGGGCAATCGCAACGAAATCGAAGGTAAGCACATCGTTGGCATCTTCGATGAATTCCTGCCGGACGGTTCGGAAAAGCGTCCCTTCATGCCCCTAGCATGGCGTACATGGCGTTATCTGCAGCTGGACATCACCACGGCAGACCAGCCGCTTCGCATTGAAAACCTCCGCTCCTGGTTCACGGCCTTCCCCTTTGAAGAGCGCGCCCGTTTCCAATCGGACGACCCGGTTCTAAGTCAGATTTGGGAAATTGGCTGGCGGACGGCCCGGCTCGACGCGCATGACACTTACATGGATACGCCGTATTGGGAGCGAATGCAGTATATCGGCGACGCGCGCATCCAAGCTTTGATCTCGTATGGAGTTGCCGGCGACGATCGCCTTGCTCGCCAGGCTATTCAAGCCTTTAATGATTCCCGAATTGCTGACGGCATCACGCGGAGCCGCTATCCGTCGTCGGTCACGCAGATCATTCCAACCTTCTCGCTGTTGTGGGTCGGAATGGTGCATGACTTCTGGCAGTATCGCGGGGACGATGCATTCGTCAAGGCGCAAATACCCGGCACAAGGACCGTGCTGGACTGGTTTCTCGACCGGCAGAGACCAGACGGACTCATGGGACACTTGAATTGGTGGCCCTTTGTCGATTGGGGAAAAGACTTCGCGTTCGGCATGCCGCCCGAAGATGCGGACGGCGGATCTTCTCCCATCACACTTCAGTACGTTGAAGCGCTTCGTTATGGCGCAGAGCTGGAATCAACCTTCGGAGACTCGACCCGTGCGCAACGTTACCGGGAAGCTGAAAGTCGTGCGGTAAATGCGATCCACAAATTGTGCTGGAACAATACCTATGGTCTGATCGCCGATACCCCAGCCCAGAAACACTACAGCCAGCACGCCAATATTCTCGGCGTATGGCTCGACGTCGTCTCGCCAGAACAACAGAAGGATGTTCTCACCAAGATTCTCTCGGTGAGCGACCCAGGGTTTACATCAACCAGCCCCGCTCCGGAGATGACAAAGGCGACCTAC
The DNA here is from genome assembly GCA_964528615.1 of uncultured Acidobacteriaceae bacterium. Lineage (GTDB taxonomy): Bacteria > Acidobacteriota > Terriglobia > Terriglobales > Acidobacteriaceae > JAIQFF01. The sequence goes on along the minus strand of CAZGSU010000129.1, from coordinate 31,241 downwards.
TACTTCCGATTCTATTTGGCCCGCGCGCTCGAGCATGCAGGGATGGGGGATCAATATCTGAGTCTGCTTAAGCCCTGGCGGGACATGGTTGCTTTAGGGCTTACGACATGGGCTGAGCAACCCGAACCAACAAGGTCAGATTCCCACGCCTGGAGTGCCCATCCGAATTTTGACTTTCTCACTATCGTCGCTGGAATTCGGCCGAAAGCGCCCGGATTCTCAAGCGTGAGCATCGAACCTCATCTGGGCCTGTTACGCAATGTGGTCTCCGCCGTACCAACCCCTAAGGGTACGGTCGAAGTGAATTACGTTTCCAAGAACTCAGGTATGAGTGCGGAGATTAATCTACCTTCGAATGTGGAGGGGGAATTGGTCTGGAAGGGAAAGACTCTTAAACTGCATCCCGGTCATCAACAATTAATGTTGCCATGAGACTAGACCGCGATCCGGAATATGTTTTGGCCGACAGAATACGGCGAGCGCTTCTGCGTGAAAAGTCCTGACCAAAGTATTCGTAGGCCTCCCATTTTCTAGTCTGACCGAGACGTTTTTATCAGTCGCATCTGAGTGGCCATCTATTCACTGACAGATGTTGTGAGTGGCTTGGGGAGTTGAACAGTAATCTCTTGCTGAATACTCTGGGAAGAATCGCCCAACATCAGATTATAAGTCCCTGCCTCCGCATACCACGTTGAGGAGTTGACGTCGAAGTAGCTGAAGCTTCGTGGATTGAGGTCGAGCGTGAGGGTTTTAGTCTCGCCTGGCTGCAGTAAAACGCGTTCAAAGCCCTTAAGCTCTTTCGCGGGTCGCTCGATTGTGGAGGAAGCTGGACCTACATAGAGTTGAGCCACTGTGGCACCGGAGCGCTTGCCCGCATTTGTCACGTCGAAGGTTACACGAAAGTGGCCGTTCTCCGCTGGGGTACTCCTCAAATGGCTAAACGAGAATGTCGTGTAAGAGAGCCCAAAGCCAAATGGATACTGTGGCTCAACATGATTGTGCTCGTAGCCCCGATAGCCCATGAAGATTCCCTCGCGGTAGACGATCTTGTTGGTGCCGGGATCGGGATAGTAATGGGCGTAGCTGGGATTGTCGGTAATCTGTTTTTCCCAGCTGATGGGCAGATGGCCGGAGGGGTTTTCTTCGCCGAAGAGGAGGCGCGCCGCGGCTGTACCGCCCTGCTCGCCGGAATACCACGTCTCTAATATGCCCTGCACAGAGTCTTTCCAGTTGGAGACGTCAACGCTGCCGCCGGAGGTGATAACGACGATGGTCTTTCTTCCGAGCGCGGCGATCTGGCGGATGAGCTGCTCCTGGCCGACAGGCAATTCGAAGTTGCGATCCCCGCCTTCGGCCTCAGACGAAGCGTTGAAGCCGACTGCGAGGATGACGGTGTCCGCCTTCGACGCCATTTCGAGCGCATCCTTGTCGACGATGGTGCTCAGAGGAGCAATGCCCACACGCATGCCCGAGACCGAGCCGATCTGCTGAGAGAGCTGTTCCACAGCGACCTTATGCGGAGCCTTCGTCAACTCGAGAGTGGTCTGGTTGAGGATGTATTTCGGAACTACGGAGCTGTCGAAAACAACGGCGTCGTCGACGAGAAGCCGGTATTTACCGTCGGTCTGGATAAAGACCGCGAACCTGCCGGCCTCGGCAGGAGTGTAATAACCAGTCCACTTGCTGCTGTTAGTGGCGCGAACATATGGGTTGGCGTTCTTGTGCGCAGTGAGGGCGTTGAGTTCCTGCTCTTCGGGCTCGCGGCGATTGGAGCCGGCGATGCCCAGAGTGGATTCAGTGACAGTGCCGGTCACCTCGCCTTCGAGGTTTGCCTTTGCGAAGGTGACGTGGGTGACGCCAGGGATTGAGCCCTGCGGGTCGATAGTAAAGTGGGTGAGACGCGACATCTGGTTGATGCTATAGAGGCCACGCGCATAGAGAACCTTGGCTTGTTCGCCGAGGAAGTTGCTGACACCGACGAGGAGGTTGGTGCTGTCGAAACTGACGACTTCGCCACTGCCTCCCCCCGTGGTGACGGTCTGGGTCGCGGTGGGTCCGATGACGGCAACGGTCTTGATCACCTTCTTATCGAGTGGCAGGGCATTGTTGTCGTTCTTGAGGAGAACGGCGCCTTCGAGCGCGGCCTGGAGAGAAACGGCCCTGCCTTCGAGGTTGTAACGAGGAATGCCGATGTCAAGCTGTTGACGATCAAGCCAGCCGAAGTTTGCGGCTACGCGGAGAATGCGGCGGACCTTGTCATCGAGCGTGGGTTGGGTGATGGTTCCGTCCTTCAAGAGCGGGATAATCTTTTCGGGGGCGTAGTAGACGCCGAAGGGCATCTCAAGATCGAGGCCCCCGTTCGCGGCCGCGGCGGTGTCGTAAGTTGATACCCAATCTGACATGATGATGCCGGGGAAGTGCCACTGGTCTTTGGCCACCTCGACGTTGAGACGCCTGTTCTGCGTCATGTGTTCACCGTTGGTGAGATTGTAGGAGTCCATAATGGCGCCGACTCTTGCTGTTTTGACGGCAGCCTCGAAGACCGGCATGTAGATCTCACGGAGGGTGCGCTCGTCTATGACGGAGTCGGAGTCGTGGCGGAGGTACTCCGAATTATTGCCGAGAAAGTGCTTGACGGTGGCAGAGACACCCTCTTGCTGGACGCCGCTTATATAGCCAACTGCAATGCCGCTGGCGAGGAAGGGATCTTCGCCGAAGTATTCAAAGTTTCGGCCGTTCATCGGTGCACGGTAGATATTAACGCCGGGCCCGAGGAGAAATGCCGCGCCACGAGACCGGGCGTCGCGACCGAGTTGCTGCCCGACCCGCAGAGCGAGCGCATTGTCCCATGAAGCTGCGAGCCCAATACCTGCTGCGTAGGCAATGGTGGGGGCGGGAATGTGCGCGCCAACGGGGCCGTCCGCCATTTGGAAGAAAGGAATACTGAGCCGGGGATTAGGATGGGTCCGAAACGGCGTGTCGCCGCCAATGAGATCAATTTTTTCATCAAGCGTCATCTTCGCGAGGATACGGTCCACGCGCTTCTCGACAGACGGTGGATTGCTGCCAACCAGCTGTGCGGAACTGAAGAAGCCCGCGGTCAGCAGAACTCCAGCGACAATAGCGCGGCAGATGACAGCAAGAGAGCGGAGCATAAACATTGGAAGGACTCCAGGGCTGCGTGAGTAAATCCTTTTGAAGAACCGACCCACTTCTATACGACGCATAACTTTGATCTTGTTGCCAAGAGAACATCCCGTTCTTAAAGACGACTTGGTCGCCCAAGGTAAACCGTACATTGGAATTCGCTCAAGGTTGCGGTGCACGGGCGACCCTCACAATTGAGACAAATACTTCCGTTGGGCTTGGTACGCCACGCAGACAGACCGCGGCAGTGAATACCATCCGATACCTCGCGACAATCGAAGACGACTTCTTCTGAGACATGATTTGCCAAGTGTTACGCGCCGCCCATCAAGTTGTCGGCTGAAAGGACAATTCGGTCGCGATTGTATCGATCGGGCGTCGGGGGTTGCAATAGGAAAATAAACCTGCTATTGAAAACCAAAATGAATTTAATTATTAATGTCCGGTATTCGCTATCAAATTACTCTGCGAGCACATCACTCGGGCTTGACATCCTGCGTGTATTCTGGAGAATGCAAAGGCCGAGATGGCCAGCGATGGCTATTTGTCAAAGAGGATTCGTGCAGCCATTGTTTGCGAATTCGGCTTTTTGGGATTACTTGTTCGCGCCGCAATATAGCCCGCCGGTCCCCCACGAAGCCGAGACGGAAGACCCGTCATCAGAAAGGGTTCTGGACCAATCAACCGAAGAAAAACGTGCCGATATCGCCGCCCTCATTGAGGAGCGGCTGGAAAGGATAAGGATAGACGAGGACGTCTGGACCTACTTCGGCCAGCCCAAGCTGGGGACTATCCCAACTCCCTCCTTGATCGTCACAAGACGATTTGTGCTCACCTCCGGCACCGTTTGCCAGTCGCCGTTTGGCCAGCGAATCTTCACCCCTGAACTCTTGGCCTGACCCAGACCGAAGTGAAGCCGGAAATCGTTGCATGATAAAAAACTGGATTGACTCTGTACTTCCTGGGTCTGCGTCAAACCGCCCGCCTCCACAACCACGCGTGCTCCGATGGCGCTGCGATTGGACCTTATACCGATCAGTTTGATCTTAAGCCAGGAGTTGTTGCCCGTCACATCATTTCGAAGCAGCGATGGCGGCTCGTTCAGATTTACGATGAGCACGTCGAGATCGCCGTCGTTGTCGAAATCGCCGAAGGCGCAGCCGCGGCTGTTGTGTGGTTCTTGGATTGCCGGCCCGGCTTGGTCTGCAAGCTCTTCGAACCGTCCCTGGCCCAGATTACGAAACACCATTCTCGGACCTTTCGCGGGAAACTCGGGGTGGCGTTTCTCGATCTCAGGGAAAGTGTGTCCCGCCACCATGAGCAGGTCGGGCAGACCATTGTTATCGAGGTCCGCGATCCCGCAACCCCAGCATACGAAGCGATTCTCCACCGCCAAACCAGCGCGCCGGCTGGCTTCTTCAAAATTTGCCTTTCCCATGTTGCGGTAGAGGTCGGGAGTGTCACTCTCAAAATTCGTTTTGAAAATGTCGAGGCGGCCATCGAGATCATAGTCATTCGCTGCTACACCCATTCCAGCCTGTTCCTGCCCATCCTCGCCGTAGGCTACCCCGCGGATCGCTCCTTCCTCGCGGAAGGTGCCGTCGTGATTGTTCATGAACAGCAGGCTCGGCGTTGAGTCGCAAGCTACATAAATATCGGGCCACCCGTCATCGTCAAAGTCGGCGGCCATGGCGGACAGGCCGTAGCTGTTCTTGGAAGATGCAATTCCAGATGCCACGCTGACATCGGCAAAGGTTCCGTCTCCTTTATTAAGGTAGAGGCCGTGCTGGCCATAAGGAAACCCTCGCGGGCCACAGGTTACGGGGAGTCCCAGCCAGCGGCAGTTCGCTGTCTGACCCGGCTTGGGAGCTTTTTGCAGATCGAAATCGAGATAGTTGGCGACAAACAGGTCGAGGTTTCCATCGCGGTTGTAATCCAGAAAAGTGCATCCCGTGCTCCAGCGACTTGCTGCCTGTATCAGGCCTGCCACTTTGGTTACGTCGGTGAAAGTTCCGTCACCATTGTTGCGGTAGAGGACATTCTGGCCCCAATAGGTGACGAACAGATCATCGAACCCGTCATTGTTGTAATCACCAACGCATACGCCGCATGCCCACCCCGTTTTCAGCAGACCCGCCCGCTCGGTCACATCGGTGAAAGTTCCATCGCGGTTGTTCTTGAACAGGCGGTTGCTCGTGCCGGTTGGAGCACTTGAAAAGCGAGTGCCGGACAGCAGAAAAATATCCAGCCAGCCGTCATCGTCGAAGTCGAGAAACGCGCAGCCGCAGCCGAGAGTCTCGACAATATATTCCTTGTGGTCGCTTTCGCCGTACACCGTGACGGCTCGCAATCCGGCCTGCGCGGCTGCATCGCTAAAGCGTGCATTAAAGGGGAGGCCCGACGGTTTGCCTCTAGGCTGGGCAGGCGCCTGGTGCGTTGTGACCCCTTGTCCGAGACAAGCGGTGGCGGTGGCACCGAACAGACCCGTAAGAAAGAACCGGCGTGAAATTGGCATGCAGGTGCAGCCCGCTACTCCATGTAGAAAACTTCCTTCATCATAGCGAACCGCTCGCCGGGTTGAAGACCAGGTACAGGCTCAAAATACTTGGCCATCTCCGCTTGCCAGCGCAGGTTCACGGGATCAGTCGCCAGCGCATCCCAGGCCGCGTCAAAATCCTTGACTCGCATGACCAGAACCAGATCCTGATCTCGGCGAAAGATCGAATAATCTGAAATGCCTACTTCTTTCAGCTTTGCCAGCAATTCCGGCCACACGTGGGCGTGATCTCGTTCGTATCCTTCGATGGCATCGGGCTTGATTCGCAAACGAAAAGCTACGCGTGGCATATCAGGATCTCCAGAGTTAACTGACTCGTATAGCGCTGGCGTCTCGCCCGCCCATCGGACCGCCGGGACGCGGCGCTACAAAGACACTACGGAAGCGTAACTACTGCCACGGAGAGCCCGTTCAACGTGATCTTCTCGCTGGTCAACTTGGCCGAGCCCGGCGGATCAAAGCCCGTTGTCTGCTCCACGTAGTCCTCCTGGCCGCCGGTTGCGCCGGGTATCGCGATATCAAACGGACGATCCCGTTTGTTGACTAGCAGAATACGACGCTTGCCGTCAGGTTTCACCACCGCCAGAGAATAAAGATAGGAATCTACCGATCGATTGAAGGGCTCGGTCTCCACAATCTTGTCGCCCGGCCCAAAGTTCTCTCGCAGGAGGCTCAGCACCCGGATACGCGAGTTGGGCTTTCCCGTATTCCAGTCCACCATAGAGACGGAGGGGAACTGCGTCGGATAGCCCACGAGTTGCGACTCGCCAGCAACATCGACTCCCATGCGGGTTAGTTCACCGAAGATATAGGCGTACAAGGCGCAGGTCAGATTCCAGTAAGAATTCGGGATCGGCTGGGTCACGTGGCCCGTCTGGTCCTGCATCACGTCATCCGCGGAAATCGCTCCGATCTCGTCAATGGTCGTCTTCGTCTCCGGAGACAGCCTCTTCCGGATGGTCTCCACATAGCGGACCGTACTAAGGAAGCCGTCCGCGTAGGCGAAGAAAGTGTAAGGCTGCACTGCCGGATCCTGATCGCCGGTCGGCACTGCATAAAAATGATAGGAGATGAAATCCAGCGGAATGCCGGGCTTGTGATTCTTGGGATTGAGAAAGTATTCGAACTGTTCCGGATGCAACGACGGTTGAGCCAGTGCCAGACCTACGAACTTGGTTTGAGGAGCGACGCGCCGGATCGACTCGACCACTGCATCGTAAATCTTCGTGTAGGTTTCCGGCGTCATCTTGTGCTCGAACTCAATTTCGTTCAGCACCTCCCAGTAGGGAATGGAGTAGCGATATCCGGATTCATGGCGCTTACCGAATTCATCGGTAAATCCGCCCTGCGTATACCAGGAAAAAAGACGTCCATAGTAATCGCCAATTTCTTTCATGCTGGGATCGCGTGGCTCGGTGCCTTGCGTGTAATCCCACACCGGCTGATCGGGATCGGCAGGATAGGTGACCGGTTTGTCGGTCTTGAACATCCACGCCGGAATCGTGCTGAAGTTCAGAATGACGGAATGACCTTTGGTAGCGTCGAGGAAATCGATGGTCATGGGATCGATCAGCGAAAAATCCCATGAACTTTTGCCTTCCGCCGGCGGCTCGAGTTCGGCAATGCCAAGCCTGGGGTAAGGCAGCCAGGGGACATAGCGAACGTAGTCGGCCTGAATATCACGCAGCGACTTGAAGGCATTGTCGTGGATGGTGCTCCCGCGGCGCAGCGGCGGATTCACGACTACCTGAAGAGTTGCGGTGGTCTTCGAAATGCCGGTGACCTTGTCCCAGTGCGCCGTGAACTTTGCCGGCTCTGCATCATTATTGTTTTGGGCAAGTGAGGCTAAGACTGCCAGGGTGCAGAAGAACATTGCCAGCAATAACGGTTGCCGGATGCGTCGACTCATGCGGATCCTCCGTCTTGGGAGCACGCAGCATTGTGCTGGTATCTTTATCGAGATTCAATAGGAGAATAAACTAACTATTGACAACGGCGGTTGCAGAATACTACAGTCCAGGCGTTTGAAGCGAGTAGGATTTGTGCCGAGACCCGTTCGCCGCCGCAGCAACCCATGGACGTGCCCAGAGCAAACGCCGGACTGAAAATTGGGTTGTTCGGCATTGGGCTGGACGTATATTGGCCGCAGTTTCCCGGCCTCGAAGATCGGCTAAAGGGATACGGCGGGCGAGTGGCCCAGCAACTTGAGAGTGGCGGCGCTCAGGTGGTGAACCTGGGGCTGATCGATACTCCCGAAAAGGCCCTTGCCGCCGGGCACGACTTTCGCCGTGCCGACGTTGATCTCATCTTTCTCCACGTGACAACCTACGCGCTCTCTTCGACCGTGCTGCCGGTGGTCCGGCGGGCCAAGGTACCCGTAATCATCCTGAATCTCTCGCCGTCCGCGTCCATTGACTACGACTGGTTCAATGGTCTGGGCGACCGGACAAAAATGACCGGAGAATGGCTGGCCTATTGTCAATCATGCCCAGTGCCGGAAATTGCGAACGTTTTCAACCGCTGCCGGATTCCTTTTTTTCAGGTCACGGGAATGCTGGAGAACGACCCCATTGCCTGGAACGAAGTTTCGGAATGGGTTGAGGCTGCGCGGGTCGCCCACATCATGGAGCACAATCGCCTGGGCGTCATGGGGCACTATTACGGGGGAATGCTCGACATCTACTCCGATCTCACCCAGCAATGCGCTTATTTCGGCGGACACATCGAGGTCGTGGAGGTTGACGAGCTGGCCTCTCTGCGAAGGCTGGTTCGCGATGAAGAAATAAGGAGCCGCGTCGCCGATTTCCGGCAGAGTTTCGATGTCCAGTCCGATTGCCCAGCTGAGGAACTGGATCGCGCCGCCCGCACCTCTGTGGCGTTAGATCGGCTGGTTGAGAATCACAAGTTGGGTTCTCTTGCGTACTACTACCAGGGGACAGGCAATGCCGAAAATGAAGATGCCATCAGTTCGATCATCCTTGGCACTAGCCTGCTGACGGCGCGCGGCGTTCCCGTGGCCGGTGAGTACGAAATCAAGAACGCCCAGGCCATGAAGATCATGGACAGCTTCGGTGCGGGCGGTTCTTTCACCGAATATTACGCCGCCGATTTTGATGACGACATCCTGCTCATGGGACACGACGGCCCCGGCCACATTGCCATCGCCGAGGGCAAGCCCAAAGTTCGTCCGCTGCAGGTTTATCACGGTAAAGTGGGGCGGGGACTCTCGGTAGAGATGTCGGTCAAGCATGGTCCGGTAACCTTGCTGTCGGTTATTCAAACCGTAGACGGAAAATTAAAACTACTGATGGCGGAAGGCGAGTCCGTAGCCGGACCGATTCTCGAGATCGGGAACACCAACAGCCGCTACCGGCTTCCGATGGCTGCCAGAAATTTCATGAACGAATGGAATGTGCACGGCCCGGCGCATCACTGCGCGGTGGGCGTGGGGCACATAGCGGGCAAGCTGAAAAAGCTCGGAGCATTGACTGGTATTGAATGCATCCACGTATGCTGAACATAGTTTTGGAATCCCGAGGGTGAGATGAATCCAAATCCGGCAATTGGCGTGCTTTATCACTGGCTGGGTGGTCTGGCTTCCGGCAGCTTCTACGTTCCGTACCGGGGCGTGAAGCGATGGGCGTGGGAAACATTCTGGCTCACCGGCGGCTTCTTCAGCTGGATCATCGCTCCCTGGTTTTTTGGTCTGCTCATGACCAAAGATCTGATGGCAGTTTTGCACGAGACTCCCGGAAGCGTTCTCTTCTGGACATTTTTCTTTGGGCTTCTGTGGGGAGTCGGCGGTCTAACATTTGGATTGACCATGCGCTATCTGGGCTTGTCGCTGGGGATGGCTGTGGTGCTTGGCCTCTGCGCCGCGTTCGGAACCCTGATTCCACCCATCTTTCGCGGCGAATTCATGACGCAGGTGGTCGGCACGACTTCTGGGCGAGTCATCCTTTTTGGAATTTTCGTATGCTTGCTCGGTATTGCGGCGGCAGGTCTGGCAGGCATCTCCAAGGAGCGCGCGATGTCGCCCGAACAGCAAAGGATCACAATCAAGGAATTCGATTTGAAGAAAGGTGTTGGCGTGGCCACGCTCTCCGGGGTTATGAGCGCCTGCTTCGCCTATGGTTTGGCAGCGGGAGATCCCATCAAGGCTCTCACCATAAAGCACGGGACTCCCGACCTGTGGCAGGGATTGCCGGTGCTGGTGGTGGTGTTGATCGGAGGATTCACAACCAACTTCATCTGGTGCCTATTGCTGAATATCCGAAATAAGACCGGCTACCAGTACTTCACTTCTGTGTCACGCGAGTCTCCCGATTACGTTCCGGACGAGACCATCATCGAGACCGCGCTCGATGCCCCCAGCCGGGAGGTGGTTGAGCACATGACGTCTGATGGAACGGAACTCAGGGGACGAGCCTCTGCGGCGGTGGCCGACGTGCCCCTGCCTGAAAAAGAAGACAGCGCGCGAGTTCCGATGCTGGCAAATTACTTATTGTGCGCGCTGGCCGGCACCACCTGGTACTTCCAGTTCTTCTTCTACACCATGGGCGAAACCCAGATGGGTAAGTACAAGTTTTCAAGTTGGACGTTGCATATGGCCAGCATCATCATCTTCAGCAGCTTGTGGGGTATCGGCTTGAAGGAATGGAAGGGCGCCGGATCCCAGGCCGGCCGGCTATTAGCGCTGGCGCTCCTGCTGCTGGTGGGATCAACAGTGATTGTCGGCTATGGGAATTATCTGGGATTGGCTCAGTGAGGTTGTGTGGTTGTGTGTCTGTGTGGTCGCGGGCGACTCGCCCGCGACCACGTGTTCATATTTGTGACCTCTGCTTACTGCGGGTACCAATCCAGCAGCCGGACTTCGATTCCTGTTCCTTCCAGCCCTTTTTGAAAAACGGCAAGATCGGAACCGCGGTAATGATAAGGAATAACGATCCTGGGATGGAACGCCTTCACCGCTTCAGCAGCCTCGTCCGGGGGCATGGTGTAAGGCAGGTTCATGCAGACGAAGGCCACGTCGATATTCTTGAGCGCCCGCATTTCGGGAACTCCCTCGGTATCGCCGGAGAAGTAGAAACGCTTGCCGCCGTAGGTGAGGACGTAGCCGTTGCCGCGTCCCTTGTCGTGGAACAGTTTTCCCGGAGCCGGTCCGCGCTTCAGGTTGTAAGCCGGAATGCCTTCGATGGTCCAGCCTTGCCAGGACTTGGTTTCTCCATTTGCAATGGGCTTGGCCTGGGTGACGGTTTTGACTACCGCCGCCGGCGCCAGAATTTCCGTTCCCGGTTTGCTGACTTCGGCGATCGAATCAGGATCCATGTGGTCGCCGTGGATGTCGGTGATCAGGATCAGGTCGGCCTTTGGTTGTCCGGCGAATTTCACAGGCTTGGCGGGATCGAGATAGATGACCTTTCCTCTTGCCTCGATCAGGGTGCTGGCATGATTCAGCGGAGTGATCGTGACCGGGCCCGCCGAGGTGGGAAAAACCTGTGGGGCAGCTGCAGAATGCGCCATTGGCAGCAACACAAGAAAGCAACAGCTAACAATCAGGACTAGCTTCATTTTTTCACCCTCCGCACGGGTCGTTACCAATTATCTCCGAGCGGCGGGCTTTGCTCAATGCGCTCCCTCCTAGAGCAAAATCAGCGGAGCAAAATCAACCGAGCAAAATCAACCAAGTGCGGATCCGATTCACCCCAGATCTTTTGGCTCGGGGCATTCAGCGGCGGGTGTTGAGGTTATTGCGGCGGCAGTTTCCGGGCGGCATCCCGAAGCGCGGAATAGTCTTCCTCTCGAAACAATCCGTGCCCGTGCCACTTGACCTCGCCGTTGGTGTCGAGCAGGAGGAGATAGGCGTCGTCCGGACTCGAGAATGCAACGAAGCGTTTCAACTCAGCCTCGCTTTGGAACAAGGTTACGAAACGATCTTGCTCCGCAGGAGGCGTACCTCGACGGATACTGCCGGTGATCATGCCTCGAAGCAACCGGGGAGCATCTTCAAGCTCCGCAACCGGATAGACCGCGTACCTCTGATCAGCGCCAAAATCTTTCTTGAAGCGTTGTTCCCATGCGCCAGTTGCATGGCCACCTTTCTTGGTGAAACCGATGACCAGCAGGGCAATCTTCCCATGAGCGTCATCGGGTAGGACAACCCGTTTGCCGGAGAGACTCTGGCCCTCCAGGCGCAGCAAGGTCTGGCCGTGCACCACCGCGACCATGGACGCGACGATGAGCATGACCGCGCAGCAAAACCGGGCAGGGGTATCAGGTTTCATAGTCCGCTACAGGCGAGTCAGCGCGGGTTTCCCGCAGGACCGCCATTCTGCTAGCCTTAATCTATCGTATCTCCTTCGCAAGCATCTATGATGGTGTGACGCGCAAGCCCAGCGAAACGAAGACCTCGTGAAAAGAAAATCTAAAGAGAAGCCGGAGTCCAGCAAACAAGCGATTGACACCGCTCTACGTGCTTGCCGGATCGCCAAGGATGCGGCTTTCAACGCAAAGGATTACATCCTGACTGCTTCGCAAATCGCCTTTCTCGCAGTGAAGCAGTGCGAGAAGGAGCTGGATCAGATCGAACGGCAGATTGATGACACGACGCCGGCCGCGGTTACCCACGTGACCGAGGCGGAAGCACGCGAACTGCTGGCTTGTCTGAAATTCACCATCGACCTCGAACGGGTTGGCGATCTGATCTGGTCAGTGGTGCAACGAATTCACGCGCTGCCCTCTCCCCTGAACTCGAAAGAGTCCGGGTTCCTCATCGAGATGGCTGAGGCTCTGCAGGAGATGCTGGTCAGGGTACACGACGGATTTGTAAACCGCGATCTTGCTCTGGCGGAATCCGTCATCAAGATGGATTATGAAATGGATCAGGTTTGCCATTCCGTCTTCCGCCAGTACCTGGAAAAAGGAGCGGGACGCAGAAGCTACGAAGTGACCAGTCTGCTGTTTATGGCACAGGCATTTGAGCGGGCAGGGGACCACACCAAGAATCTGGCGGAAGAGCTCTTCCACCTGGTCCAGGGACACAGCGTGCGGCACACTAAAAAGTCGCGCTAGGTCGACCTTGCCTTCCCGCGATGGGAAGCCCAAATGTGGCGGGAAGCCCGAATACAGGACACTGCAGGTCTTACTCCCACAGCCTCATGGTTTTGCTAAGATCATAGGCTGAGGGGGAATTACATGCCAAACTTGAAGGGACTGGAGTCTGTAGTCTCGCAACTTAGAGGAGAACGAACGAGCTTACTCAACCAACTGAGACATGTTGATGCGGCTCTTTCAGTTCTGGGTAAGTTGAATGGCGGAAGTTCTTACACCAAGCCACGGCGGAGGAGACTCTCCGTCGCGGCCCGAAGGAAAATCGCCGCAGCCCAAAGGGCTCGTTGGGCTAAGGTGAGGCAGATGAAGAAAGCGGCCTAAAAAGCCGATGCAATTAAAAAGCAGAAGGCCCGCCGAACAGCTGTCAGGCGGGCTTTGTTGTTACTGAGTGACCGAGAATCGTTTGCTCTAGCCGCCGGCTTTTGGGGTTTCGACGAAACTCTGTGGCGAGGCGGCGACCTGGACCATGTGGTTGCGAACTGCGTAAAGAACCAATCCACTGACCGAGTGCAGATTCAGCTTCCGCATAATGTTGCTGCGATGAGTCTCGGCGGTTTTCACGCTCAGGTCGAGATGGCCGGCAACCTCTTTTGTGCTCTTGCCCTCCGCCAGAAGCTGAATGATTTCGCGCTCGCGAGGCGTAAGACTTGGCAACGTCAGCTCGCCGTCGGAGCCCGGCCGGGTTCGCCCGAGAAACCCGCCCAACACCATTTCTGCCACGCGGGAGGTAAAGAAAGTTTTATTGGATTGCAAGGCCTCCACGGCCGTGACCAGGTCTCGGGCCGCATCAGACTTGAGCACGAATCCCCGGGCTCCGGCGTCCAGTACGGCGCGGACGACTTCGTCGGTGTCGGTGATGGTCAAGATGAGGATCCTGGCCTGCGGGTTGTGGCGCAACATCTGGCGTGCCGCTTCCAATCCGTTCAGATTGGGCATACCGACATCCAGGATAACGATGTCCGGACGCAGTTCCTTGGCCTTCTCGACCGCTTCGCGTCCGTCCTGGGCTTCCCCACAAACCTCCCAGCCCAAGTGGGCCTTAAGAAGGGAAACCAATCCGCGGCGAACTATCTCATGATCGTCTGCCACCAAGATACGGAGGGAGTTCATTGGTCATCTCCTTCAGTGTTGTAGATTAAGAGTCGCAAAGTGCAGCACGAAAATACGTTTACAGGGTATCAGGCTGTACAGAAGGTCCCCAAAACCATTCCTTGCCTGAGCTAAGTTCAACTGATTCTTTGTCAGCCTGAGTATTTTCGCGCCAATCCAAAATCGTTCATCTTGGAAGTCCAGTCAATACAGCAAATACCCTACCGTACGGAGTGCGGACCAGGATTCGGCAGTTTCTACGGGAAACCCTGTAGAGCATCTACAGGTTTGACGGTATTGTGCCCGCCTGGGTTAATCAGCTACACGTAACGTAATCAACCGACGCGAAGCTAGGCAGGCTATCGATGCGCACGCACGAAACCTGCCTTTTCTGTTGGCGGCGATTCTTCGCTGATCGTGTCCTCAATGATCGTGTATTGCCGATTGCCGTGCAGCGTCACAAAATAAGGCGAGAGGCAGGCACCTGGTTTCCCGATGAAGGTTCAGTGCCTGCCTGGGTTGGGGTCAAAAAAGTGGAAATGGAGTTAAAGAAGCATGATGTGAGCATAAGTTGAGAGATCCGATCGCACCATCCCGTTCAACTTGTAGTTTCACGCGAAAAATTGCTGTAGGCGGCGGAACAACCCGCTCCGGAAACGTACTTCTGAAACGTGGCTCGGGTAGATTTTTCCGCGACGGACCCGAGAACTCATTCGCGTTACACTCCTCTTATCTCTGTGCCACCAGAAAATCACGATACCGGATCAACGGCCAGGAAGACGAAAGGCGTGCGGAAACGAAGCGTTCTGGCTCGGCACTCGTTAAGCATTGTGTCAGTTTCCGTTCTGGTGCTGTGGATTGTCCTTTATACAGTCTCCAATCCGAAGACTCACTGGGGCTCTTTTTTCGGAAATGCAATTGCCGACTGGTCCGGGGTGGTGGTGACCGTAATTGCCACCAAATATCTTTACGAGCGCGGTTCGTCGGAAAGCAGAAAGCCGCCGCCCGACGTGAGCGGCACCGCCTGGGAGATCGTAAGAGATCACTCGCTCACAATTTTTCTGTTGATTACGGGTCTGGGCTGGGTCGTCGTCTACAGACACGCCGACCCAGAATCGAAATGGGGACAAGTGGCGGGAAATGTTCTCTCGGAGTGGACCCAGATCCTGGCTTTGGTGATCATGACCAAGCGCCTGATTGAGACCCATTCGAAAGAGAGCCAAAAGTAAAGAGAGCCAAAATAATCGTGTCTACTCCGTGCCACAGCGGATCCTGCGCTTCTGACCGTCAGACCCGGCCGGTTAACGCGAGAATGACAACGATCAACAAGACCAGTCCCAGGCCGCCGCTCGGGTAGTATCCCCAGCTTCCGCTGTAAGGCCACGTCGGAAGAGCGCCGATCAGTAACAAAACCAGGATGATGATCAGGATAGTTCCCATTTGATATTCTCCTTCGAACTGTTGTGACGACTCCTGCAGGCCTCAACCTACATCTGCGGGCGTGCGGCAACAATCGGGCCAAGACCGTAGCAACTCGAGGATTGCTGCTGTATACGGGCGAAAATATCTGCGCATATCCCGCTGCGCAGTGTCTCGGGGTGCGTCTGAAGGTATCGGGAAGAATTGCCTCAGTGAACCGGGGCCTTGGCTGGCGACGGTTTGCTTCCGGTTGCTGCGGCCTCGGGCGAGGGCACCGGGGTTGCCGAATCTTCGTCGAGTTCTTTGACGATGTATTGCACGATCAGGGTGATATGCCGGTTGATGGATCGCGTTTTATAGGGCCAAACCTAACGGGTGGAACCGGGGGAACGAGCTCCCAACAGCCAACGCAGGCAGTTCCGGTGGGCGTTACGATTGCCCATTGAGGATGAATGGTGGGTAATTGATGGATGGCACCTCGGTGGTTGTTTCTGGCACAGAAGTGCTATTCCCACGAAAAGGCACAAGCTTTATTTTCGTACGTGAGCAGTTCTGGGGGAGGGCTGCCCGGGCGTCCGGCGACTCGCGAGAGTCGGGGCGCCCGTTTAATTTTTGCGGCGAAATTTTTCCCGCCCTTTGCGAAAAGCGGGGAGGTCGCGAATCACTGCGTTGAAATTGTGAAGTTCACCGTTATGCGGGCCTCGGTTTCAACCGCATTTCCCGATTGCAAATAGGGCTTGAATCGCCATTGCTTCACGGCTTCCCTGGCTGCGGCGGACAGAATCGTGGGCCCACTCAGCACGTGGAGATCCTGGATGTTGCCGTCGCGCCCGATGAGTGCCTCCAGCACCACCGCCCCTTGAACCTTCATCTGTTTGGCCAACAAGGGATAGTTAGGTTCCACCGGGCGTGAGAGCAGTTCGGCAGCGCCGGGGTTTATCCGGACGCGTCCGGTGGCATCGGCCACCCCGGGCGAATCTGACGGCGGCTGGGTGGAAGAGGCTTGCGCCGGAGTGAACGGCGCTCTCGCTTGCAGATCTACTTTCACAGAACTGGTGCCGGACTGAATGGTCCGGTGCTCGTCTCCAGCCACTACTTCGACTTCCAGCGGAGGAAGCACGGCGCGGCTGGTAACCACGGGAGCCAGAGCTGGTGCCGGGGTGGGCTCGGCCGGCGGCAGTGCGTGTGGCTTCGGTTTGATCCGGTTTACAGCCGGCGGCGTGGCGGCAGTTGCCGCTTCAGATTGTGGCGGTTTCTGCTCGGGCGAAGCGTCTTCCACGGGCTCCGATTCCGATTGCGCGGCCGGCTCCGGCGGAAACCAGAATTCACGGTCTTTTACCAGAACCAGAATCAACGCGACCAGCAGCAGAGCCAGCGCGATGAGCATCTGACGGCGCTGCTTCTGCTCGGAATCATCCCCGAACACAGGCTGGATCTCTGACCCTTCTTTCTCCTCCAACAACGGCATGACGCGGAGCCTCCCGCCCGTTGGGGGACGGGCCACCCGCACTAGTATGCCTCGAAATATCCCTCGAAGCCAGCGAAACCATTACCCAGGAATGGTGCAGTTCTGGTTTCCGAACAGAGCATAATTTTGCACGCGAGAATTGCTAGATCACCCTTCCGAATCCCAGGGATCAACCGGTGATAACGCCAGAAATCGTGGCCGCGCTCATTCCCGATAACGCCGTATCGGCCCTATTCTGTCGGGCGCCCGGGAATAAATAATAGCTACTAAATTGAAAATCAAGGAGTTAGATGGTCAAGAGGCTGGCTCAGCTGGCGAGGGCGCTGAATACAAGAACGCCCGGCTCGCAACGGACGCGACCGGGCGTTCCGTCCACTGATCTTCCTTTGGTGGCGCTTGCTGGCAGTTATGCCGACTTTTTCAGGTCGGCAGGGAACGAAAGAACCTTTCCACGTTGCTCCAGCGGGATCCATTTCACTTTCGATTTGAATCTGGCCGGAATGTAGAACTCAATCACCTGTCCCATAATCCTCCTCCGATCCACAGCAGCAGCCACCCCCTTCTGCTTCACCGCAGTATCACCGCAAAGGGTGTTCTGCTCAGTTGTCTATTTAGATGCGGGCTGCGCCGCAAAGTGTCAGGCAACGTGACCGGCGGCGGCGCGCGACTTTCCGCAGGTAGCGGTGTTGCGATTCGTTCAGCTTGTCTTCAGCTTGGTTTCAGCAGGTGAGTTGATCGCGTGTCAGCTTCAGTCCATTGAGATTTCCCAAAACAGTTACGGCAATCGATTCCGTCTGGAAGAATTCGTTTGCCAGTTCGGTTAACTGGTTCGCGGTGACCTTCTCAATGCGCTCGATGAGTTCGTCGAGGCCGAAAAAATGATCGAAGTACATTTCTTGCCTAGCCAGATTGGACATCCGCGCAGTGGATGATTCTAGGGACAGCATCAAGCTGCCTTTCAATTGATCTTTGGAGCGACGCAGTTCCTCCTCGGGAACGGGCTCCGCCTTGAGCTTGCGAAACTCCGAGACCACCGACTGCACAACCTTCTGCGCAGACTCGCGTGAGGTTCCCGCGTACACCGAGAGGCATCCGGTATCGCGATACGGTGACAGATCGCTATAGATTGCGTAAGCCAGCCCCTGGCGCTCGCGAATGTTCTGGAACAGTCGCGAGCTCATCCCTCCGCCCAGCAATGTGTTCAATATGTACGACGCATGCCGGTCCTCGTGGGCGATGGGATGAGAAGGCACGCCCACGCAGATCTGCACTTGCTCGAGGGCCTTCTTGTTGCGCATGACGATGCGCGGCATGGTCTTCGGCTTGGGGCTGTGGAAGCCATTTTTCATGGGCTTCATATGCTCGAAATGTTTGGCCACCAGTTCCACGAATTGCTCGTGCTTGAGATGACCTGCAGCGCAGATGATCACGTTGCCGGGCGCAAACCGCTGTTTATAGAAATCCATGACGCCGTTGCGCTCGAACTTCTTTACCGTGTCCTTGGTTCCCAGGATCGGCTTGCCCAGAGGGTGGTCTTTCCAGAAGTTCTGGGTGAAGATTTCGTGGACCAGGTAGTCGGGATTGTCCTCGTCCATTTTTATTTCTTCGAGGATCACTCCGCGCTCGCGGCCGATGTCTTCAACGTCAAAGATCGGGTTCAGCACCAGGTCACTAAGCACGTCCATGGCGATGGGCATGTGCTCGTCCAGCACTTTGGCGCTGAAGCAGATGCACTCCTTGGCGGTGAAGGCGTCCATGTTGCCGCCAATGGAGTCCACCTGCCGCGCAATCTCCTCCGCGGTGCGGTGCTTGGTACCCTTGAACACCATGTGCTCGATGAAGTGCGAGATTCCGTTCGACAGCAGGTCTTCGTCACGGGACCCGGTCTTGATCCATATCCCGATGGAGGCGGAGCGAATGTGCTCCATTTCCTCGGTGATCAGGGTCAGCCCGTTAGGCAGGACCTCGCGACGTATGTTACGCACTTCCTGAACCATGGTTTATCAACCGGCTCGGCGGGCAACACTTGCCCACCAGAACCCCACAAGTATTGTTGCACACCCTGAGCAGCTCCGGCGAATGCATGATTTGTTAAGTAGAATCAGTTACTTAGGAAGGGTTCGACGGGTGATCAGAGCGGTCGGAATCAGGTCTTCCGGCATATCCTCTACAATCAGTTGGATAGGCGCGGCTGCTTGAGGGCTGGTTGGGGCTAGGTTGAGGCCATGGATCAGAACACGCAAAACTCATTGTTAGGACTTCGACTTCCCGAGCTTGCGACACTGGTCGAGGAGTTCGGACAGCCCTCCTACCGGGCCCGCCAGCTTTTTGAAGCCCTGTACCAGCAGAGAGTTGAAACCGCCGACCAGATTTCAACGTTGCCCCAGGATTTCCGGCGTGGCCTGGCGGAAAGAGGATTCTCCGTCGGCCTGCCCGGGATCGAGAAGAAGTTTGTATCCAGCGACGGAACCGTTCGTTATCTGGTGGGTTATGCCGACGGACAAAGCGTGGAGACCGTATGGATGCCGGAAGGCGATGGGGGAGAAGCCGGCGACGGGAGCGAGGTCGGCACGCAAATGGAAGCGGCCGGGCGGAGTTGGGGGCGCAGCACGATTTGCGTTTCCAGCCAGGTGGGCTGCGCGGTCGATTGCCAGTTCTGCCTGACTGCACTGCTGGGGATCAAAAGGAATCTCACGGCTGGGGAAATCGTGGGACAGGTCTGCGCGGTGCTCAACCAGCAGAACGTTTCTCCTCCCCACGAGCGCGTCAACCTGGTCTTTATGGGTATGGGCGAGCCCTTCCTCAACTACGACAATTTCATGCAAGCGGTTCGGCTTCTGGTGGAAGGAGTCGGGATTCCGGAATCGCGCATGACTGTCTCTACGTCGGGCATTGTGCCGCGCATTCATGATCTCGGCTCAGAAAGTGTTCGTCCCAAACTTGCCATCTCCCTGAACGCCTCCAACGACGCGTTGCGCACGCAGCTGATGCCCATCAATCGCAAGTGGAATCTCGAGAAGCTGATTTCCGCCGCCCGAGACTTTCCCCTGCGGAACCGGGAAAAGCTGACCTTTGAGTATGTCTTGTTGCATGAAGTAAATGATGCGGCGGCAAACGCCCGCGAACTGGTAGAGCTGATTCGAGGAGTGCGAGCCAAGGTAAATCTGATCGCGCTGAATCCTGGGCCCGGAATCGCATTCCAGACCCCCGCCCAGGAAAGAGTCTTGCATTTCCAGAATATTTTGATAGCGGCGGGAGTGCCAACATTTGTGCGCCGTCCTCGAGGGCGGGATATTTACGCTGCCTGCGGCCAACTGAAGCGCACAGGGTAGACCGTGTGCCGCGGGCGCCCTCGCCCGCGGCTTTTGACCTCAGACCTTGGACCTCAGACCGCGGATTGATCCCGCGCCTCGCCAAGACTGAACGTGCTTGCACGAGTAGCGCATGAAACGTGCCAACCGCTCCGATTGTTTCTGTAAATGATCGGAGAGACTGATGGTAAAAAAGCGTGCCCGCAAGAGCGTCGCAAGCGCATGTGAGAAATATGTACCAGGGGCTGATACCGAGCATCCACGCCAGAACCAGGCCAGTAGCCGGATACCAGGCCACGAATCCCAGACGAGTGACAAATATAATTTCGGGCCGGCTGAGCAGAAGGTAGATCGCGACAAAGGCGAGGGAGAGCGAAGCGTGGCGCAGTATAAGGTGCTTCGGCGGTACGGCAGAAATCCCGATTGGCCGATCTGGACTCAAGCAAGTCTCCCAGGAGCAACAAAGAGAGGTAAGGCGATGGCCGCTTAAGAAAACACGGCTCTCCCTTGAAGTAATCGGCGAAATCGGGCGATCGCATGAGGGCAGGGCGATTGCGGTAGTTTGCCGCTGAATCAGGGCCTCAGGGGTTTTTGGGGCCAGGGGTAGTAAAACTCCTGGTTGGCCGAGGGCGGGACGCCCTCGGGACAGCCGGCAGGCCTGCCTGAGCGAAGCCGAAGGGATGCCGGCGCTACGAAAAGCGAGACCAGAAACTGGAAACTGGTTTCCACTACTGTGCCTTCTCCAACTCCTGCGCGGCGGAATCTACCAGCGTGGCTTCGTTCTGAAGCGCATTCGCCGCGCGCACGATTTGCTCGTCTGCTTCCTTCCATTTCTTCTGCTCGATGGCCTCGCGCACTCCCGGAATCGTTTTGACCCCGTAACCGGTGTACGCGCCGGGAGCATAGATCAGGTGCCGGAACCACGGCCGGCCGGGGAGGCCATCGGAAGAAATAAGCTTGCGTTCGCTCTGAATCAACGTGGAATCGAGAGCCTGCAGCGCAGCCGGGCTCAACGCCAGTTCACCGTTCTTGGTGACTTTCTCCAGCGCCCGCTGATAACGCTCCGCGCTGCTGGTAAGCGCGTCCGATGCATTCTGCAGAGGAGCAAAATTCAAATGCGGAGGCACTTGTTCTACGGGAGGCGGAACAGAAGTTTTCTTGGGGTCGGCTATGGCCGCAAAGACTCCCTCTTCGATTTCCTTATTACGTTCGACGGCTTCATCCTGCTTGGTCTTCAGGAGCTTTTGCAATTCATCCAGGTAGACGTGGATCGTATCGGCGAGACCGTTGAAGTCGTAGGGCAGCAAATCGGCATCAGCGAGCCTGATGACCGTCGTCCCTGCGGTCTGAGACAGGGTGCGTCCATAAGTGAAGTCGGTGTCGGAAAAATGTGTGAACCAGTAGAAGTCGTCGTAGATGGAGTGATAAATTCCGCCGCCATCTTCTTCTCCGTAGCTGAGGTCCAGTGAAGCGATGCCGAGATGGTCGAGAAAAACGCTCCAATCCGACCCAGAGCCCAGGGCGTCGATCCGCAGGTCGGCGCGCTCACGGACTGCTTTCCGGTCTTCCGGTGTCTTGGCATCGGCGATGGCCTTCAGTTGGTCGCGCTTCCAGACAGTGATCTTCTTCTCTGGATCTTCGATGTCGCGGGCCACGCCGTTCAGGAATTTCTCCAGAGTGTGGGACCCGCTCATCGATAGATAACCGCGAGCGTTGCTGTCGCTATTGATGTAAGCCACGGCGTGCTGCCGGAGTTCGTCGGCATGGGTTTCACCCCATTCGGTAGAACCGAGCAAAGCGGGTTCCTCGCCATCCCATACGCAATAAATAATCGTGCGCTTTGGTTTCCAGCCCTGCTTGAGGAGTGCGGCAAGAGCGCGCGCTTCCTCCATCAACGCAACCGTGCCTGAGACCGGATCCTCAGCGCCGTTTACCCAGGCGTCGTGATGGTTGCCGCGGACAATCCATTCGTCGGGATTGGTCGAGCCGGGAATCTTCACGATGACGTCGTAGAGCGGCTTGATGTCCCAGTTGGATTGCACCTTGAGGTGAACCTTGGCCGGACCAGGGCCAACGTGATAGGTCTGAGGCAGTGAGCCGCGCCAGCGATCCGGAACGACTTCGCCTTTAAGAGCGGCCAGCAGGGGCTGTGCGTCAGCGTAGGAAATTGGCAGCACGGGGATGCGGGTGATGGTGGTCGCGTCTTTCAGGGCAAGACGCTTGGCATCTTTGGTGGCGCCTACGCCGGGAGTGAGCGGATCGCCGGGATAGGTTGCCATGTCCATGACGCTGCCGCGCTGTACCCCGTCACGCGGGCGCCAGGCACCAGCCGGAAAGACGTCGCCCTGTACATAGCCATCATCGGCGGGATCGGAATAGATGAGACAGCCCACAGCGCCGTGCTCGCCGGCGACCTTGGGCTTGATGCCGCGCCAGGAATTGCCGTAGCGGGCGATCACGATCGCCCCTTTTACCGAGACGCCCATGCGGTCGAGCTTTTCGTAGTCTTCCGGAATGCCATAATTGACGTACACCAGCGGCGCGGTGACGTCCCCGTCTGCCGAGTAGGCGTTGTAGGTAGGGAGCTGCTCGGCCTGCTGATTTGAGGTGGGATCAATGGCCAGCGCCGGCTCTTGCAGCTTGGCGGTGAACCTGGTCGGTTCTACAAGCTCGACAGCCCGGGCCTTTGGGGTTGGGAACAGCACGTCAAAAATTTCGATGTTGGCGTCCAACCCCCATTCTTTGAATTTCGCCAGCATCCACTCTGCGTTGTCCTTGTCGTAGGGTGAGCCGACGTGGTGGGGGCGGGCGGAAAGGCGCTGCATGTAGTCGCGCTGGTTCTGCGGATCCGGGATGGCGCGAAACTTCGCTTCCCATTCCCGCTGCGCGCGGGAAGAAGCTGCCGAGTATCCGCTCAAAGCCTGCTCAGTATCAGGGGTTGTAGCCAGAAGGAATAAGCAGGAAAGAACCAGGAAAAAGAGCCGGGCAGCGCGCATTCATTTTCTCCGTTTTTGGCAAGCCAGACATGGGATGGATCGATTTGGTGGAGCGAGCATTATAGTGCGTGGCGCGGTTCCGCGCGAACGCACGGGTCTCAAGGTGGTGGGTCAATTTGGAGCTGGCACCCACTCATCTTCATCGAGCACCGCGCGGCTGTCATCTTCTGTCTTCATAACATCTGCGCGAAGCGAGACGAAAGCCAAACAAAAGCCGCGGGCGAGGGCGCCCGCGCCACATAGGTCCGGAATGCATGGGTGCTTCGTCGGGAAGCCTTCGCCCTGCGAAGGGCTCCGCTTCCTCAGGATGACAGCCGATGGAGGCTCGAACTGGCCTGCCGACAGCAAGAGTGACAGGTTCCGGCTGCCCACAGGAATGCTGGCGCCTACTGCGGACTTGGCAGATCACAAATCGGCAGAGTAGGCTTCTTGTCCTATGCGCATTTTTCAGGAACGTGTTGCTCCCATACTGATCGTCGTCATTCTTTTCTCTCTTCCCGCGAAAATCGCGACGGCCGCGAGCTTCAGTCTGGAACAGGTGATGAGCGCGCCGTTTCCCTCGAACCTGGTGGCTGCCCGCAGCGGCAGAGTGGCATGGGTGTTCAACGCGAAAGGGGTTCGCAACCTGTGGGTGGCGGATTCGCCAGCCTTCTCAGCCCGGCAAGTGACGCACTATGACGGAGATGAAGGCTTGCCGATCGCCAGCCTGCGCATTACCCCAGACGGACGCAGTCTGGTGTACGTACGGGGCAGCGAGGCCAACGACAGCGGGCGAATCGCCGATCCGACCAATGGTGTGTGGGCGCGCAAGCAGCAGGTGTGGGTGGTCGACGCGGACGGAGGCACTCCCCGGCTGCTGGGCGAAATGGGCTGTGCGGAAGAGGAATGCGAAGACATCGAACTTTCGCCCGATGGTCAGTTCGCCGTCTGGGCGGCGCACAAGCAATTGTGGGTTGCGCCGGTTTCGGGAGCCACGCCGGCGCATCAGTTGACCGATCTTCGTGGAGACAATTCCAGTCCGAGATGGTCTCCCGACGGTCGCCAGATTGCGCTGGTCAGCGATCGAGGCGATCACAGCTTTGTTGCGATTTACGATTTCGTACGCGCCAGCGTTCGCTATCTTGCTCCGAGCGCCGATCGCGACGCCATGCCACGCTGGTCGCCGGACGGGCGTTACATCGCTTTTGTCCGGACCCCTGGCATTCAGGAGAAGCTTCCGCTCATTCCGGTTCGGCTTATTCCGTGGGCGATCTGGGTGGCGGATCCTGTTACAGGAAAGGGACAGGAAATCTGGCACAGCGGTAAAGAAGCGAATGATTCGTTTCCCACAGAGACCGCGGAAAAGTCCTTTCACTTTGGCGATAAGGACAGGCTGGTCTTCGCATCGGAACAGGACGGCTGGAATCACCTGTATTCGATCGCCGCATCCGGCGGTCCGGCGACACTGCTCACTCCGGGAGCATTTGAGGTGGAAGATGTCACGCTTAGCGCGGACCGTCGTTCTGTCATTTTTTCTTCGAATCAGGACGACGTTGAGCGCCGGCACATCTGGCGAGTTGCTCTTGATGGAGGGAAGCCCCAGCCGCTGACCAAGGGAGAGACTTTGGAGTGGAGCCCGGTGGAGGCCGGCCCGGAAGGCCATGTGGTATGCCTGGGTTCAAGCGCAACCAGCCCGGCGATGCCCTTTCACGTGGGCGCGCAGGGAAGGGAAATGATTGCGCCGGAAGCCCTGCCGGGAGATTTTCCGTCAAAACAGCTGGTTACGCCGAAGCTGGTGACATTCAAGAGTGAAGACGGGCTAGAGATTCATGGTCAGTTGTTCGTACCTGCGGGACGCACCCAACCTGGCCCAGCGCTGATCTTTACGCACGGTGGACCCGTCCGCCAGATGATGCCGGGGTTCCATTACATGTACTACTACCACAACGCTTACGCCATGAATCAATATCTGGCGAGCCAGGGTTATGTGGTGCTCTCGATAAACTATCGCCTTGGAATCATGTACGGACGCGCCTTCCGCGAGGCGGCGAACGCGAGCTGGCGGGGAGCCGCCGAATACAAAGACGTTGTGGCCGGAGCCAGGTTTCTGCAGAGCCAGCCCACGGTCGATCCGAAAAAGATAGGACTCTGGGGCGGCTCCTACGGTGGATATCTGACCGCGCTGGGGCTGGCTCGCAACTCGGATCTCTTTGCTTCCGGCGTCGATTTTCATGGAGTCCATGACTGGTCGGTCTTCCTGCCACGTTGGGAGAACCGACCGGGGGCACCGGATGCGAAGGAAGCGAAAAAACTGGCATTCGAGTCTTCGCCGGCTGCTGCGGTTTCGGGCTGGAAGGCTCCCGTCCTGTTGATTCATGGAGACGATGACCGCAACGTTCCGTTCGGGCAAACCGTGGACCTGACACAACGGCTTCGCGAGCAGCATGTGGTGTTTGAAGAGCTGATATTTCCTGATGAAACTCACGAGTTCCTGCTATGGAGGGACTGGATCAAAGCCTATACAGCAACCGCCGATTTCTTTGAACGAACCTTGAAACAGACGAGTCAGAAGCAGTGATCGGGGTGTGGGAGCACTGAGAACTCGCTTGCGGCCGCGCGGGCGAGTCGCCCGCGACCACACAGCCAGCGTCCACACGAGCCATGACCAGAGAGCAGCGACCAGACGGGCCCGGCTCCGCAAGTGGCACTTGCTCTTCACCGCGCTCACCAATAATATCGAGGGCATCGACTAGTTGAGTCGTACTCGATTGTCATTCCAAGCGCTGCGACATCGGTTTCTGTGGCGGCAGAGGGCTCCCATCGGTCCCGGCGAGATACGCCGTACCGAGCGATGGCTGGCTACAGCCCGCGTTTCGCTGGCTATTTCCGCTTTTATCGCCATCCGGATAGATCCGGCCGAAATCCGCTACTCTTTTTGGGCCTACGGCCTGCTGGCGTTTTATATCGCCCAGGGCGTGCTGGTCATCCTGCTGTTGCGTCGGCGTGAACAGTCGACCGCCTCTTTCCGCCTTCTGGTTCATGCGGCGGATATCGTTTGGCCGGGCTTGATCTCAATTTTCGCCACCGGTCAGGCCAATCCTTTCTTCCTCTTCTTTGTGTTTGTGCTGGCCGCTGCCGCTTACCGCTGGGGAGTGTTCGAGACTGTGGCCACCGCCGCATCCGCGGTGTCGCTGCTGTGGCTGGAAAGCTTTGCCTTCCAACTGGGTTTCTTCAGTGGCGTGGACCGGTTGCTGCAGCGTTACCACTTGCCGCAGCTGGGGGTTCAGGCCGCGGATTTCGAGCCCAAGCGTCTTTTTATGCTCTCGATTTATCTCCTGGTGATGGGGCTGCTGCTCGGATACCTGGCGGAGCAACAAAAGCAGTTGCGCTCGGAGAAGGCGGTGATCGCGCGCATATTAGGCAAAGTGCGGGTCGAAGCCGGTTTGAGCGGGACGCTGCAGGAGATTGTGGGAGAGTTGCTGGTCATGTATGGCGCCGGGCGAGCCCTGATCGCGTCGCAGGAAGCCACCGGCCAACGTGTTTATGTGGGTGAAATGCTGCTTCGGAATGGTGAGCCTTCCTTCTTCCGCTGGCTCGACCCCCTGCCTTCCGACCGCGATATGTACCTCTTCGAGTACCCGGCGCAAACGTCGTACGCCTGGCGAAACGGTCACAAGGCCGAAGGCTATACCCTGCTCGGTCTCGACCAGACGGGAGCGAAGATTCCAAGTGCTTCTCCGGTATTTCTTGACCGGTTGGCGAAACAGCATGGATTCAGCAATCTGATGACGGTTTCCTTCATCTTCGGCAAGGAATGGCGGGGCCGGATTTTCTTTCTCAATCCATCGCTGACCGGCGATATTACCGAAGAACTGCGTTTTCTTCAGGAACTGGTGCACCAGATCGGCCCGGCGGTCTATAACGTATACCTGCTACGCCGCTTACGGCTGCGGGCTGGCGCGCTGGAACGCGCCCGTTTCGCCCGCGAACTGCACGATGGCGCGGTCCAGTCGCTTATCGCGGTGGAGATGCAGGTCGATGTACTGCGGCGTCAGTCCACCACCCGGGCAGAGTTGGTTCCCGATGAACTGGGGCGCATCCAGGGACTGCTGCGCGAGGAGGTTCTGAAACTCAGGGAGCTGATGCAGCAAATGAAATCGCTGGACGTAGACTCCCGAAGGCTGATCGGATTTCTGGTGGACACGGTGGAAAGATTTCAGCGCGAAACCGGAATTACCGCTCGCTTCTCCTCTGATCTGGAAGAGCCGGATATGCCCCAACCTGTTTGCCGGGAGCTGACCCGCATCGTGCAGGAAGGACTGGTCAATGTGCGCAAGCACAGCCATGCCAAAACGGTAGTAGTGCGACTGAGTGCCAGAAATGGCCGCTGGACCCTGCTGATCGAAGACGACGGCCGCGGCTTTCCCTTCTCCGGCCGCCTTTCTCAGGCGGAACTGGACACGCTGGGACGAGGGCCGGTAGTCATTAAGGAACGGGTTCGTGTCATTGCGGGCGAACTCACGATAGAATCGAATCCTGGCCAGGGCTCGCGTCTCGAGATCAGCGTCCCGCAGAAGCCGGAGGCGGTTCATGGATAGTCGAAGATCAACGCCGATACGCATTCTGCTGGCAGACGACCACCCGATCTTCCGCGACGGCCTCCGCCGCCTGCTCGAGGCCGAACCCGATCTCAAGGTAATTGGGGAAGCATGCGACGGCGCGGAGGCGGTCAAGATGGCCCGCCAGTTGAAACCTGACATCCTGCTTCTCGACTTGGCCATGCCCCGGATGCCCGGGCTGGAAGCGCTGCGTGAAATGAGTTCGGGACCGGCCAACAGTACGGTTCGAGTGATTCTGCTGACCGCCGCCGCGGAAAAAAAGCAGATCGTCGAAGCCCTGCAACTGGGAGCTCGCGGCGTGGTGCTGAAGGATTCCGCTACCCAGTTATTGCTGAAGAGCATTCATACCGTCATGTCGGGAGAGTATTGGGTGGGCCGGGAGAGCGTGTCCAACCTGGTGCAATATTTGAGGAACCTGGTCCAGTCCTTTGGGGAAGAGTCGAAACAGAAGAAATTCGGCCTCACCCCCCGGGAACTGGAGATCGTTTCCGCCGTGGTGGCAGGCTACTCCAATAAAGAGATCGCAGAATACTTTAAGATCAGTGAAGATACGGTCAAGCATCACCTGAGCAACATCTTCGACAAACTTGGTGTCTCCACCCGCCTGGAACTGGCCCTTTTCGCGGTAAATCAGGCGTTGCCAATAAAGACCATTGCCTGAAGTCGTAGCACTTTGGTGCTATATCTTTCCACCAGTGGGCTATTGGCAGCCCGTGCCTTGGCAATTACCCTAATACAAGACTTGCACTCTGAGTTTAGCGCTTGCTGATCGTTGTGCTGGACGTGTACTCGGAGCGACATTCAGCAGGCCGAAACGAGCTTTAAGGAGAGCGCCAGATGACAAAGTGGCTCAAAAATATGTGGCACGACGATCAGGGACAGGATGTTGCCGAATACGCCGTGATGCTGGCTGTAATTCTGGTGATCGTAGTGGGTACGATCCGGCTAATCGGTTCCAACGCCAACAACGTGTTTTCCTCAGTCGGAAGCGCAATTCAGTAGGCTCGAACTTCGAGTTGGCTCCAGCCTCCAACCCGGCTTCAGGTTCGGAATCCCCCCTTACCTCCTCTCACTGATTGCGATAAGCCTGTAAGGTTTTCCCGCCCGATGCTCGTTCCCAGGGACAATGCCGTGGTGTGCGGTTGCGCTTACGCGAGCTGGAACACGATGTGCACCAGCGCGGTGTAATCGGACGGTTGTCCGTCGCGTTTGGCCGGCTTGAAGCGGATCTGTTCCGCGGCATGGACCGCAGATTCATCCAAGCCGTGGCCGAGACCCTGCACTACCCGAACGATACGCAGTTTGCCGGATGCTTCGAAGACCACTTCCAGCACCACCTCGCCCTCGATCCGCAAATTTCTGGCTTCCGGGGTGTAAGCCGGAGTCGGTTTGGAGATGACCTCGGCGGGAATCAGCTTGTCAGCGGAATCGTCCGCAGTTTTCGGGCGGATCTGAGCCAGCGAGACTGGCTGCGCATCGCCAAACCCGCTCTTCTGCACGATACCCGTGCCCCGGGTGGTGTTCACTTTGCCGCTTCCGTCACCCGTCGCGGTGCCGCTGCCGAAGCCGGTGCTGGCCACCACACCACGGACTCCCTTCGAACCTCCCGTGCCATTGCCGTAACCCGGCCCGGTGGGCAGATCAAAAGATCCGGAGGGCGCGATGTTGACCGGCTTGCCGTTGGTTTCACGGGCGGGCACGCCATTGGGATCGCCAAAGCCTCCGGTCTGTACATGTTGAGGTGCTGCCGCTATGGTGGGCACGGCTGAGCTGCCAGTGGAAAAAACGTGGGTTTTCACGAGTTGCCGCGGAATTACCGGGGCTGCGGGTGGAAGCGAGATGGGTTTGGTGGATGCGATTTCAATCTTGGGGGCTACCGGCGCTTCCTCAGGAAGCTTGGGCCGGACTTCAGGGGGCGGGACGCGAAGCACCTCGGTGGGTGGAGTTTCCAGTTGAACTTCACGCGGAGCCGGAATGACCTTCACTGGCGCCGGCTCAAGATTCACCGGAGGAGGCGTCTCCACCAGCCGGATAAAGTGGTAGTCATGAACCGGGGTCGGAAGCACGGACAGGTTCAGGACCCCTAACCAGACGAAAGCAAACAGGGCAAGACTTTGCACGCCCATGGTGAGGATAAACTCTAACCAGGGCGGCCGCCTTTCCGGTAGCAGGCCGAACTGGCCGTTTTGGTAGACGTTGTACATAATACTGATCCGATCCGGGGGCAATAATTAGTCTTGATGTGCAGCCATTTCAGATAGCTGCCTTCGTGCCCAAAAATTTCTTAGCCGGGGGGGAAATCAACGATTTTCCGCCCTTGCTTTCGTCCTGGAAAAGACTCCAACCCCGGCTTCCCAGGTGTACCGGAGCACGAATATCGCCACTCCCAGCCAGGGGAGACGAAGAAAGCGGTTGCTTAACAACCAGTTAGGTTTGTGAGGAATAGGGTATCAAAGCCGCATCGCCACCGGCAGGAAAATTTTTGCACAGGCAGGGGCAAGACAGACGAGCGCGGCGGTGCCATTCCGGGAGAACAGTTCCGAAACGGCCCGCCCGTCAAGGCTTTCAGCAGCGTACGATTTTAGGACTCTGGATCCCGCGAGTTGCATTTCTGGTGTCAACCACGAGCTGCGATTCACGTACGATGCGCTGGTAATCGTAGTCGGAGTGATCGGTGACGATCAGGGCGCAATCGTATTGTCCGAGGTTTTCCAGCGGGGCGCACTTCATTTGCAGGTCGTATTTGCGGCCTTTTCCAACCGTCGGGAAAAATGGATCATTGTAGGAAACCACGGCTCCCTGCTGTTGTAAGAGCTCGATGATGGTCAGGGACGGAGATTCGCGTAGGTCGTCAATATCTTTTTTGTAGGCCAGTCCCAGCACCAGCACCTTGGCGCCATTCAGCGCCTTCCTCTGCGAATTCAGCGCCTTGGCCACATAGTCCAGCACGTGATACGGCATGCCGATATTAATTTCGCCGGCCAGCTCGATGAAGCGGGTGCGGAAATCCCACTCTTTTGCCTTCCAGGAGAGATAGAACGGATCTACCGGGATGCAGTGTCCCCCCAAGCCGGGGCCAGGATAAAAAGGCTGAAATCCGAACGGCTTGGTTGCGGCCGCCTCAATGACTTCCCAAATATCCAGCCCCATGCGCAGCGACAGTAATTTTAGTTCGTTGACCAGTGCAATATTTACGCAGCGGTAAATGTTCTCCAGCAGCTTGGTCATTTCCGCGGCTGCGGGTGAAGAGACCCGCACCACGCGATTAAAGATCGCCCCGTAAAAAGCCGCCGCCATTTCCGTAGCCTGGGAATCGAGGCCGCCCACCACCTTGGGAATATCGCGGCGCGCGACCGTCGTATTACCGGGATCTTCGCGTTCCGGCGAGAACGCCACGTAGATTTCCTGCCCGTTCGAAGCGCCTTCGCGGGCCGCCTTCAAACCGTGTTTGTTCCCGCTCTCCAGGATTGGAACCATCACCTCTTCGGTAGTTCCAGGGTAGGTCGTGCTTTCGAGAACCACCAATTGGCCTGCATGCAGATGAGG
>CAZGSU010000128.1:0-15005 GCA_964528615.1 uncultured Acidobacteriaceae bacterium | reverse complement strand
TGCCACTGTCCCCGCCAAGACTCCCAAGACAGAAATCGCTACCCAGCGCTGCATGTCGGCCCTCCACACAAAGTCTTTCCCAGACAAGGGGAATTCCCCATCGGGGACAAGAGCAATGCCGATGCCAGCCTCGCCGTGATTTCCAAATGAGGAACTATCCCTTTTGTAAGTTATTAAATCTAAATATGTTCACTCGAACCAAAGACCTCAGATCAAGGTCCGGATGGATGTTAAGGATTGTCTCATCAACCCCTCTTTGTCTCGGTTTGAGACACCAGTCAAGTGCCTTCGCCGGGGTGTCATAACTCGGCACCCGACCCGGTTATTCGCTTGACTCAAATTGAGATTTCAGACTAATTTGCTTGTATATCAACTACTTGTAAATCCGTTCCCGGGCGGGTGGTGACACTCTGACCATGTCAGCCGGAGATGCGACCGTAGTACAAGGCAGCAATCCGAAGTTGGACGACGCTTTTCAAAAGCTCCTTCTCAGATTCTCCGCTGCCGCCGCTCAGGGAACCTCGTCCCACGCATTGATCCGTTTGTTTTGCCAGGTCACGCGTGAGTTCTTTCAGGTGGACGGAGCATACTTCTGGCAGCGAGTTTCCTCCGACGAACTGGTGGGAGCCGAAGCCGACGGGTTAATGGCCGACCGTTTCGTCGGCACCCGGCTGAAGGCCGACCAGAGTGCAGTCGCCGTCGAAGCCCTTCGCTCGCGGAAGACCATCTGCAGGAACCGCCTGGACCCTGCCCGTTACCCGATGGCAGCCCAGTTTCGCGCCGTTTCCATCATGGCGGCGCCTTTGCTGGTCGGAAATGAGGCCATCGGGGCAGCGTCGTTTCTGCATTGCACCGATCCGGATTTTTTCAATGAGGATCTGGCAGCCAAGGCCACCATTCTGGCGGGACAGCTGGGCAGCCTG
Source organism: uncultured Acidobacteriaceae bacterium (assembly GCA_964528615.1). GTDB lineage: Bacteria > Acidobacteriota > Terriglobia > Terriglobales > Acidobacteriaceae > JAIQFF01. The sequence continues at coordinate 14,082 of CAZGSU010000128.1, read as the reverse complement.
CTGGAAGCAAGCCGCCTCACCCAGGTCTCGAGGGAGGAGCATCGAAGGGCCGAGATTCTGGCGGAGGTCGCGCAGGCTCTGCGCTCCGCACCGGAATCGATGGCCGTGGTCGAGGCCGTCGCCGACCGGTTGCGGGTTCTGTTGCGCACCCGCCTGGTTTGTATTCTGCTGCGGGAAGGCAGCGTCTTCAACCTGCGCGCGGTCGCGGCCGAGTCGCCTCAATTGGCCGCCTCGGTGCGGGGCCGGCACGATCGCCGGGGAATGCAGTTTGCCGCCGATCTAGCCACGCGGGCGATGACCGCCGGCGAACCGATCGCGGTAGCCATTGACCCGGCCACTCATGCACTGGGCGACCTGGTTCCTCCCGGCATGCTGATCGCCGCTCCTTTCCGCACCTCGGTCACCCAGGGTGCGATCCTGGTTTACCCGCGCCCCGAGGGCGTCTTCAGCGCTGAGGAGAGGTCGCTGATTTCCGTGGTGACCGGTTTCGGCGCGGTAGCAATCGCCAACGCGGAGCTCTGCAACACCGCCCGGGCGCAGGCCCACGAACTCCACCAACTCCTGGACATCTCGGCCGAGCTGGGCTCCATCGGGCATTTGGATGAGTTTCTCCAGCGCTTTGCATTGCGCGCCGCAGACTTCCTGGGATTTGGGCGTGGCTTCATTGGGCTACTGGAACACGGGGTCTTCCGGGTGCAGTGGGGTGCAGAAAATGGCCAGCCCAAGCGGGCGGACTTCGCCTTTCCCGCCGGGCCCGCCAGCCACACCCTGCTCAACAAGCAGGCATTCTGGTCCGACGATCCCGGCAGACTTCCGGGCGCGAACACCGAGCTGCTGGCCAAGTTCAACGTGCGGCAGCTGTTGACCGTCCCGCTGCTCGATACTGCCGGCGAAGTCCTGGGCATGTTCGGCGTGGTCGATCGGCTGGATGGGGCGGGGATCTCGCAGGAAGACATTCGGCGTGCCCGCGCACTTGCAGCGCAAGTCGCGGTCGCGCTCGATGTAACTCGAAACCTCCACCAGTCCGAACAGCACCGCCGCCGCGCTGAATCACTGATGGGACTGGCCCTGGAACTAAACTCCCACCTGAGGCTTCCGGAATTCGCCCGAAGTTTTGTCAGCCGCGCCGCAAACATGATGGGCGCGCGGCAAGCCGCGCTCGCGGTAAACCAGGAAGCTGGCATGGAAACTTTGGTGTTGCAAGCCGCAGACGGGCTGGAACTCCAGGATCGCTCCCTGTTGCGGCGCTTCAGCCATGCCATTGAAGACGCCTTGACGCGGTATCCGGAAGCAGTCGTCTCCTCCACCATGAACGACATCGCCGGTCCGGCGCTCGCCTCCGAACTGGGAGGAGATGATCTCACCCTGGTGCGGCTGCTGGGAGTGTCCGAAGAACTGGTCGGTGTTTTATGCCTCGGTGGTCGGGGACAAACTTTAAGCATCGAAGACGAACAGGTTTTGCACGCCATTGCCGGACATGCCGCGGTCGCGCTGGAAAATGCCCGCCTGTTCACCCGCATGGATCAGGCTAACCGGCACTGGATCGAAATCTTCGACGCCATCAGCGACTTTATTGTGGCCCACGACGAAGCCGGCAATGTTTTGCGGGTCAACCGCTCGCTGGCTGACTTCATTGGCGTCGAGCCGCAGGCCCTGATTGGCGTCAATATGTCCGCCCTGCTGGCCATCGGCGATTTGCCTCCACTTCGCTCCTGCCCCTTCTGCCGCAGCAAAAGCGAAGGAGACGACGAGTATGTTCATCCCGTGCTGGAACGCACCTACCTGGTTTCCACTTCGCGGGTGCACGGCGCAAACAGCGAGGGCATGCAGACGATTCACGTCCTCAAGGACATCAGCGACCGCCGTGAGGTGGAACAACGCTACCGGGAGCTGTTCGACAACATCCAAGAAGGACTGTTCTTTTCCACGCCGGATGGCCGTTTTATCGAGGTAAATGATGCGCTGGTCCGCATGCTCGGTTACAAGAGCCGGGAGGAGTTGCTGCAGGCGGATGTTCGCACCCAGGTTTATTTCGCTGAGGAACGCTACCAGGAACTTGCCCGCCAGATGCAGGAACACGGCGTGGTCAGAAATCACGAGGAAACGCTCCGCCGTCGCGACGGGTCTGTGGTTTATGTCCTCATTAACGCCTTCGCGGTGCAAGACAACCAGGGCAGGGTGGCGCAATATCGCGGCCTGATGCTCGATATCAGCGGGCTCAAGAACTTTCAGTCGGAATTGCAGCGCGAGCGCGACTTCTCCGGCAAGATCCTGAACAACACCCAGAGCCTGATTCTGGTAGCGGACACGGCCGGGCTCATCAGCTATGCCAACCGGCGCTGGCACGACATGGGCTACGAACAGAAGCAACTGCTGGGACTTCCACTGGAAGACCTGGTGGCGCCGAGTCGGCGCGGCACTCTGAGCGATGCTCTGCGCGCCACTCTGGCCGGACGCCAGGTGGACAATCTTGAGCTGCAGATTCTGCGCGGGGACGGAAGGATCGGCCACTTTTCAGTCAATCTGAGCCCCATGCGCGACGAGCAGTCGCACGTGAGCAGCCTGGTCGTGGTGATGACCGACGTCACCGATGCCGCGAGCCTGCAATCGAAACTGATGCACGCCGAGAAGATGGCCGCGGTAGGACAGTTGGTCTCCGGCGTGGCCCACGAGGTCAATAATCCGCTCACCGCCATCCTCGGTTTTGCCGACCTGTTGATGGAAAACCCCGAGGTTCCGGAAAGTGCGCGTAAGGATTTGCGGGTGATTCTGCAGGAAGCGCAGCGCACCAAGCAAATCGTGCAGAACCTGCTCAGCTTTGCCCGCCAGATGCCGCCCCAGAGAAAGCCGGTGCAGCTGAATCCGATCCTGCGGCGGACGGTGCAACTGCGCTCTTACGACTTCCAAAGCCACGGTGTGGAAGTCATCGAGCATTTGACCCAGGAACTGCCCACTGTGGTTGGCGATTCGCACCAGTTGCAACAGGTGTTCCTGAATATTCTGAACAACGCCTATGACGCTGTCAGTGAAACCGCTCGTCCGGCGCGGATTGAGATTGGCACCACCCGCGTGGGCAACTCAGTGGAAATCAGCTTTCGCGACAACGGGCCTGGAATCTCGCACCCCGATCGCATCTTCGATCCGTTCTTCACCACCAAGGAGGTCGGTATGGGGACGTGTTTGGGCTTGAGCATCTGCTACGGCATTGTGCTCGAGCACGTTGTCGTGATTCTTTGCCAAAACAACAGCGGCGGACAGGGAGCGACCTTCGTGGTCCGCCTTCCGGTCACGCCAGAAACGGCCTCGGTCGGGGCCGCTGCCGGAGTCGACAACGATGAGCACACAGCCTGTCACAAAATCCGCAATCCTACCGGTACTCCTCATCGAGGATGAGGCCGGGGTGATGGCCTACGTCCGCGCCACGCTGGAGCGCAATGGCTACTCCGTGGTGTGCGCAGAATCTGGTGCCGAGGGCGTTCGGTTGCTGCAGTCGGGAGAATTTCTGGGCGTAGTTTCCGATATGCGCACCCCGGGAGGTGTCAATGGAGCCGACGTCCACGCCTGGGTGGTGCGCCACCGTCCCGAATTGGCGGCTCGCATCGTCTTCATTACCGGCGACATTGCCAATGAAGAAACTGTAGCCACCTTGCGCGAGACCGGCGCTCCCTGCGTGGAGAAGCCGTTCCGGGTGCAGCAGTTTATCTCGGTAGTCGAAAAAACTATGGGGAAGGCACTGTGAGCGAAGACTTACGAATCCGCCTCTTGATTGTCGACGACGAGCAAACCATTCGCCAACTCTGCATGACCGTGGGCGAAGGCCTCGGGTTTATCTGTATGGAAGCCGACGGCGGCGAGTCGGCCCTGGCCCTGCTCGAAGAACAGCCTGCGCACATCATTCTTACCGACATGGTGATGCCCAACATGTCCGGGCTCACCTTCCTCGAAAGAGTGAAAAAGATGCTCCCCCGCGCCGAGGTCGCGGTCATGACCGGCCACGGATCGGTGGAGACCGCGGTCCAGGCCATGAAGCTCGGCGCCTACGACTACATCAGCAAACCTTTTTCCCCGCTGGAGGAACTTCGCCTCTTCCTGCGCCGCATGGCGGAAAAAGTTCGGCTGGTGGAGGAAAACGAATTTCTGCGCGAGCGTGTAGACACCGAAACCGAACTGCACGGGATCGTGGGCGCGTCGGCCAAAATTCAGGATGTGCTGCGCATGATCTCGCGCCTGAAGGACACGCACACTCCCGTCCTGATCACCGGCGAAAGCGGTACGGGCAAGGAGTTGGTGGCGCGCGCTATCCACTTCCGCGGCTCGTTTGCCAAACGCCCGTTTGTGGCGGTGGATTGCGGATCGCTCGTGCCTACACTGATCGAGAGCGAGCTCTTTGGCTACGAACGCGGCGCATTTACCGGAGCGGTGAAATCCCGCACCGGACTGTTCCAGTCCGCCAATGACGGGACGATTTTTCTCGACGAGATTGGCGAATTGCCTCAGGAGATGCAGGCCAAGCTGCTAAGGGTTCTGCAGGAAAAAGAAGTCCGTCCGGTGGGCAGCAATCAGAAAGTGAAAGTGGATGTGCGCGTTATCGCCGCCACCAACCGCGATCTCGAAGCGGAATATCGCAACGGCACGTTTCGCAAGGATCTCTACTTCCGTCTGAACGTGGTGACCGTGCGCCTGCCCTCGCTGCGCGAACGCCGCTCTGACATTCCGATGCTGGCGCACTGGTTTCTGGAGCGCTATGCGCGCGGCAGTTCCATTCAGATCACGACCGCGGCTATGAAGTCGTTGCTGCAATATGACTGGCCGGGAAACGTTCGTGAGCTGGAGAATTGCATCGAGCGAGCCGTGGCCCTGGGGGATGGGCGGACTATCGATTTCAACGATCTGCCCCCAGCGATCACTTCAGGTATCTCCGCGGATCAGGGACTTGACTCGCTTTCTTCCGGGCTCAGTGCCACCGACCTGGAAGACATTGAGCGCACCACGATTCAGCGCGTCTTCGAGCAGGTGAAGGGTGACAAAGCGCTTGCCGGCAAGATGCTGGGCATCAGCCGTGCGACGCTCTATCGCAAGCTCAAGCGCTACAACATCGGGGCCCGGGAAGCGGTTTCGGCCAGCCAGGCCTTGCAGTAGCGCGATTTCGCTTCCCGTCGGCGTCTCGCCTTAGTAGCGCCGGCGGCGCTACTGATCATGAGACGATGTTTCATTGTGAGACAAAACCCTGTTTTCCCTCCCTTTCCGGTCCGGGTCTCGCTCAACCTAGTTCCCTCGTAATCAGCAACTTACGCCACAAGCATCCAAATCTCGACTTTGGCCGGGGTCGTGCATCCTTTCCTTCGGATGCGGTCCGGGTGCCTATGCCGTGCTAACCGGCAGGCCCGGGGACCCAGGCCGCGTCGACCCTGGAGATCCGAGGTACTGCAGTGCCCGCACCAGCCACCGGCAGAGCACGCGCTCCTCAGGAAAGCTGCACGGCCAAGTTGGCAAAATTCTTTCCCGAGGCCAGTCCAGTGCGCATTCCTGTGCGCCTGACTCGCGTCGTGGGAGGAAGCGCGTGTACTGAGAGCACGGTGATCGAGTTCGGCACGGCTCGTGAAGTCTTGTTTCCCTCGACTTTGCCGCTAGAATTTGCGGACATGCTGCGGCTGCAGAATTCCGATGGCACGCTGGATGCCGAAGCTTCGGTGGTGGCGTTGCAATATACCCGCGGACGCACGGCCGTGGCCGCCCGCTTTACCCAGGAAGTCTCCAACTGGATCGTGAAACCATGACCGTGATACCGAAAACGAAGGACCTCGCCTCGGAGTGGCGCGAAGCGCGCCTGCTCCATCCGCTATACAGCGCCCTGGCCCGCGAGTTTGTGATCGAATTGCCGGCTTGCCAGGATCTGGAAGCGGGCATCGACGATCCGCCGCAGGAATCCGTCGAGCAAGCTCGCCAATGGTTCGCGGATATGGACCAGAAGATCCAGGTCCATCAACTACGCCAGTTCCTTCAGACCACGAGTCTGACGAGTGAAGAAGGCCTGCAGACACTGCTGGAACACCATCTGCACCGCGCGACTCGAATTGACTCGGATCGTGACAAGATCGATTTTCTGCTGGTGCAGTACTTCTCCCACTGCGCGCCCTCGCGCCTGGAAGACACCGACGTTGATCTGGCTTACGTGGCCCAGATGCTGGATCCGGTTCTGGGACCCGTGGACCTCACGCTTCCCTCATGGCTCCAGCCGATTGAGGATTTCATCGGCGCCGCCGACGGATGCCGGAGCCTGAATGAGCTCTTGACCAGCGGCACCCTGGACAAGGGCCGAAGACTCAAAACTTCCGCCGGAAATGACTACTTCGAGCCCATCGCCATGGTCGCGTTTACCCGCTTCAGCTTCCTGATGCGGCGTGTGTTTTTCCGGCTGATGCACCAGGACCTCAACACCATTCTGGACGGGTTGCGCGAACTGGAAACTCGCGGCGTCAGCACGCTGGATTGCCGCTCGGCGCAGTTTTCTGCCGATGAACCGGTGGCCCGGTTGCGCATGATCTGCCAGTCCTGGAAGGTGATGTTCCATGCCGAGTATTCCGCGGGTAGTCCTTTGCGCATGCTCGTAGATCTGCGCAATGTGGTGGACGCTGCGCTGGCCCGTACCGCGAGGAAAGCGGCGAAAGAAAAGTCTCAGCCCTCGGCTCCACGCGCCAAGGCGGCGGCTGCAGCCGCTCAATTTGCGCCGACCAGTTCCGACGTTCCCGAGTTCCAGGTGAACAGCGCCCCGGAGTGGGAGGAAAACTCCTCAGCCGCGTCTCAACCGGACGATGACGACAAGGTCTAAGGCGGTCCTTAGGTAAGCCGCGCTTCGCACGGATGTCGAAAAAGTTTCCCGCAGAGATGTTGGGAAGGACATCGCGCCGCAAGTTGGGAAGGACATGACTCCAGGTGTGCCGCAAGTTGCTGGGAAGGGCACAACTTCAGTCGTGCCGCTATGTGCTGAGATAGATCCGGCTTTAGCCGCTGAGGTCCGTTTTTCCAGCCGACGCTACGGACCGGCGGTCAGGAAACGGAGAGAACTTTGGATCAGGCCACCGCATTAATTATCTCGGACGATCCAGACTTTTCACGGGTAGTCATGGATCGTTGGCACGGCGAACGAGACGCACCGGCGTTCACCCTGATGAGCGGCGACATCTGCCGCGATCTGGATGCGGACGGCTTCGATATGGCCATCGTGGGGCTCGTGAACCCCGGCATTCTTCCCGCGGTATTCAAAGCTCTCCATCCGCCCGGCAAACCAGTGTTGTTCGTATGCAAAGCCAAGCCATCGGCTGCGGAAGCACGCCTGGGCCCGCCCGGCATCAGGACCCTGCAGCAACAGGAAGGTTGGCTGGACGCGCTGGTACTGGTCTCAGCGGAGGTCTTGCGGCTGGGCCAGGCAATGGTGCGGGCTCACACGGCGGAACAAGCCGCGAAGTCGCTGGAGAGGCAAGCCGCCCTGGGCCGCTATATTTTGAACGAGCGGCACACGCTCAACAACTCGCTCACTTCGGTTCTGGGAAACTCCGAGCTTCTGCTGCTTGAACCCGGATCCCTTTCCGCCACGGCGCGCTCGCAAATCGAAACCATCCGGAACATGGCCGTGCGCATGCATGAGATCCTGCAGCGCTTCTCTTCCATCGAAAAAGAACTGAACGCGGTGGAGAAGCAGGCGGAGAACGAAGCCAGGACCAGGGTCCGGGCCGCGGCCGCGAGTTCCTGAGCCGTACTGAAGCCAGCCTCCCCTGAAAAAGCGCCGCCACTTGAGTCCGGCGTTGAACTTCCCCGGGTGGGGTTTGTCATGCTTAATCCGACGGCGAATGTCGCCCTGAGCGAGCGCGAACTTTCCGAACTGCGCCTCATTCTGGAGCGTCAGACCGGAGTGTTGCTCGATACGCCGATGGAGAAGCTCATCCAGGCGGTATCCGGACTGCTCTGTTCCCAACGCATCCCGTCGATCACCAGTTTGCTCGAACGCCTGGGTTCGTCCGATGCCGAGTGTGAAGCGCTGGCCGAGCACTTGCTGGATGGCGAGACCCGCTTTTTCCGCTACCCCGCCGCATTCGAATCCCTGACAAAGATAGTTCTGCCCGACCTGGAAGCACGCAAGTCAGCCGAAACACCCCGCAGCCTTCGCATCCTGAGCGCCGGTTGCTCTACCGGTGAGGAGCCGTACAGCATCGGCATGTCGGTGTGCGAGGCGGTGAACTCCAGCAACGGCGGCTGGAACGTGCATATTGTGGCCAGCGACATTCGCCGCCAAGCGCTCGAATCTGCAGAGCGCGGACTCTACCCGCTTGCGGCCTTCGAGCAGGTTCCGGATCATTTGGTGCAGGCCTACTTCGCCAAGGTCGGCGATCACCTGCTGGTAAAGCCGCGATTGCGCAATCTGGTGAGGTTTTCCCACATGAACCTGGCCAAGCCAGCATTCCTGGGACAGTTTGACTGCATCTTCTGCATGGACGTGCTGCCCCACTTCTCCATGGCCCAGCGGGTGGCATTGGTGCAACGCCTGCACCTGTATCTTCAGCCGGGCGGATACTTATTCCTGGGCCAAAACGAAAAACTCCCAGCCTCAGATGTGAAGTTTCAACCTCAGACAAGCAACGGCTTCACCCTTTATCGAAAGGAAATGGCCCTGGCGGCGAGATCGGGGAGGTAGCTCTCTTGTTCTAGTGTGTGGTCTGGGCGGTATGTGGTCGCGGGCGGCTCGCCCGCGTGGAATGGGCCTGACCGGGCTAATCGCCTCGGTGATGCGAGTGAATGCGTGCTTCCTTGTCGGTGACCCGATGACACTGTGGGAGTGCCTCAAGAAAGGCTCGCCGTGGAAGACGATCAAATCGCGAGATGGTAGCAAACTGGCCGACGCGTACCTCCTTAAGCAACTAAGCACCAGATTCGATTGGGCCACCGGCGTTTACCAGCAGATGTCAGGCTACATCCATCTTTCAAGACCTCATTTGGAATCCACCGTCGAAGGCGAAGACTTTCTGGGAATGGTCATTCATCAAGACGCCGCTGGCTCCCGAGTCACTGACGTGGAAGTTGGCGAGAATTGCCGACTCTTCGTAAAGGTAACTAACGCCCTCTTCACTCTCGGCGAGGACTATTCTAGGAGTCGCTCCGGGTAAGTGGCCGAGACAGTCCAGCGGTCAAGCAGAATGAAAATCCCCGCCCTGTCTCTCCAAAACCGGAGAGACAAAGGCACCCTCCCTGAGCAGATCGAAAGGAAGGGCTGGGCCAGCCCCTTCATGCAATCAAGAATTCTTTCGTCCGCAGCTCTTTGATCGTGTCTCTCAGCTTGGCGGCTTTCTCAAACTCAAAGTGTTTGGCGGCTTCACGCATATCACTTTCCAGTTTCTTGATGTAGGCGTCCAGCTCTTCCTGCGACTTGAAGTCGGGCAAGCCTTCGGTCTCGACGTCGGTCAAATCGGTGTAATCGGCTTCGATAATCCGGGCCAGGGTCATGTCCAGCGGCCGCACGATGGACTCCGGCGTAATCCCGTTGGCCTCGTTGTAGGCGACCTGGATGGCGCGCCGTCGGTCGGTCTCGCTAATGGCTTTGTTGATCGAGTCGGTCATGCGGTCCGCATAAAGAACGGCGCGGCCATTCAGATTGCGGGCGCAACGCCCAATCGTCTGGATGAGGGATCCGCTGGACCGCAGGAAACCTTCCTTATCGGCATCGAGAATTGCGACTAGCGAAACTTCCGGCAGGTCGAGCCCTTCGCGCAGCAGGTTGATGCCAATCAGAACGTCGAACTCGCCCTTGCGCAGATCGCGCAGAATCTTTACTCGCTCCAGAGTCTCAATCTCGGAGTGCATGTAGCGGCACTTCACGCCGACTTCGCTGTAATACTCGGCCAGATCTTCCGCCATGCGCTTGGTGAGCGTGGTCACCAGCACGCGCTCGCCACGCGAGACCCGCTCACGAATCTCGTGTAGCAGGTCGTCAATCTGTCCTTTGACCGGACGAATTTCAACCGGAGGATCCACCAGGCCAGTGGGACGGATAATCTGCTCCACCACCACGCCCGCAGATTTGGTCAGCTCGTAGGGACCCGGCGTAGCGGAAACGTAAACCATCTGGTTCATCCGGTGTTCGAACTCCTCAAACGTCAGCGGGCGGTTGTCCAGCGCCGACGGCAGTCGAAATCCGTATTCCACCAGCGTTTCCTTGCGTGAGCGGTCGCCGTGATACATGCCGTGCAACTGGGGCACCGTCTGGTGCGACTCGTCGATGAACATCAGGAAGTCGCGCGGGAAGTAGTCGAGCAAAGTCGGCGGGGGTTCACCCGGAAGTCTCCCCGTAAAATGCCGGGAATAATTTTCGATGCCATGGCAATAGCCCATGGCTCTGATCATTTCCAGGTCATACATGGTGCGCTGGTGCACCCGTTGCGCTTCCACAACCCGGCCTTGCTTCTCCAGTTCCGCTTCCCACCAGAGCAGTTCCTCGCGAATCGACTGCGCAGCCTTGTCACGAGTTTCCGGCTTCATCACGTAATGGGTCTTGGGATAGATCGGCAGACGCACGTATTTTTGCTTGACTGCTCCGAACAGGGGATCGATCTGCGAAAGCGATTCCACCTCGTCTCCCCACAACTCAACCCGATATGCCATGTCGTCATAAGTGGGGAAGATTTCGATTACATCTCCGCGCACCCGAAAGGTGCCGCGCCGGAAGTCGCCATCGGTGCGCTCGTAGAGAATCTCTACCAGCTTGCGGGTGATGTCCTCACGCTTAATCTTCTGTCCCTTCTCCAGAAAAAGCAGCATGCCGTAGTAGGCCTCAGGCGAGCCCAGGCCTTAAATGCAGCTCACCGAGGAGACGATCAGACAATCGCGCCGTTCAAAAAGCGACCGGGTTGCAGACAAGCGCAACTTGTCGAGTTCGTCGTTGATCGTGGATTCTTTTTCGATATAAAGGTCGGCAGCCGGAACGTAGGCTTCGGGCTGATAGTAGTCGTAGTAAGAAACGAAATATTCCACTGCATTATGTGGAAAGAAGCTCTTGAACTCATGATAGAGCTGGGCCGCCAGGGTCTTGTTGTGCGCCATCACGATCGCAGGCCGGTTGGCCTGCTCAATCACCTTGGCCATGGTGTATGTCTTGCCGGAACCAGTCACGCCCAGCAGAACCTGGTGCTGTTCACGATCGAAAATTCCCCCAACGAGGGCCTCGATGGCGGTGGCCTGATCGCCGCGCGGTTCGTAGTCGCTGACTAGCTTAAAATCCATAAGATTGGTCCCACCTCGCACAGAAAGGAATTTCAGCGGGTGCGCATCTCTTGATTATAACTCGGAGGAAACTGGCCGCGTTTCATGACCAAGAAACACGTAGGCCCAGACGTCCTCGTCTGGACGGGCGAGCGGCGCTCGCCAGATTGTCCTGCCAGGTATTGAGTATTCGCAACAAGTGCGGAGCTTGCGCTCCGCTGGGCGGGTGGGACACCCGCCCCTTCGTGGGCCTTGCGATTTACGGCAGCTTGAAGTTCACCGTAATCTGAGTCTGAATCTCAATCGGCTCGCCGTTCAGATAATAAGGTTTGTACTTCCACTGCCGGACTGCGTCGATCGCCGCGCGGCCCAATACCCCGTCTCCGCTCACCTGCTTGACGGCGGTGATGTTGCCGGTCTTGGAAATGTTGGCCTGCAATTCGACTTTGCCTTCCAGTCGCATCTGCCGTGCCTGGGCCGGATACTCGGGTTGGACCCTCTTGATCAGGAGGCCCTGCGAAAGGCCTTGGGAGAGTCTCATCGTCTGCGGGGGAGCTTTCTGAACATTGACCGCGTTCGTGTTGACCAGGCTCGACAGCACGTTGCTGCTCGAATCGGCTGCGATGCTGGCCGGGGCCGGCGCTTGCTCCGGTTCCTGCGGTTCAGGCTCAGCCTTGGCCTCGGCGGTCGGAGAATTTTTCACGACCAGGGTCTGTGGTTGCTCCGGCTTGGGCTGGCCCGGTGCCTTGATCACGGTGACATCATTCGCGACCGCCGCTGTCTTGGCCGGGGCGGAAGCCTTGGCTCCAGGAGCTTCTGCCAGCACAGCCGCCGAAGGCTTCGAGGAGGAAGGACCGGCAACCGGCGTGCCCAAAGACTGTTCCGGAGCCGGCGCCACTACCTCATCGGGTGCCGATTGAGTGTCGGTGGCTGCGGGCGAAGCCGGTGGGGGCAGCACGGCCGTCCCCGGATTTGCCGGAACCACTGCTTGCGGCACCGGTTGAGGGTGCGTTTGTTGCATCTTGGTCCAGCCAAAATACCCGGCTGCGGTGACTGCCAGGAGCGCGACCACCAGCAGCAGTGTCTTCTTGCTGCCTCCGGCGCCGGAAGCCTGCTGCTCTGCAGCCTCGCCCAAAGAGGAGAATCGGATCTCTTCGATGCTGGGCGTTGCCGGGTTTGAATCCCAGGATCCCTCAGTCACGGGTTCCGCAGTCTTCGCAATTTCACGTTGTGAGATTTCAGCTTCCGCAAGTCCAGGCGCGATGAGAGAGGCAGTCTTCCCAGACGGGTTCAACCCACTCACGCCGGCGCTAGGCGGCAGAGCTTCCTTGGCGCGGGCAGGTGCCGCAGCGGCGCCGCTCTTCGACTTCGAAGCACTCGAAAGAGAAGACATCGAAGCCGCGGAGGTCGAAGCAGAGGACGTTGAAGGAGCGGCAGGGCTCGATGCCGGAGCTTCGAACTCAATTTTCCCCGCCGCTTCCGCCGCCCGGCGCAGCGCAGAGGCCATGGGCTCAGCCTGAGGCTTGGAGCGCGGTTGCCAGGGATACTGCTTGGACGGGCTGGAGTCTGCAGTTGCACGCGGCGATTTGTCGGTGCCTGAAGGCGCAGAGTCCGGCATGTACTCGAGCAAGGTAGCTTCCGCAGCATCAGGCTGCGGAGCCGGTTCCGCATCCAGCTCGAACGCGGACGCGCTGGCCATTGGCGGCGGTGTGCTCGAATGCTGCGATGCGAACTGCGCGGATGACGCTGGCGTAGAAGCAAAGGGCGCCGGAAACGACGCCGCAGAGATTGATGGTGCAGATGGCAAAGGCTGCTGGGCTGCCGGCGATTCCGCCGGGGTGGCAGCTCCCGCCGCCGGTTTCGCGGTTTGTCCCTTGCGCAGTAACCCGCGAGCGACACGTAACGTACCCTTGGACTGTTCCACATGAATCGGCTTGGTCAGAACCAGGTTGGCCCCAATACGAAAGGCCTTGGCCACTCCTGCCTGTCCCTCTACAACCGCCACCGCCAAAGAAGCCTGATTCGAATTCGAATTTCGTGCGCTCTTGAACAACAGCGCCGCGTTCTGCTCGTTGTCACAGTCGACGACGATCGCGTCGAAATGCTGGGCCATCAATTTCTTGACTGCAGCAAAAGGCTCATTGCAGGGCTCGACATGGAATTCCAGTTCACTCAAAACCTGGCTGACTACGCGGGCCGTTTTTTCGTCCGGGCAGAATAATAGCGCTTGGTAACTCATAGCATTCAATGCTAGGTACAGTGGTGCAGGCCAGCAAGTTACTGTGGTAATTGGCGGTTACAATGGCGGCCATGCGGCTGCCTTTGTGGCTCAAGATTCTCTGGACTGTATGGGTCGCGGCCTGGGCGCCGCTCTACTGGAAGCACTACGGAGCCCAGAATTTCCTCTATTTCTGCGATTTGGGAAACCTCCTGATCGCGGTTGCGTTGTGGCTGGAACGCCCGTTGATTTTCTCCTGGCAAGCCACCGGATTGCTTCTATTCCAAAGTCTCTACACCATCGATTTGCTGGGAGCGGCTCTGAGCGGGAAGCACCTGGTCGGTGGCACCGAGTATATGTTCGACAGCGGCCTTCCCCTGTATCTCCGCCTCCTAAGCCTGTTTCATGTAGTGACGCCGCCACTGCTGCTGTGGGCGATCCGGCGACTGGGTTATGACAAACGAGGATGGAAATATCAGACCCTCACCACCTGGGTGGTGGTGCCGATCAATTATTTCTGGCGTCCGCAATATGACGTCAATTGGGCGCGCGGACCCTTTTTTCGTGAACAACACATAGTGCCCGGATGGGCGTATTTGCTCGGTTATTTGGTAGTC
>CAZGSU010000127.1:0-23269 GCA_964528615.1 uncultured Acidobacteriaceae bacterium | reverse complement strand
GGTCAATCAATCCGGCCGTGGGTGAACACACGTCACTGAAGTTGCCCCCGCGTTCCGCCAGGGACGGTACAATCACGCTGCCCAGGTTGGCCGGCACGCGGTCGCGGCGCCACTCCTGCGACCAGAAGAAAAAGGTTTTGTCGCGGTCTTTGTTGTAGACCCCGGGAATGAACACCGGCCCCCCAATCGTGTATCCAAAATCGTTCTTCTTGTACGGCGGAACGCTGGTCTGCGGGAATGTCTGCGCGTTGAAAATGTCGTTGCGTACAAATTCGTAGGCGTCTCCGTGAAAGTTGCGGGTACCGGACTTGGTTTCCACTTCCACCGTGCCCGAGCCGTTGCGGCCATACTGGGCGCCATAGTTCGAAGTAAGCACCTTGAATTCGGCGATAGCGTCCAGGCTGGGATACACATTCAACGTCGTGTTGCTGCCGTTGTCCATGTTGTCGCCGCTGTCCAGCTCCCAGTTGTTGTACTCGGTGCGGCCGCCGTTCATGCTGAAGGAAACGTTGCCGCCTACGCCCACTCCGGCGTCATCCTGTCCCGACTGGTTGCTGACCCCCGGCACCAGCGTCGCCAGCTGTGTGAAGTTGCGTCCGTTCAGTTCCAGCTGGGTTACTTCCTTGCCGGTGACGACCCCGGAAAGGTCTGACGATTGGGTCTCGACCGTTGCCACGCTCGAGCCCTCAACCTCGACCGTGGTGTTCTCCGCTCCCACCTGCAGGGCCACATCAGCGCGTGCCTTTTGCCCGACTTCCAGTTTTACGCTTTTCGCCTGGTACTTCTTGAATCCCGGCGACGTGACGGTCAGGTCGTAAGAACCCCCGGGCACGGCGCCAAACAGATAGCCGCCGCTTTCGTTGGTTTGGGTTGAGCGGTTAATACCGCGCTCGGGGCTGCTCAATGTGACCTGGGCGCCAGCCAGTGCCGCGCCGCTGGGGTCGGTGACATTACCCGTGATCGAAGCCGTGTCCTGGGCCAAAGCTGCGAGCGAAAGAGAGAGGAAAACGCCTAACCACAACACGCGGGATTTCATGATAACCCCCTTGAAATTATTGCCACCGCCGCCGGCCATCACTCACATTCACCCGAACCACCATCGTAGTTCGGTTTCCACGCGCCCCACCCGTTTCATTCCACGCCCGCATCCAGCCGGTAACCCTGCGCCTGGTCGCGGGACAACAGCTCGGAATGAATGGTCTTCGTCGTTTTGGTTATTTTCATTATTTTATCTCCCGGGCCTGGGGACGGGAGCGCCGCATTTCTAGCTGAAATGTTTATTAAAACGAATCAATAGGCTGAATATTGCGTTACTTCGACAGTAAGTGTCAAGAAAAAAAGCCGGGAAATACTGTCGATCAGTTTTCAACTGAGGCTAGGAATTGAAGGTTTTTCGCCCAGGATCGGTCAAGGTATGCTCCGGGTGGACTCTCGCACTGCCAGCTCCGGCGTCATTTTGCGATGTACCGCGGACACCTCACGCTTCTCCAGCACTGCATTGATCCCTTCGACCACTAAATTCGCCGCAGCCGCACCCATGGCCTCCATAGGCTGGCGAATCGTGGTGAGCTGGGGAGTGTAGAGGCTGCAGGCAGCGACGTCATCGAAGCCGATCACCGAGCAGTGCTCGGGCACGCGCAGACCTGCCTTGGCAAAGGCGCGGATCGCGCCGAACGCGGTCATGTCGTCAAAGGCCATCAGCGCGGTGAATGGACGCTTGCTCTTGATCAGTTCTTCGGTCAATTTGTATCCGGCTTCAAAACTTGAAATTGGATCACGCGATTCCGGCAGGTCCAGGATCAGCCGCGGATCCAGTTCCAGCCCACTGGCCTTCGCGAACGAGCGGACACCTCGCCAGCGTGGGGCACTGTCAGTCAGAGTCTTGGGCCCGCGGATGAAAGCAATCTTGCGATGCCCCAGCTGGTACAAGTGTTCGACGGCGGCGAAGGCGCCGACTTCGTTATCCACGATCACCGAACTGACTGTGTCGGTTTGAATCTCTCGCGCAATCATCACGCTGGGAATACTGCTCTTTTCAAGATCTGCCAAGACGTCGATGTCCACGAACAGCCAGTTGGCCAGGACGATCAGCGCTTCCACCCGGCGGTCAAGCAGCATTTCCAGGTAGCGTTCAAACCGGCTGCGTTCATTGTGCACATCGGTCAGAATGGGCAAGTAGGAAGCCTGGTACAAGGAGTTTTCAATGCCGCGCAGAATCAGGGTGCAGTACGGATCGGTCATGTCAAAAACCATCACGCCGACCGTGTGACTGCGTTTGCTGCGGAGAGAGCGGGCAAACAGGTTGGGACGGTAACCCAGTTTCTTGGCCGCCTTTTCGATCTTCTTCTTGGTGGCGGCCGGAATGTAGCGCGCCAGGGGGGCGTTGTTGAGGACAATGGAAACCGTAGTCGAGGAAAAACCGGCCTCCTTGGCCACGTCTCGAATCGTGATCACCGAAGTTTTGACCATAAAAGAGATTTTCTTTGCGAACTTTGCGGTCAAAAGCTCTTAACCGAAAAGGACACGAAGAATGCCGCAAAGCACGCAAAGATTTGGCAGTGGGCCAGCCCATTACCAGGATTTACGCAGCTTGAATTTCACGCCGTCGTTGGCGGACACTACAGGAGAGTGAAATCACTGTCAAGGCTCCTGATCGTCGTGGTGGCGGCGTTTCTCTGTCCCGCGATGGCGCAAACTCCGCAACCGGCGCGGCCATTGGCGGGGAGCGCGAGTCCTCAGCAGTTATTTCAGGAGGGCGAGACCGCCCTGAAGAAAAACAACCTCGACCTGGCCGAGCATTCCTTTCGTGGTGTGCTGGCCCTGGATCCGCAAGCCGCTGGCGCTTACGCCAACCTCGGGGTCATCGCCATGCGGCGCAAGCGGTGGCCGCAAGCCCTGGAGATGTTGCGCAAAGCCCAAGACCTGATGCCGCAAGTGCCGGGTATTCGTCTCAACGTGGGCCTGGTCTATTACCGGCAGAACGATTTTCGCTCCGCAATTGCGCCCTTTGAATCCGTAGTCCACGACGCGCCGGATTCGTACCAGGCGCGCTATCTTCTGGGACTTTGCTACTTCTTTACCGAGCGATACGCCGACGCCACGCGCATGCTCGAGCCGCTGTGGGCGCAGGCGTCGGACCAGTTGAACTATCTTTACGTGCTGGGAATTGCCGCGGGCAAGTCGGGTCAGCCGGACCTCGAACAGCGCGCTCTGGGACGCCTTGTTGAAACCGGCCAGGACTCGCCCGAATTGCATCTACTGCTGGGCAAGGCTCATATCAATCGTGAGGAATATGACGACGCGATCAAAGAGCTCGAGCTTGCCGCCAAGGCCAATCCCAAGCTTCCTTTCGTTCACTTCAATCTTGGAGTGGCTTACTTCAAGAAGCAGAATCTGGAGCGCGCCCAGGAAGAATTTCTCAAAGACATGGCCCTCGAGCCGGACGTTGCCTATAACTACGATCAGTTGGGACTGGTGCTCTCGCTCCAGGGAAATAATCGTGAAGCAGAAACGAATCTGCGGCATGCATTGCGGATCGAACCCGGTATGGGCAGTGCTCACTACCAACTGGCGCGCGTCTACCAGGCTGAAGGCAAATACGCCGAGGCGCTGACTGAAATCGATGCGGCTGCCAGAATCGATCCCGAAAATTCCAGCGTCCATTACCTGCGGGGACAGCTGCTGCAGCGATTGGGGCGCACTCAGGAAGCGCGCGCCGAAATGGAAGCCACCACCCGGGTGATGAACGAAAAACGCGATCAGCGCCAGAAAGAACTCTATGGCGGTCCCGCGCCGAATCCCGAGCTCACGCAGGAACCTCAGTAGCCTGATCTTTTGGTAAACTGTTGGCCGTCCACGGCTTACTCCGCAAGTTTGCCAGGCCCAATCGCACCGAAGTTCGCGAAGGAGTTCTCTCCATGAAACGCATACTGAAAATTGTCGGGATCGTGATCGTCGTTATTCTGCTCATCGTCATCGCGCTCCCTTTCCTGGTGAATGTGAACAGCTTCCGGCCCAAACTGGAGTCCGAGTTATCTACGGCCCTCGGCCGCGAGGTCAAGGTCGGCAATCTCAGTCTCTCCATCTTGTCGGGAAGCGTTTCGGCAGAAGATCTGTCGATCTCCGACGATCCTGCCTTCAGTAAAGATCCCTTCATCCGCGCCAAAGCGCTGAAGGTCGGCGTGGAGGTGATGCCGCTGATTTTTTCCAAGACGCTGCACGTGACCGATATCACGCTCGACAAGCCGGAGATTGCCTTGCTGCGCGATGCCTCGGGAAAATGGAACTTCTCCAGCCTGGGGAGCAAATCAGAGGCTGAGAAGAAGCCTGCGAGCACAGAACCGAGTTCGACTGCAAATCTTTCGGTCAGCAAGCTGGACGTGACCGATGGCCGCCTGTCGGTGAACCGGGCCAACTCGTCGATCAAGCCTCACGTTTATGACAACGTGAACATCAGCGTGCGCGATTTTTCCCTGACTTCCCAGTTCCCTTTCACCATCACCGCCAACCTTCCCGCCGGCGGCACCGCGAAACTTGACGGCAAGGCAGGCCCGATCAATTCCAGCGACGTTTCGGCCAGTCCGCTGCAAGCACAAGTCAACATCAAGGGTTTGGACCTGACGGCCTCGGGGTTCGTCGACCCATCCACTGGAATCGCAGGGGTCGCTGACTTTGATGGCACGTTGGATTCCGACGGCAAGACGGTAAAGACCAGCGGTACGCTCAAGGCTGACAAGCTCAAGCTGTCGGCCAAGGGCACGCCCGCCACCCAGCCCGTGCAGGTAAAATACGCCACCGACTACGACCTGTTGAAACAAGGCGGAACTCTGACCCAGGGCGACGTCACGCTCGGCAAGGCCCTGGCCAAACTGACCGGGACTTACCAGTCGCAAGGAGAGTCGACCGTACTGAACATGAAGCTCAACGCGGATGGCATGCCGGTCGACGATCTTCAGACAATGTTGCCCGCGCTCGGAATCATTCTGCCTTCCGGGTCAAAGCTGCAGGGTGGAACGCTGTCGGTCAACGTGGGTATCGTCGGGCCGGTCGACAAGTTGGTAATCACCGGCCCGATTCGTCTGGCGCAAACGAAACTTGCCGGCTTCAATCTCTCTTCCAAGATGTCGGCGATATCGGCGTTGTCTGGTTCGCAGACCGGGTCGGACACTTCGATCCAAAACCTGAGCACCGATGCGCGGGTCGCGCCTGAGGGCGTGCGTACACAGAACATCAACCTCACCATTCCCGCTCTCGGCACCGTGACTGGAAACGGCACCATCAGCCCCGGTGGAGCGCTGGATTACAAGATGAACGCGAGCCTTTCCGGCGGCGCGGTGACTGGGCTGACCCAGCTCGCCGGAATCGGCGGGAAAGGCGGCAGCATTCCGTTCTTCATTCAGGGAACTACCTCCGATCCAAAATTCATGCCGGACGTGAAAGGCATGGTCAGCGGCCAGTTGAAGGGCGGCCTGGGTGGAGCGCTGCAGGGGTTGACGGGACAAAATCCCTCTGGAAATACAAACTCCCCGGCTGACGCCCTGGGCGGGCTTTTCGGGAAGAAGAAAAAGCAGTAGGGAGGCGGCGTCGGACGTCAGACTTCAGGCGGCGGATGTCATCGAGAGTAGCGCTGTCTCGACGGCTGTCCCGAGGGTATCCCTTCGACCTCGCTCCGGGCAAGCTTTGCCCTCGGCGGTGAGGGCGGGACGCCCTCACGACAGCCGCCGGGACGGCGGCGCTACGAACCTCTATAACCTCGGGAGCGAGAACATGGCCGAGAAAGTTCCTCAGAATTTTTCCAATCACGCACGTTTTGATCCGGCATTTCACTTCTTTATTCTCCCGGTGTTTGCGATCAGCCTGATTATTACTATTGTGCATCTGGTGACGCACCCGGGACTGCATTCGGCGTGGCTGGTCGTGTTTATGCTGGCGGCCACGACGGCCGTGACTAAGACACGACTGTACGCTCTCAAGGTACAGGACCGGGTGATCCGGCTTGAGGAACGACAGCGGCTGGCGCTTCTTCTGAACGAGCCTCTGCGCGCCCGCATAGGGGAATTTACGGAGTCTCAGTTGATCGGATTACGCTTTGCTTCTGACGCGGAATTGCCGGCCCTGGCCGCGAAGACGCTGGCCGAGAAACTGTCGAAAACCGATATCAAGAAGGCCGTAGGGCAGTGGCGGCCGGACTACTGGCGAGTATGAAACAGGCTGGCGACCGAATCTCAATTGAAAAGGGTGGAGAGTTGCAGCGACAATTCAACCGCTAAGCCCAATGCGATGGCACAGGCTATCACCCATAGATAGATCAGGTTCTGCTTACGTCTTCGCTTTGATATGCACCCGGCCCAGAATGCTGCAGAAATCGTGAGAATAATGCCGAGCACTGTGTGAGCGTCATCCAATACCTTCAACTCTGTACTTTTGTACAGGGCGTGCAGGAAGACGATTCTTCGGTGCATCTCCTGGGCCAGCGGCGAGAGCTGTTCCTCGGGCGAGAGCGCCGCTACGGAAGTCGAGGTGGATTCTTGAGGGTCGCTCTTCTGCACCTCGCTCCCGTGGTCCTCACTTGCCGGGACCTCGCTACCCTGGAACCGGGGGGGCGCCTGCTCCGTCGTCGGTCCTGGCGACTCTACCGGATTTTGCTTGGTGAGCATGGGGTCGTTTAGTCGGCGGCCACATCCTGTGCCGGAACCGGCTCCGGACGGCGCCTTGAGGAGCGGTTGGGAGGCAAGCCCGCGTCGCGAATCTTGTAGAGCAACGCGCGGTAGCTGATGCTCAACGCCCGGGCCGCCTGTTTGCGATTCCAGTGGTGGGCTTGCAGGACCTTCAATATCACCTTGCGCTCCAGTTCCCGGGTAGCCTGGCGCGTGATTGTCTTGAGCGCGATCGGGCCATCGAAGTTGATTTCGGGAATGGTGTACTCCTGCTGGTGCGCCACCAGATCACTGCTGATGACTTCCTCGTTGCCGAGAATTACGTAGCGCTTGATCAGGTTCTCCAGCTCGCGGATGTTGCCCGGCCAGTGATACTTCTGCAGCGCGGTCATCAATTCTCCAGAAAGCGTGCGGGCGCGGCAGTTGTATTTGCGGTTGTAGTACTCGAGAAAATAGTTGACCAGGTCAGGAATGTCGGCGCGACGTTCGCGCAAGGGCGGCATCTGCAGATTGACTACATTGATGCGGTAGAACAGATCCTGACGGAACGTGCCGCTCTCGATTTCGACTTCCAGCACCCGGTTGGTCGCGCACACCACGCGTACTTCAACTTTCTTGTCCTCCTGGGCGCCGATACGGCAGAACTGCCCGTCCTGCAGCAACTGCAGCAGCTTGGATTGCAGACCGAGGTCGAGCTCGGAGATTTCGTCAAGGAAAAGCGTGCCCCGATGAGCCATTTCCACGCGCCCCGGCTTCGATCCGTAGGCCCCGGTGAAGGCTCCCTTTTCGTATCCGAAGAGCTCGCTTTCGAGCAGTGTGCCTGGAATCGCCGGGCAGTTCACTTTCACGAACGGACCATTTCGCCAGGGCGAAAGGCCGTGAATCATGCGCGCGATGATGTCTTTGCCAGTGCCGCTCTCGCCCTGAATCAGGACGGGAACGTTGGCGCTTGCTACTTTGTCCATGCGGTCGCGAAGCGATTGCATGACCTCAGTACGGCCAAATGTGATCGCATCAGGCGGAAACTCTCCCAGAGAAGTAGCCAGCGAACTAACGGACGGTATAGTCGTCATGAGTGTTTAGTGGCCCAGTTACCCTTACGTACGAGCCTTGTTGTGCACCCCGAGAGCCAAACCCCAAGGACCCCGGAATTCGGGCTGTAAATCCAATGTAAGGTGTTTAGATTTATATAATTACAGGGTTTTCTTGGAGAATAGCTGCGGTCAGGTAACGCACAGCATTCCCGCTTAAGGACAATCGGCGCGGTGGGAAAAACTTTTCACAAAACAGAAGCAACTTTCCTTTGGCGGGAAGGGCGAACCACGGGCGGTCCCACCAGGGGATGGGAGAACTTGAGGCCCATAAGGTGATAGCCATCGGTATGGGTGACCCATAGAGTTCGGGCGCGAAGATTGCGAGCCGCCTTGGGTAACGAATTTGTGGAAGCCAGGGGAGCGCTGGGGATTTCGAGCAAAACCTGCGCGGAGAGCGGCAAAGAGCGGCGAACCGCCACCAGAGCCCCGCCTGCGGAGATGTTCAGGGCAGTGGCGAACTCGAGAAGTTCTTTTCCTTTTTCGTCCCGGCTGCGAACAAAGACGGGTATGGCGATGGGTAGGCGCGGCCATTTACGGCGCTCTGCGACAGGCTTCAAACGCTTCAAACCGACCCCTTCTTAGACCGAGATAGCGGTTCTCCCGCACCTTGGGGGCCAAACTAGCCTGGGCTGGTTTACCATTTGGCAGACGAAACCGGTAAGAGATCAGGTCATTCGCCTGTAAGACCGGCATTAGACCCTATCGGGACCCAGCCAAATTCTCCTTACATTCGCCCCTCAAACTGCCGTTAGCCCAGGGCTTTTAAGCTGTTAGAACTGCAAGGTTTTGCCCTTCCGTGACCACTTGCTTGCATTTTCCGTTGACAGCGGAAATCCGCTGTCATACGATTATTGGCACTGGATTCTCGCGCCCGGCTGTTTCTCCCTCCCCAATGCAAGTCGAACCCTGTGAGTTTCAAACTATGGGAGTGGTGCCTGAAAATGCGGTTATCCCTGGGGAAATCGAGCCCACCGCGCCCAGTGTGCAGCCGACCTCAGCCCCACGTCCCGCCGCAGACCGCCTGAGTTACGACGCCCTCCTGCAGGAGTACAACCAGCTGCGGGAACGGTCCATGCGGACCACCAATGCCCTTGGTTCAGCCGCCCACGACCTCAAGACCCCCCTGGCAATCCTGAACGGCTATATCGAGCTGCTGCAGAATGAAAAGCTCGGCCCGCTCAACGAGCGGCAGCGGGAAATCCTCGGCGACATGCACTCCAGCGGGCAGCGCTTACAGCAATTTATCCAGGATTTTCTGAGCTACACCGTCCTCGAAACTGGCGAGATGAAGATGCGTTACGAGACCGGCAACGTAAATCCTTGCCTGTCAGAAGTGTGCCGTCTCTGGTCCCACCGGTTTCAGGAGAGAGGTCTGGCGTTGTACTTTCTGGCCAATGAGAAACTGCCGGAGTTCGCATTCGACTCGGCCAAGCTGCAGCGGGTAATTTCCAATTTGCTCGAAAACGCCTCCAAGTTCACGCCAGCGGGCGGGACAGTCTGGCTGCACGCCGAACCCTACATGTGGGAGCGCCGCAGCCCTAACAACTCTGCCATGCCGGGCGAACGGCGGCGGCAGAATGATCCGCTTCCCAACTCCGTGAAGGTGAGCGTTTCCGATACCGGTCCGGGAATTCCGGCCGAGTACCACATCGAAGTGTTTGACGATTTTTTCCGTCTGCCGCAGAACGAAGCGCAGACTGAAGGCATGGGTTTGGGACTCGCTATCGCGCGCCGCCTGATCAGCGCCATGGGCGGCAAGATCTGGGTGGAAAGCGAACTCGGGGCGGGCGCCAAATTCTCCTTCATCGTTCCGCTGAAACCAGTTTCCAGTCCCCCCAGTAAAGGGAAAAACAAATGACCGACGCGGTCAATATTTTGTTGGTTGACGACGAACCCGGGATGTTGCGCTATATCCGCACGCTACTGGAGGTGGATGACTACACGGTCGAGACCGCCTCGACCGGGGAAGCCGCGCTCGAGCGCGTGCAAAAAGGACTCCGGCCCGACCTGGTGCTGATGGATCTGCTGATGCCCGGAATTGACGGCCTGCAGACGCTGGAGCAGATGCGCGAGATTCTGCCGGGCGTGAAGGTAGTCATGCTTTCCTGCGTGAGTGATACCCGCAAAGTGGTGCAGGCCATCCGCCTGGGGGCGCATGATTACCTGACCAAACCTTTCCAGAAGGCCGAACTGGACAAAGTCATTGACCAGTGTCTGGGAAAGAACCAGCAGAATTTACCTGGCGAGGTGGAAGAGCTTTACGACGACGTGTTCTTCGTAGCCGCAAGTCCTGTGATGCGCAAGATACGGTCGCAGGCTGCGCTGGTAGCGAATGTCGATATCCCGGTGCTGATGCTGGGCGAAAGCGGCACGGGTAAGGAAGTCGTGGCGCGGCTGATCCACAAGCTGTCTCCGCGTGCCCATCGCACTTTTCTTAAAGTCAATTGCGCCGCCGTTCCGGGAGATCTGCTGGAAAGCGAATTGTTCGGCTACGAAGCCGGAGCGTTCACCGGCGCCAATCATGCCAAGCCAGGCAAGTTCGAACTGTGTAACAAAGGCACGATCCTGCTCGACGAAATCGGCGAGATGCCTCCATTGTTGCAGGCCAAATTGCTGCATGTGCTGCAGGACCAGCAATTTTCGCGCTTAGGCAGCCGCTCGGTGATCAAGGTGGATGTTCGCATTCTGGCCGCAACCAATATCAATATTCCGGAAGCGTTGGCCAGCAAGCGTCTGCGCGAGGATCTTTATTACCGGCTGAATGCTTTCACGCTGCAGCTGCCTCCGTTACGCGAGAGGAAAGAAGAAATTCCAATTCTGCTGAAGCATTTCATGTCGCGCATGTCGGAGCAGTATGCCAGGCCTCCGCTACCGCTCTCGCCCAGCCTGCTGCAGGCGTGCCAGGATTACTCCTGGCCGGGTAACCTGCGCGAGCTCAACAACTTCATCAAGCGGTATCTGGTGCTGGGTGACGAAAAACTGGCAGCGCAGGAACTGCAAACCGGCAATGACGGCCATGGCGCGCGGGCAGAGGGTTCTCACGCTCCTGCCGAAGCCGGCGGCGGTTTAAAGTCAGTGGCGCGCAGCGCCAAGGACGAAGCCGAAGCTGAAGCCATCCGGCAGGCACTCGACCAAACCAACTGGAATCGCAAGCAGGCGGCAGCCCTGCTGCAGATCAGCTACAAAGCTCTCCTCTACAAAATCCGCCAGTACGGCATCGCGCAGATCAAGAGCCACAAGCTTACCGCTGGCGCTTAGATCGGTCTGCTCCCTCCAAAGTTCGCTGGAGCATCATTCAGCGACATCATTTGATGCTATAATCAGTGCCTGGAGTTTTCCATGAGAACAACCCTTGCCCTTGACGACGATCTGGTACGTATCGCCCAGGAATTCACTGGGGTAGCCGAGAAGACGGCACTGATTCGCGAAGCCCTTAAAGCTCTGATTGAGCGGGAAAGCGCTCGTCGATTGGCGTCGCTGGGAGGCACCATGCCGGGATTGAAAAATACTCCCCGCCGCCGAGTGAAGCTCAATTGATTCTCGCTGATACATCTATCTGGATCGACCATCTCCGCTCGGGAAACAAAGACATGCGCCAGCATCTTACCTGCGGGAACATCGTTGTCCACCCGTTCGTCATTGCAGAGCTTGCCCTTGGATCACTGCGGGAACGCACAAGGACGCTTGCACTACTGGACCTCTTACCACAAGTGGGTGTGGCGCAACTGAGCGAAGTGCGGCTGACGATCGAGGCTCGTCGTTTGTACAGCCTAGGAATCGGTCTGACCGACGCACACCTAATAGCCTCTGTCTTTATCAATCCGTCTACGCTTCTGTGGACAAGAGATAAGCGACTCCGTAAGGCCGCCGAAAGCCTTGGCATTCACGCCAACCTGACGTAAGAAACGGAACCAGCTTAGGGGGATGGGAATTCTGCGGGCACGACCCGCGATGGGTGGACCTGCGCCGGTTTACTGCACTACCAGCACGATCTGCTGCGTCCGCGTAGCCGAACCCGATGTTGCGGTCACGGTGAGGTTGTAGGTTCCTGCCGGAGTTCCGGTCGTCGTGCTGGTCGACTTGCTCGAGCCGCAACCTGCCTGGAACAGGACCAGCGCGAAGAAACATCCCAGCAGCGCAGCCATCACTGCCCGCAAAATCAGTGACCTTCGCCGGCGCGACTTCTTTCCTCCGATTCCAGCACCCAGCAAAGCCAGCCCCGACACCGGAAACAGAGCCGCGTACAAAGGCCTGCCAGTGGGGAAAAGGCTGGCTGGAGTAGTGACACGCGCCGTGGTGTTTACCACCAGTTGGCGGCTTTGCGGTCCGCTGCTGAGGTTGGTGAATGAAGCGCCGTTGGGGAATGTTGCGGTACCTCCCGAGGGAGCGCCCGAAGCGGAGAGCGTGACTGTCTCCGGAATATTTCCCGTGGGGCTCACCGTCACCGTGTAGCTTGCGGGAACGCCAGCGGTCACCGTCGCTGTCGTCGGGGACACAGCTACGGTGAAGTCATTCACAGTGGCGACCACGGGCGGTGGATCCGGCGTGACGACTAGCGTAGTACCGAAGACGGTCACTCTGCCCCCGTCGCTGACCGAACCTGAAACGGTGGGGGCCAGGACCACGGTCACGGTTGCAATCGCTCCGGCGTTCAGCGTTCCGACCGAGCAAGTCACGGTGCCAGAGGTGTTGGCGCAGGCCGTCTGACCCGGAGAACTGGCGGCCGACACAAAGGTAGCGCCGGCGGGCTGCAGGACGTCCGTGAAGATGATTCCGGTGGTCAAATCACCGTTGTTGGTGATCTCGTAGCTAAAGGTCACATTGTTTCCTACTCCAACCGGATTGGGGCTGACCGTCTCGACGACATCCAGGCCCAGAGTCGGCCCGAGTTTGGTCAGGAATACGTCTGTGGCCCCGCTAAGCGCAGGCTGGAGAGGGTTGGCGGTGGGAAAGTTGCCCGAGGCTGTCTCGCCGGCGATAAAGCTGTCGCCCTGGGAATCGACCGCGATACTCGTCGCGAAATCCGCAGCGCTGCCGCCCAGGTATGTGCCGTAATGCCCAAGGGAGATCATGGAACTGGCGGTGGTGTCGATGCGTGCCGCAAACCCGTCCACTACCCCGCCAAAACCGACCAGGACGGGATGGTTGGGATTGGGGAAATTCGGTGAGTTGGTCCAACCCCCGATGCGTGCGCCCTGCAGTGTATCCACCGCGATGCTCAAGCCTACGTCGCTGCCGCTTCCGCCGAGATAGGAAAAGTACGTCAGTGGCACGGTTGTGACGGTGCACGTGGAACCGGTGCAGGGGGTTCCAAACTTGCCCACGTAGGCGTCGAACCCGCCAGCGTTGAGGCCCTGGAACGCGGTGGTCGCGCTGGGCAAAACGAAATCAACGGAGTTCGTGTATCCGGTCACATAAGCGCTAAGACCGGAATCGACAGCGATACCGTAGCCTACGTCATCGCCGCTACCACCCAGATACGTGGAGTAGAGCAGTTGCGCACCTGTCGACGCCGTCAGGCTCAGCTTGGCCACAAAGGCGTCTGTGGCGGTGACGCTGGTGGAGCAGTTCGGCGCGGTGGTGGGAGGGGTCAACGGGGGCGGTGCATCCAGGCATCCCTGATAGGCGTTCAGGATGGGAAAATCGGAGACTGCTCCGGTGTGCTGGAAGTTGGTGCCGCCGGTGATGTAGACGTTCTGGTTCGCATCGACCGCGATGCCCCCGCCCAAGGTCAGACCGTTGATCGGATTGCCGCCGCCAAAATAAGTGGAATATGCCAGGCTGGTAAATCCAATCAGAGAGGGATCAATCTTGCTCACGAAGAACTGGGAGGTTCCCAGTGAAGCCGTCTGAATCGCACCCAGCGTAGCTGGGAACGAGCTGGTTGCGTCGGGCACGTTGGTGGATGTGGTTGCTCCAATCACGTAAATCTTGTTCTTGGAATCGACTGCAACTCCACGGGCGGATTCCGTGCCGTTTCCTGAGAGATAGGTAGAGTACGCGAGAGCCGTCCCGGCCGCGTCCAGTACGGTCACAAATGCGTGCGCGCCCGCGTTTGAACGAGCGGGCTGAAACGCCGAGGTGGTGGTTGGGAAATTGCTCGAAGTGGTCGTCCCCGCGATCACTACGTTGAAAGCAGTATCAGCCACAACGCCGGCCGTGATGTCGATACCGTCCCCGCCCAGATAGGTAGAGAACAGAACCGTTGAGCCGGCAGAGTTGAGTTTGGTTACGAAGACATTGGCGGTTCCAGCCAGGGCCGTTTGAAAAGGAGGAGTAGGAACCAGGGGAATACCGGTCGTGGAAGTGGTGGAGCCCGCAATGTAGATGTTGGAGGAAGCATCAAGCGCCACTGCGGGACATCCCGAAGGCGGTGATGCGACGGCTGCGACAACCACCGGTGAAATGACGGAACACGCCTCGTCGGCGGCGCCACCGAGATACGTCGAATAGGCGAGTACGGGGTCAATGACCAGCATGCGGCTGCGATCATAGGCTCCAACTTCGAAGCCGACCTGGCCATCGCGCCGCACCACGAAGTGTCCGGCCACATCTTGTTGGGTTCCAGACGCCGCTGGTTGATAAATGCGGGGCGCCTTCAGCCGCACTTCGCCGCCGCTCGCGGCCAGTATCAGATCGCCGTTCTCATCGAGTCCCGGTCTTCGGTGTCCGGGGAACCGCAAAGCGATTTTGCCTGGATCCGCGCCCGGCGCGACCTCGAAGTCATACTCCAGTTGGCCCTGGTGGCCGTAGTAGACCAGATCAACCCCGGGATACACGTCCTGGTACCGAACGCGGCTGAACTGCGGAATGTCATGCTGCCATTTCGCGGGATCGTTGCCGATGAAATAGTTGCTCTTGCCGGGAAGCTTGTCGGTTCCAGCGATGGAAGCAGCCTTGCCCGCGCCAGCCAGTTGCAGGTGTACGAATGAGGCTTTCTTGGACGAATGCAGCGCCAGGATTGCCTGGTCCGACGTGAGGAACAGTCCGTAGCCTGCGCCTCGCGCCATGAATTTAACCTGCGAATCCGTCTGTCCCTGATTGGGCTCGAACCGGAGAGGAAGCTGGGCCATCGCCAACTGGACCTCGCGGCTGTCTGGAGCCACGGCAGGGGCGCCAAATTGCCCCGGAACTGACTGATTCTTGCTGGAAACAGCCATTTGCTGTACTGGGGCCTGTGGACCCAGGGCCAGAGCACCTAGAAGCAGCAGGGTTATGAGGCAGAACAGAGCAGGGTAATAACTTGTTCCCAACCCACGGAAATTCAATGTCACCAGCTCCTCCGGATCCGATTGATGGAGAGGAAGAAAAACGGCGCACAAACAGCAGCCCGCCTCGCGCCTGCGACGCGGCATGCGTACTTGTCACCAGAATATGGGCAAAAATAAGTAACTACTTAAACATCTGACGGATAGACTGTCAAGCAGAGCGCCTTCCCTACCTGCGCGACGCATCTCTGGCTTGGTCAGATGCGATAAGAGATGGCCGGAGATGCCGCCGTCATCTCAAAACTCGAACCAGGTGGGAACGAACCTGGGTCGACTGGGTTGATTAGCGCCTGTTCCTCTGCAAAATATTTCACTCGTGTCTTATTGAGAAAGCAGTCGGAGCTCCGCAACTCGTTACGTCTACTGCGGAAATGACTGGCCGGTGATTGCGCGCTGATGGTATCGCGCGTGCATCACTTTTCATTTCGCATTAGTTTGTATTTTTGGGATCCTTCCCCCAGGGCCCTCCCCTTTTTTTTGGCGTTAACCGAATCAGTTCCCCACGATTTTTTGCACTTGCAAACTATTGGTAAATAAGTAAGTCTGGCGCCAAGGTCATTGCAGTCAATCGGTGGTGCCCGCAGTTCGGGGTGAAATCTTGGTTGGTTTTGGATCGATGCATCTGCGAAGGGAAAGCTCGACGCTACATCCCGGCCAGGAACGTCGCACCATGCGACGCTTCGACATGCGCCTGCCCGCCTCAGTCCGTGTGGCGGGGAACGGCCTCAACGGCTTGTTGACCGAAACCCAGAATGTGAGCGCTCGCGGAGTCTTTTTCTACCTCGATCGCGCGCTGGCCGAGGGTGCACGCATCGAGGTGACCATGACGTTTCCACCTCACGTGACCCTGACCGATCCGGTTCGAGTGCGCTTCACTGCCCGCGTGGTCCGAATCGAGAATTCGGAATCGCTCTCCGGAGTCGGCGTGGCGGCGATGATCGAGGAGTACGAATTCCTGCGGTCCAGTCCTCCGTCCGAAGTTGCCAGCGATGGAAGATTTGGGACTTAAGACCCAGCAATTGGCAATTAGCAGTTGGCCACAGCGACAGTTTTCGCCTTTTTCTTTCCCGATCCGGCTTTCATCCAGACTCGCCGTTTAACAGTTCGCCGGGGCGAGCTTTGGCCAATTGCTGATTGCTACCTGCCAAGTGCTGGGTTTCCCTTCCTCAGGTTCTCGATCTCGCGCTGCAGACGTCTGTAGCGCTGCACGAGAATGCTGAGATATGCAATGTGGATGATCCAGGTGGCGGTGTAGGCGGCGTAGAGAAAATTCATCGTGAGCTCCGCGGTTCGAGCAGCGCTTCCAGCGCCTGAGTTTCTTCTACTTCCCTCTGCAGGATTTCGAGGCGATAACGGGACCAGCAGATCAGCGCCGCAAAACAGAGAAACGCGGCCCAGTTGATCAGCAGGACATGCAACATGCGGGAATCAATCGAACCGCCGCCACCGATGACAGGCTGGGGATGCTGAGTGCGGAATATCCAGATCGAAAAGTACACCAGGGGGACATCGAGGGCGCCAAAAATAGCCAAGGCGGCCGCCAGCACCGGAGTCTGGCTACTGGTCGAAAAACGGCGCAGCATCAGGTAGCTGATGTAAATCAGCCAGAGCACAAGGGTTGAAGTCAGGCGAACATCCCAGGTCCACCAGATCCCCCAGACCGGGCGCGCCCACAACGGGCCAGTCACCAGTACGACCGTGCAAAACACCACGCCGACTTCGGCGCTGACCACGGCAATCGCGTCCGCTTTCGGACTGCGGCGGATGAGATACCAGACCGACGCCACAAAATTGATGGTGAAGAGCAAGAAGGCGGTCCAAGCCGAGGGTACATGATAGTAAAAGATCCGCTGCACGTTGCCCATGGTCTGCTCCGTGGGAGCGACTACTAGCGCCTCATAGAGCGCGTAGCTGAGCAGGACTGCGGTCAGGACTGCGAAGATGGGGAAGGCCCGTTTCATTATTAGAAACTCGTAAACTTTAGAAACTCGTAAATCAAGTCGTAAGCGTCAATCCGCCCTGACTTCATTCCGCGTGCAATACCAGCTCAAATAAGAGCAGACAAGCGATAGTAAACACCACGTCGTAAGTGCTAAGCAACACAATCCAGAACCGGGCTGAGAGCTCGCCGGTCAAAATGGCGGTAGTCGCGTTCACCATGGCGAGCAAGGCGGGAATGGAGAGTGGAAAAAGAAGAAGCGGAAGCATGATCTCGCGGCTACGTGTGCGTAGCGACATGGCAGCAAAGAATGTGCCGTTTACCACCAGCGCCCAGGTGCCAAGCACGGCCACTGGAACCAGCTGCCAGGCCGGGCCGAGTGCGCGTAACTTGTAGAACATGATGAAGAGCGGCGTCATCAGCATTTCCAGCACGGCAACAAAGATAAAGTTCCCTAACGCCTTGGCTAGGAAGAGCGAGTTGGCGGGAGCCGGCGAAACCCGGTAGGCGTCCAACACCTGGTTGCGCAGCTCGCGCGCCCAGGTCTGGTTAAGCGCCACCACGGCTGCGAACAGAAACGCCACCCAGACCAGGCCACCGGCGATCTGCCGCGACTCCTCCGCGTTGGGATCAAACGAGAAACTGAAGACTACGACCACCAGCAGGGAGAAGAACAGCATGGCGTTGATCGCGTCCTTCGATCGCCACTCCAGCCGAAGGTCCTTGGCCAACGTAGCAGCGGTCACGCCCGCGGATTTAACGGGTGGCGAGTTTGGAGAAAATGCCTGGTTCATCGACACCTGGTTCATCGCGACTCCGGCTGCTACAACTCGCGGGTTCGACTCTGAATCTGCCCCGCTTCCATACAGACAAACTCATCCGCCACGCCCTCCAGCAACGAGGCCTGATGAGTCACCACAAGGATGCTCTTGCCCGCGCTGCGCATCTGGACCAGAAGCGACACCATGGCCCGCGCCGAACGCGCGTCCACGTTGGAAAAGGGCTCGTCCAGCAAAAGAATCTTGGGATCGTTGAGCAGCGCTC
Organism: uncultured Acidobacteriaceae bacterium; assembly: GCA_964528615.1. GTDB lineage: Bacteria > Acidobacteriota > Terriglobia > Terriglobales > Acidobacteriaceae > JAIQFF01. The sequence continues at coordinate 5,268 of CAZGSU010000127.1, read as the reverse complement.
GCGCCAGTGACAGGCGTTGCCGCATGCCTTGGGAATACTGCGCCACCGGGCGCGGCAACGCCGGATCAAGCTCCACCGTGGTCATGTTCGTGGAACATCTTCGATCGTCGGTGATGCCATAGAGCCGGGCAAAATAGCGCAAGTTCTCCATGCCGCTCATCTCGTCGTAAAGCAGCGAAGGATGAGCCATGTAGCCGATCTCGCCGCACACCGAGCGCAGGTTCGTCGTTCCTAAAATTGAGATGCTGCCTCGCGTGGGCTGCGCCAGTCCGGCAAGCGCGCGCAGCAGTGTGGTCTTCCCCGCCCCGTTGTCACCGAGAATTGCGTAGAGCGAGTTAGGAGCAAACTCGGCGCTCACTCCCCGCAGGGCGGCAAATCGGCCGAACTGCTTGACCACGGCGGTGATGGTGACAATAGGAGAAACTCCCACGGCGAAGCACCCGAGATGGAAGATAGCCGAAGGCAGAGTTGAAGTCGATAGCAACCGAGACCACGTAGAGGCGGGCGCCCCTTCGACTTCGCTCAGGGCAGGCTCTCGCCGGCCCGGCGGAGCGAAGCTCCGCGGTGTTTGTCCTCAGGAGGCGGAAATCTGGCGAGCTTTGCTCGCCTGCCCGGACGGGGCGTCCGGGCCTACGTGGTCATTTGGCCTCCGGTTAGTTCGACATGCTGGTGGGCGCAGTCTGGGCGACACCGCTGGCGGGCGATCCCGCCTGCTGTGGCGCATATTTTGAGGCGCATTTGGCTTGCAGTTGTTTGGCGTGAAAGACGCCGTCGCGTCCAAAGCTGCCGTCGGCCAACGCCTGCGAGTTGTCCTTGAAAGTGTCGGGTGGCGCTTCGGTTCCGTTGTAAATCACGTTCAGCAACTGGTCGTTTTCTACCAGCACAAATTCAACTCTGGTACCCGACCGCTTGATCGACCCTGGTTGGACATTTCCAGCGACCCGCAGGCGCTTGGTATAGACGCCATCGCCCAAGCCGCGTAATTCCTTGATGGTGACGTAGTAGCTCTTGCTCTCCTGCACGCCGGTATAAGCCAGAAAGCCCAGCGAAACCAGGATGACCACCACCGCGCTGCCGAATTTGAGGTATTTACCAGTCTCGCTCGACATCAAGCCTTCCTCGTCTTCGACTGTATTCCCGGCTTAGGTCGGTGGTCAAGATGTCCGAAAGGCCAATGGTTGTTCTTAGCGACCTTGGAGGTGGCTCCGCGTACTCTGCGGTTAAAGGCTTTGATTGTGAAGCCTGGATGGAGCGCCGATCTATAATGCGAGCGACTTGATCCAAAGAGGCCGCAAATGATCCATCCGTGGCACGACGTGACCCCCGGCGACAAATTGCCGGAGGAATTTTACGCGGTCGTCGAGATCCCCTTCGGATCCAGCGTGAAGTACGAGCTGGACAAGAACAGCGGCCTCATCAAACTGGATCGCGTTCTCTACTCGGCGGTGTACTATCCCGCGAACTACGGATTTATTCCGCAGACACTTGCTGAAGACGATGATCCCCTCGACGTACTGGTGCTGTGCCAGGAGACGGTGGTTCCGTTGACCCTGATCCACGCGCGCACCATTGGGTTGATGACCATGATCGACACCGGGAAGAAGGACCACAAGATCATCGCAGTCGCGACCCAGGACCCGGAATTCAACACCTATCGCGAAGCCATTGAAATGCCGCCCCATCGCTCGCTGATGCTGCGCCGGTTCTTTCAGGATTACAAACAGCTGGAAGGCAAAGCGGTGGAAGTGGATGAGATTCGGCCGGCGGCGGAGGCCTATCCTGTTATTAGCGATGCGCTGGACCGCTACAGCGAGCAGCGGCGCAAGGGCTTCAGGAAAGTCGAAGAGCCGCACTAGATTTTCGTAGCGCCGCCGTCTTGGCGGCTGTCCGGCGGGCGTCGTTGTCAGGCTTGCGGAGCATGCTCCCCTGGGTGGGTGAGACACCTGCTCCTACGCAAAACAAAATCCGCCCGCCGTCGCTAACCGGCTTCCGCCTTGCTGAGGGCGAGACGCCCTCAGGACAGCCGGCGCGACGCCGGCGCTACAAAATGCCTACCACACGCGGCACGCGTTTTCTCGCACCATGGGTTGTCCCGCCTTGCAGCCCCAGGCTTTCTGGAATTCAGGCATGTTCTGCACTACGCCGTCGACCCGATATTTGTTCGGGGAATGGGGATCGACACTGACCAGCATGCGGGAAGATTCCGGACGCCGCTTTCCGCACCATGACCGGCCATAGCCGATGAAGAAACGCTGCTCCGGAGTGTAGCCGTCGACGGCCTGCCCTTTGTTGCCCGTCTTGTCATCGGCAATCATTCGGCCCAGGGCCATGAGCGCGATACGCGCGCCACCGTTATCGGCGGTGTTTTCACCCAGGGTCAGCTTGCCATTGAGCGTGAGGTCGTCCACCGCCACGAAACTGCTGTATTCATCGGCAATGCAGCTGGCGCGTTTTTCGAATTCAGAACCATCCTGCGCCGTCCACCAGTCGCGCAGGTTGCCTTCGGGATCGAACTTGCGTCCCTGGTCGTCAAACCCGTGAGTCAACTCGTGCCCGATGACCACCCCGATGCCGCCGAAGTTCAGGGCATCGTCGGCTTGCTTGTCGAAAAACGGCGGCTGCAGGATGCCTGCGGGAAACACAATTTCATTTCTCGCCGAACTGTAATAGGCATTGACCGTGGGTGGCGTCATTTGCCATTCGTTGCGGTCCAGCGGCTTGCCGATTTTCGCAACCTGCCGGTGCGCTTCAAATTCGTTCGCCCGCAGAAAGTTTCCCAACAGGTCGCCACGCACGATCTGTAGCGAGCTGTAGTCGCGCCAGACCTCGGGATAGCCGATCTTGTTGCGGATGGCGTCCAGTTTCACCTTGGCCTGTTTTTTCGTCTCTTCCGTCATCCAGGGCAGGTCGCGGATGTCCTGGTCCAGACTCGTTTCCAGCGCATTCACCATTTTCAGCATGCGCTGCTTGCCATCGACGCCGAAGGTGACGTCCACGTAACGCTGGCCCAAAGCTTCGCCTAGGGCGTTGTCGGTCGAGCTCACGCAACGTTTCCAGCGCGGCTTGTTCTCCGATTGTCCGGTCAATACCTGCTGCATTTTGAAATTGGCGTCGACGAATGGCTTGGAAAGCCAGGGAGCGGAGTTGTCGATAAGGTGCCAGCTCACGTAGATTCGCAATGCGTCCAGTGATTCCGACTCGAGAACACCGTTCGCTTGCTTGAAGAAATCCGGGTTGGTTACGTTCAGGCTGGAAAAACCTGGCGTGCCGGCGGCAGCAAAATAACGATTCAGATAGAAGTTAGGCGCGAGGCCAACGGCTTCGTCGCGCGTCATCTTGTGATCGCGATTCCTGGGATCGCGGCGCGCGGTGCGGTCCATCGAGGCTTTGGCCAGCGCGGTTTCGATACGCAATACCGTCTGCGCCGAGTCAGCCGCCTTCCGCGGAGACTGGCCCGCGAGGGTGAACATCCGCATGGCGTACTCGACCAGGCTCTTGCGCGCGTCCGCCATCTTGGGATCATCTTTGATGTAGTAATCGCGGTCCGGCAGCGACAGGCCGCCCTGGTCGATGTAAGCGATCACCTGGTTGGCATTGTGTAAATCGGATGAAGAATAAAAGTTGAACAGTGGATTGGGGCCAATCAGGTGGACGCGGGCGATGGCTTCAATGAGCGCAGCTTTATCTTTCGCGGCTGCGATACGGTCGAGTTCCGGCTTCAGCGGATCCAATCCCTTGGTCTCGACAGTTTCTTCGTCCATGCAGGAACTGTAGTAGTCGCCGATTTTCTGGGTGACGGCATCGCGTCCCGGCGTGTCACTGGCGGCTTTCTCCAAGATCTCCCGCAGGATGGCCGAATTCCTTTCGCGAAGTTCCACGGCTTGGCCCCATGAGGCTTGATCCGCCGGAATCTCCGCTGTCTTCAGCCAGTTGCCGCAAGCGTATTGGAAAAAATCCACGCAGGGATCCGCCGTCTTGTCGATGGTGTCCAGATTTACGGCCGGCTGCGACGGAGTGGCTTGAGCCAGGCTGCCGATCGGCAGGAAGATGACCAGCAAGACGGCCAGCAGCCAGAGAAGTACCGGCAAGAAACGGATTGCGCGCATGAATGACCTCAGGGAAGACGGATCGAGATTTTAGAGCCTCACGATTAGACGGACAAGGGTAGAAATTGTTATGTGGCTGCAGAAAGAGGGGGATGGACGCAGCGTATAATCGTAGACAGATACCACACAAGGAAAAATTGGCGATGACCCCCACAAACGGCAGTCCCAGCAAAGGAAACAGCGTCCCTCGGCCTCGCGCGGAGTGGATCGCAAACCGAAGGGCTAAGAATACCGACGGTAACTTCTCCCAAATGCGCTATGCCCGGAACGGGGTGATCACCGAGGAGATGGGGTACGTTGCCCACCGGGAGAGACTGTCGCCCGATCTGGTCCGCGATGAAGTCGCCCGCGGGCGCATGATTATTCCCGCCAATATCAATCATCCCGAACTTGAGCCCATGTGCATCGGCGTGGCTTCGCTGTGCAAGATCAATTCCAACATTGGCAACTCGGCCGTGACCTCGAATATCGAAGAAGAACTCAAGAAGCTCCACACCTCAGTACACTTCGGCGCCGACACGGTGATGGACCTCTCCACGGGTGGAAACATTCACGAAATTCGCGAAGCCATTCTGCGTCATTCGCCCGTGCCCATCGGTACGGTGCCGATTTACGAAGCCATCTCGCGGGTCAAGAAGATCGAAGACCTCAACAAGAACGTGATGCTGGAAGTGATCGAAGAGCAGGCGGAGCAGGGTGTGGACTACATGACCATCCATGCCGGCGTGCTCATTCAGTATTTGCCCATGGTCTCCAAGCGAATCACGGGGATCGTCAGCCGCGGCGGCGCGATTCTGGCGCAGTGGATGGCGCATCATCACAAGCAGAATTTTCTTTATGAGTGCTTTGATGAAATCTGCAAGATTTTCGTCAAGCATGATGTTTCGTTTTCTCTCGGCGACGGATTGCGTCCCGGCTGCATCGCCGACGCCAGCGACGAAGCCCAGTTCGCCGAACTGAAGACGCTCGGGGAGCTCACCAAGAAAGCTTGGGAACACGCTGTGCAGGTCATGATCGAAGGCCCGGGACACGTGCCGCTGGACAAGATCAAAGAGCAGGTGGACAAAGAAAAAGAGCTCTGCTACGAAGCTCCGTTCTACACCCTGGGCCCGCTGGTAACCGACATTGCGCCCGGCTACGATCACATCACCTCGGCGATTGG
>CAZGSU010000126.1:0-18227 GCA_964528615.1 uncultured Acidobacteriaceae bacterium | reverse complement strand
ATACTGCAGCGCGAAACACCGCTCTGCGGGAGCAAGGTCTTTCGCCGGTTTCGCCGCCACATCCAGAAACGGATCCCGCGCGGTCCCGCTGACGTAGTCCTGGATTTGCGTGATCAGCGAAGGCACAAGATTGAAGGTCTGGTGGACCTGGGGAAACTCGTTCAGCAGTTTGACCATCCCGTAGTAGTCTTTTAGCGCGTGCAGGCGCACCCACGGCAGGCGGTACTCGCCGGAGACCAGATCCTTGTAAAACGGCTGGTGTTGATGCCAGAGAACCACGACGCGCAGGACGGGCATGAGGGTGAGATTTCCAGAATCGAAGCTAGCAGTCTAGCAGGCGGGCAACGACTCGCGCGATAACCAACAAAGTCCGGTACACTAGAGCAGCGTTACTTTAGTGATGGCAAAAGAAACAATATCGACCTTGGCGCAGGCTCTCCGCAAGCCCGCCAGCCGGCTTAGCGAGCAGGACCTGCATCTCTTCAATGAGGGCACCCACTATCGCATCTACGACAAGCTGGGCGCCCACCTCAGCCCTGCCGGCGAAGAGCAAGGAACCAGCTTCGGGGTTTGGGCGCCCAACGCCAGCTCAGTTTCCGTTGTCGGAGATTTCAACAGCTGGAACCCTCAATCTCATCCTCTGGGGGCGCGCGAGAATTCCGGCATCTGGGAAGGATTTCTGCCGGGAATCGGGAAGGGCGCGCTGTACAAGTATCACCTCGTCTCCCACAACCAGGGATACATCGTGGACAAAGCCGATCCCTTCGGCATGCTGCACGAGAAGCCGCCACGCACTGCGTCGGTGGTGTGGGATCTCGACTACCAGTGGGCCGACCAATCCTGGATGGAGACCCGTGCCCGAAAGAGCTCGCTGCAGGCGCCTATTTCCGTCTATGAAGTACACCTTGGTTCCTGGATGCGGGTTCCGGAAGAGGGCGACCGGCCGTTGACCTACCGCGAGACCGCTCCGCGCCTGGCGGAATATGTGCGCCAGATGAATTTTACCCACGTGGAGCTGATGCCCATCATGGAGCATCCGTTCTACGGTTCATGGGGATACCAGACCACCGGATATTTTGCGCCCACCTCCCGGTACGGCACGCCGCAGGACTTCATGTACCTGGTGGATTATTTGCACCAGCAAGGCATCGGCGTGATTCTTGACTGGGTGCCATCGCACTTCCCTTCCGATGCTCACGGGTTGGCTTACTTTGACGGCACCCACCTGTTCGAGCACGCCGACGCGCGCAAAGGTTTTCATCCTGACTGGAAAACCTTCATCTTCAATTACGGACGCAACGAGGTTCGCAGCTTCCTGATGGCCAGCGGCCTGTTCTGGCTGGACAAGTATCACATTGACGGGTTGAGAGTGGACGCAGTCGCCTCCATGCTCTACCTCGACTATTCGCGCAAGGCGGGGGAGTGGATTCCAAACAAGTTCGGCGGACGGGAAAATCTCGAAGCCATCGATTTTCTACGCCAGTTCAATACCCAGGCTTACAAGGAGTATCCGGGAATCCAGACCATCGCGGAAGAATCTACCGCGTGGCCGATGGTGTCGCGGCCGACCTACGTGGGTGGCCTGGGCTTCGGCCTTAAATGGGATATGGGATGGATGCATGACACGCTCGCCTATTTTTCCCAGGATCCCATCCATCGCCGCTACCATCACAACCAGTTGACCTTCCGCATGCTGTACGGCTTCACCGAAAACTTCGTTCTGCCGCTTTCGCACGACGAAGTGGTTCACGGCAAGGGCTCACTCATCGGCAAAATGCCGGGGGACGAATGGCAGAAGTTCGCGAACCTGCGCCTGCTATTCGGATACATGTATGCCCAACCCGGAAAGAAGATGCTGTTCATGGGCTGCGAATTCGGCCAGGTGCGGGAATGGGCGCATGACACCAGCCTGGAATGGCACGTGTTGCAATATCCTGTACATCGCGGCGTGAAGAATTGGGTAGAACAACTGAACCGCGTCTATAGCGAGGAACCAGCCCTTCATCAACTTGACACCGATCCCGCCGGTTTCGAATGGGTCGACTGTAATGACACTGCTGCCAGCGTTATTTCCCTGCTGCGCAAGAGCCGGGCGCCCGGGGATGAAGTCCTGATCGTGTGCAATTTCACTCCCGTACCGCGGCTGGGATACCGGATCGGCGTTCCGACCGGCGGATTCTGGCGGGAGCTGCTTAACAGCGACGCCCAGGAATATTTCGGGAGCGGCATGGGCAACATGGGTGGCGTGCACGCCGAACCTCATCCTGCGCATGGACGTCCCTTTTCGGTAACCCTGACGCTGCCCCCACTTTCTGCTCTCTTCCTGAAGCCCGAATAACCCAGGTGTGGAATCGGATTGTATAGGACCGGGGTCTCTGACCCGGTCGGGCGGTGCGAAGCACCGCAGCAAGTTAAGACTCGCGGCCCCTTGGGCCGCCTGACCGCGTCAGAGACCCGGTCCCACATAAGTGAGTAATTACAACGGTCCGGTTGCTTAGTCTGCTACCGCGAGCGCTTCCCCGACCCGTCCGCGACATTTCTGCGTGCTATGCTCCCCTTAGTGGGTGGGAGGGCACGGCCTTCAGCCGTGCCGAAAATTGTTGGGACGATGCTTATGGCACGACTGAAAGTCGTGCCCTCCCGCCCAGAGTTAAACCAGGCCCATGCGCATTCTGACCCGCTACATTCTGGGCGAAGTAATCTCCCATGCCGGCATCGGCGTAGCGGTGTTTACGTTTGTGCTGTTTACTCGCGACCTGGGACACATTCTCGACCTGGTCGTGCGCAACAGCGCGCCTTTGCCCAGCGTGCTGCAGATCTTTCTTTTCACTCTGCCGGTAGCATTCACCTACACCATTCCTATGGGCGTGCTGGTGGGAATTCTGATCGGCCTGAGCCGTCTCGCAGCCGACAGCGAAATCACTGCCATGCGGGCCAGCGGCATCGGCGTCTGGACCTTCCTGCGGGTGGTTTCCATTTTTGCGGCGGCAGCATGGCTGCTCGCCCTGTTCAACGCCGTGTACCTGGCGCCCGCTTCGCAAGCCGCGCTGGGCCGGCTCGAGGATCGCCTGAAAGCTTCGCAGGTGTCATTCGAAGTGCAACCGCGAGTCTTCTACGAAGGCTTTCCCAAGCTTGTTCTCTACGTACAGGATGTGAAGAGCGCGCCCGGCGCAGCCATCTGGAAAGGCGTATTCATCGCCGATATCAGCACCCCGGCATCTCCGCGCATTACCCTGGCTCAGCAGGGCGTTCTGGTCAGCGAAGGACCACAGACGCTGCATCTGCACCTGATCAACGGGTCGAACCACGAAACCGATCCCACCTCACCCGAGCATTACCAGATCGAAACCTTCGAGCAAACCGATATACCGATTCCGGTCCCCCAAACCGACAGCAAGGACCAGGAACCCTTGCCGGTATCGGAACTGCCCACCGGAGAACTAAGGGCTCAGGCAAGGCGAGTGAACAAGGCTTCCGCACCCTGGTACCTGATCGAGTTCTATCGCCGCTTTGCTCTGCCCACCTCGTGCATGGTGCTAGCCCTGGTAGGAATTCCGCTGGGGCTTTCGTCGAAAAAAGGAGGCAAGTCGGCGGGATTCGTCCTCACCATCCTGCTGGTGTTCGCTTACTACTCGGTGACTCTGATTGGCGTTTCTCTCGCGCGCCAGGGAAAAGTGCCTCCCGCGCTGGGGGCGTGGCTGGCCAATATCGTCTTCTTTCTGGGCGGCGCATTTCTGTTATGGCGAGCGGAACACCGTCCGTTTGAACTCGCCTCGCTGCGCGCGCGCTGGAACCCTCTGGCATCACGACTGGCGCAAGGGGGAAAGAACCTGATCCGGTTCAAACGCCCCGAAGACGCCTTCCAGCGAGCGGTCAGCCGGCGACGGGTGCTCAGTGCCAGCTTTCCGATGATTCTGGACGACTATGTCCTGCGCGATTTTTTTGTTTATCTCACCATGATCCTGGCATCGTTCCTCATGTTGCTGCAGGTGTTCACCCTGTTTGAGCTGTTGGGAGACATCCTGCGCAACCGGATCTCACCGCTGGTGGTGGGCGAATACCTGCTGAACGTTGCGCCCTTTTTCCTGTACAACGTTCTGCACCTCAGCATTCTGCTGACGGTGCTGGTCACCCTCGGCCTGATGCAGCGGGCCAATGAAATTACCGCGATCAAGGCCACCGGCATCAGCATTTACCGCGTAATCGTGCCGATCCTGGTAGTCTCAACCTTACTCGCGGCAGGCCTGTTTTTCTTTGACCAGTTCTATCTTCCCCACGCCAACAAGCGCCAGGACGCGCTGCGCAATCTGATCAAGGGCAAACCCGCGCAGACTTATCTGAATCCCGATCGCAAGTGGATTTTCGGGCAGCACTCCACCATTTATTACTACCAACTCTTCGATTCGGATCGAAACCAGTTCGGCAACCTCTCGGTATTTCAGTTCGACCCGACGACTTTCCGCTTAACCGACCGCGTCTACGCCGATCAGGCGCACTGGGAAGAACGCCTGGAGCGCTGGGTTTGCACCCAGGGCTGGGAACGAAGTGTCCATGGTTCGGCCATCGCCGATTACCGGACGTTTGACGTGGCCACGTTCGCCGCCATCAGTGAGCCGCCCGGATATTTCAAGAAAGAAGTTCGGCAGTCTTCTGAGATGAATTACGACGAGCTGCGCCGCTACATCCGCGACCTGCAACAGAGCGGCTTCGATGTCGTCCGGCTGAAAGTCCAGTTGCAGGAAAAATTCGCCTTCCCGCTCAACACCCTCATCATGGCGGTTCTGGCTATTCCCTTCGCGTTGGCCGCGGGAAAACGCGGGGCGGTGGCAGGCGTCGCCACTGCGGTAGGCATCGGAGTGCTCTACATCATGATCTCGCGCCTGTCCGAATCCATGGGAAACGTCAGCCAGTTACCGCCCGTCCTCGCCGCCTGGGCTCCAGACGTGATTTTCGGGTTGGCCGGCGGATATTTGATTTTGAAGGTTCCCACGTAAGCAAGTTCCCAGTTCCAACTGACAACCGAGAACATAGAACTAGAAACTGGGGTTAACCTCAATCCCCACATGCGGTTGAGACTCTTCCGGAACAAGTGCGCATTCATCGGAACTGCATCGCCGGCCACAATTGTCCTGCCTCCGAGGGCGAGACGCCCTCGGGACAGCCGGCGGGACGCTGGCGCTACGGAAAGCTACGCGGTGGTGACGATGACGCCGCTGCACAATTGCTTGCCGATTCCGCGATACTTGTGGCGCACGGCCGAGTCGAAGTAGATGGCGTCGCGCGGCCGAAGCCGGACGATGTTGCGAGCGGGAGACTACATCGATTTTTGGCGGATTGAAAATGTCATGCCCGGCGAGAGTCTACTGTTACGCGCAGAAATGAAACTGCTGGGGCGTGCCTGGTTACAGTTCGCGCTTCTTCCCGCTGCCTCGCCGGGCACGCTCCTCCGTTGCTGTGCGTGGTTTGAGCCTCGCGGGATCGCCGGCGAAATCTATTGGTGGCTACTCTACCCAATTCATGTGCTGATCTCTCAGGGCTTGGTGAAGGCGATCCAGAACCAGTCGGAACACAACTTTCGTGCACTGAGCCTGATTTGATAAGGCAATGATAGTAATTCGGCCTGGCTGCGAAGGAATTACTTTACCGCGACCGCCGAGGGGAACCCTCCCGTGATCACGGGCGAGCCGACCTGGCTGAGCGTGCCCACTGTCGAATCGAAGCTGTAAACCGAAACCGTGGATGAGCCCAGGTTCGCCACATACAGAAAGTTGGTGGTCCCGCCGGTGGCGCTGATCGCCGTGGTTCCGGCTCGAACCACGCCCCAGGCTGGGTTTGTTCCAGTCGAGATCGTAGCCTGGGTGTTGGCCGTGAGGGCGCCGGTGCCGGTGCTGACCTTGAATTCCGAAACCTGGTTGGATTGCCGGTTGACGACAAACAGAAATTTTCCGTCGGAAGTAAGGACGATCGAAGCAGGACCCAGGCCAACTGCAAAAGGAGAGTTCGTAACCGGAGTGAGGCTGCCGTCCGGACTGGTGGGATTACTGCAGCTGGTCAGGACCTGGTTGCATATCGAAAAAGCGGACAGATTGCTTGAGCCGGAGTTACCCACAAAGAGAAATCCGCCGTCGGGACTGATGTTAGCCGCCGCAGGCGCGGTCCCGACCGGGATCGCGATAAGTCTCGTCAGCACCCCGGAACCATCCACAGAAAATTCCGTCACCGTGTTATCGAACTGATTGGCTACGTACAGGAATTTCGCGTCGGGAGTGACTGCCAGTGCCGACGGTCCGGTACCAAAAGGTGCCAGCGGCGCAGCGGTGGAAAAAGGAGAGCCGGCGACCGGGGTAAGAGTCGTATCCTGGACCGCGAATACCGACACGCTGCCGGAAGTCGCATCAATCTGCTGTCCCTGATTGGCGACGAAAAGGAACTTTCCCCCTGAATCCATTGCCATCCCCACCGGGGTCGTTCCGGTAGGCGAGGTTCCGCTGGCTGCAGTGAGAGTGCCATCGGACTTTACGGTGTATGCGGAAATCGTGTTCGCCGCACTATTGCTGACGAATAATGCAGCCCCGGAGGGCGCCATAATCATCGCTGAGGGCATATTGCCGGTAGCGATCCCACTGCCATTAGCCGATAGAACGCCCGTGGACAGATCGATCGTGAAGCCCGTAACCAGGGAATCTCCCTGAGTAGTCACAAACAATGCGCCGGTGCCTGAAGTGGTAGTGGAATTGCTGCCGTTCGAACAGGCGCTCAACACCAGCAGCGAAGCAGAAAGCAGCACCGCCACCAGCAAACGAAACCTCGTCCCCATTCTTTATTCCTGTCCTCTCTCCAGGTTCCCGAACCGCCGGACTCAAGCCGGGCAATCGAGCGCCAAAAGTACCTTCATTTGTGTATCAGGAATATCCGGCAAGAGCAAACCGCGCTGCGTGGTTGGAATCAGGAGCCAGAAAGAAAGTTGCCCGCCAATTCTATGGTCACCTGGCCTGTGTGGTCGCGGGCGACTCGCCCGCGGCTTTTGAAATCTCCATTCGGCTTTCGCAGGGGAGGTCGCCCGCGACCACATGATCTTCTTCAATCGGGAGACGAATCTCGATCTGGAGACCCCCCTTCGGCCGGTTGGAGGCCTTCACCGTTCCGCCATGCAGGCGCACCGCTCGCTCGGTGATCGCCAAACCCAGTCCGACCCCTCCGGTCTTACGGCCACGCGCATCGTCGATGCGGTAGAACGGGCGAAACAGTTTGTCGAGCGCCTCCTCGGGCACACCCGGGCCCGAATCGACAATTCGGATCACGGCTTCCGGGCCAGCGCTGCCCTGTTCACGCTCCAGCGAGACTTCAGCGCAGGTACCTGCCTGGGTGTAGCGCGCGGCGTTCCGCACTACGTTTTCGATGGCGCTATGCAGCAAGATGGGCGCGCCCAGCACCCGGCAGTCTTCTTTGACTATGCTCTTGACCCCACAATTACGGCCCTGGGCCTCAAAATCCGCGTCAGCGGCAATTCCTTCAATCATCTCCCCCAGAAGGATTGGTGACTTCTGCCGGGAATCGCTACCGCTGTCAAGGCGCGCAATGGTGAGCAGGCCGCCAATCAAGTCATTCAGCCGGTCGGCTTCCAGATCGATGCGCTCCAGGGCGCTGTGCGCTTCCACGCCGGCACGCTGCCGGGCCAGTGCTGAGGCCACGTTGAGGCGGGCCAGCGGGGAGCGCAACTCGTGAGAAATGTCGTTGAGCAATCGGGCTTGCGCGTTTACCGATTCTTCCAGTCGCTCGGCCATGGTGTCGAAATCGCGAACCAGTTGCGCCATTTCGTCGCGCCGCCGGTCGGCGACTCCGCCCGCCCTGGCACTGAGATCGCCTGCCGCCAGGCGCTGGGTCGCGGCCCGCAGGCGCACCACCGGCGAGGTTAAATATCGCGCTAGCAGGTAGCAAACCAGTCCGGAGGAGACGATTCCGATCAGAATACTCAGTCCGGGAACGCCGCCTGGTCCAAAGGGCCCGTTAGGAGGCAAGAATGCAACCAGCGTGTAGCGGCGTCCGCTGGCCGCAGTCAGGGACTGTTCTCGAAACGGACTTGGCATGACCTTCTGCCAGAAGTCTCGTGCCGGAGGAGTAATTCCCTTGGCCAGAGATTCGGCCCAGCGCGGCAGATCGCGTCCCCCGGCGTCCTGCCCCTTTTCATCCAGCAGGTAGGCCCGCACATGCTGTGACTCGCGGACCTCATCCAGGTAGCGCCGGAGTTCCGTCTGACCTCCGTGCTCAAAATCCTGCACCGCCTTGTTCAACACGTTGGATTGCTGCGCGTCCCATGTCGCGGACTCGCCACGCTCGCGGACCGCCACGGTAATCAGGATGGCCAGCACCACGAACAAGGCCTGGGCTACCCAATACGACAGAAAAATTTTGAGAAAAAGGCTTCTCATGCGCCGCCACTCCCCGCTTTTTCCAGCGCGGTCTTCTCAGCCACGGGCTCCTGCGGACGGGTAAAAATGTAGCCCACACCGCGCACTGTCTTGATATGGTCCACCCCGGAATCGGACTCACCCAGCTTCTTGCGAATCTTGCTGACGTGCATGTCGATGCTCCGGTCGAAAGGTGAAAATTTGCGGCTGAGCACGATGTCCACCAGACGCTCGCGGGCAACCACGCGTCCGGCTTCGCGCAACAGGACATGCAGCAGATTGAACTCTACCGAAGTCAACTCCACGGGCTGGCCTTTCTGGAGCACGGTTCGCGTCGCCGGATCGAGTTCCACTTCACCCACGCGCAGGATCTCGGAGGGCTGTCCGCTACCTGATCGGTCCGAGGACCGCGTACGCCGCAGAATGGCCCGGATTCGCGCCACCAGCTCGCGGGGATTGAACGGCTTGGGAAGATAATCGTCGGCGCCGATCTCCAGCCCAACAATGCGGTCCACATCCTCGCCGCGCGCGGTGAGCAGCAGCACGGGAATTCTCGACTTGTCGCGCAACCGTCGCAGAACTTCAAAACCATTCAGACCGGGCAGCATCACATCCAGCACCACCAGCAGGTGATCGCCAGCGAGCGCCCGTTCCAGCCCGCGGTTGCCGTCGGCTGCGGATTCAACCTGAAAGCCCTCGGGCGCCAGGTACTCTCCGACCAGGCCGCAGAGTTCGACGTCGTCATCGATAACTAATATGCGATCCACAAGGTTTATTGTACTTCTACAACAACCCGTCCTGCCCTTGCCTTGCGGTAAAGAATTGTCAACCTGTCAGGTTTACCCTTTACAAAACTTTACTCCGTTTGACCGACTCTTTACCGCATCCCGCGCGGAATCAGCTTCTAATGATTCAGGAAAGAGCTGGTGTGGTCGCGGGCGACTGGCCCGCGAAAGCGCTGCTTCACTTCATACCCGCGGGCGGGTCACCCGCGACCACGCCAGGCTCTGCGGTTGAACAACGGGGAGGACCGATGAAATCCAAATACTTCAAGATCCTGGCAGTGACGCTGGCTCTGACCGTGATGGCTGCGATCGGCGTATCGCAAACCGTCAAGCGGGCTCACATGCGCGGGGATAGCATGTTTGCCGGAGATATGTTTGGCGGACACATGCTGGGCTTCTATGGCCGCAAGCTGGATCTCACCGACGCGCAGCGGGCGCAGGTAAAAGACATCATGACCAGGGAAAAGCCCACGATCCAGCCCATGATTCTGCAGATGGCGCAGGGTCACCAGCAGTTGCAGCAATTGGTGATGAGCGGCGCCTTCGATGAGGCCAAGGTCCGCGCGCTGGCCACGCAGCAGACCCAGAACATGACTGAACTCACGGTGCAGAGAGCGCGCATTGCGTCCGAACTCTACCAGGTTCTCACACCCGACCAGAAAACCAAGCTGAGCGACATGATCACCCAGCACCAGCAGCACCTGATGAACCACCTGCAGGGACAAGGACAAGCACCAACGCAGAATCAGTAAACCTGGAGTGGTCGCGGGCGACTCGCCCGCGGCACTTGCACGTTAACTCTCCGTTTTCCAGGAGTCAGAAAGGAAGATAAATCTGTGTCCGCTACAATCGTAAATCCGGAACTGGTACGAGTGATTGCCGAGGAGATGGCATACGGAGTAGAGACAGCCGTCGAGCACTGGATGGTGCAGATCGACGGGGCGCTAAACGATATGCATCTCACCACGCTGGGCAGGCTAAATGCGGTTCGTGAGATTGTGGAAGACTACAAGTACCTCACCGGCAAACTCCATCTGGACTGTGCCAGAGCTGAGCTCGATTCGTAGAGGCGACTCTTATGGACGCAGTTTATGTCTACCTCATCACTTCGAGCTGCGTCTTCCTGCTCGGCTGGGTGGTCCTGCTCCTGGTAGCGTACGCCTTAGCCTTTCGGGGAGACTCCGCATAGGACAGCCGCCCCGGCTGTCCAGCGGAGCAAAGCTCCGCAATCTCGGCCGGGCTGCTAGGCAAGTCTGTTGGGCAAGTTTCAACGCCCCTAGCAACCTCCCCAAAACTGAAGCCTGTGCTGCTAGAATCTCATCTACTAGAAGCACATGCTGCCCAAAAGCCTGCGTCCACTGTTTCCTTACCTCAAGAAGTACCGTGGCAGCTATTTCGTCGGCACGATCTGCGTTTTCATCAATAACGGTGTCTGGATTCTGTTTCCCCTGGTCCTCCAGCACGCGGTGGACGGTCTGAAAGCTGGGGTGACTCGCGAAAAACTGCTGACCTACTCTCTGCAGTTGATGGGAGTGGCGGCGATCAAGGGTATCTTCCAGTTCCTTACCCGCTGGATCATGATCGGTATTTCACGCGAAATCGAGTTCGACCTTCGCAACGATCTGTTCCGGCACCTGGAAAGCCTGTCCTACTCTTATTACCAGCGTACCCGCACGGGCGACATCATGGCCCGGGCGACCAACGACCTGAACGCGGTCCGCATGCTGCTGGGCCCCGCCATCATGTACTCGGCGAACACCATCGTGTTTACCGCCGGGGCGCTGGTCTTCATGCTCTCGATCAGCCCCAGGCTAACGCTGTATGCCTTTTTGCCGCTGCCGCTGGTCAGCTTCGTCGTGCAGTATTTCGGAAAACAGATTCACGAACGCTTCGAGAAGATCCAGGCTATGTTTTCGGAGATCTCTGCCCGGGCGCAGGAGAATTTTTCGGGCGCACGCGTCATCCGCGCATATGTGCAGGAAGAGCCGGAGATCGCGGCTTTTGAGACTTCCAACCGGGAGTACATCGCTCGCAGCCTGAAGCTGGTCCGCCTGATGGGCATGCTCTGGCCCACGCTGGAGACCATGCTCGGCTTCGCGATTGTGCTGGTACTCTGGCTGGGTGGACGCGAAGTCCTGCAGGGGCGGATCACGGTCGGCGGATTCGTCGCTTTCAATACCTACATGGTGCAGTTGACCTGGCCGGTGATCGCACTGGGCTGGGTAATCAATATTTTCCAGCGCGGTACTGCGTCCATGGGACGCATCAACGAGATCCTGGTAGAGAAGCCGGAGATCGCGGACAGTGCAGAGGCAAGAGCAGCGGGCGGGGGCGCCCGCTCTACACCCATCAACGGCGAGATCGAATTCCGCGGATTGAACTTTGCCTATAACGGCGTCCCGGTCCTTCACGACGTCAACCTGCGCATTCCCGCAGGCAGCAGCCTCGCCATCGTTGGTCCAACCGGTTCAGGCAAGACGACGCTGGTTAGCCTCATCTCTCGCATCTACGATGCCGCGCCCGGCAGCGTGTTGATTGATGGCAAGCCGGTTCGCGATTTTGCGCTGGAGTCCCTGCGCCGCCAGATCGGCTTTGTGCCGCAGGAGACTTTTCTGTTCAGCGAAACCGTGCGTGAAAATATCGCCTTCGGCAAAGAAGATGCCACCGATGAGGAAGTGCGCGACGCAGCCGAGGCGGCCAATATTGCCCACGACATCGAAGAATTCCCCGAGCAATACCAGACTCTCGTCGGCGAACGCGGGATTACGCTTTCAGGCGGACAGAAGCAACGCAGCGCCATCGCCCGGGCTCTGATCCGCAATCCGCGCATCCTGATTCTCGACGACGCGCTTTCCAGCGTCGACACTCACACCGAAGACAAGATCCTCAACCACCTTCGCGAAATCATGCAGGACCGGACCACCATCTTCATCTCCCACCGTGTTTCCACGGTGCGCAATGCTGACATGATCGCCGTGCTGCATGCCGGCCGCATCGTGGAGTTGGGTACACACGACGAATTGCTGGCGCGGAACGGCTACTACAGCGACCTCTATAACAAGCAGTTGCTGGAAGAGGAACTGGCGGAAGTTTAGAGAAACAGTCGTCAGCCAGGCAGCTGTCATCCTCAGACAGGTCCTTCGCGGCCTGAAGGCCATGCAGGATGACAATCGGGTTGATTTCGTTTGAAACCGAGAGCTGAAAGCCGAGATTTCCAAAACACGATCTCATCCTCGGCGAGGGCGGCGCTGAAGACTGACGACCGATGACTGGTTTCTATGAGGCGGATCGTCACAGCCGAACTGCTCGACACAGACTCCGGCACCCCTGCCGAGGTCGCCGGCTCGCTTTCCGATCTGCGCCAGATCAATCGTTTGTTCGGAGGAGTCGCGACCACCCAGGATATGGTTTTGCGTGTGGCCCGGAAACTGAACTCATCCTCGCTCTCACTCCTGGAAGTCGCGGCCGGCTCGGGATACGTTCCCGAGGTCGTGAGCCAGTGGCTGCATGGGCACGGATTGCGCCTGGAAGTCACTCTACTCGATCGTGCCGCATCGCACCTAAAAAACGAAAAGCGGGGCAACGAAAATGGGGATAACGGAAACCTTGCGGTGGTGGGCGATGCTCTCGCGCTTCCCTTCCAGGACGCAAGTTTCGATTTGGTGAGCTGCAACCTGTTCGCACACCATCTGAGTCCACAGGAGGTGGTGCAGTTTGTCGACGAAGCCCTGCGCGTGTGCCGGGTTGCCGTCCTGATCAATGACCTGGTGCGGCATCCGTTGCACCTGTATCTCGTCTACGCTGCATTGCCTTTGTATAACAGCCGCCTCACTCGTCATGATGCCCCGGCTTCGGTTCGCCAAGCCTACACTCCGGAAGAAATGCGAACGCTGGTCGCGCAAACCCGCGCCGCCAGGGTAGAAATTCATCGTCACTTCTTGTTCCGCATGGGAGTGATCGTGTGGAAAAGTTAGTGTGGGATGTCATCCTGAGCGAAGCGAAGGACCTTTTGCATTTGACTCTGGCTGAGGAAGAAATGCAGAGGTCATTCGCGGCCTGAAGGCCACTCAGGATGACAAACGGTGTTGCCTTTGCTGAAGGCTGAGAGCTGAAAGTTAGATGCACGATCTCATCATCATCGGCGGCGGTCCCGCGGGGGCATCGGCGGCTATCTCTGCGGCTCGTGGCGGCGCCCGTGTCCTGCTTCTGGAGCGCGGACGCTTTCCTCGCCACAAAGTCTGCGGCGAGTTTGTCTCCGCCGAATCTCTCGGCCTCTTGACTGACCTTCTCGACCGTCAGCATGCAGACCTGTTGTGTGACGCAGTCCAGATTTCGCGGGCACGTGTCTTCCTCGATGGCCGCGTGGTCCAGGCCGCTATTGATCCTGCAGCCACCAGCATTGCCCGGCTGGATCTTGACGCCGCCCTCTGGCACTCCGCTGAGACGGCTGGTGTGGAGGCGCGCCAGCACGTAACCGTGCAGGGCGTCGCCGGCTCGGGTCCGTTCCGAATCAGCACCACCGACGGAGAATTCGAGAGCCGTGCTCTGGTGAACGCGTCGGGCCGATGGTCAAACCTCAATCGTCCGCCCGAGAAAAATGGGACCCGCCGCGAAAAGTGGCTAGGAATCAAGGCCCACTTTGCTGAACAGTCTTCCAGCCAGTCGGTCGATCTATATTTCTTCGATGGCGGCTATTGCGGTGTCCAGCCGGTAAATCTCAGCCGCGACAACGCAAGCGGGGGAAGGGTGAATGCATCTGCCATGGTACGTGCCGACGTGGCCAGCACTTTGCCTGAGGTCCTTGCGCAGCACCCGGCGCTTCGCGAACGCAGTCGCAACTGGAAGGCACTCAGCGATCCCGTAAGTACCTCTCCGCTAATCTTTCGCCATCCCCAGCCGGAGCGGCAGGGTGTTCTGATGGTGGGCGATGCCGCCGGTTTCGTGGATCCATTTGTAGGCGACGGAATTTCGCTCGCCCTACGCAGTGGGTCCCTGGCTTCGCGTTGCCTGGCGCCGTACTTTGCCGGAGAAACCGCTCTGGCCGGCGCCACTCTCCGGTATCGCGAACTTTACCAGCAATCTCTGCTGCCGGTGTTTCGCGCCTCTTCCAGACTTCGCAGGATGCTATTCCTACCCAGTTCCGTCCGCCGGCCGCTCCTGTTCCTGCTGGAAAGCAGCCCTGCGCTGGCAAATTACCTGGTTCGCAAGACACGCTAGTGCCCGTGCGACCACAGCTTCCGGCGCTTCTCACTTCACACGGCACATACAAATCATTGACAAGCCCGTTAGTTTCACGCACACTCGCTGAGTAAGTGTTTGCCGTCGTGGCCGAGCGGCAGTGACACTGGTATTGGTAAAGAGTTGTAAGAATGGCTCCTCTCCCTCCCCTGGGTCCAACCTCTCCCGAGTCGTCGGGAGCACGGGTTCTTGCGCGAACTTCATCTGCGGTTTCTGACGAAATCATCCGCAAGTCCGACGCGGCTGCAATCTTCGTCAAGCTGCGGAAGATGATCGCATCCGACAGCCAACCAACCGAAACCATTCTGGGAACGATCGCTGTGGCCGCACAGTCACTGACCGGAGCAACCGGAGCAGCGCTCGCCATGCCGCGCGATGGAGTGGTCGTCTGCGTGGGCCGGAGTGGCGAAACGGCACCTGAACTGGGCGATCGCCTGGATGTGGATTCGGGAATTTCAGGCGAATGTCTGCGCACCGGAGTCAGCCTGCGTTGCGATGACGCCAGCAGAGATTTTCACGTCGACGCCGAGGTTTGCCGCGAGATGGGCCTGCAGTCGATCGCAGTCATACCCCTGCGCGGGCAGTATGGAAGAGTGGGAGTGCTGGAAGCCTTCTCGACTGCGGCTTACGCCTTCAATGAAGACAAGATGGAAGTTCTGGGGAGGCTGGCCGGCCTGGCTGAGGCAGCATGGGCCCGCGGTATGGTCCCGGTGAGTCCGGCAACAGAGGCGCTCGCAATAGAAGAGTCGGTCGCGGAAGAGCCGGTCTCAGAAGTTCGCACCCACGCGCCCGCTGTCGAGGATTCGCGCGTCGAGGATTCGCACCAGGAAAGTAAGGTTGCATTGGAGCGCGTGGGAGACGCGATCGCCACGGGCCGCCATCGAGAGCGCGAAACTGAGCGCAAATGGCGTTACAGCGGGCTGGCAGGACTCGCAGTGGTGATCTTGTTTCTGCTCTCTCTGATCGGCTGGAAGACATGGTACAGAGCCAGTATCGAATCCAGACCCGGCCGGACGGCCGGCAGCCCGCAACCAGCTCCGGCAGAAACCGGGCCGGTTACAGCCGGAGCGGGACTTGCGTACCAAGCCGGCGCCGAGCGCCGGGTGTCGTCCGCCAAGACGACCCCGGCGATTCGTGCAAGAACCGCCCCAGCAGCCGAGGTGCCGGATACAGTCACCCGGAAGCGTGCGTTGCCGCAGGTGGTTGACCGGAGCAATGCCAACGGGGAAACTCCGAACGCGGCCGCTCGAACCTCCGATGCCCCGGCGGATGCGACACCCGGCCCCAACGAAGTTTCCCAGTTGACTGCCGCCCCAACCGGACAAACCGACCTTGGCAGCGTGCTTTCCACGGCGCCGTCCTTGCCCAAGCTGGACCGGCCGATTTCGCAGATATCGGGCGGGGCTCTGGTGCACAAGGTACAGCCGATCTACTCCACGCAAGCCCGAAGCCTGCGCTTGCAGGGAGACGTCGTTCTCGAGGCGACCATCAACGAGCAAGGACAGATTGAGGATTTGAAGGTGGTAAGTGGCCATCCCGTGCTGGCCGAGGCCGCCAAGAATGCGGTCTCACAGTGGCGCTACACCCCGTTCGCACTCAACGGCCAGCCCGTCCGCAAGCAAACCAGGATTACTATCAGCTTCGTGGTGCCGCAATAAAATCGTGGGGCCGGCAAGACCAGATGAAGATCAGGTAAGGTTGAGCGCGCGCCGCATGGTGCCGCGCTCGTTCTGGATTTTTTCCTGCAGCAGAGTGATGGCATAGATCAACTGCTCGGGCCGAGGCGGGCAGCCGGGAACATAGACGTCGACCGGAATTACCTGGTTTACGCTCTGTACCAGGGCGTAGTTATTGAACACGCCACCCGAGGTCGCACAAGCTCCCATTGAAATCACCCATTTGGGCTCGGGCATCTGCTCCCAAAGCTGGCGAATTACGGGCGCCATCTTGTTGGAAACCCGTCCCGCGATAATGATGAGATCGGATTGGCGAGGCGAGGGCCGAAACACTTCTGCGCCGAAACGCGCGATGTCGAACCGGGACGCGCCCATGGACATCATTTCAATGGCGCAGCAGGCCAAACCAAAAGTCAGAGGCCAGATGGAGTTCTTGCGCATCCAGTTGACCGCCGAATCCAGAGTGGTCAGCACTACGCCCTCCGGCGTCGGACTGCCGAAGGTCAGTTCCTTGACCACTTTCTTGCCGTGTTCGGTGGTGACGTAGGAGCCGTAGCTAAGTTCGCCAGACATCGTAGTCCTATTCTAAACCATTACGTCCGTATGCCCCACATCCTGCCGGCTACTCTGTCACAACCGCCCGCAATTGGGAAACAATGAACTCAGAAAGGCCGATCAGTGTAACAGCGATTTCCCACAGCTTCGGCGCGAAACACATCTTGACAAGGTCTCTTTCGTTGAAGCAAAGTCTTCCCACTCTGGCCACTACCGTGTCTCTTTGCAGCTAGGGGCGAATCTTGAAGCAACCCAATCCCCGGGTAAAGCAGGGACGAGCCTATTCCAACCGCTTTGTCGATCCTCGCATGACCGCACGCGACGGGCGCATGCGGAATGCGCCGTTACCCCGTGGCTCCTTCGTACTCCACTCTACAACCTCCGCCGAACCGCTTGTTCACCCCGTACAGGAGAACTCGATGCGACAGAAAAAAAGCCGTCTGATCAGTCTGGCCATCCTGTTGTCGGTAGCCGGATTGACGAATGTAACCTTTGCCCAGACCTCCCTCAGCAGCCGTCAATTTCCTGCCAGCCTGCTTCGCAAGATGAAGCCTCGAACGGCTCGATCCGGCGAGGCTTTTGGCACTACCAAGGGCGGCGTCAGCACCGCGGCCGCCACTTCAAGTTTGCCGGGTGTCGACAGCGTACTGACCTGGTCAGATCAGTTTATGACTCCCGGCTTCGATACCAACGGCAACCCGCAATCGGTTTGGCCGTACACCATGGTTGGTAACCCGCCCGAGTCCGGAGACCAGGCATTCATCAACTCACCGATCGTTCCCGTAACCGTCGACTTGCTTGGACCGGACGGGAAAGCCGTGTTCACGATCCGCCCCGGGGGCGATGTCATAAATAACGTTCTCGGCTCACCCGAGTTTCAGCCGTTTTTCTACACTTCGGGAATCGGCCAGTTCAACGACCAGATGATGCGTGCCGAGTTCTGGGACCGGATTCACCGTCACGGCTTCGATAATGGCTGGCACAACAACCTGGTGCCGAAACTCAAGTCCGGAAGGCGGATGCGGATACCCTTCCTGACACCTGCCGGTGGGCCTGCCTGGGAGGTATTTATCGATGCAAGCGGCAATCCGTTGCTTTTCGCAATCGACGAAACCGTTTTCGGCAATCTTCTTTTCCCGACTACCGTGCCGGTCGATAACACTACCCCCGTCGGCGCGGCTGAACTCGCGGGCGACATTACCACCCACGATATCTCGACATTCATGTTCAATAATGTCGTCCTGTACGACACAAGTATCGACAACTGCTGCGTCATAGGCTTCCACTCTTATGACTTCGAGCCCGGAGACAGAAAGAATGGAAATCGCGAGCGGCGGTACGTTCTGAATTATTCGAGCTGGCTCTCGCCCGGGTTATTCCTGTTCGGCTTCGAAGACATCACCGCCTGGAGCCACGAATTGGCTGAGACCTTCAACGACCCTTTTGGCGACAACCAAACGCCGTGGTGGCTGAACGTGGATCCGTTTGCAGGTTTCGCCATTTGCCAGAACAATCTGGAAACCGGCGATGTCATCGAAGTCCTCACTAGCCTCCCGACCTACTCA
>CAZGSU010000125.1:0-12338 GCA_964528615.1 uncultured Acidobacteriaceae bacterium | reverse complement strand
TCCGATGATGACTTCCTGGCCGCGCTGCACCGCCTGGTCTTCAAAGCTTTTCACCAATTCGGGGAAAAAAGGGTTGGTGATATCCGATATGATGAGCCCCAGCATGCGGCTCCGCCCCGATACCAGGGTGCGAGCGTGGGTATTGGGATAAAAATTCAGTTCTTCGATGGCCTTGCGCACCCGCGCCGCGGTTCCGGGCTTTACCTTCTCGGAATTGTTAATGGTGCGCGAGACGGTGGCGGTTGAGACCTTCGCTCTCTTGGCGACTTCTTTAATGTTCATGCGAGTCCATGAGCGAGTCCATGAGGAGGATTCAGGGGCGAGAAACCTAATTCTAGCAATGATTGCCGGGCAAAGGAATTGAGCTTCGGCGGCCAGCTCTGGTGCTCGGATCACAGGCCCTTGTCTGGGTTCTGTGGGCCCTCCTTTGTGCTTTTCAGTTAGAGCTTTGAATCTGGTCTTCATGTAAGCGTTTACAGGGAACAGGCGGATGTTGGATAATTCACCGGCGACTATCTGGACGGGGAAAACTATGGATCGACGGAACTTTCTGAAAACCACGGGCACTTTCATAGCGGCGGCCACGATCGCTCGCTCCCCATTCGCCAGCGGGGCCGCCGAACCCAATGCTGCCCAGGGCCGGCTTGTGCTCCCGATCAATCGCAACTGGCGCTACAGCCGCACCGTGGTGGAAGGCGCGCATGCACGGGATTTCGACGACTCAGCATACGAGCGCGTCGTTATTCCTCACACCAACGTCCGTTTGCCCTGGCACAGCTTCGACGAAAAGGACTACGAGTTCGTCTCCAGTTACCGCCGGCGCTTCAAATTGCCCCCCGAAGCCCGCGGCCATCGCGTCTTCGTGGATTTCGAAGGTGTCATGACCGCTTCCACGGTATGGATCAACGGCACGCGCCTGGGAGAGTACAAGGGTGGGTACACGCCTTTTTCATTTGACCTGACCCCGCATGTGGATTTCGACGGAGAGAATGTGCTGGCCGTGGATGTTGACTCGACTGAGCGCCCTGACATCCCTCCGTTCGGCTACGAGATCGACTACCTGACGTTCGGCGGCGTCTACCGCGAAGTCTCTCTTCGCATCGTTCCGTCGACGTTTATCGAGAATGTCTTTGCCAAGCCTAAAGATGTGTTAACGCACCCCAGCCTGGATGTCGACTGTTTTATTCAGCATTTGGACCCATCCAAAGATGCGCTGATGCTTGAGGTTGAGTTGCGGGACGGCGACAGGGTTCTTGCCAAAGGCACGCAGCGGGTTCCGCCTTCTCCGGCTGGCGCCGATCCTGTCGTTCACAGCGTCCACCTCGACAATCTTGGTTCGATAAAGCTTTGGGATTTAACAAACCCCAATCTGTACACCGTGAACGTTCGTCTGATGCGCGGGACGCAGAAGGTGGACGAAGTTTCACGGACCATCGGCTTTCGCGAGGCCCAGTTCACCGACCATGGTTTCGAGCTCAACGGCAAAGTCATCAAGCTGCGCGGGCTGGATCGTCATCAGACGTTCCCCTGGGTCGGGCAGGCGATGTCCGGACGGGCTCAAGGCCGCGATGCGCAAATTCTCCGCAACAGGCTCAAGACCAATATTGTCCGCACCTCGCATTATCCGCAGTCCCGCCACTTTATCGATGCCTGTGACCAGGTCGGCCTGCTGGTGCTGGAGGAAATTCCCGGCTGGCAGCACATTGGCGACGAAGCCTGGAAGCTGATCTCCATCGACAACGTAAGCCGCATGATTCGCCGCGACTGGAACCATCCCTCCATCATTCTTTGGGGCGTGCGGATCAACGAGTCAAAGGACGATCACGACTTTTACGTCCGCACCAATGC
The DNA here is from genome assembly GCA_964528615.1 of uncultured Acidobacteriaceae bacterium. GTDB lineage: Bacteria > Acidobacteriota > Terriglobia > Terriglobales > Acidobacteriaceae > JAIQFF01. The sequence continues at coordinate 10,490 of CAZGSU010000125.1, read as the reverse complement.
GATGGCCCACAAGCTGGATCCAACGCGCCAGACCGGCGGCATCCGTTATTTCCAGTCGTCAGAATTTCTTGAAGATGTTTTCACCATGAACGACTTCGGCTTCCCTCTGAAGCCGCCCAATCATCCGCGCTACCTGAATACCGAGTTCGTCGGCCACACCTATCCCACCAAGACCATCGACCAGGTGGAACGCCTTACCGAACACACGCTGCGCCACGCCCGCATTCACGATCAGCTGGCTTCGGATCCGCAATATGCCGGGGGAATTGGCTGGTGCGCTTTCGACTACAACACGCACGGTGACTTTGGGTCCGGCGATCGAATCTGCTATCACGGGGTCACCGATATCTTTCGCGAGCCCAAGCCGGCTGCCGGTTTCTACAAGTCGCAATGCGATCCGGCGGAAGAGGTGGTGCTGGAGCCCGCATTCCATTGGGCACGAGGCGATGCATCGGTGGGATTCTCCAACGCAGTAGTATGTTCGAACTGCGATCACATCAAGTTCTACATCGCAGACGAAATGGTCGCGGAGGTGGAACCCGATCGCAAACAGTTTGCACACCTTCGCTACGCGCCATTCGTCGTAGAACTGGGCGAGCTCTTTCACAAATGGGGAGACCTGCGTCTGGAAGGCTACATTCAAGGCAAACAGGTCATCGTGAAAACGTATTCCGGCAAGGGTGTGGATCAGAAATTCACGCTTCTGCCCGACGACACCAGCCTGATCGCGGATGGGGCCGACGCGACTCGTGTAGTCCTGCGCGTGACTGACGAATTTGACGCTATCCGGCCGTTCGCCAACGATGCCATCAAGTTTGAAGTGGAAGGCCCGGCGGACCTGATCGGAGATAATCCTTTTGCGTTGGTAGGTGGAACCGGCGCGATCTGGATTCGCGCCAAGGAACAAGCCGGGACGGTCCGGCTTACAGCGACCCATCCGGTGCTGGGCAAGCAGCAGGTTGAATTTGCGATTGCTCCCGCTGCTCCGGAGACCATCTAGCGATGTAGCGACGGGCGTCCTTTCCCGTCCGGAATATCCCCCGTGGACGGTCGAGGACGCCCGTCGCTACATCGATCAACACAGCCGTTCCCCCATTGCCTACTACCGTTTCGCCCTCAACAGGTCTTCGACGTCGCCGATTTTTTCTCCCAACAAATTCAGTTTGCGGGCTAGGCCCTGAATCTCGGACTCAGCGCGGCGGTTGACATCGTAGTCCAGTTCGCCGCGCAGGCGATCCTTGGTGTCCTGCCGGTTCTGGCTCATCATGATGACCGGCGCCTGGATGGCGGCGAGCATGGAGAGAAAGAGATTCAGCAGGATAAAAGGATAGGGATCCCAGGCTGTCCCTTTCAGGAAAACGTTGACCGCGGTGTAGGAGCAAATGGCTATGGCGAAGGTGATGATGAATGTCCACGAACCGCCAAAGCTGGCCACCGTGTCAGCGATGCGCTCGCCAAAGGTCATGTTCTCCTCGATCATGTCGTTGGGGTTGCGGCTGGCCCGAACCCGCACCAGTTGCTGGGAGGCGTGAAACTGGCGCCCCAGCACCGTCAGCATGTCCATCCCGGCATGGGGTTTGCGTTGCAGCAGTGTGGCAATATCATTGCGGTCGACTTCGAGGCACTCACTGTCCTGCACAGCGACGGCTTCGGTTTGATGAGGGGTTTGATCGAGCATGGAGGCGAAACCAAAGAACTCCCCCTCGGCGGGTTGGTCCACGATGACCTCCTGCTGATCCTCATCGACGGTCGTAACCCGCACTGCCCCGGAGACCAGGACATACGCCTGTCCGCCGGGGTCGCCAATCTTCCAGATGCGCTGGCGGGGAGCGAAAGCCTTAAGCTCGACCTGCGCGGCCAGAACTGCAGTTTCTTCGTCATCGAGCAGGGCAAACAGGGGCACACGTTTCAACATCTCTGGGCTGCACGCCATCAGTCACCTCTAGGTTAAGAATGGATCTCGGGTGGAGTGGGCAAGGCGATCCGTCCAGAAGGATGTCACAAAAAGGCGCCAGGCAACAACCGCCGTGGGGGACTATTTTTGTTCCGCGAAGGCGCGGGAGTGGAATTCCATGACTTCACCTATGTGGGACAGGAAATAGGTCAGGCTGTGGTCGCCGGGGTAGGAGTGATATTCGTGTTTGACCGCCTCGGCTTGTAGCTGCTGGTGTAAAGCCGCGGCGCCGTCTTCGAATCCGAAGTCATCGCTCTGGCCGCAGTTGAAATAGATGGCCAGATTGCGCAGGCCGGCCTGGTTGGTTTTTGCCAACGCGAAGGCACTGTTCTGTTTCCAGTGGGCCGGGTTGATTGGCTGTCCGAAGGCGTTGGCCAGCACTCGGCCAAGAGGTCCGTTGGTTTCCCCGGCGGCACTCAGTTCTTGCGGCGTCTGGGTGATCAGGGCAGCGCTTTGCGCGCTTACTGCGGAAAAAAGCTCCGGATGAGCAAAGGCGAAGCGCAGCGCTCCGTATCCACCCATGGAGATGCCGGTAATGGCTCTGCCCTGGCGTCCGGGGCGGACGCGATATCGGCTCTCGATAAATGGCATGAACTCTTGCAGGAAAAAATCACTGTAGCGGAGAGAATTGTCAGCCGAGTTTATGTAGAAACTGCGTCCTCCATCCGGACCAACAATGAGAAAGTCATTGATCTTATGCTGGCGGCGAAGGTCTTCAATCAGGCTCCATCCCCCGGTGTTGAACAACGTCTGCTCGTTTTGTCCGAGGCCGTGCAGGAAGTAGAGAACCGGATAGTGTCGCTGCTTTGCGTCGCCGGCGTCATAGCCCGGTGGTAGTTGCACACAGTAGTGCACCGCCCGCTTGAGGATGCGGCTATTTATCGCGTTGCAGTCGGTCCGGCTCTGCGCGCTGGTTGCCAGGGGAAGGAAGATCAGCAGTAGAGAAACGAGCCGGAGGAGCTTCATGTTTGGCAGAGTCAAGCGAAGACTTTAACCGCAAAGGTCGCGAAGACTGCGGAATCCAGTTTACTCATAGCGCAAAGCTTGTACGGGATCCAGGCGAGCGGCGCGCGCCGCTGGATACAAGCCTGAGACCAGGCTGACGATAAAAGCAAAAATGACGGCCGCGCCCACTAGCCACCACGGCACCGACCAGAAGTTTTCCGGGGGAAGCGCCTGGCGCTTCAGATAAATATTGGTTCCCAGATTAATGACGTGGCCAATCGCCCAGCCCAGCGCCACGCCCACAACACCACCCAGCACTCCCATGGCTCCGGCCTCGGCGAAGAAGAGTTTCTTGACGTCGCCATCGCTGGCGCCGATGGCCTTCATGATTCCAATTTCGCGGCGGCGCTCCAGTATGGCCATCACCAGCGTATTCACGATTCCAATCGAAGCCACGGCCAGTGCCAGGCTGCCGAAAATTCCCAGGAAGAGGTCGAGTACCGCGAAAAATTGCCGCAGGCTGCGGGTGGCGTCGAGAATTGAAAAGGTGTTGAAGCCCAGTTTCTTGACCGCCTGTTCCACCGCTTCGACCTGCTTGGGATTCTTCACCCGCACGCTGATGGTGGAGTAGCTGGGCTGCTTGTTGAACCCGCGCATGCTGTCGCGCAGGTCGGAAGGCTGCATCACATGCAAATCCTCGGCCAGCTTCAGGGGCAGAAATACGCGCGCCCGGGCCGCGCCTCGCATGCTGTCAGGATCGAGATCAGAGACGCCGACGATCTTGAGTTTTTGCTCGCGCGAGAGGACGGAGTACGCAGCATCCGACAGATCTTCCGTTTGGTTGCCCACCCTAGGTGACGCACCTCCTTCGCCTGGCGATGGCGTCGGACTGCGTTGCGCATAACGCATGGTCAGCTCTTGCCCTAACAGCGGCTTGGCCACCTCAGCCACCGGAATCTCGTCTTCTTCCCCAGGTTTGGTCGCCTTGCCGAGTAGTTCGAGGGCGAACGATTTTTGCAGAATTACCTCGGGCGCGTTTTCGGAGGAGAAAAAGCCTCCCTGGATTCCCGAGAACGCGTCGTTCGATCGCGAGGAGTCAGGGATTCCGGAGATCATGGTCAGGTGCGGCTTGTCCTGGAAGCGGAGTTCAGTGATGAAGCGGATGTCGGGATAGGCTTCCAGAACGTCCGGCAGCCGTTCGATCTCCTGCCGGGCGGATTCGTCGAGTGTGCGGCTTTCAGCGGCCGAAGCGGTATTTCTCTCGTCGTCGCGACCAAACCCGCGCAGGTCGCGGCGTGACATCACTACCACCGTATCAAACAGTCCTGACTTGGCCAGATGCCGGGTGGCCAACTTTTGCAGGCCGATGCCGAGTGACAACATTGCGACCAGCGAGGCCACACCAACCGAGATGCCAACGGTGGTCAGCGAATTGCGCAGCGACGATTCTCGCAGGTTGCGCAGGGCCAGCTCGGTGAGATCGTAAGTCTTCATCGCCGATCCTCGTGCACATTCGCGGTGACCGCGGTCGAACTTGTTTGGTCGTCAATCAGCTTGCCATCGGCCAGAAAGATCATGCGCTTGGCATAGCGCTCGGCCAGAGCCCGCTCATGGGTGACCATCACAATTGTCATTCCCAGGGATTCATTGAACTCGCGGATAAAATTCATGATTTCGGTGCCGGTATGACTGTCGAGATTACCGGTGGGCTCGTCGGCCAAGAGAAGTTTCGGCTGATTGATCAAGGCTCGCGCCAAGGCCGCCCGCTGCTGTTCACCGCCGGAAAGCTCACTGGGACGATGAGTGACGCGGGCACCCAGGCCGACACGTTCCAGAGCTTTCCGTGTGAGCGCGCCGCGCTGCCCGCGGTCCACCTCCGCAAAACGCAGCGGCAATTCAACATTTTCCGCCAGCGTCATTCGTGACACCAGGTTGAACGATTGGAAGACCATGCCTACCGTGCGCAGGCGGTGCCTGGCCAGATCTTCACGAGAAAGTTGGGCGAGGTCTTTGTCCTCGATGATCACAGCTCCCGAGGTGGGGCGATCCAGGCCGGCGATCAGATTCAGCAACGACGACTTGCCCGACCCAGAACTGCCCAGCAGGGCGACAAATTCGCCCGAGCGTACCTGCAGCGAAACGCCGTCCACGGCCCGTATCACAGTTTCTCCCATCTGGTAATGACGGTGGAGATCGACGATGTTGATAGCGGCGGAGCCGTTCGGATGACTTGATTGGTCGGCGGTGACGGTCATGTGCGGTCTATTGCTGGCGTTCTTTGCGTCCTTTGCGCTCTTTGCGGTTTAAGCTTTTAGGGCCACTTCTACCAGGATGCGCTCCGCACCGCCAAACCCAGCTCCCTCCACTGCGCTCGCTTCCCATCGCTCTGGTCGGGATGACAATGTGCTTGCATGGGCTCAGCACCCTAGCGAACCTCTCCCCTTATTAGACGCAAAGCATCGGCCGGACTCACCTCTCCCTCACCATTTTTTCCGGGACTGCCATCCCCAGAAGGGACAATCGCAGCATCGCCCTCGCCCGGTGCCAGGAACAGGTTGTTTTGCAAGCCCTGCTGTTTGGTGTAGAGATCGAAATAGCGGCCCTGCATGGAGTAGAGCGCCTCGTGAGTGCCACGCTCCACGATCTGCCCCTGTTCGACCACCAGAATCTGGTCGGCGCGCCGGATGGTGGAAAGTCTGTGTGCAATCACAAACGTAGTGCGGCCCTGCATGAGATACGAAAGCCCGTGCTGGATCATCTCTTCCGATTCGGAGTCGAGGCTCGACGTAGCCTCATCAAGAATTAAGATGCGCGGCTCGGCTAGGATGGCGCGCGCGATGGAGATTCTTTGCCGCTGTCCTCCGGAAAGCTTGACTCCGCGTTCGCCCACGATGGTGTCATATTTCTCCGGGAAGCTTTCGGCAAACTCGTCCACGCGGGCAATGCGGCAGGCGCGCATGATGTCCTCTTCACTCGCGCTGGGCCGTGAGAAGGCCACATTCTCGCGAATCGTGCCGTCAAACAGGAAGGACTCCTGCAGTACCACGCCCAGACGCGTGCGATAGGAATCGAGTCTCACCGTGCTGAGGTCCACTTCATCAACCAGTACTTTCCCGTCTGTGGGCACATAAAAAGCTGAGATCAAACCGATGATGGTCGACTTGCCGGAACCGGAAGACCCAACCAGCGCCGTCACCGTTCCCGGCTCAGCCCGGAAACTCACATCGTGTAAAACGGTCCGGCTGCCATCGTAGCTGAAGCTGACATGGTCGAATTCCACTTTGCCGTAAATATCCGGCAACGTTACTGTGCGTTTCGGATCCTGATCTTCTGGACGTTCATGCAGAATCTCCTGCGTGCGCTCCAGACCGGCGAGAGCTTCAGTGAGCTGCGTTCCGATGGAAACAATTTGCACGATGGGCGCGACCAGAAATCCGAGAAAAAGTGTGTAGGTAAAGAAGCTGCCGATGGTGAGCGTGCCTGCCATGATCTGGTGGGCGCCCACGTACATGATGATCGCTCCCACCACTCCCATCAGCACGCTTGCAGAAAGACTCATGACGGAGGTGGCGGTGAGAGTGCGCATCACGTTATCCAGCAGTCGCTGCACTCCGGTGGCAAAAACCGCTTCTTCGCATTCCTCGGCGTGGTATCCCTTGATCACACGCACTCCGCCCAGAGACTCGGCCAGGCGGCCGGTGACCTCGGCGTTGATTTTGCCACGCTGCCGGAAGATTGGTCGGATGGTGCTGAAAGCTTTGCTCAGCGCGATAGCAAAGCACAGCAGAAAACTGAAGGCCAGCACGGTCATCACCGGACTGATGCGAAACAGCACTACCATGGCGATCCCCGACGTCAGCAGGCCGCCGGCAAGATCGACCAGGCCTGTCCCCAGCAGATTGCGAACGCCTTCCACATCGCTCATGATCCGCGACACCAGCGTGCCGGTCTTGTTGGAGTCGTAAAATGCGACCGACAGATGCGAGATGTGCGCCTGCACTCTCTGACGCAGCTCCGCGATCAGGCGCTGGGCTGCTTTCGACAACAGCTGGGTAAGCGCAAACGATGTAATGCCTTGAATGACGGTAGCCAGCAAAACCACCGACACCAGCCGCCGCAACAATTCGATGTGATGTTTGGCGATGACGCTGTCGATCAGGAATTTGGTGGAGTAGGGAAGCACCAGCCCCGACACCCGGTTCACCACCATCAAAAGGAAGCCCAGGGCCAGGAGGCCCCGGCGCGGGCGCATCAATTCCCAGACGGCGGGCAGCACCGTGCGCAACCGCTGCGTGGTCATGGCCGTCTTGGGTTTCGGTGTCGGAGAAGAACTCACTGTCATGTTTAGACTTTAGTGGGTGATGGAAGGGTTCTTTTTTGCGAACAGGCGAGCCGGCTCAGGGCAGGCCAGCCGCAGGATTAATGGCGCAGAAACGACGGGCGCATGGACTGCGGGCCAACGAAAAAAGCGCGGTCTGAAGCCGCGCTTTGCCTTCCGATTCGAAGTCTCTCTGCCTACTCTTCCAAAGCCGTTTCTCCGGGCAGGGCCCACTGTTCCGCCGCCGCCGCGAAGTCTTCAGGAGTTAGTTCGTCCGATCCACCCACGGGCTTTTCCGATCGTCGCTGAACCTTGCGCTCGGCCTTTTCCTTCTGTTTTTCCTGCCGTGAGCGTTCTTTCTGACGCTTGGTGAAGCTGGAACGGCCTCGACCAGACATAGACACCTCCAAGTGACATTTTTTTGGCAAATCTTTGCTTCGGCAGATCGGTGCTTTTAACCCTGCATCGAGCTACCGGATATTTCTACTTACCAGCGAGGCTCCCGAGGTTGGCGTGCGTGACCCTGATAGTCGTCACGTCCACCGCCTCCGCTCGAACGTCCACCACCGCCGGGACGCCCACCACCTCCGCCCGGACGACCACCGCGCGGGGGGCCGCCGCGATCGGTCTTGGGACGAGCTTCGTTAATGTTCAAGGCGCGTCCACCGAGTTCCTTGCCGTTGAGTGCCGCAATCGCCTTTTCGGCCTCGGCGGAGTCCGTCATTTCGACAAATGCAAAGCCGCGCGAACGGCCGGTGTCACGATCGGTCACGATGCTGACTTGCTCGATGGCCCCGTGGGGTTCGAACAGCGTCCGCAACTCAGCTTCTGTAGTGCTGTGGGGGATGTTGCCGACAAACAGCTTCTTCATATAGATCCTCTTGCTTCAGACTCTCTTAGTGCATGGGCCGATGACGCAAAGTGCAGGTGCAAGATCGAGTGCAAGATCAAGATAAAGTGTAACTCAATTTCAGGACGCGGGTTTTTCCGTGTGCTGGTTCACCGCGTCTACCCAGGAAAACTGCGGATGCTTCTTCACCGCGATCGCATCACTGGGACGAGGATCTTTCAGCGAGCGGGTGGCGGCAATTCGCCAGGAAGCTTCCTGAAATCCGTACCGCCGCGGCAACGCCACGCAGGCGTTGGCATACATGGCAATTACCGTCTCACCCCAGGCGCCGTGGGTGTCTCGCGCGGGCCGCGCCACTCCGTCATCGGACATAGGAGATCCCGCCAGGTAGCCGGGCTTGCCCACCAGAAACGCTATGCTCTGCGGCGGCTTGGCGCTTCTTACTTCGTCACAGAACTCCTGTACGTTGACGGCGTCGTTATGCACGTCAACCAGAACCAGGCTGTAGGAGTCGGCTTGCCACATCGCCCGCGCTTGGGTGATGTCAGCGGCGCAATCCACGTCCACTCCAAGCTTGCGCATGATCTTGGATCGCAGGTCACGCTTGGTGGCGTAGGTGTCAACCAGAAGCACGCGCTTTCTCACCACTGCAGGATTGGCGAAAGCACCAGGTATCCTGCTCACGCCCGCCCCTTGGCGGCATCAGAGACGCCTTGCGGTTTCTTTCCCGCATCCGGATGGCTGCCCGCTGCAGCCGCCTGGATCAGCGCCCGAGCGCGCTTGCGTCGCTGGATGTTCTGTTTTCGCTCCCGGTTGAACCGGGCCTTGTCTCCGTTGAACTGTGACATCGCTGTGCTCCTCCATGCTTTCTACATGACGCCCGAGAGTATTCTCGACGCTGGTCACGCGCGAACGCTTGCGAAGTGTTTCTGCATCCAGTGAAGGCGGTGCCTGGTGGCTGGGGAACGACGAGCCTTACCGGGAAACGACTTCTCTCAATCGCGAAGGCGCAGGGTAGGGTTGCGATGTGTCTTCGTGGTTAAGTACTTTCTCTCATTATACCTGGTCACCGCGGAACTAAGAGAAAATACTGTGATTAAGGAAGCTGGCACCGCTGATTCGAAACTCCAGGAAACCTGAAAGCAGCAAGAAGCCCTTCTCGGCGTTCCTTGTTTAAGTCTCGGCGTCCTCTGCGGTTGAAAGCTTTAAAGGCCAGTGCTCAAAGGCGGGAACGTTACCCAAGGTACCTGCGGCTTAAGCCTGAAGCCGATTTATCACCCTAAATGAGGCATTTTCTGCTAAACTAAAACTGCGTTTGATTAGAATCGGTTGTTGAGCAGCTTCTTGCATACCAGCTTGAACCGCCCTTAGTACCTCCGATCTCACAGCGTAAATCGATTGAAAAGGAAACAGTAACAAAATGGCAGAACAAGGAACAGTAAAGTGGTTTAACGACGCCAAAGGGTACGGCTTTATCAGCCGTCAGAGTGGCGAAGATGTATTTGTGCACGTCTCGGCGATCCAGGCAGGCGGCTTCCGCAGCTTGCAGGAGGGCCAGAGTGTGGAGTTCGATGTGACCAAGGGGCCAAAGGGCTGGCAAGCTGAGAACGTCCGTCCGCTGTAAGCTAAGCGGCAACTCTCGATAGAAAACGTGCCCGTCGCGGAAACCAACGGGGCGGGCACGTTCTCTGACAATCCAACGAAATATCTCACCGGTCATCAGCGGGGTGTCTCTGACACGCGACGAATCGAAAGCTTCATATGCCATCATTCGCCACAACATCCGGACTTACGAGTCTGGTGGAGTGGTGCTGGTAATCAAGGGCAAGGAAAACGCCGAGATCCGGGTCAAGCACTTTGAAACCGGACAAAGCTCGGAAGATCGTCACGCTGGCTGGCGTTACTTCGTGGAGAAATCCGACCTGAAGGCCGGAATGGACCCAGCCGAAGCCACCAACCTCCGTCAGATGAAGCTGGAAATGCGGGAATCGCAGGCAGTTCCAGATCAAATGCCGCTCGCCAACCCTCCGCGGCAGAACTAATAGCAAATTCTAGATAGTCAAGCATGAGGCCCACGTGTGGCCCGGACGCCCTCGTCCGGGCGAACGAGCGCAGCTCGTCGTGATTATTCCCGGAATGGCAAACCATTTTTGAAACGACAAAACCGCTGCCGGGCTGCGCTCGGCTGGGCGGAAGAGCCTGCCGAGTCGAAGGGGCGTCCGCCCCTACGTGGTTCGTGGCGGACGAGGATGAAATCCGAAGTGGTGAGGCCTTCAGTGGCGCCGCTCGGTTTCCCGCATGATGGTAGAGAAGCTGCGGCCACCGAAGCTGAAACCCTGCTCGATACGCCCGGTCACCGCCACCCGGGCGCCATTGCTGGGTACGCCATATCTCTCACTGAATACCCACATGCGGCCCGAACC
>CAZGSU010000124.1:0-50938 GCA_964528615.1 uncultured Acidobacteriaceae bacterium | reverse complement strand
TCACGACGGCCGGCAGGAAGTGTTTCTAAAAAGTCGCAACGGCCCGCAGTTGCGTGTCTTGAAGAACGTGATGAAGAACCTTCCGCCGTCGATCTCTTTCCGCCTCCTTGGTACCAAGAGCAACCGCGATGCGATCGGCGCTGTGGTCACCATCGAAACTGAGTCCGGACGCCAGACTCGAAGTTTGCAGGCCGGATCAGGATTTATATCCCAGCATAGCAAGGAAGTATTCTTCGGACTGGGCGGGGCCAAACGCGCGGTCCGGGCATCCATCCGCTGGCCGAGCGGGTTGGTGCAGGAAATCAACGACCTTCCTCTTAACCACCGGGTCTGGGTAGAAGAGGGCTCCCAGCCGTCCCGCTTTGAAGCCTTCCAGCCCAGTCCCCCAGGCCTGCACGCCACCGGCGCTGTTCCCCAATCGATGAAGCCAGAGCCGCTGCCGGTGGACCCTGAAACCTGGCTACTGGTGCCGGTTTCCGCGCCCAACTTTTCTTTACCCGACCTGGCAGGACACGCCCATACCCTGGCATCATTTCGCGGCGAGTCGCTGCTGTTGAATTTCTCGACCACCGCCTCGCCCGCCTGCAAGGAGGAATTGAACAGTCTCAACCAGGCTCACAAGCGCTGGGCGGCCCAGGGACTCCAGTTACTCACGGTGAACGTCGACGACCCTGCTGACCCGGAAAAGCTACGAGAGCAGACGCGTTCTCTCTCATCCTCATTCCCCATCCTCCTCGGCTCGGAGGACGTGGCCAGTGTTTACAACATCCTTTACCGGTACCTGTTTGACCGTCACCGCGATATGAGGCTTCCCACGTCATTCCTGATTGATGCCAACGGGGACATCGTCAAGCTGTATCAGGGGCCGATCCATCCGGAGCACCTCGAACAAGATCATCGCGTTATCCCCCAGACCGACATCCAGCGATTGGCACTGGCGTTGCCTTTTCCCGGCATGAGCGGGGGCCTGGAGTTCCAGCGGAATTACTACGGATATGGCTCGGCCTACTTCCAGCACGGATACTACGATCAAGCCGAGGCCTCGTTCCAGCTGGCCTTGAAAGATGATCCCGCAAACGCCGAGGCCCTCTATGGCCTGGGCAGCGTTTATCTGAAACAAGAAAAGAACAGCGAAGCGAGAGAAAGCTTTGCACGCGCGGTAAAGCTCAAGACCAACTATCCCAAGACTCTGACCAACGCCTGGAACAACCTGGGCATTCTGGCCGCACGCGAGGGGAAAATGCCTGAGGCAATATTGGATTTTCAGGAAGCCCTGCGGCTGGATCCAGAGCACGTGGTCGCTCTCGACAATCTGGGGGCCGCGTACCGGCAGTTGCAAAATTGGGATGAGGCCCGCAAGACCCTGGAACGAGCCTTGAAGCTGAAGCCCGATGATCCGGAAGCGAATTACAGTCTGGGCATGGTCTTCGCTCAAAACGATGACACCGAACGAGCCTACCAATTTCTAAAGAAGGCATTGCAGTTCCGCCCCGATTACCCGGAAGCCCTCAATAATCTGGGTATCCTTTACATGCGCACGCAGCGGGTTGATGAAGCGGTGGCAAGTTTCGAGGAGTGCATCCGGGTGGCGCCCGGATTCAGCCGCTGCTACATGGATCTCGCGCAGGTTTATGCGCTGGAAGGTATGCCGGAGAAAGCTCGCACCGTGCTGCTGGAGCTTCTCAAGCAACATCCCGATCATGCGCAGGCTCAAAAAGCGCTCCAGCAACTTCCACAATGACCGCAGATGCATGTCAGCAGACCGGATCGCAATTGCTGTGCAGGGATGGCCGGTAGTGGCCACCCTTTGCCCTAAACCTGAATCTAAGGTGGGATGGCAACTCGACGTCAACCGGAACTGGATGCCGCACGGGGATTGATGCTGGTGTGGATGACGCTCACGCACCTCCCGACCAACGCCAGTGCCTTGGCCAATCAGACCGTCGGGTTCGTCTCCTCGGCCGAGGGTTTCATCTTCTTCTCAGCGCTGTTTACCGGGCTCATCTACTCTCGGCTGGCGTTGCGTCACGGCAGCAATGTAATGAAACGTAAATTGTGGCTACGCACGTTGCGTCTCTACGGTTACCACGCCGCGCTACTGGCATTCGCGTTTCTGGTGGCTGTCCCCATCTCGGCCGGAGGGAACCGTCCTCACCTGCACTATTTGCTGGACTATTACTTTATGGCGGGAGCAAGACACGCGATCATCGACTCGGCACTTCTCATCTATCGTCCGCCTCTGCTGGATATTCTGCCGATGTACATTATCTTCCTGTTTTCCACACCCTTCGTTCTCGCCACCGGATTAAGAAGAGGCTGGAAGTGGATTCTGTGTGGGTCTCTCCTGCTGTGGCTTGGCGCCCAGTTCGGGCTGCGGGAAGCGGTCTATGGGCTGCTGGTGCATACCGTTGGTTTGCGGATTCCCTTGAATGAAATGGGATCGTTTGACCTCTGGGGATGGCAATTCCTGTGGGTGCTCGGGCTCTGGTTCGGTGCACGCTGGGTAAGAGATGACTTGCCGGTACAGGATTGGGCCAGGCGGATCCTGGCACCCGCCGCCATCATCGCCCCCGTGTTGCTGGTCATGCGCTATGCCGTAGGCAATGGCGTGGAGCTGGGAATTTTCGAGGTCTGTTTCGACAAGTGGCACCTGGGCGTGGTCCGGCTAATCAACTTTGCCGCTATCGCGGCCTTGCTGATTCATTTTCCGTCCGTCCTCAGGAAGCTGTCGGTTCGCCCGCTGGTGCAAATGGGCCAGGCATCGTTGCAGGTTTTCTGCGCGCATCTGTTTTTTTGTTTTGCCGGACTTACTCTCATGGGCAATGCCTCGATGTTGAGTGCATGGGAGCAGGTCATGCTGTTAGCCATTACGTTCTCCGGTTTATGGGTGACCGCCAAGGTATTCAGTAAGGAAGATAACCATACCGGTAACGCGCTTGGGCATAAGGTTGCGACATCGGAACCATTTCGCCAATTGTCGAAGGCAAGCTGAGGCTGCCTTCCACTGGGCCGTCGGCGTTGTAAAGTGGCGCGAGATAGATGCCGTGCCGTGCAGCAATTGTCTCAATTTCCTCGACCCGCTTCGGAGTAATGAACCCCCTTCCCTGCGAGAAGGGCTCGAACCGGCCCTCCAGAGCAAGCGCCATGCCTTCCAGCAGACACCCGTGGACCACATCAGGGAACGGGTGCCGGTTCAGAATTCCATGAAAATCCGGCGCGAATCTCAATCCTCCTGTGATCTGTCCCAGACCCCCGAAGAAGATTCTGGCGCCAGGCATCTGTGCGCTCGGCGAGAGATTCTTCGGGTAGCCCGCATCGCAAACGATTGCGTCGGGCGCGGTCCTTCCCAACAGAAGTGAGGGAGACGCCAGACTCGCCGCGCAGATCACGATGTCAGCCTCGGCGGAGAATCTTTGGACGTCCTTCTCTAGAAGATCAGTCGCGATCTCCACTTGAACTCCATTGCCTTGCAACTCCGCGGCAAGCCTGCGCAGTCGCTCCAGGTTGCGCGCGCTGAGCAGCACTCGCTTCACCTGGGGGGCCAAACAACGAGCGCAGCCGGAGCCCACATCTCCAGTTGCTCCGACGATGAGCAAGGTTGATCTGCGGAGGTTCCGGCCTTCCAGCGCACACATCTTCCTGATGCCCTGAACGATGAAACCAACAGTCAACGTATTGCCTGTGGTGAAGACGGTGTCGTGTCTTTCCGGAAGCTGATCAAAATTGCCCTCGATCAGAATGGAGCTGAATCCGCCGAGACTCACGATCTTCGCTCCTGCATTGATCGCGCAGGCCGCCGCGTCTCGAACCCGAGCGATGTTCTCGTGCACGTAGGCGGCTTCCAGACGATCGGGAGGAATGAAAGAGTCGATGTAGAGACCGCGGGCGGTTGCTCCAACGGTGCTCTTATTGACGATCGAGCCGACCTCGACATGGCAGACTGCTCTGGGCGGAATCCAGGGAAGGATGTCTTTGATCTCGTCGTCCGGCAGACGCGGGCGCTCCGGTCCACTCAGAACAGCAAGCACGTCCGCCGCCGCTGTCCAACTCTCCTGATGTCCGATCAGCGCGAAATCGATATCCATAGTCTACGTCCGAGTTGAAACCCCCAGCGCCCAAAACCAGCGCCTGAAGGCGCATTCACCACCTGCGATTACGGTATGCCTGAAGGCAGACTCTGATACAAGACGTATGTAGAAAAGGAACATGTACGAAAAGACAAATACGAAACGTATTTGCTGCCCGAGCTGCGGCTACACTGGCAACTGAGTCGTCCAGGCAAGTGTTACCTCCCCGGGCAGGCCCAGCATGTCCAGCGTCTTCAGGTACTGTCGCAGAGATGCTCCGCGAAGCTCGGCCGCACTCAAGCTGATATCGAACAGTGACGGCTTCACGCAGCTCGCGTGACACACTTCGCAGTGTCCATCCTTGCATTCCTTCGCCAGCATCTTCGCCAGGGTGGTCATCACATCAAGATGCAGCCGGTACACCTTGGCGTCGAAGCGCTGCGGATCCAGGGCTCGCTCCGTTCTGAGAATGGACATGGCATGATCCACGTGCCCCTCTTCCTCGGCGGCGATGCGGGCAAAGGTCTGGCCAAGGCTTCCCAGCGCCACCTTTCCGATGCGTGCATAGCTGGCAACGGCGAATGATTCCAGCATGATCTCCTGAACGATCAGGCAGCCTATAAAGTCACGCTCGGCGATACAGCGCATGAATGCTTCTCGAAGCCGCTTCCAGTGCTTGGCGTCGACGTTATTGGGGACGTCCACTCCGATCTTGCGGCCCTCGGCAGCGAATGCGGCCGCATGCCCACGTTCCCCTTCGGCATGCTCCAGTGCATCGGCTACCTCATCAGGATCGTCACATATCTCCGCTAAAGAGGTGTAGTTCATCGCGGCGACTAGTTCGCCAGTCATCGCCTGTGCCAGCACGTCCTGCCAAATCGGAGCACTGGGTGAGAGAGAAGTACATTGAATCGCTGAGCAGCCAACACTACTGAGGGTTTCCATACAGCCTCCTGAACATCGAATTAGACCTTTGCTGTTTGAGTCACGAATTTCATTGAGATTAATGTTATTTCCCAAGCTTTATTCCGCAGATTGCGGCATTCATGCGTAGGCCTCCGCCGCCACGGCCTGCTCCCGCCATCGTTGATTGTTCACGCCCATCACGAGCAACCACAGAATGAGCGACAGTTCACCGAGAACGCCGGCGGGTTTCACAACGTACGGGAACAGGTAGGTTGCCAACGGCGGTGACAGAAATATCTGGTAAGACAAGCCGGCGATGGCCATAAACACGCCCAGAATCCGAGGCAGAAATGTCGACCTGAAGATGAGGTAACCGATCAGGAGGCAATACCACCCGAAAAACACCATGTAGATGCTGGATGTCTGAGCGCGCAAGTTAAGAAACATGAGCGCCAACGCCTGCAACTGTTCCGTCCTGAATACGTTCAGGTACTGTTCGCCTCCCAGGATGACCAGGGGTGCGAGATGGAAGAGAGTGCTGAAAGCCTGAATGGTGCATCCGGTGAGGCTGAAGAATCCCGCCAGCAGAGAGATGCTCCGGTTCACCGGCCTGAACATGTCATACAGGAGCAGCGTCACCGTGATGTAACCCACGGCCGAGATCAGCTCGGCTGCGAAACCCAGGCGATACAGCGTTTCGTGCGCCAGAATGTTGTGCGCTGTAGCCGCGGCGTCCCCAACGACAACAAGGTTGCCGCGAACCGAACCATCGGCAAATGAGTACGCGATCCCGCAAACCAGGTAGCTGATACCGGCAATTCGGGCCTTAAGGCGCGGCGACACTCCTGCAATCCGTTCCATCACCATTGCTGTGCTCATACCCTCTTCTCCTTATGCGGACATTCCATCAAGCGCACATCGCATCAGATCGGCTCACGATAGCGGCGCAGCCGGACCGCTGCGGCGAGTAATGCCGCCGCGACGATCAGGCCGATCCACAGGCCCGGGCTGCTCAGGAACCTGCCTGGAGCGAGTTGCGCCAGCGGGATGAAATGCGCATCGATGGCGACGCCATTCTTGTCCTTGAGGTCGAAAGCAGCCGCTATGAATCCACCCAAGCGGTAGTGCAGCAGGGAGCCGAAATACGAAGTGCGGAACGCAATCCACTCGAAGACGCCGATAGCAAGCAGCGGCAAGACCGCCCATAGAAATGGCGCGCGCCGCGCCCAGCCTGAGACCAGCAGCAGCCAGCCGTAGAGTGGCGCATGCCAGAGCGCAATCACGGTCAGACTGTAGAGCAGCACCAATTGCAACTGGAACAAGGGCAACTGGGTCCAGAGCGTGGAGGCACCTCTACCGCCCAGCAACAAAACCGCGGTGGCCAGCAGTCGCATGACGAGTTGCAGCGGGACGGCGATCGCGAAGACGAGCAACGGCAGAACCACGAGCGGGATGCTGGCTTTTGAGAGCACTGTCGTGAGATCGGAGACCGGCAGCGACTTCCAGAACAGGATGCTGCGATCGCGACGCTCGCCGTGCAGCGCGTCGAGCGAGTAGAAGATCCCAACGATAAACGCGGTCACCATGAGCAGCATGGCTGCGTGGCTATAGGGCATGGCGAGCACGACTTGCTGATTCATCGGGTGCTGCGCCGCCAGTTCACGCATGCTGCGCGGCAGCCAAATCAGGCTGATCATGAAGCCGAGCAGATAGACGACACCCGCAGCCATCGGCGCGATATAGATCGAACGGTACTCCCACAATTCGCGGCGCACAGACCAGTACAAAGGACGAGTCTCCAATAAAACCGCCGGGGCGATTCCCTGCGATTCGTTTCTCTGCGAGTCGCGTGGAGACTCGGGCATGGGGTTCGATTCCGTATTCATCGAGCCGCTCCTTGATCATTACCCGAATGATTACCCGCATCTTTACCCGGCGCCTGGCCTGCCTGATTGCCCGGAATATTTCCCATCACGGCCACGAACAGGTCCGCGATGCCGGGCGTGCCCACGTCACCGATCGCTGTGAGTTTTTGACGATCGACCTGATTGAGCTTCAGATCAAACAGCAGGATGCTGCGGCCGAGCAGCTGGCGCTCGTTCATCGGTTTGAGCGCCCGTGCTGCGGCCAGCTGTTCGGGACGCACGATCACTTCCAGATAGCGCGATTCGAGTTCCTCCATGCTGCACTCCAGTACGATGCGGCCGCGATTGATGAACATGAGGTCGGTGAGGACGTGCTCGAGCTCTTCAACCTGATGCGTCGTCACCACGATGGTGCGGCTGCGATCGTAATAGTCGTTCAGCAGCGAATCGTAGAACTGCTTGCGGTAGAGGATGTCCAGGCCAAGCGTCGGCTCATCCAGCACCAGCAATTTCGCGTCAATGGCCATGACCAGAGCAAGGTGAAGCTGGACTACCATGCCTTTCGACAATTCCCTTATCTTGGCGGTGCGCGGGATGGTGGTCCGGGCAAGAAAGCCTTCCGCCTTGGCGCGATCGAATCGCGGATGCACGCCGGCAACGTAATCAAGGGCCTGCGGAACCCGCAACCAGCGCGGCAGTGTGGCAACATCGGCGATGAAGCAGACATCGCACATGAGCTGATCGCGATCGCTCCAGGGGTCGCGCCCCAGCACCTTCAGTTCTCCCTGATAACGGGTGAGGCCGAGGATCGCGTTCAGTGCGGTGCTCTTGCCGGCGCCGTTGGGACCGATGAGGCCGAGAATGCGGCCCTCCTGGACTCGCAAATTGACGCCATCCAGCGCGATGGTTTTGCCGAAGGCCTTGCGCAGGCCGCGGGCTTCGATGACTGTCATGACTTCGAGGCCTCCTCTGCATCATCCGTGGACCGGCGGGTGGGGGCGGCGACAGCTTTCAGCAATTCCTCCGCTTTCAGGCCTAGCCGCTGAATGTTGGCCTGGACCCTGGGCCACTCTTCCGAAAGAAACTTCTGGCGTTCGCCCTGCAGCAACAGATCTCGTGCACCGGAATTGATGAACATGCCGCGACCACGCCTGCTCTCGACCAGTTGCTCGTCGACCAGTTGTTGATAGCCCTTCAGGACCGTGAGCGGATTCACCCGATATTCGGCCGCAACATTGCGCACTGATGGCAGCGGATCGCCCTCTTTGAGCACGCCGTCGAGTATCATGGCGACGACGCGGTCGCGAAGCTGGCGGTAAATCGGCTGACTGTCGTTCCACTCACGGTCCATTATGGGTTCCAGATAGCGCTTGCCAGAGAGACTCTGCTGAGATCCTTCGTCGAGCTAAAGCTCTCCTCAGGACGACGCCTGCGAGCTCTGACGCTCGCAAACCAGGGTCACTTCGTCCGCTGCAGCTCAAAATGTGCGTGCACCGGTTTATCACCTTCCATGAAAGTCCAATCCTCGCTGTGATGGTTGGCATCGACCAGGGTGAAGACCGCGTGGTGCATGTGTCCGTACTCGGTGCTGCCGGCAACATCAAGGAACTCGAATTCCACAGTCTTCCCGTCCGGCGACATCTTGCCCGTCATGCGAGGCCGGTTTCCGGCGTCGCAATAATGGGTCAGAAGCAAGCGGTCGCCGTCCAGATAAAACATGGTGATCGGATCGTCGGGCCTTCCGGCTCCTCGCATTTCATGCATGAGCGCGTTACCCATGGAAGTCACGCGCAGCGTAGCCTGTACAACCTTGCCGTCAATCGGAGTCCCGGTGCCCGCAACCAGGCCTTCCCAGGAACCCGCCAGAGTTTTCAGTTGGTCGAAAGACTTTTGCGCCTCGGGTTGCGCGAAAGCCAGAGTGGAGAGTGCGATCAGAACAACGGACAGCATTAAACGAAGGGATTTCATTTTGATCCTCCTCAGCTTTTTCGCTTCCGATCAGAGTTCGCATATCTGTGCAAGCACACCCTGATCATTTCTAGTGTTATAGTTAACTACAACACTATATAACTTGCAAGCTTTTTTTTATTTTTTTCTTGCGTGGGTCGCCGCCATACGCTAACTGTCACATAAACAAAGGTTTGCAAGTAAGAAAGGAGCCCGCCTGACTCTGGAGAAACGCAATCTTAGGGTCGTCAAGTGGATAGGCACAGTCCCCGCAGCCGGAGTCTGCACATTTTGTGATCGTCAGTTTGCGGTTCCGATGACCGCTCTCAGGAGGGTGGCCGACGCGCAGGAAAGTCTTCGCGTCCAATTCGCCGAACACAGATGCAAGCGTGAACCTGCCGGCCAGGACGCCGCCAAATCCTGAAAGGAGCGTAGCTTTGTTTCAGACTGGCGCAGCGGCTTTAGTAAGAACTACGAAGAGGATCAGAATCAGGATCGCGAAGACCAACGCGCCAGCGCCCAGGAGTATGACTTCGCTCATCACATCGGGCTTCAGCAAGTCGTCGCGTCGCACGAAGAGCCTCCCGGAAAATTGGAGGGGGAGGTGGGCACGAGTCACCGCTTCGTACCCGAACCGAGCATCGCACTTTTGATGCCACTGTGGTGATCGACTGCATTCGAAGTTGAGAACGGACGCAAACCCCTTGCTTCGATGGAGGACGGACATCCCGACAGTCCGGTTGGGAGCCGATCGCTCCGTTCTCGATTGCTCAACGCAGTCGCAGAATCCTGCGCTTTGCGGGCAAATTACTTCACCCTGCCTCGGTCAGAGACCCCGCAGATCAATCGACGTGTTCGCCTTCCTCGATAAAACCCATCTCCGGCGCTGGCAGCTTGTCGCTGGGGCGCGCCCAGAATACATAGAGCGCGGGCAACATCACGACGCTGATGATCAACTCGACGATGAGCCCGCCGACGATGACGATAGCGAAGGGTCGCTGCGAATCGGACCCGATATCGTGGGAAAGGGCCGCGGGTAAAAGGCCCAGCGTAGCTACCAGCATGGTCATCATGATCGGGCGCAGGCGAAGTGCTGCGCCTTCTTTGGCGGCCTCGCGCGGATTCATGCCACGGGTGCGGAGCTGGTTGATGTATTCCACCATGATTACCCCGATTTCGACGGAGACTCCGATCAGGGCCAGAAATCCGAGCCCTGAAGACACTGAAAAATGGGTGCCCGTCACCAGCAGGCTCAGAAATCCCCCCAGCGGAGAAAGCGCCACAACCGCCAGGATCAGGCCAACCCATTTCCACGAGTCGAATGCGGAGTAGAGAATGAACGACATCAACAGAATCGTGATGGGAACGATTACGCCCAGACGCCGATTCGCGCGCTGCTGGCTCTCGTATTCCCCGGTCCAGTCCAGGTGATACTGTTCCGGCAGTTGGACTTTCCGCCCTACTTCTTCGATCGCCTGGCGCACTGTACTTCCCAGGTCGCGTCCGCGCACGCTGTACTTGATGGCGATGTACCGCGAATTGCCCTCGCGGTAAATCGTCGAGGCTCCGTCCTCCAGCTTGACCTCGCAGAGTTGCCCCAGCGAGACCCGCTCGCCCGATGGGGCCAGAATTCGGATGTTCGCAATGTCTTCCACCGTACTGCGGAAGGACGGCTGGTAGCGGACGGTCAGGTCGTAGCGCTGTTCCCCGATCAGTATCTGGCTTACGGCTTTGCCGCCAACCGCCGTTTCGACGGCGTCCTGCACGTCGCTGACGTTGATGCCGAAACGGTCGGCGGCGGCGCGATCCACCACCATGTTGACGTTGGGCTGGCCCCGCACCTGAAAGGTTCCCAGGTCAGCCACGCCCGGGATCCTGCTCATGACGTCCTGGATTTCGTTGGCCTTGGCCTCCAGCACTTTGAGGTCAGTGCCGAAGAGTTTGACTGCCAGTTCCCCTTTCACGCCGCTGACCGCTTCTTCTACGTTATCGGAGATGGGCTGCGAAAAATTCCAGTCAACGCCGGGAAACTTGTTCAGCTCTTTGTCCATGGCGGCGATCAGATCGTCTTTCGTCTTGAACTCCGACCTCCACCGGGCACGAGGCAGGAGGTCGACGAAGAACTCCGTGTTGTAGAAGCCGCTGGCATCGCTGCCATCGTCCGGACGCCCCACCTGACTGACGACCTGCTTGACCTCGGGAAAACGGGCGAGCACGAGGCGCGCACGGTTCGAAACCGCGATGCCCGTGCTGGGACCGGCGCTGGGAGCCAGGGTGCCGCGAACCCAGATGGCGCCTTCATCGAGGTGGGGCAGAAATTCAGACCCAATGATTCCGCTAAAGCCGAGGAACAACATCAACGCGAACGCCGCCACGCCTGAGCCCAGCGTGAATTTCAGGTGCTCGAAGCACCAGTCGACAGTGCGGCTGTAGCCTTCCTGAAGCAAACGCAGCGCGGGATTTTGCCACTCCTTGATGCCGTGCTTGAACAACATGCTGCACAGCACGGGCGCGATGAGCAGGGCAAACAACAACGCGCCGAGCAGGGCGAAGGCCACCGTCCACGCCATAGGCCGGAACAGCCGGCCTTCCACCCGTTGCAGGGTGAAAATCGGAAGATACGAAACAATAATAATGATTCGGGCGAAGAATACCGGCCTTTGCACTTCGTGTGCCGCCGTGGCGATCATCTGGAGGAATGGTTTCTTGCTGCCCCCGGTTTCGGCGTGACGCAGGATGTTCTCAACCATCACCACCGAGCCATCCACCACCATGCCGAAATCGAGCGCACCCAGAGAAAGCAGGTTGGCAGGAATGTGGCTGAGATCCAAAAGAATGGCGGCAAACAGCAGCGAGAATGGGATGGTAAAAGTTACGATCAGGGCGCTCCGGACGTTGCCCAGAAATAAAAACAGGATCAAAGTGACCAGCAGCACGCCATCGGTCAGGTTGCGCAGCACGGTGTGGGTTGTGTAGTGAACCAGGTCGCTGCGATCGAGATGAGGGACCAGCTTCACTCCTGGCGGCAAGATCCCATGGTTTAGTTTCTCGATCTTGTCGTGCAGCGCATCGAGCGTTGCATCGGCTTCGGCCCCTTTGCGCAGGAGAGCGATTCCCTCAACCACATCGTCGTCGTTGATCACCACACCATCCTCGCGGTGGATGGTTTTACCAAGCTGCCCTAGCCGGACTTTGGGGGCCTGCGCCACCGCGCCGAGATCACGCACCCGAATCGGCGCGCCATTCTGCACCTTTACTACCGTCGCCCCGATGTCGTCCGTGGTTTGCATCAGGCCTACGGTGCGAACATTCAAGGCCTGCTGTCCGCGCTCGATGAATCCGCCGCCCGCGTTGGTATTGTTAGCGGCCAGCGCCGACTCCACCTGGTTGAGCGAGAGTCCATACGAAACCAGTTTTCCGGGATCGATCTGCACCTGATACTCGCGAGTCGGGCCGCCGAAAGGATTTACATCCACGATGTTGGGCACGGACTTGAGCTGGTTGACGACGAACCAGTCATTCAACGTCTTCAACTCCATGACGTCGTATTTCGGGTTCGTGCTCTGGAGCGTGTAGAACATGATCTGGCCAGTGGGGCTGTAATCCGGACCGAGAGACGGATTCACTCCCTGCGGCAGCGTGATCTGTTGGAGGCGATCGATGACCTCCTGACGGGCGTTAAGGGTTGTAGTCTCGTCGTCATAAATAATGGTGATGACCGACAAGCCCGCCAGCGAGGTGGAGCGCAGGTGGGTCATGTGGGCCACGCCATTCAACTGCACTTCCAGCGGCACCGTGATCTGCTGCTCGACCTCCTCCGCCGCATGGCCGGACCACTGGGTAATGATCTGGGTATAGGTGTCGGCCACATCCGGATATGCCTCGATGGGGAGGTTGTGGAACGAAATCATGCCCCAGATGAAAAGTACAACCGCCAGACTGAGCACCAAAATGCGATTGCGCAGCGCAAAATCGATCAGGTAGCGGATCATTTGCCCTGCCCTGCCATGGCCGCGGAAAAATCAAGAGCAGTGGCGATGACCTGGTCGCCATTTTTCAGACCGGGCCCGGGGCCACCCTCGATCTGCACCATTCCGCCTGGGACTTCTCCCAGGGTGTGCACTTCGACGCGCCGAAACCGCCGCTCTCCTTCCTTCCGGAATATCCAGTCCCGATCCTGTAGGCGCATGATTGCGCTTGCAGGGACCACCAGGCGGGAACGCATACGGCGGGAGCGAAATGTCGCGATAGCAAACATTCCCGGACGAAGCAAGCTATCGGGATTGCGCAGAACCATACGAACCTTGGCGGAACGCGTGGCGGGATCAAGAACCCGAGAAATATCCTGGACCACGCCGCGGAAGACTTTGTCCGGATAAGCATTCAGGTGAATTTCCGCCGCATCGCCGATTCCCACGACGCCCAGATCATTCTCATAGACGTCACACAGGACCCACACTGTCGACAGGTCGGCGATGGTGAAGAGGTTGGGAGTGTTGTCGAGGCTTTTTACACCTTCGAAGCCGGAAATGTTCTGCTCGACGATGGTTCCGGAAACAGGGGCGCGCAGTTCGATCAGCGGGCCGGGTTGAGCCGGATCGCCTCCGAGGATGCGGATGCGCTGCTCCGCAGTCTGTAAATCAATTTTGACTTTGTCTTCGGCGTCCTGGGCCGCCTGCAGATCTTTCTGCGCCAGCGCACCGTGCGAATACAGCAATTGTGCCCGCTCCAGGGCTTTCTGCGACAAGACCTCGTCCGCCCGCGCCTTCTGATAGTCGGCCATCGCCGCTGCCAGGTCAGGGCTGGAAATCCGCAGCAAGACTTGACCTTTGCTGACGCGGTCTCCCAGGCGCGCCCGCAGATCGACCACCCGGCCCGAGCCCAGAGAGGTCACCCGGATCGTACGGTTCACATCAGGAGTGATGCTGCCGTTGGCTCGCAGCACATCGGGCAAGTTGCGCGATGCGACTTCCGCCAGCTTGAACAGATCAGGGCGATCCACGTCGTAGACACCCGCTTCCAGAGTCACTTCGGCCTTGGTAGCCGCAGCCTTGGTGTCGTTGGAGCAGGAGATGAAACCGGCCAGGCCAACGGCCAGCAGCGGCACAACGCAGCGAAACAACGGTCGCCCGGTCATGGAATCACCTCGGTTGACAGCAGACCTGTGTAGGTTTCTTGCCCATGTGGAACTCCGTGCATGAAGGCCAAATCGCTGAGAGTACTGGATAGCGCTCTGCGGCCGGGGCGCTACAGCGGATGGCCAACAAATATGTTCAGGTTGTCGAAGAAACTGACCGTGCCGCTGGTCCGTAAAGACGGATGCGGTTAGCCGAGGGCGGGAGGAGCACGGCAGGCGCCGGCGCCAAGATCTGCTGATTTGGGAACCGGGGTAAGCTGGGCAAAGACCTGGCCGCAGGTTCTGCTGCGGGGAGCAAACGAGAAGCAAGCAACGACCTGGGCCGGCACTGGACCGAAAACCCCTGCCTGCTGGGAAGAGTTGTCGGCTGTCCCCTTGATCTTCTTGGATCGATTGGATTCTTCCATCTCCGGACGGAGAGGATGCAGGTCGTCAGTCACCGAAACGACGGGAAATAACAGGACCAGTCCGCAGGAAAGAACCACCAACTGACTCAGTCGTCGGCCGCTGCACTGGCTTCCGGCACCGCGGGCGTCACGCCACCAAAACCCCACGGTGAGCAGGGCGACGCCAAGCCAGAAGAGGTTCAGTAATAGTTCCATCTTTGCGGCTTACTTCAGGAGATGGACGACCGTGAACTAGTCTGGCAAGATTCACGGCTCATGTCAATGTGATGACGCACACGTAGACCTGGGCGCCCCGTCCGGGCGGACGGCCGTAGCTGACCAGACTTGGATAACGGATTGAGAACCGCCGGGCTTTGCCCGGCTGGGCGGGCGGGACGCCGGCCCCTACGTGGATCGTGGCACCATTTACGGAGAGTTTTTGTGTTTGACTTCTCTCACTGCTGAATTAAGCTCTGCGTCGATGGCATCTATCACGCAATTGTTCAAGACGGCACACATCGCTCTGGTCGTCGGCGTGGTTCTCTCGGCACCCGCCGTGTTTGCAGACGCGACGATTCCCGCATGGTGCCGTCCCCTCCCACGTCCGGAATACAACAATCTCGAGAGAGTGCCGGTTAGCGATCCCTGGTTCGAGGTCTACAAAGTGGCGCCTGCGGTTTTCGCGATTTACGAACCGCACCAGGCGGAAGAGATCATCAGCTATCTGATCGTCGGCGAAAAGCGGGCACTGCTCTTCGATACCGGCATGGGAATCAGCGATATCAGGAAAGTCACAGCAGAACTGACCCGGCTGCCGGTCGTCGTACTTAACTCGCACACCCACAACGATCACGTGGGCGACAACTGGCGGTTCGAGACGGTCTACGGCATGGACACCGACTTCACCCGTCAGAATGCGCGAGGCTCGCGCGAAGATGCGCAAGCCGAAGTCACGCCCGATCAGATTTGCGGCAATCTGCCGAAGGGATTCGATCCGGGAACCTATGTGACCCGGCCCTGGAAGATCGAGGCCTATCGCCATGACGGTGATCGTATCGATTTGGGCGGCCGAGCGTTGGAGATCATCGCTACTCCCGGCCACACGCCCGATGCCATCTCTCTTCTCGATCGGGCGAATGGCCTGCTGTTCACCGGTGACACTTACTATCCTGCCCCCATCTGGCTGTTTCGTCCCGAGACCGACCTCGATGCCTACCGCGCCTCGATCCGGCGGCTGGCTGCGCTGGCGCCGCAGGTAAAGACGGTGCTCGGCGCGCACAACATTCCCGTAGCGTCCCCCTCGGTACTCCTACGATTGGTGGTTGCCTTCGACGCGGTGCGGGCCGGCAAAATTCCCGCGACTCCGGCAGCGGCGGGCAAGGTCACATACAAAGTGGACGAGATCACTTTTCTGATGAAGGCCAAAGAGCCCGTGCCCTGAACGGGGGACTCGATCTTAAAACTACGAATTCAAGCGTGGACGGGCAAGACGCATCAGGACCCGGACTACGTCAGAAGCTATACGAAATGCCGCCCAAGGGTATGACCTTGGCTCGTAGTCCAGAGTCGTTTGCTTTAAAGGCCACGTTTGCGGTCAGCAGCAGGTTTCCCCAAGGCTTGTACTTCACTCCAGTGGAAATATCGATCATGTTCACCGGATCGCGGAACAGCGTGGTTGTCGGAATGTCAGGATGGGCCACTCCATCTATATCGACAAACGGTGATTCGCGAATACGGGTCGCGCTGGAAAGACGGGTTCCGACCAGATCAGCGGCTAACGTCAGCCGCCTCTTGACAGCGATGTCCACGCCTCCCGAATAGAAGAATTCGTTGGGCAACTTACCGCTAGTGGCCGTGCCTAGATTTCCAGCCAATACGGAGCTCCCGTTGTACTGGAAACCCAGGTTCGCGTGGGGAGAGATGCGTCCCGCGTACGAGGCGGCGATGAACGGCTTATATCCCGGCGTACCGGAACCGAGGAAGTTCTCCGCGTCGCCGGTAGGAGTTCGTACATCGAGACCAAGCCCTACCCGAAACCGTTCCCCCTTGAACACGGTGCCCTTTATGCGAAAAACAACGTCGCCAATACCCGCCGCGCTTTTGAAATTCGAGAAGACCTGGCTCAGGCTTCCGGCGGGATTATTAATGTTGAAAAAGTGATAATACCCGTCCACCGTCGACCCGAAGAGCGGGTCACTCGGCGGCACTGGCTGCGGTGCATTGCGGACAATGGTCGCACCGGACGTGATTCCAAGCCGGACATCGAGAATCGGAACAGCTACAGAAAGGTCGATCCGGCTTGTGAGTCCGAAGGTGCCAACCAGAGTGGTTTGATGAGCCTTCAGGTCGATCCGGTTCTGGGTCGTAATGAATTCATGCTCGAAAGCTGGGATTTGCCCACCGATCGGGAACTCGACGTGCGAATACACCACCGGCAGGTGCTTCAAATCGATGCCGTCGAGTGAACTGAAGTCGAAAAACTGGTAGGTCGTGGCCACGAAAATCCGGTGCCGGCCGATCGTCTCAGCCCGCTCGGTCACGATTGGCCCGTAGCTCTGCTGTGAGGGCACGTACGTATGGAGCGTCTGGTCATACGTGAACAGCACGCCAGAGGCGGGGGATGGGATCGAGAGCAGCGATAGCTCGGTGCCCACCGAAACACTCAGGGGAATCTGGAAATTCGCTTCGCTTGAGGTGAAATGGGCAGCGTGATTGGGGTTCGGCAGAATCAATCCACCCGTGCCGTAGACCTGAGGCGCTACGCAGAGCATCGAGGACTGCAGTTTGGTGGCGCAGGGAGGAGGAGGCAGTGGAGGGGCTGCATTCGAGACAGCATGACGGGCGCATTGACCGTTGGCACATTGACCAGACTGACAGCCGCAATTGACGCAGCCGCAGAGTTCCGCGAAGGCGTAAAGTGCGAGCAACAATAACCCAACGATCAGCGGTAGCTTGCGTGCCATACCGATCCTTTCAAGCGCAAATTGGCCCGGAAGATCACAGCCTGAGCCACTGCATTCTCAGGAGACCGGAATTCTACACTCGGCGTCGTCTCTGCCACAAGGCGTTTTCATAGACGGCAACGCGCAGGTCTCTGGTGCTCGCAAAAGTCCTTAGTCTGTGGCCAGAGCTAAAGGAAAATGGGCTTCCTGGCGGTCATAATAAGGCCGCGGAGGGGTGGCGAATCTGGCGGGAGCCTAGAGTGAGCGTACTTCTCTACCGAACATCGCTGATGACCCAGTTTCCATTCGATTTGGTGAGCTCAAATACCGCCCGATCTTCACGATGAGGTACGGGTGTGTTGCCCTTCTTGGGCGTGTAGTCCACAGACATCAAGGCGTTTACGGTCGCCTGTCCATTTTGACCAATAGCCACGTTGTCAATTCGGACCTGCACATGGAAAGCACTAGCCTGATCAAACGAATCCTTATACTTGCTGTATCGCTTTCCGATGCTTGGCCAGATCTCGCGTAGGGCATCTGCGTTTTTTTGATCGAACGCCTGCTCGTATTTCCTAATAACGCTCTGTATCGCGATTTCATCAAGAGCCCTTGCTGACGGTTCCTCGGGTCTCACCACCGGCGGCGGGGGCGGCTGGTTTAAGTCGGCGAGTTTGGCGTCGATCTGGTTCAGGTAGCCACGCGCATCGGCCGCATGAGAGCCACTACCCTGAGCGATGGCCTGCAAACCGGCGCGCGCGCCTTCCAGTCCTTTCTTGTCATTCGCGGCGGCGGATTGCTGGTACTTCTGGACAGCTTGCTGGTAGGTGTTCTCGTATTGCTGTCGCGATTGTTCCAGCTTTTCAGCCTGAGCAATCCCCGCGTTCAACGATGCGGGATCGCCACCAGCCTGCTTGATGAGATCCACTTTCTGACGGGCGGACGCCAAGTCTCCCAGCGCCATATCCCGCTGCGCAGCGGCCTCGAGGTCGGCTATCTGCTGCTGCTGTTGCTGTTTTTGCTGTTGGGTCGTCAGACCCGCCAATTTGTTCCCCACCTGCTGCCGCAGTTGCTCGGCTTCCGGTTTTCTTGGACCGTTGAGTCCGATTACCTGGTCGAGGAGTCCCGCAGCATTGGTAAGGCTGGTTTGATCGTTCTTCTGCAGCGCCTGCTTGGCCTCAGTGAACAGCGCTTCCTCATGCATGCGCTGAGGAATGACCTGGCGCAGGTATTTCTCAGCATCATCTCTACGTAACCCTCCCTCAGGCAATTTCAGAATATCGTTGAGGTCTTTCTGGGCGGTCCGGAATTGGCCGCGATCGACGTCGCTGGTGGCTTCCTGCCACCACCGCGCTTCCTGTTGCCGCAGTTTGCG
Organism: uncultured Acidobacteriaceae bacterium; assembly: GCA_964528615.1. Lineage (GTDB taxonomy): Bacteria > Acidobacteriota > Terriglobia > Terriglobales > Acidobacteriaceae > JAIQFF01. Next base: position 32,316 of record CAZGSU010000124.1, on the reverse strand, counting down.
CAGTTGATCATTCTTCGTCTCCGCCTGAATCGCGTCCTGCATCTTTTGAACGTCGCCGGTCAAGGGGCCATTCAGCCCTGCTGCATCCTGCAAAACCCGCAATGCTCCCGCGAGATCACCGGCCGCACGTTTCTTGTCGGCCTCGGCGAGGGCCTGGCGTTGCTGCAACTCGAGCGGATTCACGTTCGGCGAAACCGAACCTGTTTTTGACGCCGTAATTCCGGCAGGTTTCTCGTGCCGCGTTGTCGAAAGGAAATGCACTGCTCCCCAGACCAGGACCAGCGCGACTAGAGCGCCAATTGCTGCTGTGGCTGGCCGCTTCCAGAGTGGGACTGGTCCAGCTTGCGTCGCTTCGGAACCGACAAGCGCCGGCCCCGCCTGGCTCTCACGCTCGCGAAGTTTTTTAGCTTCGGCTTTTCTCTGGGCTTCCTCTTTGCGCTGTCGCGCCTGCTCCAGGCGAAGCTTTTCAGCGTCTTCACGCTTCTTCTTCTTTTCCGCCTCGCGAGCAGCTTTCTCTTCGCGTTTTCTTGCCTGGTCAAGCCGCAGCTTCTCGGCTTCTTCCTGTCTTCTTCGTTCGGCCTCGCGGGCGGCTTCCTCTTCGCGCTTTCTTACCTGCTCCAGGCGTAGTCTTTCTGCTTCCTCCCGTTTTTGTCTTTCGGCCTCACGCGCGGCTTCCTCTTCGCGCTTTCTTACCTGCTCCAGGCGTAGTCTTTCGGCTTCTTCTTGTTTTCGCTTTTCGGCCTCGCCGGCCGCCTTCTCCTCCCGAGCTCGCTGACGCTCTTCTTCCTCGCGCTTTCTTTGCTCTTCCTGACGCTTTCGTTGTTCCTCCTGACGTTTCCTCTCCTCTTCCTGGCGCTTCCGTTCCTCTTCGCGCCGTTTCAGTTCCTCGGCTTCGGTGATGGACTTCTCGACCACCGTTTTCAGGCGGAGCAGGCGGGCTTCAGCCGGAAACTCCGCCAACCCTTGCTTCACGCGAGTAAGCGCACCCTGGAGATCGCCGGTGGAATGCAGCCGTCGGGCAGACTGCTCGTGCTCCGTGATCTGCTTTTCTCTCTGCCGGGCCGCTTCAGCGGCGCGCAACTGGGCCTCCAGTGCCTGCTTGCGCTGCAGCAGTTGCGGCTCGTCGGGGTAGGTGAGCAATCCTGGATCAAGTTGGCTGATCGCGCCGTTCAGATCTCCCGCCGCTTCGAGCTTCTGGGAAGCGGCCACGCATTGCGCAACCGCAGCTTCCCGTTTGCGGCTTTCAAGATTGGCACGGATTTTCGCCAGCTCGGCCGATGACGGATCCAGCCGGGCCGCCAAATCGACCACGCTTTCGGCAGACCGCAAGTCGAGGGAGGTTGCGGACTCCGCCGCCTGGAGCAAGGCAGACACAGCCTCTTGACGCACCGGCAAATCGGCGCTCCCCACTTCTGCCGCTTTCTGCAGAGACTCCGCACCTTTGTCCCATTTCTTTTTTTCAACCAGCCGCCGGCCTTCTGCAATCAGGTTCAACGCCTTGGTACGGGTGCTGGCGCGCTCCTCGATCGATTTCTCCAATTCCGCAACCTGGGAGTCGTCGGGGAATTCGGATTTCGCCTGCGCCAGCAGTTCGGCAGCTGCTTCGAGATCGTGGCCCGCGAGGAACTCTTGTGCCTGGCTCACAAGGGCGACTTTTCGAGCTTCGAGTTCCTGGCGCTGTAGCCCGCGTAACCGTTCTAACGAAGCCTCCGTGGCAGAGAAATGTGGGTCCAGGCCTTTGATTTCTTTCCAGGCATGGATCGCTTGAGCAAATTGCCGCGAGTCCTCGAGCTCCTTGGCTTGCTGCGCGCGCGCCGCCACCCGTTGGGTCAGTTCCCGCAAATTCTGAAGCTGTTGCTGCAGGGGCGCTTCGTCAGGATAAGTTGGAAGCGCCTCCTCCAGAATGCGCATCTTCGCTTCAAGCACAGGTTCCCGGTCGAGCTGTTCCCGAATGGTTTTGAGATGTTCGAGCCGCCGCAGCCGCTCCTGTTCCAGGCGAGCGCGTTCTTCCTGATCCCGCTCTTGCTGCTGAAGTTCAGCTTGCAGTGCTTTCAGCGCGGGACCGTCCGCGAAAGCGGCGAGATGTTTCCCAACCAGATCCAGAGCGGCGGGCAGATTTCCGGATGATTGCAGCCCGCGCACTTCGGAGATCGCATCCTGTATCTCCTGCTCACGCTTCTTTTCAGCGATCCGGGAACGCAGCGACGCTGGAACTGCAGTACCGGCGCGAACTTCGGTCAGGTCCTGCACCAGAGTGTCGGCGGAACGCCAGTCTTTCTCGAGAGCCGAGTCGGCGGCTCTCAACGCCACTTCGATGGCCTGTTCGCGCAACCAGGGATCGAGGGCCGCCAGCGAGATGGCACGAACGCATGCCTCTCCACCCTGTTTCCAGGAGCTTTCCCCGAAGAGCCGGCGTGCTGTATGCAGCAGATTCTGCACTTCGGTGCGGCGGGCTACCGCATCATCCAACCTCTTTTGGAGGTCATCCAGAGTACGGTTATCCGGGAACTCGGTCTGCGAGCCGCTCAACAGCTCGGACGCCTCGCGATGTTCGCCCTTGCGCAAGAGCGCTTCGATCTGTGCCCGGCGCTGCAAGACCAGCGCCTTGGTGGCCTGCGCCTTCAGGGTTTCGAATTCGCTGCGCAACTTTGCGGACGCAACACTGGCCAGGCTGGCCGCGGGTTTAAGCCGGTCGATGACGGCCCGGTATTCTTTGGCCATCATCAGCATCCGGCCGTCTGCCATCACCAGCTCGAGTTTTTCGGTGGCGTCGGCGGAACGTTGACTCTCAACCTCGGTGGCTGCGATTTGCAACTCGGGAGCGTCTCCCCAACTGCCGCGGCATTCTTCCAGAGCGCGAAAGGCTTCGTCGAAATTACGCTGTCCGGAGAGCTCGCGAGATCGTTCGACCGCACTCTCGATGTTGTGCCAGCGCTCGGCTTCGCGGCGCGCCTGTTGCAGGAGTTCGTTGTAATCCGAATACCTGCGAAACGATGCCGGCTGCGATTCCAATAACTTCACGGCTTCTGCTGCTTTCCGGTTTTGCAGCAGCTTGCGGGACGCCGAAAGCGCTCCGTCCAGGCGCTTCTGATACTCCGTGGCAGCATGTCGCGCCTGGGACAGGGCGATGCCCAGCTCTTCCTCGGCCCCTTCCGGTAGTTCGGCCTCCAGCAGTTGTACGGCCTGATCGTATTCGTCGTTCTCGATCAGCCCGCGAGCTTTCTCCACTACGGCCTCGGTAACTCTCCTCCGCTCATCGACCGCGGCTTCGTCCTTGGCGAACTGGAGCAATTCGGCGACATCGGCATCCTGCTGGAACTCCGCGCTGGCGGCGTTCAAGGTATCGATGGCTTCGGGAAATTCCTTTCGCCGCAGGCATTCTCGGGCCCGCTGCAGGAATTCAGCTTTCCGCTTTTCGATGCGCTCGCGTTCCACCGTTTCGCGCACGATGACCTGCAACGAATGCAGATGCGGATCGCTTCCGACTTTCTTCAGCGCAACCTCCAGCAACTGCAGAACTTCCTCGTTGCGTCCGACCTGGATGAGGGCGCGAGCCTCGGTCAGCTGTTGATCGATAAACTGCTTGCGCTCGCTGACCTGTTTTTGTTTTTCCGCCAGCGATCTGAGTTTGAGCAGAGAGCGGTCTTCAGGAAACCGAACCAGCGCCTGATCGATGATCTGGCACGCGGTCACGAAATCGTCTTTATCCAGCGCTTCCTCGATTTGCAGGTTGATCGCTTCCAGTTCCTTGCGCAGGCGCTCCTGCTCCCGGCCGGCACTGGCCGATTCGATCAGAGACTTCACGTTGGGAGCATTGGGGTCGAGGGCCTCGGCTTCCTTGAGCACGTCAAGGGCGGCGGTGAAGCGTCGAGACGCAATCTCTTTGCGGGCGGACTCGACCAGGCTTTCCACTTTCGTCTGTCGCGAACGCTCGGCCCAGTCCCGATGGATAACGCGGAACAAGGCCTTCGCCTGAAGGTCATTGGGCGCCAGTTCGAGCGTCTCCTCCACCATTTTCTTGGCGATATCCAGATCGCCTTCCTGGTGCGCGGCCTCGGCTTTGTGAAGAAGATTCTGCAACTCTTCCGCGCGGGCTTTCGCCTGCCGGATGCTGCTCCGCAGGGACTGCAAACCGGCATCGGTCTGGTGCAGGTTGAGAGCTTTGTCCAGGTAGCCCAGAGCGGCTTCGAACTGCTGACGGGAGTACGCCTCTTCAGCCTGGCCGCGGAGCTGGCGGATCTGTACCTCGATCTGCTCCTCTTCAATGCTGTGTTGCACGGTGCGGAAAAGCCTGATCGCGCCGGTGTGCTGGCGGTCGATCTTCAGGACTTGCAGCAGAAGTTCTTTTGCTTTGTGGGTCAGTCCGCGCGAGAACAGCGATTCCGCTTCGCGTAAATGCCCTTCAACCAGGCCTTGCTTCAACCGATCGCTGATCTGGGCCAGGTCGAAGCCGAAATCTTCTACGGTGCGATAGCGATCTTCGCGATCCTTGGCCAGCGAGCGGAGAATCACATCTTCCAGTTCGGACGGAATGTCCGAGATGTATTTCTTCAGCGGCGGCGGCGGATCGTGGATAATCTTCAACAGGGTCGCGGCGGTGCTGTCCCCGTCAAACGGCAGCGCGTAAGTCAGGAGCTGGTAGAGAACTACGCCGGTGGAGAAAATATCGGTTCGCGTGTCGATGGGCTTGCCGTTTACCTGCTCGGGGGACATGTAGCCCAGGCTGCCGATCAGCTGCCCGGTGCGGGTCACGGTTTTGTCCCCGAAGTGGGCGATTCCGAAGTCGACGATTTTCACGCTCCCGTTCTTCAGAACCATGATGTTGCCGGGCTTGATGTCGCGATGAACAATTCCCTGATGGTGCGCGTAGGCCAGCCCGTGGCAGACGTCGCAGATAAAGTTGATCTTGGTGATCAAAGACAGTGGGTTGTGGGAATTGATGACGGCGTCGAGGCTCTCCCCTTCTAGAAACTCCATCACCAGGTAGGGATTGCCTTCCAAATCTCCCAGGTCGTACACCGTGACGATGTTGGGATGCTGCAGATTGCCGGTGGACTGAGCTTCGCGATAGAAGCGCTTGAGCAGGTCGGGATTGTCGGAGTACCCGCCCGTCATCATCTTGATCGCGACCAGGCGGTTGAGATGGGGATCGTTGGCTTTGTACACAACCCCCATGCCACCGCGTCCGATCACGTCGATGACGTCATACTTGCCGATTTTGGACGGTCTAGCGGCCACCGGTTTGGACTCAACCCAACTCTAACGCCGACATGACGTTTCCTGCGGAATCACACCATCTTGAGAAAATTCAGGCCTGGCCCATGGCGGTAGCGGGTCCGCTTCGTCTCATACGCAATGCCGGCGTAAGGAAGGCAGGTCCGATGATGGCACCGCGTCAACAGGTGTCGCGCTATTTTGCTACAAACTACGACCGCCCGCAACTTTCACGGAAGGTACCGGGGTGAGGCGAAGACAGGCATTCTCGGTGGGGTATCTTATAGCAGCGCCTGGATTTAAGGCCTTCCGCCGCCGGCTCTTTACTGTCCTGATAATGGCGTGTAAGCTGCTTTGCTGGCGGTCTTTTGTCCGGCCCGACCGCAATCCCATGGTTGACTTGATAATTCTTGTCTCAACCGCGGGAGGGTCATGAGGCCTTTGCGCCTTCAACATCGGACGCGTCACCATGAAGTTGACCGAAAAATACGAACTCGTCGAACCTGTCACCAGCGGAAGAATCAATTCTTTTATTGCCCGCAATCTGTCGACCTCCGAGCAAGCGCTGGTGCATTTGTTCGAGTTCACCGGCACCACGCGTAGCAAACAGCCGGCCGCGCTTTCGGTTTTGCAGGCTTTCCGCTGCCTCGCTCCCAGCCCTCCCGGACTGGTGATCGAAGCCGGAACTTCCGAGACCAGTTCTCTGGCCTATGTGATTACGCTGATGCCCAGTCCCGCAGCGTTGCGGACGTGGGTGCAAGCCTACAAAGTGTCCACGGAAACCACTCAGGAATTCGACGGCAAGGAGGGAACCACTGCGTCGCTGGGTGAGGTCATGCGCCACGTCGTCGAAGAGAACGTTACGTCCTGTCCCGATCCAATCCCGGATCCGAGCGCAATCAAGTAGAGATTTGGATTAGGTCCACGTGGGGCGGCCCCCGGCTGTCCGCGCCGGGCGCAACTCGGCTTTTAGGGTGTCCGAGACTGCAAGTCCTTACTTCTCGCAGCTAACCGTGATCTGGTGGGTCACGCCGGCGGAGGTGCGGTGCTCGTATATTGCGAGATGGGTCAACCCGGTGTAATCGTCTCCGACCTTGTACATCTCGGCGCGATCAGCGGGGCAGGACACCGAGGTAGGGCAGGCGAAGAGCAACGTCACCAGGGTGACTACCGTGATTGCTATCTTTACTGATTTCATGGCCTGCCTGTTTCATACCATGAAATCTAAAGGCGGAAACCTTACGACGGTTCCGAATAGGGCCAACACGAAAGTTATGTACTAACGTGTGAGGGAGTAGAAGTGTAGCCATCAGCCTTTCAAGACCACGCGGGCGGGGCTAGGCGTAGATGCCGCGCTGGCGGAGGGTGTACGCGACGCGGTCGATGGCCAGCATGTATGCGGCGATCCGGTTACTTACGGCATGCGTGGCTGCATACTGCAACACCGCCGCGAACGATGTACGCATGACGCTTTCCAGCTGGCTGTTAACTTCCCGTTCTTCCCAGAAATATCCCTGGCGATCCTGCACCCATTCGAAATAAGAGACCGTGACTCCGCCCGAATTTGCCAGGATGTCGGGAATCACGAAGACGCGTTTGTCGGTGAGAATGCCGTCCGCCTCAGCCGTGGTTGGACCGTTTGCTCCCTCGCACAGAATCCGGGCTTTCAGGGAATCAGCGTTGCGGGTTGTAATCTGATTCTCCAGGGCCGCGGGGATAAAGATGTCGCAGTCGCTTCTTATCAACTCCGCAGGATCGATCTCCTTAGCTCCAGCGAAACCTTGAAATACCTTGTTCACCCGGCAATGATTCCAAAGTGCGTCAATATCGATTCCGTTGCGGTTGTAGAGCGCACCTGAGCTGCGAGACACGCCAACGATCTTGTACCCACGCTGGTGCATGAGACGCGCGGCGTTGGACCCCACATTGCCGAAGCCCTGAATCACCACCCGGGTCTGCTCACGATTCATGCCGAGCTTTTTGAGAGCCTCGTCACAAACGATCATCAGGCCGCGTCCGGTGGCCTGGTGACGTCCGTGGGAACCGCCGAGCCCGAGCGGTTTCCCGGTCACCACCGCGGTGGCAGTATGGCGAAGATGCATGGAATAGGTATCCATGATCCAGCCCATGATCTGCTCATCAGTGTTGATGTCGGGTCCCATGACATCTTTCTCGGGCCCCAGGACCTCAAAGAGTTCCGCGGTATAGCGGCGCGTGAGCCGTTCGATCTCACGTTTCGACATGCGATCGGGATCGCAGATCACCCCGCCCGCCGCTCCCCCGAACGGAATATCGACGACGGCGCACTTCCACGTCATCCAGCTGGCGAGAGCGCGGGTCTCATCCAGAGTGACGCCGGAGCCATAGCGGAGACCGCCCTTGGCCGGGCCCCGGTCAATCGAATGTTGAACCTTGAATCCCGTAAATGATTCGAGCTTCCCGTTATCCATCTGCACCGGAATGTGGACGATGAGTTCGCGGCTCGGGCTGCGCAGGATTTTCCACAATCCTTCGTTGAGGTTGAGTTTTCTGGCGGCAAAGTCGGAACGTGCAACCTGCGCTTCCCAGATGTTGACTTCTTCGGACGGGGCGAAAGTCGTCGCCTCTCTGTGGGTTGTGGACGTCATCCGGAATTCCCGAACGAATAGTCTACCGCCAAAGAGGCCATTCTGTCTGAGCTTACAGCGCATTCTGGTGATCGTGTCCTGTTGGCCTTGCGTTGACTTGCCTATTTCCGCCACGTAACATCTGGCGCAGTGATCGGCCAGACCATCTCGCACTACCGCATCATCGAAAAGCTCGGCGGTGGCGGGATGGGTGTGGTTTACAAGGCCGAAGACACCCGGCTGCATCGCTTTGTGGCCCTGAAGTTCCTGCCCGATGAAGTCGCGAGAGACCCTCAAGCCCTGGCCCGTTTTCAGCGCGAAGCCCAGGCGGCATCCGCGCTGAACCATCCCAATATCTGCACCAACTATGACATTGGCGAACTTGAAGGCAGCGCCTTCATCGCCATGGAGTTTCTGGACGGGGTCACCCTGAAGCATCGCATCTCAGGCCGGCCCATGGACAACGAGACCCTGCTCTCCCTCGCCATCGAGGTGGCCGATGCGTTGGACGCGGCCCACACCGAAAAGATTGTGCACCGCGACATCAAGCCCGCGAACATCCTCATTACCAAGCGCGGCCAGGCCAAGGTCCTGGACTTTGGGCTGGCCAAATTGACCGGGGCCCAGGCTCCTGCCGCGGAAGGTGCCACCATCGAGCAGAACCTGACCAGCCCGGGAACGGCGGTAGGGACGGTGGCCTACATGTCGCCCGAACAGGCCCGTGGCGAGGAGCTGGACGCACGCACCGACCTGTTCTCGTTCGGCGCCGTCCTCTATGAGATGGCCACCGGGCGCATGGCGTTCACCGGAAACACCTCGGCTGTGATCTTTGATTCGCTTCTGCACAAGGTGCCGGCGTCGGCATCGCGAGCGAACCCGGAAATGCCCACCGAACTCGATCGCATCATCAACAAGGCGCTGGAAAAAGATCGCGCCCTGCGCTACCAGAGCGCAGCGGAAATGCTGGCCGATCTCAAGCGCTTACGCCGCGATTCCAGTTCCGCACGGGTCGAGATTGCCGCCGAGAAAGCACCTCCGAAAAAAACCAAGACGTTGATCTGGGCGGTTGGTGGCGTGGTTGCGCTGGCGCTGCTGGTGGGTGCTGCGTTTCTTTGGCGAAGCCGCGCCGGCCAGGATCAGATCACTTCGGTCGCGGTGATGCCTTTCGTCAATGCCGGCAACGATCCCAACTCCGAGTATCTGAGTGACGGAATCACCGAGAGCCTGATCAATAACCTCTCGCAACTGCCGAACCTGGTGGTAATGGCACGGTCGTCGGTATTTCGGTACAAGGGGCGCGATGTCGACCCTCAAACCGTAGCAAAGGAATTGAAAGTCCAGGCCTTGGTCACCGGCCGGATCGTGCAGCACGGTGATCAGCTCGTCATCAGTTCGGAACTGATTGACGCCCGCACCAGCCGCAACCTGTGGGGCGACCAGTACGACCGCAAGCTCTCCGACGCGCTTGCGGTACAGCAGGAAATAACCGGCGCCATCTCGTCCAAGCTGCGCGAGCGTCTGTCCGGCGAAGGCACGAAACAGGTGGCCAAGGGTGGCACCAACGATCCCGAGGCCTACCAACTCTATCTGAAAGGTCTCTACTATTGGGAGAGGCGCACACCCGAGACCCTGGACAAGGCCAGAGATTACTTCAATCAGGCGATTCAGAGGGACCCCGGCTATGCCCTGGCGTATGTCGGCCTGGCCAACTACTACGTCGCTGTGCCGGACTACGGTCCGATACCGGAGAGCGAAGCCGCCCCGAAAGCGAAGGCGGCGGCCGAGAAGGCCTTGTCCATCGATGATTCTTCAGCGGATGCCCACGCTGCCCTGGCGGGCTCTCTCTGGAGCTTGTTTGAATTCTCCCGGGCGGAAGCCGAATTTCAGCGGACGCTCGAACTCAACCCGAATCTGGCCAATGCCCATCACTGGTTCGGACTTTTCCTCTCCTGGGAGGGGCGCAACCCGGAGGCACTGTCCCAAATTCGCCGCGCGGTCGAACTCGATCCTCTAAATCTTCAATACCAATGCAACCTCGGTCAGATACTGGCCAATGCAGGACAATCGGACGCAGCCATTGAGCAGCTGAAAAAAGCACTGGAGATGGACCCGAACTTCTCCTATGCCCATGTCGAACTGCGCCAAATCTATCAGGACTCGGGCAAGGACGACTTGGCCATGGAAGAATGGAAGAAATATGCAACCCTCAATGACGACCCCGAGGAGCTGGCAATTGCCCAGGACGTAACCAGAGTTTATGCCAAGTCTGGTATCAAAGCCGCCGTTGCCCGGGAAATCGAGCTGAGGAAGCAACTGGCCAAACGCAGATACGGAGACCCGACTGGAATTGCCTACCTCTATGCTCAACTTGGTGATAAAGAGCAAACCTTTGCCTGGTTGGATAAGGCGCGTGCTGAAAAAGCCGGAGGGCTGGAACCGGTAAAAGTAGTTCACGCGCTGGATAAGTGGCACAGTGATCCCCGCTATGTTGACCTGCTGAAGAGCATGGGCCTGCCGCAGTGAGGTTTCTCTAAGGCGCCAACCGCGCTTGCCGGGATCGCAGCCGCCCGCTAAACCGCCTTCTTGTGAAACACCTTCAATTCCTTGGGGATGATGAATACCGCTTCGTCCTTGGCGAGCTGGAGCTCGCGGAATTTCTCCTGCGACAACTCGACGTGAACCGGCGCCCCCCACTCGGTGAGTGCTTCGATCTTGACCAGTGGACCGGCTGAGTTGATGTGCTTGATGGTGGCGCGAAGGTTGCTCGCGCCATTGGATTGGCGATGAATTTCGAGCAAATGGGGACGCACGTAGACCAGCTCTCCGGTGGCGGCGTCGTGAATCGCGGGAGTTTCCTCGTCGATCCGGCCATGGAACAGGTTTACGTTGCCTAAGAAGTTGTACACGAAGGGCGTGAGCGGTCGATGGTAGACCTCATCAGGTGTGCCCACCTGTTCGATGCGGCCTTCATTCATCACGGCGATACGGTCGGCGACCTCTAAGGCTTCATCCTGATCATGGGTAACGAATACGCTGGTGATGTGAACTTCGTCGTGCAACTGCCGCAGCCAGCGGCGCAATTCCAGCCGGACTTTCGCGTCCAGCGAGCCGAAAGGCTCGTCCAGCAGCAGAACGCTGGGCTCGACCGCCAGAGCACGCGCCAGCGCAACTCGCTGCCGCTGGCCTCCGGAGAGTTGAGAAGGATACCGGTTCGCCAGGTTCTTCAACTGGATCAGCTTGAGCAGCTCATGGACCTTGGCCTGGATTTTTTCTTTGGAGGGCCGGACACTGCGCGGCCGGACTTTGAGTCCGAAAGCGATGTTCTCAAACACCGTCATGTGACGGAAGAGCGCGTAGTGCTGAAAGACGAAGCCCACGCGGCGATCGCGCGCGGTCCGGTGCGTAGTGTCCTCGCCGTCGAAAAGCACCGTGCCGGAATCGGCGAACTCCAGTCCGGCGATGATGCGAAGCAGAGTCGTTTTGCCGGAACCGGAGGGGCCGAGCAGAGCCACCAGCTCGCCGGTGGGAATCTTCAGGCTGACCTGGTCCAACGCGGCAAATTGGCCAAACCTCTTGGTGATGTTTTGCGCCTCAATGCTCATGCCACTTCTCCGTTCCACTGCGCGGACTCCGCGAGCTGGCGCCGCGCTCTCCATTCGACGATCGTCTTCACCACCAGGGTTGCAAGCGCCAGCAAGGCCAGGAGCGACGCCACTGCAAAAGCGGCAGCGAATTGATACTCGTTGTAGAGAATCTCAACATGCAGCGGCATGGTGTTGGTGCGGCCACGAATATGCCCGGAAACAACAGACACCGCACCAAACTCGCCCATCGCCCGGGCGTTGCAAAGAATCACGCCGTAGAGCAGTCCCCATTTTATGTTGGGCAGGCTCACGCGGAAAAAGGTTTGCCAGCCGCTGGCTCCCAGGGCCAGCGCCGCCTCTTCCTCTTCCTGCCCCTGCGCCTGAACCAGTGGGATCAGTTCACGCGCCACAAAGGGGAAGGTCACGAAGATCGTTGCCAGCACGATGCCCGGGACTGCGAAGATGATTTGCAGGTCATGCCGGGCCAGCCATGGTCCCAGCACTCCCTGCAACCCGAAGAGCAACACATAGATCAGGCCCGACACCACCGGCGAAACCGAGAACGGCAGATCGATAAGAGTAATCAGCACACTCTTGCCTATGAACTCGAACTTGCCGATCGCCCATGCGGCAGCGACTCCGAAGACCACATTCAGTGGAACCGCAATGCCCGCAGCCAGGAGCGTGAGACGGATTGCCGCCAGCGCGTCCGGGGTGTGCAGGCTTGCCCAGTAGACGCTGATTCCCTTCGCGAAGGCTTGCGAAAAAACAATCGCGAGCGGCAAGAAGATGAACAGCGACAGGAAGCCGACAGCCAGGCCAGTCAGGATCCAGCGAACCGCAGCCGACTCACCGGTTGCCGCGGTCGCGACGCGCCGGGTTGCCGGAAGGTTTGCCGGATGGATTGAAATGGTGGTTGCCATTTATGCTTCAATCCCCTCGGGAACCAATTCGGACGGTTTCTCTTCGCGGCGGCTGCTCCACTTCTGCAGAAGATTAATCGGCAGCAACAGGATCATCGAGAACACCAGCATGACCACGGCGATGGCGGTTGCACCCTTGTAGTCATACTGGTCCAGCTTGGTAATGATCAGCAGGGGCGTGATCTCGGTTCGCATCGGCATATTGCCGGAGATGAAAACCACGGAGCCATACTCGCCAACCGCGCGCGCGAAGGCCATGGCAAAGCCGGCCAAGGCCGCCGGCAGAATCGTAGGCAGGACGACCCGGGAAAAAGTCTGCCAACGGCTGGCTCCGAGACTGGCGGCGGCTTCTTCGAGTTCCTTGTCCATATCCTCAAGGACAGGTTGCACACTTCGCACTACGAAAGGCAGGCCGATAAATGTGAGCGCAATCGCGACTCCGAGCGGGGAGTAAGCCGACTTGATTCCGATGGAAGCCAGCGGCCGGCCGAGCCAGCCGTTGGGAGCGTAGATCGTCGTCAATGCAATGCCGGCAACCGCTGTCGGCAGCGCGAACGGCAGGTCAACGAGCGTGTCAAAGAGGCGCTTGCCAGGAAAACTGTACCGGACCAGCACCCACGCGACCAGGATTCCAAAAATGAGGTTGATCACCGCGCCAACCAGCGACGCCCCGAATGTCAGGCGGTATGAGGCCACCGCCCGCGGAGACGCCACGATGTGCCAGAACTGGTCCCAGCTAAGCGCCGAGGCTTTCAGAAACGTCGCAGCCAGCGGGATCAGGACAATCAGGCTGAGATACAGCACGGTGTAGCCCAGCGCTAATCCGAAGCCCGGAAGGTTGCTGCGTTGTTTAAACGTGAAAGACATCCCGGTTATTGATTCGGCTGATAAATCTGGTCAAACACGCCGCCGTCGGCAAAGTGCATCTTCTGCGCCTTCTGCCAGCCGCCAAACACTTCGTCGATGGTGACCAGCTTTATTTTCGGAAACGTCGAAGCATATTTTTGTGCCACCGATTCCAACCGCGGCCGGTAATAATTTTTCGCCGCGATCTCCTGGCCTTCAGGCGTGTAAAGATATTCGAGGTAGGCCTGGGCTACTGTGCGCGTGCCTTTCTTGTCCACGACCTTATCCACAATCGACACCGGCGGCTCCGCCAGGATGCTCTGCGAAGGGACGACGATTTCAACCTTGTCGGAGCCCAACTCTTTGATCGAGAGGAAGGCCTCGTTCTCCCAGGCAATGAGCACATCGCCGATTCCGCGCTGCGCGAATGTCGTGGTCGATCCCCGCGCGCCCGAGTCCAGGACGGGAACGTTTTTATAGAGACGGCTCACAAAGTCTCTGGCCTTGTCTTCGGTGCCGCCAGGTTGCTTGAGGGCATAGGCCCACGCGCCCAGATAATTCCAGCGCGCGCCGCCGGAAGTCTTGGGATTGGGCGTGATCACCGAAATCCCGGGCTTTACCAGGTCGTCCCAGTCCTTGATGTGTTTGGGATTGCCATTTCGCACCAGAAACACAATGGTTGAGGTATAGGGCGTACTGTTTTGGGGCAAGCGCTTCTGCCAATCGGCCGGCAGCAAGCCCGCGTTCTGCGAAATAGCGTCAATGTCATAGGCCAGCGCGAGGGTAACGACGTCAGCCTGCAAACCGTCAATCACCGCTCGGGCCTGCTTGCTCGATCCGCCGTGGGATTGTTCTACGGTGACCGTCTCGCCGGTCTTCGCCTTCCAGTATTTGGCAAAAGCCTGGTTGAAATCCTGGTACAACTCGCGCGTCGGATCGTAGGAAACATTCAACAATGACACTGGGCCTGACTCTGCTGCACCCCGCATCGACAAGAACTGGACTGCCACGACCGCGACCAGTAACAGACCCAGAACCAGTATCGCCTTTTTCACCGGCTTCCCCTTTTCAGTTCGTATGACATGCGGAACATGGGACCTTAAAATCGCCGGCAGTTTGGCTGAAAAGATAAACGGCCAACGATTCCGATCATCGTTGGCCGTTTGAGAACTTGAATGAGTGCGGTGCCTACATTCCATCCCCGCGCCAACGAAAATCGCGACAGTTGCGACAAGCGCACCGACAACAGGCGCTGCTGGAAGGGGTGGGGATGTTGGAAGCAATCAACATTGTGGCAAGTATACGGAAACCCGCGGCGTTAGTCTAGTAGTATGATAGACATTATTGCATTGCCCGGACGCACCCCAAACCACGTAGGCCCGCTGGCCGCTAGATTCTGGCATCGGAAAAGCCTGTCGGGCTTTGCCCGGCCGGGTGGGCGAGGGCGCCGCCCCTACATGTGCCATGGCAGCTAATTCTTCAACGCCGCCGCACGCGCCCGTTCGCGCTTGGCGTCATCAGATCTGCCTAGGCGATCGTACGATTGCGCCAGAAGCGAATGCGCGTCGGCAAGATCGGGCAACCGGTTCGCCGCGATCTCCAGGTGAATAACGGCCGTCTTGTAGTCCCCGCTTTTCAGCAGGCAGGACCCCATTTCATAATGCGCCCAGGCCGAGTCTGGCTGCAGTTCGATTGCATTCCGCAAGCGTTCGATCGCTTCCTTATATTGCTGCTGCCGGGCCAGCGCCGCCCCCATCACATATTGCGCGAGATACATCTTTGAAGCCGCAGCCATTACAGGCTGCAGGGCCGCGACAGCCTTCTCGGGCTTTCCTTCATTGAGAAACGCGAGCGCGAACAGGACCCTGTTGGCATTCGCGATCCCATCTTTGGGATCGATTCCGGTGGCCGCGATGGCCGCTGGAGAAGCGGACTTCTGCAAGCCGACGTATCCCAGCGATGCCAGTTTTTGCATTTCACTGGACGTGAGCTCAGACCCGCCCGCTGCATTTCCTGACGCACTGAAGCGCCGGTCGAAAGCTTCGAGCTGCCCCGCAATCGTTTCCAGCGTTGCTTTGGAGATCTGCGCCAGGTTGTGAGTGGCGCCCGAGTCGGCAGAAAGGTCGTACAGTTCCGGCCTGGGGGCCCGGATATACAAATACTTGCCGGCTCGCCACGACTCCAGCGCGCTCCACCCAAACGCCCGTTGCGGAAAATCACTGGCTGAGTAAACCGGCTGATCGGCGTTTGACTTCGCTATTCGCAGCAAAGATTGTCCCTGCATCTGCGATGGGATGGCCACGCCCGCAATTTCCAAAACGGTGGGAGCAATGTCCACCAACCTCGCGCGACCGGCTACGCGTTTTGACGGGTTAAGATTCTGCGGCAACTTCACCAGCAACGGCACGTGAATGGTTTCATCGTAAAGAAAAACGCCGTAGGTCTCTTCTCCATGTGCTCCCAGGCTCTCTCCGTGGTCGGAAGCGATCACGATCAGTGCGTCATCGTAAAGCTTGCTGGCTCGAAGCGCCGCTATCAGCCTTCCGACAGCGGCATCAGCCTTGGTCACCGCGGCATTGTACGAAGCCGCGGACGCAGCTTGCGGATCGTTCAAATGTACCCACAAAAAGAATGGCCGCTGTGGGTTCCGCGCCAGCCAGGCGGTCGCGCGGGTTACAACCTGCGCGGCCGAGCGCTCAACAGAACCAGAGTGGTCCGCTCCGCCGGGCTGGTGAAATCCGGCGTCATATTCTGTAAAGCCACGGTCGAAGCCCGGAGCAAACCCGTTTTTCGGATCGAGCGCAATGGACCCGACAAAGGCCGCAGTGCGATAGCCGCGAGCGCGAAGCAAGTCCGGTAGAAACGGCAGCGTGGACGCGAACCGGTTTCCGAATTCAGTCGCCCTGTGAGTTTGCGGATACGTCCCTGAGAGTATGGTCGCGTGAGATACCACTGTCAGCGGTGCCTGCGAATACGCTTGCTCAAAAACCATGCCCTGGCGCGCCAGGCTGTCGAGGTTCGGTGTAAGTTTTGTTTTTGAGCCTAGGAAGCCCATGCGGTCGGCGCGGGTTGAATCCAGCGTGATGAGGACGATGTTGGGTTTGGCAGCCGCCTGAGTTGCGATATGGGACAAGACAATAGAAGCAGCGCACACGACCAGAAACAACTTCCTCCGAAGCATGAAGTCAGTCTACCGCAGAGGCTCAGAAGCCGGGCGCGCGGGCGAGTCGCCCGCGACCACACGGGTATAGCTTGACACTGACTGTCCAGAGGGCGAGAATCACGGTCTACCTTGCACTTCTTACGAATCCAGAAGCTTGGCCTTCTCCTGCTGGTGTGCGTTGCCGCTGTGCTGATGTTTTCCTGCCGGCCGCGAAAGTGGCAAGGCAATCAGAAGCTCATCATCCTCGGCATTGACGGCATGGACCCGCAACTTCTGAAGAAGTTTATGGCCGAGGGCAAGATGCCGAACTTCTCCGCGCTAGCCCAGAAGGGGTCCTTTCGCCTGCTCACCACCAGCATCCCGCCCCAGAGCCCGGTGGCGTGGTCGAACCTGATCACCGGCATGAATCCGGGCGGACACGGGATTTTTGACTTCATTCATCGCGACCCCAAAACCTTGCAACCTTATTTCTCAGCTTCGCGAGTGGAACCGCCGAAGCACGGAATCCATCTGGGCAAATGGGTCATTCCTCTGGGAGGCGGGACGGCGGAGCAACTCCGCCAGGGACAAGCATTCTGGGAGATGCTCGATGACCGCGGTGTGCCTAACACAATTTTTCGCATGCCATCAAATTTTCCTCCCGTCAAATCGAAGGGCCACACACTGTCCGGCATGGGAACGCCCGATCTGCGCGGAAGCTATGGCACATTTTCTTTTTATACCGATGATCCGATGACCGCCACCGGCACGGTAGAAGGCGGACAGATCATCCCGGTACAGGTGGAAGAATCGCAGGTCAAAGCGAATTTGATTGGCCCGGATAACACATTCCGTAAGGGTTCTCCTCCCGCGCTTGAACCTTTCACGGTTTCCATCGATCCCCTGGAAGCGGTGGCCAAAATCGCCGTGCAGGATGAGAAATTCGTACTGCGCGAGGGCGAATGGAGTGACTGGATCCACATACAATTTCAATTGATTCCGTTTATCGGCAACGTCAAGGGCATCTGCCGTTTTTATCTCAAGCAGGCGCACCCGCGCTTTGAGCTATACGTTTCGCCCATCAATATCGATCCCGCGGATCCGGCGCTACCGATTTCTACTCCTAAGAGTTACTCGCGCGAGCTTTCGGAAGAAACCGGCGACTTCTACACCCAGGGAATTTCCGAAGATACCAAGGCTCGCTCGGCCGGCGTTCTCGACGATAAGGAATTTCTGGAGCAGTCGCGCACCGTGCTGGCGGAACATCGCCGGATCTTCGACGCCGAGTTCCCCAAGTTTCACTCCGGCGTCTTCTTCTTTTATTTTTCCAGCCTCGACCTCAACTCACATATGTTGTGGCGCCTGATCGACCCGCAACATCCGGAATACGACGCTGCGCTTGCAGCCGACTACGGCTCGGCATTGCCGGAGTTTTATCAGCAGATCGATCAGGTGCTGGGCGAAGTGATGCAACACCTCGACGATCAAACCACGCTGCTGGTGCTCTCCGACCACGGCTTCGCTCCCTATAATCGCTCCTTCAATCTGAATACGTGGCTTCTCAATAATGGTTACGTCACTCTGAAGAGCGAGCCGAACCCGGATCAGAATCAGGCGTTCGCCAATGTGGACTGGAGCCGCACCCGCGCCTATGGACTCGGCCTGAACGGCCTTTATCTGAATCTGCGCAGCCGCGAGCGCGAAGGAATTGTCGAACCCGGAGCACAGGCTGACGCGCTCCTGAAGGAGATCAAGGACAAGCTTCTATCCGTGCGCGATCCGCAGAACAATCTGGCTGCAATTACCCGCGTGGACCGGGCCAGCGAAGTCTACCAGGGCCCGTACGCCGCCCAGGGTCCCGATCTCCTCGTCGGCTACAACCGCGGCTATCGCGCGGGATGGCAAACCATCCTCGGCAATTTCCCTGTCGACGTCTTCGAGAACAACACGAATCCCTGGAGCGGCGATCACTGTATGGATTACACGCTGGTCCCAGGCGTCCTGCTGAGCAATCGGGCCATTGAAGCAGCGAATCCTGCGCTGACAGACATCGCTCCCACCATCCTGGCGGAATTTGGAATTGCCAAGCCGGACGGTATGATAGGAGAGTCAGTTTTTTCGGCGAAACATTAATGGAGACATCGTAATGTCCTCTCAAAAAATCAAGGTCGAAGGCGAGTTGCTGGAAAAGGCCAAGCAGTGCGCAGAGGCGTCAGGATACGCGTCCGTAGATGAGTTTGTGCTGCATACGATTGAAAAGGAAATAAAGCGCCTGTCTCCGGATCAGGGAGCTGGTACCGAATCCAAGGAGAAAGTGACCAAGCGCCTGCAGGGACTGGGCTACATCGAGTAGATCGCTGCACGCGGCTGAGTACGAGCAGGGTTTGAGCATGGGGCAGCGCGTGCGGGAAGGGCACGGTGCAAGGTTGTGGGAAGAGCACGTGCTACGACTGCGGGAAGGGCACGACCTTGGTCGTGCCACTAACCGCTTACGACGGGTGGCGCTTCAGCGCCTGCGGTTCGCTGATCGATCCAGCTGGTTTTTTCCGCAACCTGACCTGATGCTGTCAGCTTTTAACAAATCCCGGCCAACAATCTCGCTCGCAAATCAATATCAATGATCGCTTCTACAATGCCGTCTTCCGCGAACGCTCCACTTCTTCTGGTGCTCGCGGTTTCCGTCGTGATCGGGTTCTTAATGGTGATCGTCTTTCGCTACACCTCCGATCAAAAGGCAATTGGCCGCGCGAAGGATCAACTGAAAGCGCACCTCCTGGCCGTCCGCCTGTATCAGGATCAACTGCCGGTGGTAATGCGAGCCTACGGTCGGATTCTTCGCGGAACCGGAACCTACCTGCGGCTGGCGTTCACGCCTTTCCTGATCGCGATCCTGCCCATCACGTTCCTGATCGTTCAGCTGGATCGCTATTTTGGCTGGCTGCCGCTGCGTCCGGCGCAGACTTTCCTGGTGGAGGCGCGAGTGCAAGATGCCAACGCATTCAACGACGTTGCGCTGCAACTGCCTTCAGAACTGGTGAGCTCGGCCCCGGCGGTGCATGTTCCGCGAGATAATGAAATCGTATGGCGAATCGTGGCCGGGCGCGCGGGAAAATATGACATCCGGATTGCCGCAGGCAGCCAGACGGTCTCGAAACAGGTTGTAATCTCGCCCGGGCTGGCGCGGGTTTCGCCTGTCCGGTTGAAAGATAATTTCTGGGAACGCATGCTCACTTCCGGCGAACCGGCGCTCGCGGAAAATAGTCCCATTCAATCGATTGCGGTCACGTACTCGCCGCGAGTCATCGGCTTCGCCTGGACGGAATGGAACTGGATTGTCCTGTTTTTTGTAGTTTCATTGATTGCAGGTTTCATTTTCAAGAGCGTGTTGGGAATTCAAGTATGAAGTTTCTGTCGCGGCAAATAAAGTTCGGGTGGTTGCAGGCTCTACTGCTAATCATCGGACTCGTTCTGCTCGTTCCTCTTCGCAGCGAGGCCTATGCAGGCCCCGGCGCGGGCTTCGCCGTCCTGTCTTCTTTCTGGACCATCTTTGTCGCATTTCTTTATTCCTTCTACGCGTTGCTTACCTGGCCCATCCGTCAACTCCTGCGTCTTTTCCGGCGGCGCAAGGCGTACGCCAAGGCGAAGGTGAAACGCGTGGTGATCGTAGGGTTCGACGGCATGGACCCCGAACTCGCCAATCGCTTCATGAACGAAGGCAAGCTGCCCAATCTGACGAAGCTTCGCGACATCGGAACCTTTCGTCCGCTGCGCACTACGTTCCCCGCGATTTCTCCGGTTGCATGGTCCACCTTTCAGACCGGCGTCAATCCCGGCAAACACAATATTTACGATTTTCTGGCCCGCGATCTGAAAAACTATCTTCCCTTTCTTTCATCGGCGCAGGTCAGCGAACCCAAGCGGCACCTGCGCATCGGCAAGTACTCGCTGCCGCTGGGCAAGCCCGAGATCAAGGGCCTGCGGCGCGGAACGCCCTTCTGGCACTGGCTGGGCAAGGCGGGAGTTTTCTGCTCGGTCATTCGAGTTCCGGCAACTTTTCCGCCGGAGAAATTTCCCGGTGTGCTGCTCTCCGGCATGTGCGTTCCGGATCTGAAGGGGAGCCAGGGCACATTCTGTTTCTGCACCACGCGTGCGAGCAATGACAAATTTCGCGAAGGCGGGGTCCGCATTCCCGTCGAACGCAATGGCACAGGGTTTCATTCTTATATTCCCGGTCCGGACAACCCTCTGGGCACGGGGGCCGAGTTGCGGGCGGAGTTCAAACTTCGTCCCGATGTCAGCCGCGGGCGGGCTCGGATTGAAATCGATTCCGAAACTTTCACCATCAAAGTCGGCGAGTATTCGGAGTGGATCCCGGTAAAGTTCAAGGCTGGCATGGGATTCACGGCTCGCGGCATTTGCCGCTTCTATCTGAAAGAAATCTCGCCCGAGGTCGAAGTCTATGTGACCCCGGTGAACATCGATCCCGGACGTCCCGACCTGCCCATCTCTCATCCCGTGACCTATTCAATTTATCTGGCAAAGCTTTTCGGCCCCTACGCCACGCTGGGCCTGGCCGAAGATACCTGGGCCCTCAACGAAGAAGTTCTAGACGATCAGGCATTCCTGGCGCAGTGCTACGGCAATCATGAAGATCGCGAGCGCATGTTCTTCGACGCGCTGGAAAAGACTCCCCAAGGCCTGTGCGCCTGCGTTTTCGATACCACCGACCGGGTGCAGCACATGTTCTGGCGCTACCTGGACAAAGATCATCCCGCGGTAAGAGACGTGCCCCAAGACCAGAAGCCGCGCGTGATTCAGGATCTCTACGACCGCATGGACACCCTGGTCGGACGGGTCATGCAGCAGATCGACGATCAAACCCTGCTGCTGGTGATTTCCGATCACGGCTTCCGATCGTTCAACCGCTGCATGAATCTGAATGCCTGGCTGCATCAGAACGGCTACCTGGTTTTGAAAGACGGCAAGAGCGAAAGCGGAGACTGGTTCGAAGACGTGGACTGGTCGCGCACCCGCGCCTACACCATGGGCCTGAACGGTCTTTACATGAATATCAAAGGCCGCGAGCGCGAGGGCATCGTAGAAGCCGGAGCGGAAGCGGAGACCCTCAAAGGAGAGCTGCGGGGCAAGCTCGACGGCCTGGTCGATCCGGCATCCGGCAAAGTCGGCATTACCGGTATGTTCGACTGCGACGCAGTTTACGCCGGCCCCTATGTCGACAACGCGCCCGACCTGATCGTCGGCTACGGCGAAGGCTTCCGCGCGTCGTGGGATTCAGTCATGGGCAAAGTGACCACCGCAATTTTCGAAGACAATCTCAAAGCCTGGAGTGGCGATCATTGCGTTGACCCGCGACTCGTGCCAGGCGTGCTGTTTTCGAATCGCAAGATTGCAATTGAAAAGCCCGCGATTGTGGATGTAGCACCTACCGTGATGAAGCTGTTTGGGTTGGAACTGCCGGCTTACTTTGATGGGAAGCCGTGGGCGATTGGAGCGGCGATCAGCAAGTAGCGCCTGGTCACTACGGAAAACGATGATTCATACTTCCTGACTTGGCAATGCTCGCAATAAACGGCGGGTCATGTTTTCTGCAAATCTTGGCCATGCCGGGGAGAGCAGCTACCAGTATTTCCGCCATTTCCGCGCCGCTGTAATTTCCTGAAGAAAAGTAGAACTCCCTCACACGATGTTGAAGAACTGCAGCCTTCTCCAATTCGTTGTATCGAATCTTCTTGTCTTTCGTGACCAATAGCCAACCCTTCTGACCAACGAAGGGCAGCCAAGTCGTGTCTTCAGTACCGGGCCTGAAGTGTTGGCCGTGACGCTCGTGCTTCACGCCATTCAGGGTGAGCGCGTCGAGAATGGGTTTGCAGTTGTGAAGATTTTCGTCGAGATACAAAACGAAGTCTTCAGGCAGCGACGGCTGCCGTCTTCTGCTCCCAACGGATTGCTTCTTCGATCTGCCGCGGCTTGACGCCATATTCGGTGGCGAGGTCGTCTATGGATTCCCGGGCATTGAACCTGGAAGCGACTACCGCAGTCGAGATGCCAGTGCCGGCAATCACTGGTTTACCAAATCCCACCGCCGGATTGATCAGAATCAGCCTGGGCTCGTTTTGCGTTCGCTCCATGACAAACGGGTAAAACTTAAAGAGCCCTTTGGGATCGCGCTCAATGCGCTCAAGATAAAATTCCATCACCCCGGGAATCAGTATCTGCCGGTCCTTCGACAAATTCACGACGCTTCCTAGATGCTCGATGAACAAGTCACGGTGGTCGGTTTGGAATGCTTGCTCCACGAGGGGATGTCTGTGCTCGACATACTTCGCGAGACTGACCAGTGCCTTGCGAACTCTGGGGATCTTCACTTCATAAATGGCCCGCATGCTGCTGAGCATGTGACACTCCAGCAAGTTCATGAACGACAAGCGAGAGGGCTCGCTCTTTGCCAGCCTGACGAGCGGAGGTACGGAACCTGCCCCCCGCACCCAATAGCGCAGAGTGTTGAGCGGCACCCTCAGATATTGGGCGGCTTCGGACAAGCCGTAGATCGGAATCTCCATTGCGACGTTAGGTGTTGGTTTCATGCTCATGTGTCCCACTGCAAGCATAGAACATGCCGGACCACGTGTCATTGCCTGAATGGGCAGGAACATCGCTGTTTAATCAGGCTGTGTCGTCGACATGGAACGTTGGGATCTTTGCAGTTGAGACTGGCTCAACCGCCTTACTGAATCAGCGTCCCCCCGTTCGCCGGCTCTTCCTCCGGCGGGATCACTACCGACGCCGCCACCCGATCGCCCGGCTCCAGATTCAGCAAGCGGACGCCCTGCGCGGCGCGGCCGGATTCGCGGATGGTTTTTGAGTCCATGCGGATGATTTTGCCGTACTGGCTGATCAGCATGACCTCGGAGTGTTCGTCCACCTGCGCGATGCCTACGACTTTGCCGTTGCGTTCGGTGGTCTTCACGTTGATGACGCCCGAGCCGCCGCGTCCCTGCAGACGGTATTCGTCGGCGGGAGTGCGTTTGCCGTAGCCGTTTTCGGTGACGGAGAGAATCAGCGAGCCCTTCAGCGGCAGGGTCTCGTCCGTCGCGGTGGCTTCCGGCATTCCGGCGTCGGCTGCGGCTTTGGCGGCTTCTTCTACCGCCTTCTTGATGTCCTTCGGCGTTGTGGCCATGCCGACCAGGTAGTCGCCCTTTTCCATGCGGATACCCCAGACACCGTAGGCCTGGCGACCCATGGGGCGGACGTCTTCTTCGTCAAAGCGGATGGCCTGGCCTTCGTGCGTGGCCAGGAAGACGATCTGCTGTCCGTCGGTGAGGCGGGCCGCAACCAGTTCGTCGCCCTGCTCGATGCTGATGGCGTAGATGCCATTCGAACGCACGTGGCAGAAATCCTTGAGCTCGGTCTTTTTCACCAGGCCGTTTCGCGTGGCGAAGAAGATATATCTACCCGCTTCTTCGAGATTGCGGACGGCCAGCATGGTGCGAACCGTCTCGCCGGGTTGCAGTCCGACCAGGTTGCCGACGTGTTTGCCTTTGCCGGCGGCGCTGATGTCCGGGATCTCGTACACCTTCAGCCAGTAAACCCGGCCGGTGTTTGTGAAGATGAGAATGTAGGCGTGAGTGGACGCGATGAAGAGATGCTCGACAAAATCCTCGTCACGCGTCTTCATGCCGGTGCGCCCCGTGCCTCCGCGGCGCTGCATGCGATATGTCGAGATCGGGGTGCGCTTCATGTAGCCGCCGTGGCTTACCGTGACCGCGACTTGCTCGTCGGCGATCAGGTCTTCGAGATGGATTTCGGCAGCCTCATCCTCGATCACGGTGCGGCGGTCGTCGCCGTACTGTTTCTTGATTTCTTCCAGTTCTTTCACGATCACGCCGCGCAGCTTCTTTTCCGAACCAAGAATCGATTCGTACTCGGCGATGTTTTCGCGGGTAAGATTCAGTTCCTTGGTGATTTCGTCGATTGAGAGCTTGGTCAGGCGGTGCAGTTGTAATTCGAGAATCGCGTCAGCCTGGATCGCGGTGAACGGCTTCTCCGGATCGCGCTTGGGAGAACGGCCAGTGACGTTAATGTCAATCTTCTTGCCGGCAAAGTATGCCACCAGGTTTTCGCGCGCCTCGGCGCGGTTGGCGCTGGCGCGGATGATAACGATCACGTTGTCCAGGTGATCGAGCGCGGTCAGATAGCCTTCGAGGATATGTTCGCGGTCTTTGGCTTTGGCCAGCAGATACGCGGTACGGCGGCGGATCACGTCCACGCGGTGGTCGATGAAATGCTTGATCGCCTGTACCAGGCCCAGTTCCTTGGGCTGTCCGTTCACTACCGCCAGCAGGATCATGCTGAAGCTTTCCTGCATCTGGGTGTGCTTGAAGAGCTGGTTGAGCACAAGCTGTGGCTCACCGTCGCGCTTGAGTTCGACCACGATGCGCATGCCGTCACGATCGCTTTCGTCTCGAACGTCGGAGATCGCGTCGACAATCTTCTCGTTCACCAGTTGGGCGATGCGCTCGACTAGGCGGGCTTTGTTCACCTGGTAGGGAATTTCGGTAATGATGATGGCTTTGCGGTCTTTGGTGATGGTCTCAATCGCAGCTTTGGCGCGCATCACGAAGCGGCCGCGGCCGTTCTTGTAGGCGTCCACGATCCCGGCGCGGCCATGAATGATGCCTGCGGTGGGAAAATCCGGGCCCTGCACGAATTTCAGAATTTCCGGGAGCTGGGCGGCGGGATTGTTGACGAGGGTAATGGTGGCATCCACAATCTCGGTGAGATTGTGCGGCGGAATGTTTGTTGCCATGCCGACTGCGATACCGTTCGATCCGTTGACCAGCAGGTTAGGAATTCGTGCCGGAAGGACCGTGGGCTCCGACGTCTGTTCATCAAAGTTAGGCAGAAACTCGACCGCATCTTTGTCGATGTCGGCCAGCATCTCTTCCGCGATGCGCGACATCCGGCACTCAGTGTATCGATAAGCCGCGGGCGGATCGCCATCGACGGAGCCAAAGTTTCCCTGACCATCGATGAGCGGATAACGCAAACTCCAAGGCTGCGCCAGGCGCACTAACGCGTCGTACACCGCGCTGTCGCCATGGGGATGATATTTCTTCAGCAACTCGCCGACGACGCCAGCGCACTTGCTGTGCTTGCGATTGTGCAGCAATCCCATGTCGTGCATGGCATAAAGAATGCGCCGGTGCACGGGCTTCAGTCCGTCACGGACATCGGGCAGGGCGCGGCCGATGATGACCGACATTGAATAGTCGAGGTACGACTTCTTCATCTCCTCTTCAATGTTGACCGGCTGAATGTTCAGCGCGCCGGGGCTGCCGTCGCCGGGTGGAGGAGGAGTCAAGGGGAGTTCGGGATTCTGATCGTCGGCCATAAAAAGCTTTTAGCTCCTGGCTTTTAGCTGCTAGCTTGTCCGGAAAATGCGATCGCTTGCCGTACCTTCCGGGCGTCCGAGAATTCGCAAAACTGCGGCTTAACTGCAAGTCTCTCTAAGCATCTTCCGCTGAGTGTATTCGGGCCGGAGTTCGGGCTTGCATTGAGCCGCTGATTTATCTCTAAATAACTGCATTTACAGCATGTTAGAGTTGATTTGCGATTTCAAAATTATACCACAAAAGCGCTTTGAGGCGAGCGCGGCAACCGGCCTTTTGCGATGGCGAAAACGGTACGCGTGAAAACTACGCGAATGGGATAATTCGGGTCATGGGAACTCTCAAGGGTAAGGTGGCGCTGGTCACGGGCGGCAGTCGCGGGATTGGCGCGGCGGTGGCGCTGGCATTGGCCGGGGCTGGAGCCGACGTGACGATAAATTATCGCGAGCGCTCCGCTGACGCTGAGAAAGTTTGCGTAGAGATCCAGAAGTTGGGCAGACGCGCGCTTGCGATTCAAGCCGATGTTTCGCAATCCGATCAAGTCAAGAAGATGGTGGCTCAGACCGAGCGCGAGCTCGGACCGGTGCAGATCCTGGTAAACAACGCCGCCATTGCACACCAGATCAAGCTTGAGGACCTTACGGAAGCCGACTGGGACGAACACATCAACGTGAATCTGAAGTCCGCATTTCTAGTCACCCAGGCAGTGCTCCCGCAGATGCGCCTGCAGCGCTGGGGACGGATCATCAACATTTCTTCCACGGCGGCGCAAACCGGCGGGCTGGTGGGACCGCACTACGCCGCGTCCAAGGCCGGGATGCTGGGACTGGCCCACTCTTATGCGGCGTTGCTCGCCAAGGAAGGCATCACGGCCAACACAGTCTGTCCGGCGCTGGTTGAAACCGAAATGCTGCGCGCAAATCCGAGGGCGACTTCGAGCGTCATTCCCATCGGGCGCTTCGGCGTTGTCGCTGAAGTGGCTTCCGTGGTGCTCCTGCTGGCCGAGAATGCCTACATCACCGGCCAGACCGTCAACGCAAATGGCGGCTGGTACATGAGCTGAAGCGTAGGGAGACGATGCCCACGTGGGGACAGCCGCCCTCGGCTGTCCGGTGGAGCGAAGCTCCACTTTGTCACTTTGCCAACTGCCGTGGTGCGCACGGCTGTCCAGCCATGCGCCTGCCCTGAGCGAAGTCGAAGGGGAGGTTATCCCCACGTGTGCATCGTGGCTAAGGCCGCATGACTACTTCATTGGGGCTTGCGGGCAGGACAAACTTTACGCCGCGTTCCTGGTTAACTCTCATGGTGGCGGGCACGTCCAGGTCAGCAATCTGTATCTTTTTCGTCCAGGAACCGCTGGTCCAGTAGTCCGCCTTGGAATACATGGTTCCATTCATGATGGTGTAGTCGCTCACTTCTTCCCTGCGGCCGTCGCGGAACACAAGCACCGCGGGAGGAAGTTCGCGCGAAGGTTGGGCCGCTTCTTTGACTGCCGGCGCCAATCGTCCGTGAAGCTGCGAGCCGTCGGCTGATTTCTCTAAATAAGACTTTTCCGAGTAGTCAGGGGCCGCTTGTCCGCTGGCCGAAGAAGTGGTGGTGCGCACAAAGTGATCGCCATGCCATTCGATCAACAAGGACTCCAGCGGAACCGGCGGAGGCGCTGGGGTCGCCGGCGCCGAAGCGGGCACCACGATAATCTGCGGCTGCCCCGCCTCGACAGTTGCGTCACTATCGTCGGAATTGAAGTATGGATAGGGCAGGAGGATCGCGCCCCGCGATCCATGCTCCAGACGGCGGTTGCCGCCGGCCGCCACTCCGCGTCTGCCAAAACCGGCTGTGGCGGCGATCCCAAATCCGCTGTGGATTCCAGTTGTGCCGGTCGTAGTGGTTCCGATTCTCATTTGCGCCGAAGCGGGTACTAACCAGGTCACAGCCACAAGGATCGTGATGGCAAGCCGGCTTGGCATTTATTTGTTCGCTTCAGCTGAAGGTGGTAACCGGAAATCGATGCCGCGCTCGTCGTTCTGTTTGGTCGTAGCGTTCAGATCGAGATCCGCAATCGCGATCTTGTGATGACGCCCGGGCGTCAAGTCGTACAGCATATCTCCCACAACCGCATAATTCTGTACTTCCAGCTGATGACTATCTTTAAAGATGAGCACCGTCTGCGGCTGGTCGGGGACGGGAGCGTCCGGCGCCGGGCTCGCTGTAGCCGATTCCGTTTCCGGGGCTCGACTCGGCCGCTGTGCGTAAGCATCGGCGTACGCGCGAGCCGGAGTTCCGGGGCCGCGCCGGTCGAAGATCGTGGGCCCGCCACGATAATCCTCATCGTCCTGTTGCTGCCCGGCGTCGGCCGCGGGATCATAGCCGTTCGGCTCTACTGCGACCGGATAAGGCACGTAAACCGCCCCACCGCCGGGGAAAAACTGCCCGCTCTTGTGATGATGACGCCGCGGGAACAGCGGCGGCGGATTCACCGGGAACAGTGGATTGATGCAGCAGGGTGTCTGATTGGGAAACGGATTCCTCGGCTGAATGCCGTTTGGTCCAAGCGAGGTGACACTGGCACCTACACCAGGAGTGGAATTGAGATGTCCACCAAAATTGGTCGAGGTTACCGATGCGGGAGTACCGTTGATCTGGGCGATTGCTGGAGGAGCGGCCAAAGTTAGAACTGCCAGGGCAGCGATCACCAGCGCGGTTGCCGCTCCCGTGGCTGGATTCAGCCGTTCCACATCCTCATCATACCCCAGTTCCGGAGCCTTCACTTTCGGAAACATGGCACACCCCCGGGCAAAAGACCCTCTCCAGCTTTAGAACCTCCAAGCGTCAGGTTGGTTGCGTCTTTAAAATCCAAGCCAATTCCCACGCACTCGAAGGCTGAACTCTCTCGGCCGAACTTCTTGCTAACTGATTGAGGAATATGCTGTGACTTCCTTACCCGAGCCCGACCCGGGCCAGTTCCCATAGATTCCATCCCGCGTTGGCTAGCAGCAGACCCCAGACACTGGCCAGGGCGATCGCGCGGTGGCGAGTCTCCAGCAGATCAGCCGCAACCCCGGCGACGAAAACGAACAGGAAGGGTACCGCCATGAACTGAAAACCCAGTCCTGGATAGTGCGGCGTCCCCAGCGCAAGCACGAGAAATAAAGTCCCCACCAGCAAAGGCGCCGTGTTTCCGAAATATCGGGCTCGGGGCCAGGCGAAGTAGGTGACGAGGGCGGCGGGCGTAGCCAGCATCAGAGCGGGGCTGCTTTGTCCCAACTGCGCAAGCACCTGATGGTAGGCCTGGGGCATGACAAAGGCTTTAAGGGTTATGTCAAAGAAAGACGCCTGCCCGAATCCATGAAGAAAAGCGCGGACGTGAATGAAGTACGACGCATAGAGGATAAGCACGGCCACCCCGCAGGCGACAGCCCAGATAGTCGTGGCAGCCATTCTACGGGTGGGAGCGAGGTAGAGCATGAACGCCAGCGCGGCTGGGACAACGATGACCAGCGAAAACTGCGAGCCCACCGCAAGTGCCAGCGACAATCCCAGCAATACAATCCGCCGCCAGTTCCACAGGATGACTTCCCGCGGCGCATAGAGCGTATGCGCCACCGCAATGGCCGTAAAGATGCCGCCAAACGCTCCCCACGCCGCACCCACCTCGGGCTCGGCCGACCACACTGCACTCGCGCGCAGGATTCCGGGAGAGAAACAGTAGAGCGTCAGGGCGACATATCCTCCTGCGTTGCCGAACAGCCGGCGGGAGACATACCACAGGGAAGCGCCCAGCAGCACACCAAAAATAAGGTAAGGGATCGCGGCCAAACGGTGCAGTTCGACGATATTTCGCGGCTCGAGCAACACCGGGCTCAACGCCAATGGCGCGGCGGCGATCAGATACCACAAGTTCGAATGATTCGCATCGTAATCTCCGTTCGAGAGAGCGCGCTGCACGGAAGGATCCAGTTCCGGCCCATCTGGCGTGGTCAGCATGTACCCGGTCGCTCCGATGCCGCGACGCTCCCAAAGGGCCGCCCCGCGTTCCAGGCGGTAGATCTCCTCAGGATCGATGGCCCCGCCGCGCCAACCGCGCTCGACCAGCCATAAACACTGGGCCAGAAACGCGAGCAGCAGCATTGCTGCCAGCACCTGGGGTCGGCCGAAGCGTTCGCGGGTGAAGAATCTGCCCATGAAGCGAAGGCGAGTGTTTTACCATGTCGGGGGACGATTCGGGAAATCACGCAATGGATGAGTCAAAAGCTGAGCCAGGAGAAACGATACCGGTCGAATATCCCAAGCACGATCATAAAAAGGACGACCACCAGACTGCTTCAGATTCTCCGCCGCACGTCGTCTCTCAGGGTTATGAACTCATCAAGCTCTCGCCCTTCGAAGAACGCGTACAAAAGATATTCATCGGGCCGGATGGCCTTCGCGCGCTATGGCGTTTTGTCCTCTACGTGATTCTGTACCGCACGCTCCGTCTCGCTGTCCGGTTGTTAATCTATTACGGGTTGCCGGACATGGGTGATCTGCGGCTGCAGGCAGTAGCTTATTCAGGACTTGCCATCGCCGCCATCGCCGCCGCGCTGATTATGGGACGAATTGAAAATCGTCCGTTCGGCGCTTACGGTCTGCCGCTCCGTCCCGCCTTCGGCAAAATGTTCTGGCTGGGATCGCTGTGGGGATTCGGTTCGCTCACATTGCTATTGCTGGCTTTGCGCGGAGCCAGTGCTTTTGACTTCGGACTGCTCGCCCTGCACGGCGCACGCGCGCTGAAGTTCGCGGTGTTCTGGGCGATCTTGTTTCTGCTTGTGGGCCTCCACGAAGAATTTCTGACGCGCGGCTACACCCTTTTCACCGCGACCCAGGTTCTTAGCTTCTGGCCGTCGGCTGCGTTGCTGTCGCTTGTTTTTGGGTTGCTACATCTGGAAAACCCAGGAGAAAGCCGCACCGGGATTCTGGGCGCGATCATGATCGGTTTTTTCTTTTGCCTGACTCTGCGCCGCACCGGGAATTTGTGGTTCGCAATTGGCTTTCACTATTCCTGGGACTGGGGCGAGAGCTACTTTTATTCTGTCCCCGACAGCGGCGGAATGGTTCCCGGACACCTGCTGCATTCCTCCCTTCACGGCCCGAGCTGGCTGACCGGAGGGACAGTAGGGCCAGAAGGCAGTGTCTTTCTCTTCGTGCTGCTTGCGTTGCTCTGGGTAGTTTTCGATCGCGCATACCCCGAAGTAAAGTACCCGCCGCCAACTCTCAGACAGACGTCGGGACCATAGATGCACACGTTGGGGACGGCCGCCCCCGGCCGCCCAGGTCGAGCGCAGCGCGACAGTCTATTGCGGGCAACAAGAAGCGGTGCTGCGCGCCGCCGGACAGCCGGGGGCGGCTGTCCCCACGTGGTCCGTGCAGCTACCACGAGTAGTGCACCGTGTACGTCACCACCTGCTCTTCATCCGGTGCGATGGTTACTGGGAACTCCACCGTCTGCGCATCCATCTTGCGGGACTCCTGCGACTGCTCGCTCACCTTCCAGTTCGTCCAGCGATAGAGATGTTCGACCACGCGCACTGTCACCGCTTCCTTCTTGTGATTGCGCACGCGGATCTCGAACGACTCATCCATCCAGTTGTGGCTGGAATCCACGCGGATGTTGGTCCGCTTGCGCTCTCCGACCACATCGAACGAGTTTCCTGTAAAGATGCGGAGGGTTTCGTCTTTCGGGGTGTGATCAATCACGTTCTCGCCGACAAATTCCAGGTGCCCGTCGGTATCGCGCCGGTAGAAGCGCAGTTTGCCCTTGGGCAGTGCGATGCCGAGATGGTTGACTTCGGCGTTCTTGAACTCTTCCATCACCCACACTTTGGGATTGGACTGCGTGCCGTAACTCTGGTCCTGGCGAATCTGTTCCATGTTGTAGTAGCCGTACTGCGCGACCTGCGCACCATCGTAGACATAAAGCCGCTGGGCGTGAATGCCGGTCGAGCGCACGAATTCCACCTGCTTGGTTTCCTGGTCGCGCAGCGTAGTGGCCCTCGCCAGGGTGTAGAGATGAAATTCGTCGAATGATTTCTCGTGGACAACCGGCGCTGACACCTCGTCGGCCATCGCCATCTTGGCGGCCGCATAGGCCCGATTGGCCAGGGTTCCCTCCTGGATCTTGTTGACATCGCCCGCCATCAGCTTGATGTTCGCGTTCTCGAATGTCTTGCCACTCTGGTTCCGCATGGTGATCCATCCCACCATGTCGAGCAGGTCAGTCTTGCTCTTGGGATTGTCGGACACCACAACGTTGTAATCGGCCTGCCAGCTCATGCCGCCTGTGACGTAGGAGAACTCAGCGGGAAACTTGCCCGGCTTGTCGGTCGCGACCAGCCATTCCAGTCGCGGCTTCAGGATCGTCTCCGCCGTGAGATCCGGGAAAACTGGGGTTCCGGGAAGACCGAAGCGGAGCTGTCCGCCGACCTCGATGATTGGCTCTTCCTGCCCCGGATAGTTCTGCTGATAGCCGTTCATATTGAAGTAATCGGGCCGCACGTATCCGCTGCGAACGACTTTGCCCTTCACCGCTGAGTGATCGGGCTGTTCAAAATCAAT
>CAZGSU010000123.1:0-59760 GCA_964528615.1 uncultured Acidobacteriaceae bacterium | reverse complement strand
CGCGATGGTTGACTTGCGCAGCGAGGCGCGCAGTTCCGCGGCAGAAATGGTCTCGCCCTCGAGAAACTTGTGCAGCATCTCGTCGTCATTTTCGGCGACGGTCTCGACCAGCTGAGTGTGGAATGCTTCGGCCTTCTTCTGCAGTTCGGCAGGAATCTCGCCGGTGATGTACTCGGCGCCGATGGTGTCGTCCTGCCAGACGATGGACTTCATCTCGATGAGGTCGACCACGCCTTTGAACTTGTCTTCTTGTCCGATTGGAATTTGGATCGCGACCGGCTTGGCGTTGAGGCGCTTGCGGAGAGTATCAACGGCATGCTCGAAATCGGCGCCCATCTTATCAATCTTGTTGATGAAACAAATTCTCGGCACGCCGTATTTGTCGGCTTGACGCCAGACTTTTTCCGATTGCGGCTGCACTCCGTGGACGGCGTCAAACACGGCCACCGCGCCATCGAGAACTCGCAACGACCGCTCCACCTCGGCGGTGAAGTCCACGTGCCCGGGTGTATCAATAATGTTGATGCGAATGTCCCGCCAGGTGCAGGTAGTGGCGGCGGAGGTAATGGTGATGCCGCGCTCTTGCTCCTGCTCCATCCAGTCCATGGTGGCAGTGCCTTCGTGGACTTCTCCGATGCGGTGCGTCTTTCCGGTATAGAAAAGAATGCGTTCGGTCGTAGTGGTCTTGCCGGCATCGATGTGAGCCATGATGCCGATGTTCCTGCACCGCTCGAGTGGGACGGTTCTGGACACAGCTTTTTTCTTCTCTTCCTTGCGAGACTCTTGTTCGCCGGCAATGTTGGTACCAGTACTCATTTAATTCAGCTTCTAGCTCTGCCTTCTACCAGCGGTAGTGCGCGAAAGCCTTGTTGGCCTCAGCCATGCGGTGTACATCTTCCTTCTTCTTGATCGCAGCCCCGCGATTGTTGCTGGCATCGAGCAATTCGTTGCTGAGCTTGTCGACCATGCCCTTCTCGGCGCGACCGCGGGAATACGTAATCAGCCAGCGGATGGCCAGCGAGGTGCGCCGGTCGGCATTCACTTCCACCGGGACCTGGTAGTTGGCGCCGCCCACGCGGCGGCTCTTGACTTCGAGCAGCGGCTTGGCGTTCTCCACCGCTTTCTTGAACAGCTTCAGGGGCTCGTCGCCGCCTTTTTGCTGGAGCTTGGTCAAGGCTTCATAAAAGATGCCTTCCGCCGTGCTCTTCTTGCCCTGCCACATCATGGAGTTGACGAACTTCGTCACCAGGTCCGACCCGTATACCGGATCGGGCTCCACTTTCCGCTTGGCGATATATCCTTTTCGAGGCATTTAAGCTTCTAGCTCCTGGCTTCTAGCTGTCAGCTCTCAGCCGTCAGCTCTCAGCCCAACTTTTCTGACTTAGTCCTTGAACCTTTTGGATCTTTGGCCAACGACCACGGGCCAACGACCAACGACGTTCTTATGCTTTCGGTCTTTTCGCTCCGTATTTCGAACGGCTCTGCTTCCGGCCGGCGACGCCTACTGCGTCGAGCGTGCCGCGAATCACGTGATAGCGAACGCCGGGGAGATCCTTCACCCTGCCGCCACGAATCAGCACGATCGAGTGCTCCTGCAGATTGTGTCCGACGCCGGGAATGTAGGTCGTAACCTCAATTCCATTGGTCAAGCGGACGCGAGCGACTTTACGCAGGGCCGAGTTCGGCTTCTTGGGGGTCTGGGTGTAGACGCGGGTACAAACACCGCGTTTCTGCGGACATCCCTGCAAGGCCGGACTGGCCGTCTTATACCGCGGCCGCTTGCGGCCACTTCGCACCAATTGATTGAAAGTAGGCATGCTTTTTCCTGGTGCTCCTCAGTCGTGGTCCCCACGCGTGGCCCACACAGGCGCACACCCGCGGAAAAACGCCGCTCTATGCTTTCCCCGCATTCAGGGGCTGGATGGCGGAGTCGCCAACCATGATTCCCGCCGCACAACCGCATCGGCGAGGGATTTCGGTTTCCCGTTCAGACTAACGCTGCCGACGGTGGCTCCAGGCCTGGACTCTCAAGTCTCGAGTTCAGGAGTTGCTCCGTTTCGTCAGCACTGCCCGGCATAGCCTTTCAACGGGTGAAAGGTGTTCGCAGGGCGTTTCAGCGAGGGTGTCTCCGAATCTATACAAATTCCCGACGACATGTACGGCTAAAGCTCAGCTGCATCTTCCGGCGGTTTTTCCACACGCGCACAAGCGCAGCGGACAAAACCACCGCTCACAGGTAAGCCAGACTTACTCGCGGAACTCCACAAATATAGCAACTTGCTGCGCACATCGTCAATGCCTGTAGATTGCATCAGATAGGAATGGCGGGTTGGCGGGAAATTGACGAATTGTAGGATTCTGGAATTGACGAATTTTAGAATCTCAATCCCTCGATTCGTGAATTCTAACATCGCGGCGGACCGACGGTGCAGGATAGGCTGCACTGAGATCCCTCGCTCCGCTCGGGATTTCGGCGCGCGGCTCGGACGCCGCGCAGGCGCCTCAACTTGCTGAAAAAAATTCTAGCCTCTACACTTGGGTTTTTCCGGGAGCAAGGGTCTCGCCTCGTGAGTCGCGTGGGGCGGGGAGGGTGCATGGGTAGGTGGTTGGTCTTAGGCCGGGTTGTGCTTGTCCTTATCATCGTCGGTTTGATCGTTACCCTAACCGGTTGCAGCAGTAGTGGCGCGACCAAGGTCACGTCGTTTCCAGTTCCGGCAAATATCGGCCTCGCCCCGGCCACCACTGTTTCCCTGGACACCGGCAGCACGACTCAGACTTTTACTGCAACTCCCCGGGACGAAAAGAACGCGGCCGTCACGACTCCCGTATCCTTCCTTTCCAGCAATACGGCAGTCTTAACCGTGGCCAGCAACGGCAATGCCTGCGCCGGCACGTGGGATTCGCTGACCACCCCGCAGATCTGTACCCCGGGTCCGGTTGGAGTAGCCCAAGTGACGGCGACGGCCAGCGGTGTCAGCAGCCCACCCACCACTGTGTACGTGCATCAGCACATTGACAAGATCGTGGTGAGCGCGATTCCGGGTCAGACGCCGCCCCTCGGCCCCTGCTTGTCCAAGGGCCAAACATTCAACTACCAGGCTGCCGCCTTCAGCCGCGGTCTGGATATCACGGCCAGCGTTGGACCCTTCACCTGGCAAGCGGTCCCGACCGACGTGGCACTCGTCACGACCGCGACCGAAACCACGCCGGTGAGTGGACTCCTGATCGGGCAGGCCCAGGTGGTGGCGCACACCCCAGGAGTAGCATCGCTGTTTGCCAGCGTCAGCAACGTGAACAGTCAGCCTCTGGATATCGCCACTTGCGCCGTACAGTCGATTACGCTGGCTGTTGCCGGAAGCAACACCAATTCCATTAGCGTGACCGCAGGAACGGGAAAGACGGTCACAGCAACTGTGACCGACACTCAGGGAAACACGATCACCGGTCTTCCCTTGACCTGGAGCTCGTCGAACCCTTCAACCGTAGGAGTGAGCACCGCGGGCGTAGTCACGACTACCAAGGCCGGAGGCGCAACCGTGATCGCCTCTTGCACGCCACCGACGTGCAATATCGGAATCAAGCCGTTGTTGCCGATCTATCCTGAAGGCGTGGTCGACCTGGTGGCGACCGCTTCGAGCACAACAACCACGACGGCGACGAACACGATCTACGTCTCCAGCACCGGCGTTTCGGCCGCCGGTAACTGTGCCACCACGGACGGTTGCGTCAGCAGCCTGATTCCGATCACAACTCCAAACAACACCGTGGGTGCGACTGTCAGTCTGCCGGCCACGCCGAATTCTCTGGTCTTCGACCGCCAGGGTGCAAAAGCGTATTTGGGCACTGATTTTGGATTTCTAGGGAGCCGGGGGTTGATGCAGGTGACAGTGGCCAGCCCACCTACGGTTTCAGAGTTCAAATCGGTAACCGGAAAAGTGTTGACGGTTTCTCCCGACGGCAAGAAAGTGATCGTTTCCGATACGATTTCTGCTCCCAATCAAGTATTTGTTTTCGACACCACCACCAACACGTCGGTGATTTTGCCGATTGCCGGAGCCACGGCTGCCGATTACTCTCCCGACAATCTGAAGGCTTATATCGTGGCGGGAAGCACGCTCTACGTGTATTCAACCCTTGAAGCCCTGACGCCGGTGACGCTGGGCGCGCCGGCGGTAGACATATCTTTTCTGGCCAACGGTGCTTTCGCCTACCTGGCGGGAGGCATCCCTTCCGGGGTGGCAGTGCAGAACACCTGCACCAACGCGCAGGCGTCCACCGTTAGTACTCCAGCAACGCCTGCCTTTATCAAGACCTTGCCCAATGCAACTCAGGTTCTGGCTGTGGATTCGCCGGGCGTCGACATTATCAATGTAAATAGCACGCCGATCGGCTGCACCTCTCCCATGAGTAACACGGTGCAGTCGTTCAATCTGGGTCAGGGCAGCTTTGTTCCCAGGCAGCTCATCATTTCGCAAGACGGCACCCGGGCCTACATCCTCGCCAACAATCTGGGCAGCGTGCTGCTGTTCAACGTTGGCAACCAGACTTCTTCCGCCATTCCCCTGTCTGGAAACGCGGTTCCGCTCCAGGCTTCGCTCACAGCGGATGGAAATTTTCTCTACATCGCGGCTGGCGACGGACAGGTGCACGTCCTGGACACACAGAGCGGAGGCGACATCCAGCAAATCTCCTTCCCCCCAAATGCCACAACTCTGGAAAACGGCCTGTGTTCTGAGACTGCATTCCCGTGTAATCCGGATTTGATCGCGGTTAAACCGTAAGACGGTCGTTGGCCCTTGGTCGTTGGCCCTGGGCTATCCAAACAATGGTTTTGGCAAGGCACGGCTTCAGCCGTGCCGCAACGAGACAAACAGAACAGAGGCTTCAGCCCCTGAGGTTACGCTTTTGCTTTTTCCAGTTCCTTGCCTACGCTGTCCAGAACACCGTTGATAAATTGCACCGACTCCGGGCTGGAGAACTTGCGCGCAATTTCCAGGGCTTCATTGATAACGACCGCGCGGGGCGTAGCGGGAAAGGCCAGCAACTCCGCGACCGCTGCGCGCAACAGGTTGCGGTCAACCGCGGCCATGCGTTCCATGCGCCAGTGCTCGGCGTGACCTTCAATCAGGCCATCAATTTCGCTGGCACGGCTGGTCGCTACCCGGAACAGATCGTTGGAAAAACTCTGTACATCAGCGCCCACATCGCCACGCTCCCGCCAAAATGTTTGCTTGACCTGGTCGGGCGTCTGCTTTCCCATATCAGCCTGGAAAAGCATCTGCAAGGCGAGTTCACGAGATTTGCGGCGGGTACCCAAAAGCGGACCTCAGACGCCGGGTATTGGACCTAGGCGTCGGAATTCAGTCTACAAGATGTCGCAGGGATCGAAGTCGCTCGAATTAGAAACTTCAGGACTTGCGTTTTCCGGGCGAGGCAGTCCGCTTACGGGTCTTAAGCTTGCCGAGGTCCGCGGTCTGACGTCCGAGGTCCGCTTTCAGATTTGCCATCTCCACTGCGGCCAGCGCCGCTTCAAATCCTTTGTTTCCCATCTTCAGACCGGCACGATCGATGGCTTGCTCCAGCGTCTCGCAAGTGAGAACACCGAACGCATGCGGCACGCCCGTTTCCTGCGCGGATTGCCCGATGCCGCGGGCGACTTCGTTGACGATGACGTCGTAGTGAGCGGTGTCGCCGCGCAACAGGCATCCGAGGCAGATGATGGCATCGTATTTTTTGGTTTCGGCAAGAGTGCGGGCGGCAGAGGGAATTTCAAAGCTACCGGGAACGCGAACAATTTTGATGTCCTTGGTTGCGGCGCCGCATTGCAACAGCCCGTCGAATGCGCTCTGGAACAATCGGTCGGTGATGAACGCGTTGAAGCGCGACACCACGACGGCGAAGCGGTTTCCTTTGGCGTTAAGTTTGCCTTCGAGCGCCTTGGGCCGGAGTTTGGATGGAGAGTTCAATTTCAAATTCCTATGAAACTCTTCTCGAACCACGTAGGCCCAGATGCCCTCATCTGGGCAGGCGAGCAACGCTCGCCGAGAACTGCGGGGCTTCGCTCCGCTGGGCAGGTGGGACACCTGCCCCTACGTGTACATCAAAGTTTATTCGGCTTCGGATTGCCCGGGTCTGAATAATCGTAAAACCCCTTGCCCGACTTCCGCCCGTACCAGCCCGCCATCACCAGCCGTTTTAGCAGCGGCGGCGAAGCGAAGCGCCGTTCCTTGAACTCGTCATACATCACATGCGTGATGTAGTACGTCGTGTCGAGGCCGACAAAATCGAGCAGCGTAAACGGGCCCATGGGATAGCCACAGCCCAGCTTCATGGCGTTGTCGATGTCGTCGATCGAGCCTACACCTTCTTCGTAGGCGCGGATCGCATCGAGCAGATACGGGACCAACAGCCGGTTCACGATGAAACCGGTCTTGTCGCTGGTGCGGACCGGAACTTTGCCCAGCTTCTGACCGAACTCGTAAGCCGTTTCATAAACCTCGCCGGCTGTCGCGATGGTGCGCACCACTTCGACCAGTTTCATCAGCGGCACAGGATTGAAAAAGTGTAGACCGATGAAACGCTCCGGACGTTTCGTGGAAGTCAGCAATTCGGTAATCGAAATCGACGAGGTATTGGAGGCGAAAATGGCATCTTTCTTCACGATGCCGTCGAGCACGGCGTACATCTTTTGCTTTTCGTCGAGATTTTCGATTACCGCCTCGACGATGATGTCGCAGTCGGCCAGGTCTTTCTGGTTGGTGGTGCCTTTCAGGCGCGCGCGGATGGCTTGCGGTGTCTCCTTGATCGTGCCTTTCTCGGCGAACTTGGCCAGTGACTTCTCGATTCCGGCAAAGCCTTTGTCGATATACTTCTGTTCGACCTCCAGCACGGTGACGTCGAAACCTGCCGTCGCCGCCACTTGCGCAATGCCGGAGCCCATGAGGCCGCAGCCCAGCACGCCGACCTTTTTGATTTCCATAAGGCCTGTGAGTTTATCAGCGGGAAAGGAGTCTTTGCCACACTCGGTCGTTGTTCTTCTTTGCGTCCTTTGCTTACTTTGCGGTTCAAGTTCAAAGGCTTTTAACCGCAAAGGGCGCAAAGAAAATCAGGAGCGGCGCTGAGAAAACCGGGACAAGAGGTTATGCGACTGCGGCTGCCGCGATTGACGGAGCCAGGCTGACGATCCGGCCCATGCCTTGGCCGACCGCGGTATCCAGCGCCATGTCGGCGCGGTTGATGACCTCGGTGACGATATCCGCAGGATCGAACTGCTGACGCACAACCGCTTCCGCGAGCCCTGCGCTAAAGGGAAGAATTTCGTCCGAGAGTTTTACTTCGGCGAGCAGTTTGCGCAACTTTTCCACCGCCAGCAGGGCTTCTTTCTCCTGGGTCTCGCCGAGAACCAGCGCGATCGTGGTCATCTCGTAGCGGAAGGCGAGGTCGTTCTGGCGGATATTGGCCGCAAAGAGCTGGCCGATCTTTTGCATCGCGGCCTCGACAGCCTTTTCTCCGTGCTCCTTCGCCATCGCCGAGCTCTTGCCGAATTGCATCAGGGCCACAGTCACCGGGGTGCTCTGCTGGACGGCGCGCCGGGTCTCGGCCATCAACAGATCCAGATAGGAAGCGCGCTTGAGCAGTCCCGATTGCTCGTCGGTGACCGACAAGCTCTTGACCAGGCGGCGCAGTCCGGCATTGTTCAACGCGATTACGATCTGCTCGCCGATGGTCTTCAGCACGATAATGTCGCCGGAGTGCCAGCCGCGAGCCGTGTTCTGTATCAACAGGAGCACTCCCATCTGATCCTGGCCGTCGCTCAGCGGCAGCGCCAGCAGCGATGTGATGCCCAGTTCGGCCACGACTTCGCGAATTTCATGCAGTTCGGGCGCAGCAGGGGCGTCGGTGATAGTCAAGGTTCCCAGACTAATTACGATGTCCTGCACCGCAATCACCAGCTTGCTCAGAGTTTTGGGTTCGCCGCTCTTCATGTTTTCGCCAAGATATTCCTTGAGGCCGTTGGGCACCATTCCCGGCTTGCGCATGGCGACAATGCAGCGGCTCAGCTTCCACTGCGCTCCGATTTCGTTGACCGCGGTGGACATGACCGCGTCTGCATTGGTCTGGCGGTAAAGCTTGCGGGTGATTTCGGCAACTTTAGTGAAGCTATTGACGTCGGCGGAGTCAGAGGCCTGCGCCCGGGGAGCCGGCGGAGCGGTCGCCGGGGGTTTTGACCCAGCGCTGGATGGTGCAGGCGTGAGTGGCGGCGAGTCCGCATAATGCGGATTCATGCCCGCGGCCAGATATAACTGCTGCAGGTCCTGATTGCGTTCCTCTTCCCGCGGGAACAGTTCCTGGATTCGCTGCAGGCGCTCGATCGCCTTGGAGCGCATCCCGTACTGCACCAGTATCTCGGCTTGCAACATCAAGTCCTGCAGGGCAGCAGCGCCCAGGGTGGGGCCGGTCTTCGCCGGTTCGGCAACCTTCGCCATGCTGGTGAAGCGCGAGGCAATTACGCGGAACCGGTTCTCGTCGATCTTTCCACGCAACATTTCGAGGCGCTTCTGATGTCCGGGCTCATAGGCATCCACGTCGGCGGCCCGATCCAGGCATTCGGCGGCCTTGGCGTAGTTCCCCATCCCGCAGTGCAGATCGAAGAGCTTGAGCAGAGTCTGACAATAATCGCCTTCGCGGTTGGAGGCGTTGAACAGCTCGCTCATAAACTCCAGCAGATCGGGCGAGCTACGATGTTTGGCGGCAACATCCTGCATCATCGCGACGAATGCGCGGCGGTCTCCGCGATTGCGCTGGAATTGCTCCAGCTTGCGCGCCAACGCCACTGCGTCCGCGTCCTGCTGCGCGTCCACCAACAGTCCGATCAGGTCCACTACCTGTTGCTGACGTGATGGATTCTGCTGAAACAACTGCCAGACCAGAGGTTCCGCGTCGTTCAGCCGATTCGCGGACAGGAGCGCCTTCACGTAAGTCTCGCGCGTCTCCAGGGTCGCGCCTTCCCCTTTAGCCAGCGGTTCCAGGACAAATATGGCGGCTCCCACCTGGCCTTGCGCAATCAAGCTCTTGGCGTACCCGAGGGCAATGGTCATGTCGCTGGGATCTTCGGTATAGGCGCGCTCAAACCACTGCGCAGCGTTGCCACCGGACGCTTCCGTCATCTCGGCCAACTTGAGAAAGGCTGCCGCTGCTCCCTGCTTGTCGCCCGCCTTGGACGAGATCTCTCCCAGCTTCAGAAAGTTTTTCTCTCCCGGATCGAGAGCGACCATGCGCTTAAGCACGACTACACAATCCTGGGGACGACCATTCTTGGTCAAATCTTCCAGAGCGCTCTCGTAGGTTTCGAGCGCGAGCTTCCGGTTCGAGGTCTCCAGGATTTGTCCGAAGCGGACTCTCTGGATGCTGGTCGGGGTAATGTAACGGGCAAGCTTCTTATAGGTGAGACTGGCGCGCGTGTTCTCTCCAGCCTCGACTTGCCGTTCGAACAACTCCCCCAGCAGCTTTACCGCCTCCGGAGTGCGCTGCAGCGAAAGGTACAGATCGGCCGCCATCTGGCGAACGTTGTCATTTTGGGGATCTTCAGCCAGGACTTGCATGTACTCGTCCAGGGCGTCAACCGTCTTGCCTTTCTGCAAAAGCTTTTCGGCGCGTTCCACGCGGCGGGCAATCTCGGCTCGGTCCATTCGCTTCGTCGGGTCTGGCATGAGACACGGGTAGTGTGCGGAGTAACCCAGGTGAGATTTTAGAAGCCGGTTCCTGCAGCGGCAACGAAGTCAGAGACAGCAGAGGTTACCAAGGTCACAACCAGAATAGAACTATGGCAGGAAAGAAGT
Source organism: uncultured Acidobacteriaceae bacterium (assembly GCA_964528615.1). Classification (GTDB taxonomy): domain Bacteria; phylum Acidobacteriota; class Terriglobia; order Terriglobales; family Acidobacteriaceae; genus JAIQFF01. The sequence continues at coordinate 49,921 of CAZGSU010000123.1, read as the reverse complement.
TTCTGGTATAGCTGCCGAATGCCGGCAGCGCACGAAGTAGACCAGGAACGAGGGCTGCGCCACCAGTTGGGCGCCGGCCAAATGGCCATGGTCGCCGTCGGCGGCTCCATCGGAACCGGCCTGTTGTTGGGGTCGGCGGCGGCTCTCGAGATCGCCGGGCCGGGAGTGATCCTGAGTTTTATCCTCGCCGCATCCATCAGTTTTACTGTGGCCATGGCCCTGGGCGAGCTATGCAGCACGCATCCGGCTGCCGGCTCCTTCGGCGTGTACGGCGACCTCTACCTGAATGAGTGGGCCGGATTCATCGCCCGCGCCGGCTATTGGGCGGCGATCTCCATCTCCATCGGCGCGGAGCTGGTGGCTTCGGCCACCTATCTCGCATACTGGTTTCCTTCCGTACCCGCGCTGATTTGGGTTGTCGGCTTCTCGGCCTTACTGTTGCTGATTAACTTGCGCAGCGTCGGGAACTACGCCCGCTTTGAATACTGGTTTGCCATGATCAAGGTTGCGACCATTCTGGCATTCATTGTGCTGGGAGCGGGGCTGCTGTTGAGCGGCCGCGTGCCGCCTCAATACACAACCCACGGGGGATTCTTGCCCAGAGGAGCACTGGCGCCCTTGCTGGCCATGGGTTTCGCTATTTATACGTTCGGAGGGGTCGAGTTCGTGGCCATCACCACAGGAGAGTCGCGCTCGGCCAAGGAAATTCCCCGTGCCATTAAACTGACTTTTGGGGTGCTCACTTGCGTTTACTTGGGAGCGATCATCGTTCTCGTAGGGGTAATGCCGTGGAATCGCGCCGGGGTCACGGAGAGTCCGTTTGTCACGGTATTCCGCCACGCTCATATTCCCGCCGCGCCCCACATCATGACCTTTGTGATCCTGACTGCAGCGCTGTCGGGAGCGAACGCGGCCCTCTATGCCGCTTCGCGTGTTCTATTTTCCCTGGCACGTACGGGATGGGCACCAGCAGCTCTTGGCCGGCTCAACGCTGCGGGATCACCGCGGATGGCCCTGCTGGCGTCGTCGTACGGTATTGTGCTCGCGCTGGTGCTGGAGAAATGGGCACCGAAGGATGCCTTCGTCTCGATTTTGGGCGCGGCGTTGACGGGAATGCTGCTGGCCTGGCTGGTCTCACTGGCAGCGCATGTCAGATTCCGCCGGCAGCTTTCAGACAGCCAGCTCGCCGCCTTGCCCATGCGCTCACCGCTCGGCGCGTGGGGCTCGGCGCTTGGCTTCGTCCTCATTATTGTGGCGTTTCTGGAAACGGGCTGGCATTCTCACCTGACGCTGATCAGCGGAGCCGTATACATGGTGGTGCTGACGGCGGCCTATTTCCTGTTGAAGAATAGGATTCCGAAGGAACCCCCGGCGTGAACTTCCGTCCACCCTGCTTACATGGTGCTGATTCGTATGTACCGGCGAACGTCCTTCAGACTCCCGATGAGGATATATCCAGCGTAGAGCAGTCCGGCTGTTCCCAGAATACTTGTGATGATTTTCATGTTTCTCATTTTGCTCCTGTAATCAAGTGACCTCATACTGGCCAAGCGTTCGAAGCTTGGATGTGTTACGAGGTCGTAGAGTTGTCGGACCAATTTTTTGGACTGGTTTATTCCGTCTGGCGGGCGAGATTTTACGAGCCCAAAGCCGCAGTACAATGCTTCGTATGGCTGATGAGCTTCTACGCTATCGTTCTAGTTTCCCCATTCTGGAACGCACCACTTACCTGATCAGCAATTCCCTGGGCGCGATGCCGCAGGGCGTGTACGACGCACTGAAGGGCTACGCCGACACCTGGGCCACACGCGGCGTGCGAGCCTGGGAAGAACGATGGTGGATGCTGGCCGCCCAGGTTGGCGACGAAATTGGCGTGCTTATGAATGCGCCCTCAGGTTCAGTTTCGACCCATCAGAATGTGACCACCTGCCAGGCAGTAGTAGCGTCGTGCTTTGACTTCTCCGGTAACCGCAACAAGATCGTTTACAGCGATCTGAACTTTCCCTCCGTGATGTATTTCTGGGAGGCGCAACGGGCCTACGGAGCTCGAGTGAGCATGGTGAAGACCGACGACGGCATCACCGTTCCCCTCGATCGACTGCTGGACGCAATTGACGAACAAACCTTGCTCGTCCCCATCTCGCACGTGATCTTTCGCAGCGCATACATCCAGAACGCGAAGGCGATAATCGAGAAAGCACACAATGTGGGCGCGCACGTGGTGTTGGATACTTTCCAGTCGCTGGGCACGGTGCCCGTAGACGTGCAAGCGCTGGATGTGGATTTTGCCTGTGGCGGCGTCTTGAAGTGGCTGTGTGGTGGTCCGGGCGTGGGCTATCTGTATGTTCGTCCCGACCTGGGGAAAAAACTTCAGCCCCGGTTTACCGGATGGTTCGCCCATCAGAATCCTTTCGAGTTCGAGGTTGGGCCGACGCGTTACACCGACCCGCCGTTTCGCTTTATGAATGGCACTTCCCACATCCCGGCTCTGGAGGCGGCGCGTCCCGGGCTAAAGATTATTGCCGAGGTGGGTATCGAGCGAATTCGAGAGAAATCGAAATGCCAGACCGCGCGATTGATCGACCTGGCCGAACAGCGGGGATGGCAAGTGAATTCGCCCCGCAACGCAGACAATCGCGGCGGAACCGTCTCCATCGACATGCCCGATGCGGAAGAGGTTTGCCGCGAATTGCTCAAGCGGGATATTTTGGTGGACTATCGGCCCAAAGCTGGAGTGCGCATGTCTCCGCACTTCTACAACAAGGATGAGGAACTGGAGGCGGCGGTCGCCGCCGTGGATGAAATCTTGACCAGATGTGGGGCGGGCGCCCCCGCCCGCCGCCTTTGAACCACTCCGCACTCAACCTCGAGTGTTTCCACCCAGGGCACCAGCATTCTCACCTCCCGCGCCTCGCGCGAATGAACTTCTCCATTAAAATGACTCAGTGAGCGATCCCGTCCGCATTGGAATTCTGGGTGACTATGATGCCAAGTCGCCGACGCTTCCCGCTGTCGAGAAATCGCTGCAGCACGCTGCAGCGCAGTTGAATTTCGCGGTCGAGGGAGAATGGATCGCAACGCCTACCCTGGTGGGACCGGATGCGAAGAAGAGACTGGAAAGTTTTGACGGCCTTTGGGCAGCGCCGGGCAGCCCGTACAAGAGTTTTGACGGCATGCTGCACGGCATTGAGTTCGCGCGCCGGCGCGACTGGCCGTTTCTGGGAACCTGCGGCGGGTTTCAGTACGCGCTGATCGAGTGCGTTCGCAACGTGCTGGGAATCAAGGACGCGGATACCGCCGAGAACAATTCCGGCTCGAAGAATATTGTGATCTACCCCGTGGCCTGCGCTGTGCCTGGTCGCGCCAAGAGCGCGCCCAAGCTGTCCGGCTCGATCCCGGAAATCCGCCTGCGCCCCGGGTCTTACTTACAGTCGTTCTACTCGCAAGACACGGTTACCGAAGAATTCTTCTGCAACTTTGAAGTCAACCCCGAGTATGAATGGGCCGCCATGGAAGCGGGATTCCCGGTAGTGGCGCGCGGCCCGCAAGGCGAGATTCGCGCAATCGAATCGCCCACCCACCGCTTCTACATCGCCACACTGTACCAGCCGCAACTCTCTTCCCAACCCGGCAAACCTCATCCCCTGGTGCTGGCGTTTGTGCAAGCTGCGGCTGACTGGGGAAGAAAAAAGCTGGACGACAGCGTGCTGGAGTAGAAGTATCGGCACCAAACCTCGGACGTCAGGCCTCGGCAGGCCCATCTAGGGACGGGCGGGACGCCCGTCCCTACACGGGCACGGGGATCAATTCAAACGCGGGATAACTCTGCACCAACCCGTGAAAGCCCTCCACTGGCGATCCCGCGGGTACAGGAAAGTATCTTTGCACTTCCTTCCTGAACTGATCCAGATAAGCTTTCAATATCTCCGGCTTCTCCTGATCGGACAGGGCTCGAAGTCTGAACCTCTGCTGCAGCTTCCCTTTTTTCAACGTAATTTCTCCTGCAGATTCCGCGTTGCGCACCCACTGTGTCCGGCCGCGGGGAGCCACCAGATATCGCTTTCCACTCCTCTCCAGGAGATCGATCGGCGTGGAGTAGAGTTTGCCGCTCCTGCGGCCGCGGACTTGCAGCAAATAATTGTAGGAAAAGCCCCAACCTAGGCCAACTACAAACCCGAACACCCGATTGAACACGCGCTCTACCGCGCTGGGAGCACGAAATGCGGGGAGATTGGAACTCATAGCTTTCCCGGCAGAATCTGGACGCTAGATCTGCTTCACAAATTTGAGCGAAGCCGAATTCATACAATACCGCAAACCGGTCGGTTGGGGACCGTCGTCAAAGACATGTCCCAGATGCGCGTCGCATTCGGTGCAGGCCACCGCCTCCCGGACCATGCCGAAACTTGTGTCGCGGATCGTCCGCACATTTTCCGCCGCAATCGGCTCCCAAAAGCTGGGCCAGCCGGTGCCCGACTCGAACTTGGTGGCCGAGCTGAACAACGCGTTGTCACAGCAGATGCACCGGTACAGGCCCTTGTCGTGCAGGTCCCAGTACTTTCCGCTGAACGCAATTTCGGTATCCGCCTGTCGCGTGATGTCGAACACCCCGGGGGACAACTGCTTGCGCCACTCGTCGTCGCTCTTCACGACTTTGGGAATGCGGACCTTTTGCAGCCGCTGCCCGGAATCGGAAAACTGCACAACCGTGACTTCCTCGGCGGGGCCCTTTGGAATCGCCGCTTCAATCAGCCGCGGCCTACGCAATGACCACAAGGCAGCTCCGGCCATGGCTGAAACGGAAATTCCCAGAAAAGCGCGCCGCCTCAGGTTGACCGACGAAGGATCGCGATCGAGCTCAGAGTCGAACATATGTCACTCTCTGTTTAGATAACAGAACTTAGTTACAGAATCTTTGGAGCACGGGCGAGTGGCCCGCGGCCACACGATTACTTCCCGGTGTAAAGATCCGGAAACTGCTGACGCAGATTCGCAACTTTCGGCGCGTCGTTATAAACGATGTAGGGCTGATCAGGATGGCGCGTCGCATAGTCCTGATGATAGGCCTCCGCCGGATAAAACGCCTTCAGCGGTACAACCTGCGTCACGATCGCTCGCGGAAATATTTTGGCCTGGTTGAGCTGCGCGATATACGCTTCGGCAATCTTTTTCTGCTCGTCGCTGCCGTAGAAGACAACCGACCGGTATTGTGTTCCCTCGTCCGGGCCCTGGCGGTTCAACTGCGTGGGATCGTGCGCCACCGAGAAAAACACGCGCAGCAATTCGCCATAGGTAATCTGCGAGGGGTCGTAAGTAATCTTCACCGACTCCGCGTGCCCGGTTTCGCCAGTGCTAACCAGTTCGTATTCCGCCGTCTTCGCTTCCCCACCCGAATATCCCGAGGTCGCGCTGACTACTCCTTTTACGTGCTGGAAGACCGCCTGGATTCCCCAGAAACAGCCTCCTGCGACTACTGCAGTCTGTTCGCCGGAACTCGCGGCCTTGGAAGCGTCGACGGCCGGGCCTGGAACTGCAACTGCGGCCGCGTTGCCCGCAGTGCATGCCACCGTGCCCAGAAGCAGGACCATGAATAGTAAGAAGATAGAAGAGGAAATTCGAAACACAGACACACCTCCGGGGCCAGACTGCTGGCTTGCCACTTATATAGAGTGATGAGAAGGGCAAAAGTTTCAAAGGGAGGCAGTCGTCGGTCGCCAGTCTTCATTCTTCGGTAGGCAAGTCTCAGTCATTCCTGACGACTGGCGACCGATGACTGAAGACTGGATTCATATCCTGGGCAGGAAAGTACCGGCAACCGGGGATATTTCTTGAAGCGGCCGTCGGTCAGGGCAAGCTGGCAAAGAAAGAAGACTGAGCCCCGGTCGGATTCGATACGCCGGGCGTGAATGCAGTCCCCGCAAAGTCCTGGCCTTGCTCCCGATATTTCCGAAGGAACCATGACAATTCCAGAATAACAGCGGAGGGACAGAAACGATCTGCTTTGCCCTCACTGGCTTGCAGCACAAGTAATGCTGCTGTTAGATTTGAAAGCCCGAGAACTGCCCATTTCGCAGGAGACCACGGTTGACAATCCGCATATCGTGTCTGATTTCCGCTCTTGTCTTTACACTCTTTTGTTCTTCCTCACAGTCGCAAATTGACGACTCGACCAGGCAGCTTTCACACGACCTCTTCAAGCAGTTGGTCGAAATCAACACCACCGATTCGGTCGGCAACGTCACCACGGCGTCCGAGGCCATGGCGCAACGCTTCCGCGATGCCGGGTTTCCCGAGAGCGATCTCCATATCCTCGGGCCCAACGATCGCAAGAAAAATCTGGTAGTGCGTTTTCACGGTAGCGGTAAAAACAAGCCGGTGCTGCTCATCGGTCATCTTGATGTCGTCGAGGCACGGCGCGAGGACTGGACCACCGATCCATTTCAGTTCGTGGAAAAGGACGGCTACTATTACGGGCGCGGGACGCAGGACATGAAAGATGGCGACGCCATCATGGTGACCACGCTGATCCGGTTCAAGAAGGAAGGCTTCGTTCCGTACCGCGACATCATTCTGGCACTGACGGCCGATGAAGAAGGCGGCAGCTCGAATGGCGTGGACTGGCTGATCCGGAATCAGCGTGAGTTGATCGATGCGGAATTCGTGCTCAACCACGACGGCGGCGGAATCTATGCCCTGCACGGCAGGCCGCAGATGATGGTGGTGGATGCGTCGGAAAAGCTGTACTCGGATTATCAACTCACCGTGACCAATCCCGGCGGACACAGTTCGCTGCCCGTGCCTGACAATGCCATCTATCATCTTGCGGACGGCTTGGCCCGGCTGGAGCACTACCAGTTTCCTTTTGAACTGACCAACATTACTCGCGCCTATTACGAACGCATGTCGAAGGTGGCTACCGGCCAGCGTGCCGCCGACATGCAGGCGATTCTGAAAAATCCACCGGACATGTCGGCGGTGGCACGCTTGTCACAGGATCCCATCGACAATTCGACCATGCATACCACCTGCGTGGCCACCCGCCTGAATGCCGGGCACGCCAACAACGCGCTGCCGCAAACCGCGCAGGCCAACGTGAATTGCCGCATCGTTCCCGGACATTCGACTGAAGAGATCAGGCAAGAGTTGGAAAAGGTTCTCGCCGATCCCAAGATTTCGGTACGGGAGGTGGGCGGGATCGGTGGTGTCACCAATCGGAAGTCTTACGCGCCGCCACCGCTGCGTCCGGACGTATTTCAGCCACTGGAGAAGGTTGTCGAAAGCATGTGGCCAGGCTTACCAGTGATTCCCGACATGGCCACTGGAGCCTCCGACGGGGTTTACACGAACGCCGCCGGGATGCCGACATATTGCGTCTCGGGCGAAGCGGTTGACCGCGATGACATCCGCGCCCATGGCAAGGACGAGCGCATCCGGGTGGAATCGTTTTATCGCGCAGTGGATTTTTACTACCGCTACCTAAAAGGGGTCACGTCGGAATAGTTATAATTCCGAGATTTTCCAGTTGAAGCTTTTCTCTGCGTTCTTAGCGGCTTTTCCTCACTGCCCTTTGCGGTCAAGAGCTTTAACCGCATAGGATGAGAAGGTCGCGAAGAAGTTCTGGATCAAGTCACTTCCTACTTGACATTCGCCTTCTATTCGCCAACAATCACGCTATGGCGATCACCAGACGGCAACGGCAGGTATACGACTTCATCTCCGAGTTCGTGCAGAAGAATGGATACTCTCCTTCCTTCGAGGAGATCGGCCAAGGGCTGGAGCTCAGCTCGCTGGCCACGGTGCACAAGCACATCTCCAATCTGGAAAAGAAGGGGCTGCTGACGCGCGACTACAACCGCAGCCGCTCCATCGATCTGCTACCGCCCAAGGGCCGGCTCAAGCAGGCCATGGCTGTGAACACCACGATGGTGCTGCCGCTGGTGGGACGCATCGCAGCGGGTCACCCCATCGAAGCAGTGCAGAGCAACGAAACGATCTCCCTCGCGGATTTTGTTCGGTCGAAAGAAGTGTTTGTGCTGGAAGTGCGCGGCGACTCCATGCAGGACGAAGCGATTCTCAACGGCGATTACGTGATGGTGGAGAAAAGCCGGACGGCGCACAACGGAGACATTGTCGTTGCCCTGGTGGAAGGCACGGATGCCACCCTCAAGCGCTTCTACCGCGAAGGCGAAAATATCAGGCTGCAGCCTTCCAACGCCAGCATGCAGCCGATCATCGTGCCCGCGGCTTCGGTGGAAGTGCAGGGCAAGGTGATTGGAGTGTTGCGGAAGTACTAAGACAGCTTCTAGCTCCTAGCTAAAAATAATAACGCCCGGGCTATGAACCCGGGCGCCCAGATCTTTAGCCGACGACTGAAGACCGACGACTTATTTACACGTGCTTATCAATCGCCTTCTGAATAGTTTCTTTGGGCACGTAGCCTACGATCTGTTCTTTCACCTGTCCGCCCTTAAAAACCAGAAGCGTCGGGATACCGCGGACGCCATAGCGCATGGGCGTAGCGCTGTTGCTGTCCACATCCATCTTGCCGACTTTAATTTTGCCGGTGTAGTCCTTAGCCAGTTCGTCCACGATGGGGGCGAGGGCGCGGCACGGTCCGCACCAGGCTGCCCAGAAATCCACCAGAACGGGCTGCTCTGACTTCAGAACATCCTGGTCAAAATTTGCGTCGGTTACTTCCAAAATTCCATTACCTGCCATTTCTCCTCCGGTTACGCCGCTCGCCGCGAATGCAGGTTCGGGAACGTGCGATCAGCCAATCTGGCTGCATGTATCGTAACACCGTATTGGATGCATCGCAGCCTGAGAAGTCGCAAGGCGCGATCTAAGCCGTTTCCAGGTAGAAAGATTGAAGCCCAGTTCCTGGTTTTCAGTTCCTGGTTTTCAGTCCTTGGCGGGGCACAAAAAAAAGCGTCCTGAACTTTTCAGCTCAGGACGCCCCGGCAGCCCTCCCCCAGAACTGCCAAACCACGAGTTGGATACTAGGCCCAGCCCATCTGGCTGTAAACGTCACTTTGGTAACACATAGATCTACCCGGGTCATATCGGTAAAAGTGGGGTTGGTGATGCGCCGGTAACTACTTATGCCAGGTTTCTCCCGCATCGCTGGTAGCCCAGGTTTCGTGATCGGCGGTGGTCAGGCTGCCATGCCGGGCGTCGCTGAATTGAACGGTGAGGATGTCAGCGGTCAGAGGCCGGCCGTCGGCCACTGGCTTGATTTGAGTCCAGTGTTCGCCGGCGTCGGAAGAATGATAGAGCGCGCCAGCCGCGCCGCCGGCCCAGACGTCAGCATCGTTGGCGGCGAGAGCGCGGAAGACGACGTTGCCGGCCACCGGAATCGTATGCCATGTCTTGCCGGAATCAAACGAACGCTGCACTGCCCCATCGGAAGAGACCGTCCAGCTGGGCACAATTCTAGTCGGAGTGGTCAGGTTGGCAACGTTCCGTCCGACCATCGGCAAATTCTGTTCCGCCGCGGCTGCGCTCTGAACTTGTGTCTGCGACCCTTTTTTCGGCTTCTTCGGCCTGCCCACCGAGGCCTGTGAAGTCTGAATCTGCGTGGCCTCGGCCTCCACCGTTACCGTTTCTGCGGCGGCTCCGAAGGTGGAACCGGGGTTTTCGCTCGGTGGCTTGGCTTGTGCTTCCTTGTCGTCAGACTTTGACTCTGCCGCCGGAGCGGGGGCCGGAGCGGAGGCCGCCATCCGCTCCATCGGCACCGTCGCAGGTTTATTGGTGGACTTCAGTTCCTCGGTTTTTATCCCGTCGGCCTGTGCCATAGCCAACCGATTGTCGTTCAGCTGACCAGCCTTCGCTTGCTCGTCTTTTGTGTGCTCATTCTTGGGTTGACGTGTCAGTTGATCGATCACGTTTTGATCGATCCCCTTCTGAACTGATCGCTGCTGATTATTTTCGGCTAGGCGACCTCTCACTTGCGCAGATTCGAAGTTCTGGTTCACCGGTGGGATGGCCGTGGACCTCGCGGACGTGTCCTCGCGTTGTTTGGCCAGCTTGCCTGCGGTCAGTTCGTCGCGATCCGACTGGAATGGTGAGGGAGGCGGAACTTTTGCCGCCAATTTCTGATCGAGTTGTTGCGGAACCTGGCTTTGAACGGCGAGGGTCCCGGCAGGAGCCGGCGCTGTCGGCGCCGCAGTTGATCGAGCAACCACGCGCTCCGCGCTTTCCCGTCGCTCGTAGTGAAGCGTGACTGCTGCGCTCACCACCACCACGCAGGCCGCCAGCGCACCCCAGCGGAGCACTGACCAGCTGAACCATCGAGTGGGCGCTGGAATGGGGGAGGGCGCGACCACCTCCGGCATCGCCAGCGCCACCACCTGCCGGCAGTCAGCGCACTGCCCCAGATGTTGCAGCACCTGGACGCGCTCGCGCTCGGTCAACGACTTCTCGGCAAAGGCGGTCAGCAGGTCGGGATCGGGATGGACCCCGGGCGGGGCAGTTGCCTGCAGTCGTTGCTGCACGATTTTTGGAAGTCTCTCCATTTCTATTCGTCTGACCCACGCAGGCGGAACAAATGTGCCTTGAAAAAGGCGGACCGCAGCGGCTAAAGCCGGCCTTAGTTCCCCAACCTGCGGCACGACTGAAGTCGTGCCCTTCCCGAAAGGCTCTCCCGAGTCGTCCGGTAATGCTCGGGTCTCCGCGCTTACGGTCTAGCCCGGAGGCCCCGGACCCGACGTCCGAGGTCCGACGTCTGACGCCCGAATTTCTTCCTTCTTCTCAGAGAACGTCTGAGGACCCGATTCTTGCGCAATCCGGTTGCGGATCTGCAATCGCAGGTCACGCACATCCACCTCCAGAGCTTCCTCGGCCTGGCGCCGGCTCATGCCCTTTCGCTCCAGAGACGCCAGAATCTGTTTGCGCAGCGACTTGGCCAACTTATCGAGCTTGCGGCTGATGGTAGACTCGTGCACCGCGAGCGTACGCGCGATCTCGGCCAGGGTACCGTCATCCAGGTAATAAGATGCCAGAATGAATCGCTCTTCTGCCGCGAGCGCGGACAAAGCTTCATCGGTTGCAGCTTCGACTCGCGGATCAACCGCAACAGCGGGCTCCGGATCAGCCGTAGCAAACTGCGCACCGTCTTCGCACTCTTCGTCCAGGCTTACCAGCCGGCGCTGACGGCGATAGCGGTTCACAAATTCCTGCGCCATCACGGTTCGCAGCCAGCCTTCAAGTGAGCCCCGGCCGGTGTACGAAGCCAGCTTGGAGACACGTTGGCCGTCACGCGTGGTAGTCCCGTAAAGATCGCCATAGAGCGAATCCGCCAGTTCACGCGCGGCGGAACTTTCTTTGGCAATGTAGGCCGCGATGTCATACAGCTTCTCGCGGTAACGGGACATGAAAATTTCCCAGGCGCGTTCCTGGCCGGCGGCACAGGCACGAGCCAGCGCCAACTCTTCCACGCGCAAGCTGGCGTAAAGTTCGGCTGTCTCCTGTGGAGACGCCCCCGGAGGCAAATATTTGGTGGCGATCTGGCTGAGAATCGCGGCAAACTGCTCGCGGCTGTGCCCGAAATTACCGCTCTTTTCGTACAACCCGGTGATCACAGATTCCAACTCCGAAGCAGCCTCTGTTATGGATTGGACACCGGGGTTTGCCATGGTTGGCGGAGCTTTCGGAATAACCTCTCGGATGCTATCAATTTTTGTGATGCAAGAATCTGAAAATCAGCCGTTCCTCGGATAAGCGCGGGGAGGCGCTGCCGGCGCGGTGGGTGGAAACACCCGCCGGTCAGCCGGCGGACACCTGCCCGGCTCAGGAGGAACACCATGAAATCCAAGCTGTTAGCCTCTCTGGCAGTTTTCGCGTTGCTGGCGGGAGTAGCGGTTTTTCTGCCCTGTCCGGCACCGGCGGGGGAAATGGGTTCGACGTCGGGTTACAAAGTGCTCGCGCCCATCCGGCACGGAAACCTCACCGTTTTTCCAGTCGTGGCCGCCCATTCGTATGACACCCAGGAATTTCTCACCCTGGACGAAGGCTTGCGCTCGGGCGAGGTGATCGTGACCGAATCCGGCGGCGTGCAGCCGCTGATGCGACGGCGGCCGCCGCTTCCACATAACGGCGCGCAGGTCAACCAGTTGGTGCTGGTCAACAACTCCAAGCGTCCACTGATCCTGCTGGCTGGCGAAATTGTGACCGGCGGCAAGCAGGATCGCGTGATCGGCAAAGACCGCATCATCCCGGCGGAGAGTGATCCCGTGGATCTCGGCGTTTTCTGCGTGGAGCCGGGCCGCTGGGTCGGCAGCAGTGACAGATTTGGTGTGGGAGACACGGCCGCAGGCAACGCACCGGCGCCGATGGCGGCCCCAAATGTCCGCGGCAAGGCAATGGCCGAGAAAGACCAGCAGCAGGTGTGGTCGGAGGTGGGTAAGACCAGAACCGCGATGGCGGAAACAGTGACCGTCGAGGCGGAAGCACAGGCCATCAACACTACGAGTTCCTACGCACGCGTGATGGACAACAAAGAAGTAAAACAGCGAGTCGACTCGGTGGCCGAACCCATCCAGCGCAACTACCAGAGCTTGATGCGGCAGCTCCGCGACCAGCATGCGGTAGGTGTGGTAGTTGCGGTCAATGGCGAAATCGTCTGGGCTGACATCTTCGCCAGCACCGACCTCTTGGAGAAATACTGGCCGAAGCTGGTACGGTCGTACGCAGCAGAAGCTGTGGTCACCCGAACGAACCACCGCGAAGCTGACGAGAAGCAGGCGCAGCTTTTCCTTGATCACCTGGACGGACGCCATGAGACCGTGGACAGCGAACCCGGTCTGTACCGGCATACGGAAATTGCTGGAGATGGATTCCGGGCATTCGAGCTGACATCGCTGCTCCCGAAAACCGGATTCGATCTGCACGTCGCGAAGATGGCGGAGTAGAGAACTAGGTTTCCAGTTTCTGGTTTCTGGTTTCTAGTGTCCGGTTTCTGGTTTGAGGCTAATCGCGCGAGATTCGGCATCGGGCGAGGGTATGGAAACTAGAAACTGGAAACCAGAAACTCCAGGGTTAGAAACCAGAAACAGTCACTCAGCTTCCGCTGGTGCTGTACCAGCTTCTCCAGCTGGAGGAGTCGTTTGGCAGGTTCTGCCCCGTAATGTCGCGCAGTGCCTGGTAGACCCAGCCGTGAGTCTGTGCGTCCAGGGATGAATCGTCGGCATAATCCAGCAGATGAGGAACTACACTGTGGCGCTGCTCCTGGGTAAGCATGCCTGATTGTGCCAGGCTGCAGCCGGCGCGCTCCCGCACCATGGGTGACGGGTCGTCGTGAAACTCCTGCAGCAAAGGAGCGATACTCTCGTTGGTCCCCAGATAGGCCAGGCCTTCCACCGCCCAATGGCGTACTTCCGGATCAGGATCGTGGAGCTGGCTGACCAATATTTCGTTGGCGCGCTCCGGCACTACGCCGCGATTGCCAAGCAGACCCACCTCCCATAGCGCCCACACCCGCTGCGACCTTGGCCCGTTCTGAGCCTGCTGGGCCAGGCGCTCCACTGTAGCAGGCGACTTGATAGCACCCATCGCCGTCAGATCCAACTCGATGCCCGCGGCCCGTACTCGCAAATCGTTGGAATTGAGCGCGGTCGTGATCAGTGAATTGAAGCGCGGAGTAAATTTCAGCTTTCCCCACCAGCCTTCGACGCGGGCTGCGATTTGATCGTTCGCGCCCTCATAATGGTTCACGGCGCGCTCCAGCAGGAGCTCGGCCTGTTGCTGAGGGGTTTCGCGCTCCAGGCTCTCGATCTCATGATCGGACAGCTTGGCAGGAGAGGCAGCTTCCGGCTTGCCCTGGAGGGTAAGAAATTTGGTGATCTCCTCAAATGTAGCTCGCGCATTGCCGGTGGCGAAGAAAGCGGCCAGCAGAATTCCGGCGGCCACGGCAAACAGCACGCGCCAGCTTCCCGACTGCGGATCGATAGACCGATCCAGCTTCAGGTCTGAGCCCGGCCGTATGGTGCCGTATTCTGGCACCGGCTCGGGACGCGGATCTCCCTCCCAGGAATGCATGGGAGAAGTCTAGGAGCGTTTCGAGAAACGGTAAAGTTACGGTCGGGTACTTTGGTTATTACTTTCTAATCTGAGCAGACGCCGGTGAAAGAGCTTGAAAACTTACGCTTCGCAGCAAGGGGGCGGCACGCAAGTTACCCTGCGGCAGGTTACGTCCGGTTCGCAATTTCCGCTGCGTTACATGACAGCCGGCACGGTAATTCCCATCACCGCCAACACTCGTGTCAATTCCCGGCGCACGACGGCCACCGTCGCCAGCAGAAATTTCTTTCGGCCTTCGTCGGTTTCACTCAGGATAGGATGGCGATGATAGAAAGTATTGAAAAATTGCGCGACCTGGAATGCGTGCTTGGCCAGATAGGCCGGTTCGGTGGTGGCAATGCACTGGTCAATGATGTAGGAAGTCTTGGAAGCCGCCAACCAGAGCTCCCAAATCTCGTTGCCGCTTTCGCCGGCGAGATATTTTGCCAGTTCCGCCGCAGAAATTCGGTTCATCAGGCTTTGGCCGAACTCGTCGGGTTCAAGGCCGCCCTTGCGGAAGATGTTGGCGGCGCGCACCACCGCATACTGCGCGTACGGACCGGTCTCGCCTTCGAAACTCAACGCCTCTTTGAAATCGAACGCAATCACAGACGACTTGGTGAACTTCAGCATGAAGTAGCGCAGCGCGCCCACGGCGATCTGGCTGGCAATGGTGGTGCGCTCGGCTTCGGTCAATTGAGGATGGCGGGCATCAACCTCGGTCTTCGCCGACGCGATCAGCCGGTCAAGCAGATCGTCAGCCTTAACTCCGAATCCTTTGCGCCCGGAGACTTCAATGTAGGGTCGGCTCTTGTCTTCGTCGGAAAGTTGATAACCCAGTTCAGCGGCGCAGCGCGGCGTGAGCGCCACCATCTCGTAGGAAAAATGGGTGTAGTGGTCGGCCTGCTGGTTGTAGCCCAGTCCACGCAGAGCTTCGATCACCGTGTTCTGCGCTTCTGCCTGGCGGGCGTCGATCACGTTGTAGATTTCCGCCACGTCGCCGAAACGCGGGTGGTCCAGAGCCCCCACCATGGTCGAAATCCAGCAATCGTGCGAGTTGGGATATCGATAAAACTTGCGATAGCCGAAATCGCGGCCGAGCAAGCCGAACTTCCACAGGTGGTAAGCGATGTCTTTGCCAACATAGCCCACCGTCCCGTTGGAACGGACAATTACTTTCTGATCTTCCTCGGCGACTTGGTCTTCATCGTCTGCCGGCTCGCCCGCGGCAGCTTTCGAGTCGTCCGCGCGCTCAGGCTTTGCGGTCCCAGCCCGACGCATCACCCAGCATCCTTTATTCTTGCTTTTGGTTTCGAATGTAAGCACTCCGCTGTCTTTCAGCTTGGCAAAAGCGGCATCCCAGAAATGAAGGTGAAGAATCTCGCTCTCGCGCGGCAGAAAATCGTATTCGATATCGAGCCGGTCCATGGTCTCGAGATGACGGCGCAAGACTGCAATCGAGATTAGATCGGCAATGGCTGAGGTTTCGTTGTTGCCTTCTTCGATGGCGTGCAGGGTTTGCTGCCGTACCTCGAGGTTTTGCTTATCCAGCAGGTACCACTGCGAGACTCGCGCGTAGAGGTCCCAGCAGTAGTAATCGAAGCGCGCCTGGCTGGCCAGTTGTTCGATCTCCGCTCGCGACTTCTTTTCAATGTTCAGAAATCCCACCACCACGTCGGCGACCTGCACGCCCGTGTTGTCGATGTAGTTCTGAACGTCCACTTCCCTGCCGGCGAACTTCAACAAGCGCACAAAAGTGTCACCGAGAATGGCGTTGCGCAGATGGCCGACGTGGGCGGCCTTGTTGGGATTGATGCTGGAGTGCTCCACCAGAATTTTCCCGGCAGGTGCTTCCGCGCGCGGTTTTTCGTCCATAACCAGCGCCGCAGCCAACTCCTCGCGCTTGACCCGGGCATTGATGTAGCCCGCCCCCGCCATTTCCAATTTCTCAAAGCCCGGGATCGGTTCGATCCCGCTGACGATCTCCTCGGCAATCTTGCGCGGGGCTTTGCGCAGCTTCTTCGCCAGCTCGAAAGCCAGAGGCAACGCGTACTCGCCCAACTCCACTTTGGGTGGCTGCTCAATGACGATTCCGGGCAAGTCCAGGTCGTAGGTGCGGCGCAGAAATCCACGCACGTGCTGGGCGAGCCGTCGTTCCAGATGGCGATACAAGAAGTCCCCTAAGCTGTTGAGGAAAAGAGTGATTGTAGCAAACTGCGTGTACGCGCGAGGTTTGACGGCGAATGCAGCGTTCCCTATGATGAAAACGGTCGTTGGCGTTGGTCGTTGGTCATTGGCCGTTGGCCCTAAAATCCTTCGCCGGCGCATTTCCCTCAAACGGGTTGACCAACGACCAAGGACCAACGGCCAACGACTGACTCTTATGCGCATTGCTTACCTCGACTGCTTTTCCGGCATCAGCGGCGACATGTTTCTGGGCGCGCTGGTGGACGCTGGAGTTCCGGCGAAGCTCTTGAAAGATACTGCCGCAGCTTTGAATATCGGAGCGCGGCTGGAAATTTCGCGAGTGGATCGCAGCGGAATCACTGCGACCAAAGTGGATGTTTTCGTCCACGGGGAGAAGGAATTGCCGCGCGAGGTTTTCTTCGAGCAGCAGAGTCGAGCGCAAAAACACGAACACAGGCACGAGAGCGCTCACAAACCCTCACCGGAGCATATTGAACTGCGGGAACACAATTACAGCCAGCCGCAGAGCGAGGGATCGCGGGCGGGGGTGCCCGCGCCACACGCTCACAGCCACGAACATGAGCATGGCCGCGGATTGAAAGAGATTCGTGAGGTAATTCGCAAGGCGGCCATCAGTGATGGCGCGAAGAAAACTGCGATTGCCATTTTTGAGGCGCTGGGTGCGGCTGAGGCCAAGATTCACAACAGCGACATCGAGACCGTCCACTTTCACGAAGTGGGTGCGGTGGATGCGATGGTAGACATTGTCTGTTCCGCCGTCGGAGCTGAGGCCCTGGGGGTGGATGAGATCGTGTGCTCACCTTTGAACGTAGGCGGCGGTACAGTGAAGTGTTCGCATGGAGTTTTCCCGGTGCCGGTTCCGGCCACGGTTGAGTTATTGAAGGGCGCGCCTGTCTATTCGTCCGGCAGTCAGGTCGAACTGGTCACGCCGACCGGGGCAGCGATCGTGAAGACGCTCGCCAAACGGTTCGCATCGTTCCCGGCAATGACGATTGAGAAATCCGGTTACGGCGCGGGTACGCGTGATTTCCCCGGGCATGCCAACGTCGCGCGATTGACCATCGGCGAGTCGCAGGTAAAATTTGCCGAGAACACTTCACAGGAAACCATCTCGGTGCTCGAGGCCAATCTAGACGACCTGAATCCGCAGGTTTTCGGTTACGTGGTTGACCGGTTGCTGGCAGAAGGAGCGCTCGATGCGTTTGCTTTGCCGGTGCAGATGAAGAAAAACCGCCCGGGAATATTGCTGACGGTGTTGGCAAAACCCGAAGATGCGTCCCGGCTGTCCCAGATTATTTTCACGGAAACCAGCACGCTCGGCGTACGCCGACGCGAAGAGCAGCGCCAGGCGCTGGCTCGGAAGTGGATCACGGTGGTCACCCGCTGGGGAGACGTGCGCTTGAAAGTCGCGAGTATGAATGGCACCGTGACCAACTACGCACCCGAATACGAAGATTGCCGGAAAATTGCCGCGGAATATCATGTGCCGCTGAAGAGCGTGATGCAGGAAGCGGTGCAGGGATATTTGAAGCGTGCCAAAGAGTAGATTCGGCCCGCCGAAAGAATCCAAATGAGCGAGAAGTTTTACATTACGACGCCTATCTACTATGTGAACGCGCGCCCGCACATCGGACATGCGTACACCACGATCGCCTGCGACACTATCGCCCGGCGCCAGCGTTTGATGGGCTTTGACACCTACTTTCTTACGGGCACGGACGAGCACGGGCAGAAGATCGAGCGTGCCGCCCAAGCCGCGGGAAAGACGCCACAGCAACTCACGGATGAAGTCTCCGCCGAATTCCGTGCATTGTGGGACCGGATGGGCCTGACCTACGACCAGTTCATTCGAACCACATCCGACAAGCACAAGCAGGGGGTGCAGGCGCTTTGGCGGCGGATTCGTGACAACGGCTATATCTATAAGGGAAGCTACAGCGGCCAGTATTGCGTATTCGACGAGCTTTATGTGGACTCGGTTGGGCCCGGCGCGCCCTGTCCTGAATGTGGCCGACCGACCGAAACGGTGCAGGAAGAAAATTACTTTTTCAAGCTATCCGCGTTCCAGGACAAATTGCTGGAGCTGTATGCCGGGCAGCCCGATTTTATCCGCCCCGAAACGCGGCGCAACGAAGTGGTGTCATTCGTGCGCTCCGGCTTGCGTGATCTTTCCGTGAGTCGCAGCACATTGTCCTGGGGCATTCCTGTGCCGGACGATCCCAAGCATGTGATCTACGTCTGGTGGGATGCCTTGGCAAATTACATTACTGCGCTGGGCTACGGATCGGCGGACACCGAGAAGTACGACAAATATTGGCCGGCCGATGCGCAGATGATCGGCAAAGAAATCGTGCGCTTCCACTGTGTCTACTGGCCCGCATTTCTGATGGCAGCAGGCCTTCCCCTACCACGGAACATCATGGCGCACGGCTGGCTGCTGTTTGAAGAAAGCAAGATGTCGAAGTCGCGCGGGAACATCGTGCGGACTGAGACCATCCTTGACGTCCTGGGCTCGGACGCGCTGCGCTATTTCCTCTTACGTGAAATTGTATTTGGGCAGGATGGATCGTTTTCCTTCGACGCGCTGGTGCAACGTTACAACGCTGATCTCGCCAACGGTTTGGGCAACCTGGCCAGCCGCACACTGACCATGATCACACGCTATTTCAAAGGCGAGGTGCCCTATCCCTCGCGCGCCGGATCACGGGCAGCGGAAGAAAATGCCATCGCGGAAACCGCACGACGAACCATCGCGGAGTTCAATGCGTTGTTTGAGCAGCGCCAGTTCTCGCGGGCTCTGGAAGTGGCCTGGGGACTGGTTTCGGCGGTGGACAAGTACATTGTCGAGAGTCAACCCTGGGCCCTGGGTGAGAAACAGGACGACGAAAGCCGGTCGCGCCTAGGAACCATTCTCTACACCAGCGCCGAGGCTCTGCGCATCGTGACTGCACTCGTGCATCCCGTGATTCCCGACGCCACGGCGAAGATCTGGGCGCAATTGGGGCTGGGGAATCTGCAAAAGTTTTCGTTGTCAGATTTGCAGTGGGGACAGCTCAAGCTGGGGACCAAACTGGGTGATGTGCAAGCGGTCTTCCCGCGGGCTGACAAGAGCGCCATCGAAAGGATGCAGCAATTGGAAGAACAGGAACGCGGGGCCGCGGCGGTCGCAGTCGCTGAAGAAAAGGTACAACAGGTCACGCCCGTAGTGCCGGCCAGTGCGCCGCCACCCGTTGCGACCACGACGGACGGCAAGATCAGCATCGAAGACTTCGCCAAGGTCGAATTACGAGTAGGCCAGGTGAAGGTCGCGGAAAGAGTGAAAGGGGCCGACAAGTTGCTCCGTTTAGAAGTTGATCTCGGGACCGAGGTTCGGCAAGTCGTAGCTGGAATTGCTGAAGCCTACGCGCCGGAGACCTTGGTGGGGCGCAAGGTTGTGATCGTGGTAAATCTGGCGCCGCGGAAATTGCGTGGGCTGGAATCGAACGGAATGATCGTGGCGGCATCGCCCGAAGGCGGCAAGCCGGTGCTGGCCTCATTCCTCGAGGATGTGCCGGTGGGGACACGGCTGAAGTAAATCGGGCGTCGGGCGTCAGACCCAGGCCGAGTGCCGACCTTCAAATCAAGTGCGCGAGGTCCGACGTCCGAGGTCCGAAGTCCGATGTTCATAGATTCCCACGCACATCTCGAAATGGAGCAGTTCGATTCCGACCGCGAGCAGATGATCGCTCGGGCGCAGGAGAATGGTGTTGAAAAGATTGTTGCCATCGGTAGTGGGACCGGGCCCGGGTCATTGGATTGCGGCATTCAGTTGGCTGAGCAGCACGAATTCATTTACGCGACCATCGGCATTCATCCTCACGAAGCCCGGCTGGCCACCGACGCCGACTTTCACGAACTCGAACAACTGGCAAAGCTGCCGAAGGTCATAGCCTGGGGTGAAATTGGCCTGGACTACTTCTACGATTATTCGCCGCGTGAATTGCAGCAGCAAGTCTTCGTCAGGCAGATGGAACTGGCGCGCACGGCCAAGTTGCCAATCGTTATCCATTGCCGGCCTTCCGACAAAAGCGAGAACGCATGGGATGACTGTCTCGATTTGCTGGAGCAACATTGGAGATCGAGCAGCCTGGGAGGAATTCTGCACTGCTTCACCGGAAGCTGGGCACACGCAAAACGCGCGCTGGACCTGGGCTTCATGATTTCCTTCGCCGGTAACATAACTTTTCCGAAAGCCCAGCCGATCCGTGACGCCGCCAAAGAAGTCCCTATCGAGCGCATACTGATCGAAACCGACTCGCCCTTTCTGGCTCCGGTGCCACATCGCGGCAAGCGCAACGAACCGGCATTTGTGAAGGAAGTCGCAAGACAATTGGGTGAGCTCCGCGGTCTTTCCGCGGAAGAAGCCGGACGCCGGACCGCCGCCAACTTCTACGGCTTTTTCAAACTGCCTGAGCCCGGGAAAGTGTCCTAAATTCGTTTAACCACGAAGGATACGAAGGTGCACGAAGGAGCCTTCAGCCTTCGTGTCACTTCGTGTCCTTTGCGGTTTATGAATTGGACGCTACCCGCCAGGGTGGGTCAGTTTAGGCAACCGCACAGACTCGGAGTCATTCTGAGGGACTTTTAGTCCCGAAGGATCTTGCGCGCATCGTCACGCTAGCGGGCTCGGTGCACATCCGCTCCGCGCAAGATGCTTCGCGAGCTCAGCATGACGCCTGGCAGAAGCTGGGGGAAGTTCAAACTGCCCGCTCCCGCAATGGGGGATTTGTTCACTGAGGCGCTTCTTCTGATAACCTCAGAGGTTGTATTTCACCGTTTCAGAGAGCGCTCCAATGCCGGAAAACAGTTTCGACATCGTCAGCAAGATCGATCTGCAGGAAGTCTCCAACGCCATACAACACGCGCTGAAGGAAATTCACACCCGTTTCGATTTGAAGGACTCGAAGTCCAACATTGAACTCGAGGGCAAGGATGCCATCGTGTTGCACTCGATCGACGAGTTCAAACTGAAGGCCGTGAGTGACATTCTTCAGCAAAAGCTGGCCAAGCGCGGAGTGCCCCTGAAAGGTCTCACTCACGGGCCGGTGGAGTCTTCCCTGGGTGGCGCTGCCAAACAGAAGATCACTCTGCAACAGGGCGTTCCTATGGAGAAAGCCAAAGAGATTGTGAAACTGATCAAGAACTCGAAGAATAAGGTCCAGGCTTCGATCCAGGGAGACCTGGTGCGCGTGAGCGGGAAGGACCGTGACTCGCTGCAAGGGGTCATCGCCCTGCTGAAGCGGCATGATTTTGGGATTGACATGCAGTTTACAAATTACCGGACAAATTAGAATTCAAGCACCACGCAGACACAGAGGCACAGAGGAATGAGATTCCTGGAATCCAAATCGGTGGACCTTGTGGTGTGGCTGCCTTCCGGGGTGAAACTTCGTTACATTTTCTCCGTGACTCCGTGTTTGGGTGGTGAAGCGGGCGCGAGTTTTGCAGGAGCCCGCCCGTGAGTACACCCGCCACCATCAACGGGAAGGAGTTCTTTGAGCTTCTGCGCGAGGATCTGGCCGCGATTGAGCGCGAGTTTGGGCGGGACACAGTTTCGGGTGTCGAAGCCATCACCGAGATCGGCGAGTACCTGCGTGGAGGCGGCGGCAAGCGCATCCGTCCTGCGCTCCTGCTGCTGTCCGCGAAACTGCTCAACTATCAGGGCCGCGGGGCGGTCCGGCTGGGGGCAGTCGTGGAAATTATCCACACCGCGACGCTGGTACACGATGACATCATCGACGAGGCCCAAACCCGGCGCGGCCGGCCGGCAGCCAACACACAATGGGGCAATTCAAAGTGCGTGCTCGCCGGTGACTGGCTGTACATGCAGGCCTTCAAAGTCGCCGTGCAGGAACGCAACTTCCGCATTCTCGACACCCTGATCGAACTGACCCAGCAGATGGTCGAGGGCGAACTGCTGCAGATGGAAAAGCTGGGCAAGCTGATCTCGCTCGACGAGCACTTTGATTTGATCTTCCGCAAGACAGCCTGCCTGTTTTCCGTTTGAATGCGCTTGGGTGGGTTTCTGGGCGGGGCCACTCCCGAGCAGGAAGAAAGCCTGGCACAGTATGGACGAGATCTGGGTATGGCCTTCCAGATTGTTGACGACGTGCTCGACCTGACCGCATCCGAGAACGTGCTGGGAAAGCCTGTGGCCAGCGACCTGCGCGAAGGCAAGGTTACGATGGCCGTCATCCACGCCCTGGAACGCTGCACTCCGGAAGAACGCTCGGCTATCGAGACCGTGTTGCACGAGCGCGCATTCGACGGCGTCACTCACAGAGAGATCATGGGGATCCTCGAGCGCTATGGCTCCCTCGAAGCCGCCAACGCCCGCGCCGCTCAGTACGCTACGCTGGCGCGCAACGCGATTTGCAGTTTTCCCGACAGCGAGATCAAGCGAGCTCTGCTGTGGGCGCCCGAGTTTGTAGTCGCAAGAGAGAAGTAGGGCGACGTCGTTGGCCCTTGGTCGTTGGCCAAAATCCGTCGTCACGAAACCTGAAAATTCCTGTCTGAGTATCCAAAACGTCGTTCGATAGCCTTTAGCCAACGACCAACGGCCAAGGACCAACGACGCCCGCCCAACGACCAGCCACTACCGCCGCACTGCAATCCCCATCATCTCGAAGCGTCCATTCCTTAGCAGTGGTCCTGACCCGAGGAATGCCCGCGCCGGCAATTCTTTGGAGAAACGCTCGAGGTAGGCCTGGTTAAATCGCTCCCACAGCGAGACGTCAGGCGAGAAAACCTGGACCGAAACCAGGTCATCCATGGTCATGCTGGCCTGAGCAAGCACTTTCTCGAAACCGTCAAGAAGCAACTTTATTTCTTCGTCCACGCTGGCCGGAGCAACCCCGGTGGCCGGATCGATGCCGATTCGTCCGGAAAGATAGAGGGTGTCGCCCACCAGCACGGCATCGCTGAAAGGCAAGGCTGCTTTGCGGGGAAGATTGAAGTGCTTGCGGCTGCGTGGTTTCTGCTCGGATGGCACTGGACCGACCTCCTGGTCAGGGAATGGGCGTAAACTTGGTTCAGGGAAGAAATCCGTTTCTCCCCCTCGACCGTAAATACCACAGGCAGTTTAATCGAAACACCCAAGCCCAATCCCCTTAAGGAGATCGATTTATGAAGAAGTTGTTGGTTTTTGCACTGGCTCTTTCCGTCATGCTCACCGTGGCGGGTTTCGCGCAGGACATGTCAAAAGACAGCGGCATGAGCAAGGCCCCAGCCGCACCGCTGAAGAACCTCAAAGGAACCATCAAGGCGGACGGCGACAAGCTGACGTTTGTCAACGACAAAGACAGCAAGTCGTGGGAGATTGTCAATCCTGAGGCGGTGAAGGGACATGAAGGCCACCATGTCGAACTGAGCGCCCATGTTTACGCCGATAAGGGACAGATCCACGTGATGAGCGTGAAGATGCTCAAGGCAGACAAGATGGACAGCATGTCGAAGTAGTTGTTTCTGAACCCGAGAACCCATGGGGCGGCAAAGGCCGCCCCTTTTCTCTATACTAGCGCAGCAGGCTGGCACAGCCGGAACCACGCTCACAGATGGCAGGATTGCTCTCATCAATCGGACGTCACGGATACCTTCTGGTATTTTTCGTTGTCCTCGCCGAATCCCTGGGAATGCCCGTTCCTGCGGCAGTAGCTCTCGTGGCTGGGGGCGCCGCCGCCGCATCCGGCGCTCTTAGCCTGACCAAGCTGCTGCTGCTGGCGGTAGCTGCAATGCTGGTGGGCGATCTGCTGTTGTTTGTACTTGGCCGTTCGATGGGATGGGCCCTGCTTGGTTTCCTGTGCAAACTGTCGATGAACCCGGAAACCTGTATTCTGCGATCGGCCGAATCGTTCTACAAGCGCGGCAAGATCACTCTCCTGTTCTCCAAGTTCGTCCCGGGAATCAATACCATGGCACCGCCTCTGGCCGGCAGCATGAAAATGCCGGTGCACGACTTTTTGCGGCTGGATGTCATCGGAGCGTCACTCTACGCGGTTGCATACGTGGGTTTGGGGTATTTGTTTCGGGATTTTCTGGCTTCCATGCTGCGCGGTTTTCAAGCTGCAGGCCGCGCCGTCGAAGGCGTGACCGTAATCGCGCTCATCGCGTATGCCGTGTATCGCATCTGGCTCTACCGCAAACACGCCGTCTACCGCGTGGTGCCGCGGGTGCAGGTGGAAGAGTTGTCGACCAGGCTGGCATCGGGCGACAAAGACAAGATTCTGCTGATGGACGTGCGCAGTCACGGATACTACGACGCCGGAGCAGCGCGAATTAAGGGATCAATCCGGCTGGAGCCAAACAATCTGACCGAAGAGCTCAAGACCCTGCCCAAGGACAAAGACATCTATGTCTATTGCACTTGACAGCGCGAAGCGACCAGCGCCCGGGTGGCGCATATGCTGCGGGAAAACGGCTTCAACGCGTTCGTAATCGTGGGCGGCCTGGCGGCCTGGCGCAAGGCTGGAAATCCGACGGAGTCAGTACCCAGGGACGATTTGGTAAAGCTGCCAACGTTTTCGTGAAGCGGCCGTCAGGCGTCAGACTTCGGCCGTCGGACCTCGGGAGTCAGGTTCAATTGTCAGTGATTGAAGTTGATGTGTAACTGGGCCAATTCTGTGGGAAGAGTTTGTGTGTAGCACTGGGAATATGTGGGACCGGGTCTCCGACCCGGTCGGGCGGCCCAAGGGGCCGGAGCTTTGTGCTTCATCCGAACTGCTGCGGCGCTTCGCACCGCCTGACCGGGTGACCGGTCCCACACAGGATCCCGATCTCACACGGGACAAAGGTCTGAGGTCCGAGGTCCGAGGTCTGACGCCGATTTTCCTATGCCCTCCAATCAGGAAACCGAAATCAAGTTCCACGTAGACGACATTCGCGCTCTCACGACGCGACTACGCGCGGCCGGGTTCCGCCAGGTAACTCGCCGGACTCTGGAACAGAACACTTTGTATGACCTGCCCGGCAGCCCACTGCAAAAACGCGGAGAACTGTTGCGCCTGCGCAAGTACGGAAGGGAATGGTTGCTGACTCACAAGGCGAAAAGCAAAGTAACCCGATACAAGACCAGGGTCGAGACAGAAACCAAAATTGCCGACGGCGACAAACTGGACAGGATCTTGCGGGCTCTCGGTTTCGCACTCACGTTCCGCTACGAAAAATACCGTGCGGAGTGGAACGATGGACGGGGGCATGTGGTTGTCGACGAAACACCTATCGGTTGGTTTGGCGAGATCGAAGGGCCGGGCCGCTGGATCGATCGGACCGCGCAGGCACTCGGAATCGAGCGAAGCTCGTATATCACAGAAAGCTATGCAGAATTATTCTTTGCCTGGAAACGGCGAACCCGAAACCCTGCGAGCGACATGACATTTCAGGCGGTGCGGAATTCCAAGGCTTCCAAGATCTCGAGTTCCAAATGACTTCGAGTCCTGAAAACAACCCTCAATAATTTTTGACAACCTTTTACATACTGGTACAGCGCCAAGTATGACTTTGCCTGCTCGCCTGCGTCTAACGCAGCAATACCTCGGGTGACACGGAGGCGGGCGTGCGGAGGTTGTACGGGGGGTTCTGCTGTGCGACGGCAGTCATCATGCTAAGCATTCCCGGCGTACTCTTCGCCGCGCCGGCCCCACCCACATTTGCCCAGGTTAAGATTCCGCGAGTGAGCAGTCCTCCCCTGCTTGAAGACTTCCTGGAAATGAAACCCAGTCCCGCCTGGGACGGCAAGATGGCCAAGGTCGGCCAGTTCATCCAGCGTGTTCCCAGCGACGGTGAACCAGCGTCGCAGCGCACCGAGGCTTATCTCGGCTACGACGACAAGAACCTCTACGCCATCTTCATCTGTTTCGATAACGATCCGCAGAAGGTTCGCGCCCGGCTTTCCCGGCGGGAAGATGTATTCGACGACGATACCGTCGAGCTCATGTTGGACACATTTCACGATCACCGCCGAGCCTACGCTTTTTTTTCCAACCCTTTGGGAGTGCAGGCCGATGCACTGTGGACGGAAGGCCAGGATTTTGATTTTTCCTTCGACACGATCTTCGACTCAGAAGCCAGACTCACCCCGGAAGGATTCGTGGTCAGGTTGGCAATTCCTTTTCGCAGCCTTCGCTTTGCCTCCAACGACCCGCAGACCTGGGGAATCCTGCTGGACCGGGACGTCCGTCGCAACAACGAAAGCTCATTCTGGCCGCGGTATTCAAGCCGAGTCGAAGGCCGTCTGAACCAGGAAGGCGATGCCACCGGTCTGGAGAACATTTCTCCGGGGCACAATTTTCAGCTCATCCCCTATGGACTTTTTCGTTCATTCCGCGACCTCGACCTGCGTGATCTTGACCATCCGACTTTCACGCAGCGCGATGCTTTCGGGCAGATCGGTCTCGACGCCAAGGCAGTGGTGAAGGACAAGTTCGTGCTGGATGCTACGGCAAATCCCGATTTCAGCCAGATCGAATCCGATGATCCGCAGGTGACGGTGAATCAGCGCTTCGAGGTGCAGTTCCCGGAGAAGCGTCCGTTCTTCCTGGAGAATTCCAATTACTTCCAGACTCCCATTCCTCTGCTTTTCACCCGCCGCATCGTCGATCCGCAGTGGGGCGTGCGCCTGACGGGAAAAGACGGGCCCTGGGCGGTGGGGATGCTGGCGGCCGATGACGCCTCGCCCGGTACCGAGGTCGCTCCCGATAATTCACTCTTCGGAAAGCATGCTTACTTTGCGGTAGGCCGGGTCAGCCGCGATCTGGGAAGCCAGTCTTCGCTGGGATTGATGTTCACTGATCGCGAGGTGGGCCCATATTTCAACCGGGTGGGCGGAATTGACGGCCGCTTCAAACTAAATTCCAACTGGGTCGCCACCTTTCAGGGAGTTCTCAGCTCCACGCTTTGCAGTGACACCCGCAACGACAGCTGCACGTTCGGGACCTATCTTGCCGGTCCTGCGGCGGAAGTCGTTCTGCAACGCGCGGGGCGAAAACTGAATTACATCATGGACTATTCCGACCGTAGTGACGGGTTTCGCACCTTCACCGGCTTCGATCCCCAGCCTGACATTCACAATGTCTATCAGCGTCTGGAATACAGCGTCCGTCCGGAAGGAAAACACTTGATTTCGTGGGGTCCGCAGATGGAGGTCTACCATACCTTCGATCACGAAGGGAATTACCTGGGCTCAGGCTACTTTCCGGCTCTTAGAACAGAGTTTATGGGCCAGACCTTTCTCAACTTTTATTATGCGAAAGAGATGGAATTGCTGCGGCCAAGAGATTTCAGCACCTTGAGCAGCAATCAGAAGTACGTTCGCCACACGACCGAAGTTGAGTTCAAGACCAGCCTCTACCGCCCCCTCTCTTTGCAGCTGGACTATCGCTTCGGCAGCCGGGTGAACTATGACTCGCCGGACAACGTCGCCCCATTTCTGGCGGGACGGACCAGTGTTACCACCACCCTGACGGTTCGCCCCAGCAAGTCGCTGCGGATCGACAACACGTATCTCCTGTTTCGGCTGCACAATCGGCTGGGATCGTTTGGGAGTATGAACAATCACATCATTCGTTCCAAGTGGAACTATCAGTACACCAAAAAACTTTCATTCCGCTTTATCGGCGAGTACAACGCCGTTCTGGCAAATCCTGCTTTCAGTTATTTGGAAACAACCAAGAACTTCAATACGGATTTCCTGATCACGTATTTGGTGCATCCCAGCACGGCATTTTATGTCGGCTACAACAGCAACCTGGAAAACGTACTGCTGCCGCTAAGAAATGATGTCGATGGAGATTTGCTGCACGGAGGCCGGTTGAGGAACGACGGGCGGGGACTGTTCGTAAAAGCGTCGTACCTGTTTCGCTTCTGACTACGAACCACGTAGGCC
This sequence comes from uncultured Acidobacteriaceae bacterium, assembly GCA_964528615.1. Taxonomy (GTDB): domain Bacteria; phylum Acidobacteriota; class Terriglobia; order Terriglobales; family Acidobacteriaceae; genus JAIQFF01. The sequence goes on along the minus strand of CAZGSU010000123.1, from coordinate 21,741 downwards.
AGATGTCTCATCTGGGCGGGCGAGCCAAGCTCGCCAGGGTTGCGCAGAGGCTCCGCGAATCCAGCCTTAACCCACAGCTGCGGAACTTCGCTCCGCTGGGCGGGCGTGGGGCCCGCCCCTACGTGTGCATCTTCGCTACTACACAACCGGCGCGGGTTTGACGCAGAACTTATCGAAAGCGTTTTTCAGCTCGTTGGCAATGTCGACTGCCTCGCGATGCTCGATGTCGCTGCGTTGCATCATGTGGACCACCTTACCGTCGCGCAGCAGCGCGATCGAAGGGGAAGACGGAGGATAGCCTGCAAAATAGGAGCGCGCACGGTCCGTGGCCTCTTTGTCCTGACCGGCAAACACGCTGAACAACTTCTCGGGGCGGCTGGAGTGCTGCAATGCGGCGCGCACCGCGGGGCGCATCCGGCCGGCGGCGCATCCGCAAATCGAGTTCACCACTACCATTGTCGTGCCCGGTTGATTGGCTACAGCGCGATCAACCTCAGCCGGTGTTCGCAGCTCCTGAATGCCGAGGCGGGTTAGTTCCTCGCGCATCGGAATCACCATGATCTCTGGGTACATTTTTTCTCCTCGCGGTCATTGCTCGCTGTCATCAAACATCACGCGAAAATCCTCGGTTTCAACTCCTGCAAGTCACACCGGGATGTGTCCCGACGTACCCGCAGAGCCCCAACCTGGCACCTCTACTCGTCGTATATATTGACAACAATCATACCACTATGATCATTCTGGAAAATTTGCCTCTGGCCCCTTTGACCACCCTTAAAGTAGGCGGCCCGGCGCGTTATTTCGCGGAGACGAAAACCGCAAATGACGTGAGCGAGGCGGTGCAGTTTGCGCGCTCGCGGAACCTTTCCCTGTTTGTGCTGGGCGGCGGCAGCAACCTGGTGATCTCGGACGCGGGCTGGCCAGGCCTGGTTCTGAAAATTGCAATTTCAGGAATCGATGAGCGCAGCAGTAACGAGAATGGCAAAACGCTCTTCGAAGTGGGAGCAGGCGAGGAGTGGGACAGATTCGTAGCCCGGGCCGTGGCCAAAAATTGTGCGGGAGTTGAGTGCCTGAGCGGAATTCCTGGCAGTGTAGGCGGGACACCCGTCCAGAATGTGGGAGCGTACGGCCAGGAGGTAGCCGAAACCATCGACTCCGTGCTGGTGCTCGACCTGACAGACGGTCAGATGCGCGAATTCTGCGCCGAAGCCTGCGCCTTCCACTATCGCACCAGCATCTTCAACACCAGTGAGCGCGGGCGCTTCATCATCCTGCGCGTAACCTATTCCCTCACCCCGGGTGGTAAACCTCGCATCGAATATCAGGATCTGAAAAGACATTTTGCCGGCTTCCGGCAGACCCCCTCTCTGACCAGCACCCGGGAAGCGGTGCGACGCATTCGCGCCGCAAAAGCGATGCTGATCACCCCGGGAGACGATGACTGCCGCAGCGCCGGATCTTTTTTCAAGAATCCCGTGCTTACCGGCGATCAGTACGACGAGTTGAACAAGCGGGCGGCAGCGAAAGGGCTGCAGATCCCCACCTATCCCATGCTCGATTCCCAGAAGAAAGTTTCCGCCGCTTGGCTGGTGGAGCACTCGGGCTTCAGCAAAGGGTATCGCAGCGGCCAGGTAGGGATTTCCCGGAAACATGCCTTGGCCATCGTGAACCGTGGAGAAGCGACCGCCGCCGACATCGTCGCATTGAAAGAACACATTCAGCAGCGTGTCGAAGAACTCTGGGACATTCACCTCGAACCGGAACCAGTGTTTGTGGGCTTTTAAGCGTCACTTCCTACTCATCTGGGCGAAGGTCCGGAGCATATCCCGCACTCCCCATGAATCTGCCGTAGGTTCGAAAGGCCAATTCCCCGACCAGTCTGCACAGTAGCAATACTTGCCCATTTCTCTTATGACGCGACCTGTGTGCTGGGCGGTCTTCGCGTTTATATTAATCATAGTTAATGCTCTATGGTATAGTGTGGTTCACTAGTACAGGTTGTTTTAGTGGTCAGGCGAAGTGCGGAGACAACACTGTTGACGACATCTGCTTCAGGACCTCCGCGTGCTCCTTGGACACCGGGACTCGTAGTGTTTTGCCTGATATCCGTCTCTCTGGTTCTTGCACAAAACAAGACCGCGAGCCGGGTTCTCGAAGGTTTGATCACGGACTCAACCGGAGCGGTAATCGCTGGCGCGCATGTAAGAGCCCGAAACCTGGATTCATCCCTGGAAACGAGCACGACCACAGACAAATCGGGCCGCTTCAGAATGGAAGGCGTCGAGGCCGCGTACAAGGTGCGGGTCGAAGCCGCAGGGTTCCAGGTCGTAGAGACCGTGGTGGCGATTTTGACGGACAACCCGCAACCGGTGACGATTGTTCTGCCCGTGAGCAGCGTTCGGGAAAGCGTGACCGTGGAAGGATCGCGTGTCGACATCGAAGCATCCGCGAGGGCGCACACCGAAATTGGCTCCGCTCTAACCGATGCGCTTCCTGACAGCGCGGTCAATGGCGGGTTCAGCAACGCACTGACGCTGGGGACTCCAGGCGTTGCGGCCGATTCCAATGGTTCATTTCATCCTCTGGGCGAGCATGCGGAAGTGTCGTTCAATGTCGATGGCCAGCCCATCTCAGACCAGCAAAGCCGCACTTTTTCAAACCAGGTATCCCTTAACACAGTTGAGTTGGTCGACGTCATTACGGGCGCACCCCCGGCGGAGTTTGGCGATAAAACCAGCATGACTGTCCGCGCCGTGACTCGGTCGGGACTAAAGGCGGGCAAACCGAAGGGCACGGTTTCGCTCGGGTACGGTTCTTTCGGGACGGGAACCAGTGGGTTCTCACTGTTGACCGGCGATTCTAGGTTTGGCAACTTCATCACGGCGGATTCCACCCGCAGCGGAAGGTTTCTTGACACTCCGGAGTTTGTGCCCCTGCACGCCACGGGCAATGCGGAAAACATATTCGACCGTTTCGACGTGCAGCCCACACCTGGTGACGCATTTCATGTGAACCTGTCCTATGGACGGTCCTGGTTTCAGACGCCGAATACTTATGTCCAGGAAACAGACCTTCAGGATCAGCTTCAGCTCATGCAAAACGAGAATGTTGCCGCAGCCTACTCGCACATGTTCGGTCCGAGGCGGCTGCTGAACGCCAACGCATGGTGGCGGCAAGACCACGTCAACTACTATCCGTCTCGCAACATATTTTCTGACCAGCCGGCGACCTTCTCACAAGACCGCTCGTTGGTGAATTTCGGAGCGCGAATCGACCTGTCCTTTACAAAAAAACATCACAACGTGAAGACCGGCTTCCAGGCGCAATGGACTCCGCTGAACGAATTCTTCACCACGGGATTGACGGACCCCGCTTTCAATTCACCTTGTGTGGACCCACAAGACGTGCCCGTGCCTGACCCCACCATTACCACCCCGGCAAATTGCGCGACCAGGGGCAGCCTGCCAAACCCGGCCTTTCAACCGAGCCTGTTGCAATACGATCTGAGCCGCGGAGGAACCCTCTTTCAGTTTCGCGGCGCCGCGACCGTCAAGGAGCAAAGCGCCTACATCCAGGACGCCATGAACTTTGGCCGCCTGGGAATCAATCTGGGCATCCGGGGGGATCGTTATGACGGGATATCTCATAGCAGCGCGCTGCAACCGCGGGCGGGCCTGAGTTACCAACTGCCTTATCTCGGGACAGTTTTGCGGATCTCCTATGCGCGCGTGATGGTAACGCCGTACAACGAGAATCTCGTGCTATCGAGCTCGACCGGTCCCGGCGGCCTTGCGGGTGGCGCACTGGGCAGCGCCACGGTCGAACCGCTTGTGCCTGGCCGCCGCAATCAATTCAACGTCGGCTTCGGTCAGGCGATCGGCAGGCGTATTACGGTCGATGGCGAATACTTCTGGAAGTTCACGCAGGGCGCGTTCGACTTCAATGTCATTCTCAACACGCCGCTCAATTTCCCAATCCAGTTCGCGCAGTCGAAGATCGATGGCGCGATGGCCAGGGTCACGCTTGCGCCGGTGCGCGGATTTTCCGCCTTCACTATCCTTGGCCACACCCGCTCGCGTCTCTTCAGCCCCGAAGTTGGAGGCATTAACTTCGGCACCGAATACGCGCCCGTGGCTCGACCCGATCACGACCAAGGTTTTCAGCAAACCACATTCCTGCGCTACCAGCCCACGCCGCGCGCGCCATGGTTTGGTTTCACCTGGAGATTCGATAGCGGACTGGTTGCGGTCAGCGTTCCTGACTACGCGACCGCACTGACCCTTACCGGAGACGAGCAGGGCCAGATGGGTCTGTATTGCGGGGCGGTATTCGCAACCGTCAACGCGCCTTTGCGGTCCTGCGGGTCACCGAGCGCGGGGGCCACCAGAGTCCACATCGTCCCAAACGGCACCTATGATCCTGACCGCAATCCCTCGCGTATCGTTCCTCGCAATCTGTTCGATATGGCTGCAGGCATCGATGACATCTGGCATTCGGAGCCTTGCCATCTGGATGCCAAGGTTACGGTGACCAACCTCAGCAACCAGGTTGCGCTCTACAACTTCCTTTCGAGCTTCTCGGGCACGCACTTTGTTACCCCGCGGGCAATTCAAGCGGAGCTCACGCTTCGATTTTGAGCGCGGCCAGGCGCGCAGCTTCTTTGAAAATCCCTGCGAACATATCGCGCGTCAGTTTCCCGGTCTGGGTGTTCTGGTTCGACGGATGGTAGGAGGCCAGCAGGGTCTTGCCGTCCGGCATTTTGTAGGTAGCGGCGTGGCGGAAGACGTACGGCTTCTTGCTCTGGAGCAGGCCCCGGTGCTTCAGATAGTTGAGATAAGCTTCGAATCCAATTTTGCCCAGCGCCACCACCACTTTGACATTCTTGAGCCCATCCATTTCGCGATCGAGATAGGGTGCGCAGTTGGTCAGTTCTCGCGGCAGAGGCTTGTTGTCGGGCGGCGCGCAGCGCACCGCGGCGGTGATGTAGAGATTCTTCAGCTCAAGTCCATCCTTGCGATCGGTGGCATTGGGCTGATTCGAAAAACCGGCTGCGTACAAGATTGGATACATAAATTTGCCGGATGCATCCCCGGTAAAAGGCCGCCCAGTGCGGTTCGAACCATGGGCGCCGGGTGCGAGGCCGAGTACCAGCACCCGCGCGTTCGGATCGCCGAAACCTGGGACCGGTTTTCCCCAGTAGTCCCAATCGAGATAGGCGCGGCGTTTCTCGCGCGCGACCTTCTCGCGATATTCGACCAGCCGCGGGCAGCGAGTGCATGCGATGACTTCGCGGTTCAGTCGAGCCAGCCAGTCGGGCATTATGCGTTGTTAAAGCTCCCCTCAAAAGACTACCGCAAAGGTCGCCAAGAAAAGCCACCAAGGCCGCAAAGAAAATCCGCAAGAGATTTTCTCTGCGTTCTTGGTGGCTCTTCTCAGCGCCCTTTTGCGGTTAAATGCTCTTGGCGGGCGCGATCACTCCGTCTGGGTGCTTTCAAGGTCCCCTGAGGTTACGTTTGTTACCTCATTTCCGGGTTCGCGAGTTTGACGCTGCTCTCCCTCAGTCTTTACACTCAGAGTTGTAGCCGCTTATGTTCGACTCTGCCTTCAGTTCCAAAAGGGGACGGTTGGTTCGGTCGCAGTTTGAAAGGCAAATGTGAGCCCCACTGAAACCAGCAGCAGCACCCGGCGGGAGATCCAGGTTGAAATTCCCGTGGCCGAAGTCAATCGCGAGACTGAATCGCTGATCCAGAAATATCAGAAGCTGGCGCGCATCCCCGGCTTCCGCCGCGGACATGTCCCCGCGTCCATCATCCGCCAGCGTTTTTCCGAAGATCTTAAGAGCGATGTGGTGGAAGCGCTGGTGCCGCGCTATTTCCGCAAAGAAGCCGACAAGCAGGGTCTGATCCCGATATCGCAACCGCAGGTTACTGACCTGCAACTGAAGGACAACGAGCCGCTGCGTTTCAAAGCCACTTTTGAAGTGATGCCCGAGATCAAGGTTGAAGGCTACAAGGAATTGCGCGCGGAGAAGCCTGAGATCGCAGTCACCGACGAAGAAGTTGCGCAGTCATTGAACGATCTGCGGGAGCAGCATGCCACTTTCACGACGGTGGAAGGCCGGGCGCTGGCTGACGGCGACTATGCCCAGGTCTCGCTTGACGGTCAGCCCAAAGAGCAAGATGGCGACGCCAAGCCGGTTCACATGGACGAAATCATGGTGGAAATTGCCGGGAAGAACACCATGCCCGAATTTACCGAAAACCTTCGCGGAGCTTCCGCCGGCGACGAGCGCGTGTTTGAGGTTGTGTACGCCCAGGATGCTACCGAACAACGGCTGGCAGGAAAGACCTTCACCTACACGGTGAAGGTGCACTCCATCAAGCAGAAGACCCTGCCGGAGCTGGATGACCAGTTTGCGACGCAACTAGGCGAGTTCAAGAACCTGGACGAGGTGCGCCAGCGCATTCGTGAACGCATGGAAGCCGAGCGCAAGCATGCCGCCGAGCACCAGGCCAAGGACAAACTGGTGGCAGAACTGGTGAAGCGGAGCGAATTCGAAGTTCCGGAAGCGCTGGTGGACCGGCAAATCGATGTGCGCCTGGAGCGCGGGTTGCGCGCGCTGGCGGCGCAGGGCATGAAGGCCGAGGACATCAAGAAAATGGATTTGAACCGGCTTCGGGTGGGACAACGGGAGCAGGCGTTGCAGGAAGTGAAGGCTTCATTGGTGCTGGATAAGATCGCGGAGGAGGAAAAGATCGAGGTCAGCGATGCGGAGATCGACAAGGAGATCGAAGCGCTCGCCACACAGTCAAAACAAACGCCGGAAGCGATTCGCGCGCGTTTGACACGTGATGGAGCGCTCGATAGAATCCGAAATAGAATCCGCAGCGAAAAGACCCTCGATTTTCTATATCGCCAGTCCGCCTGACGCGGACATTTTCGATCCTCCCAGAAGAGCAAGTAGTCGGGAACAGGAGTGTGGACGGTGAATGTGAACGATCCAAAAATGATGCTGGTCCCCATGGTCATCGAGCAGACTGGCCGGGGAGAACGGGCATATGACATTTATTCCCGGCTGCTGCGGGACAACATCATTTTCATCGGCACGCCGATTGACGACAACATCGCCAACCTGGTGATTGCGCAGATGCTGTTTCTGGCGCAGGAAGATCCGGAGAAAGACATCCAGCTTTACGTCAACTCGCCGGGCGGATCGATCACCGCGGGCATGGCGATCTACGACACCATGCAATACGTGAAGAACGATGTCACCACGATTTGCATCGGGCAGGCGGCCAGCATGGCTGCGCTTCTGCTCGCCGCAGGCGAGCCCAAGAAAAGACTGGCTCTGCCCAACTCGCGCATTCTGATCCACCAGCCCTCCATGGGTGGACTGTCGGGTCAGGCCACGGACATCGACATCCACGCTCGCGAAATTCTTCGTATGAGAGAGATTACTAACCAGTTAATGAGCAAACACACTGCTCAGAAGCTGGAAAAGGTGGAGAAAGACGTGGAGCGCGACTTCATCATGAACGCGCAGCAGGCTAAGGAATACGGAATCATAGACGATATCATCTATAAGACGAGATAAGGGTATGATCGGGTTTTCGCCCGATCAGTTCCGAGCAGTCTCGGCGTGAAACGATCTGTCCCGCCGACCGGCACAAAGGGCGATGGAGCGGGAGAGAGCGGGTTAACGAAGGAGTAAAGCCGAGTGAAAAACAGGACTGGCACCGAGGAGATGTTGCGCTGTTCGTTCTGCCACAAGTCGCAGGACGCAGTGGCCAAACTGATTTCTTCCCCCAGCGATTATCCCAGGGCCTACATTTGCGATGAGTGCGTGGCGGTCTGCAATTCCATCCTGGAAGATGACCGCACCGCGACGCCTCCCACGACCACCCCAAATCAACTGCCCAAGCCGCAGGAAGTGAAGAGTTTCCTCGATGAGTACGTAATCGGCCAGGAGCAGACCAAGAAAAAGCTGGCGGTGGCGGTTTACAACCACTACAAGCGGATTTACATGAACCGCCAGCGCGCCGGCGATGGCGTCGAGCTGACCAAGTCCAACATCATGCTGATCGGCCCCACCGGAACCGGCAAGACCTTGTTGGCTCAGACTTTGGCCCGCATGCTGGATGTGCCCTTCGCCATCGTGGACGCCACTACGCTGACTGAGGCGGGCTATGTCGGCGAGGACGTCGAGAACATTATTCTCAAGCTGTTGCAGGCGGCCGACGGCGATGTGGGCCGCACCCAGACTGGGATCATCTACATCGACGAAGTGGACAAGATCGGACGTAAGGATGAGAACCCGTCCATCACCCGCGATGTTTCCGGCGAGGGCGTGCAGCAGGCGCTGCTGAAAATTCTCGAAGGCACGATCGCCAATGTGCCTCCGCAGGGCGGGCGCAAGCACCCCCACCAGGAGTTCACTCCGGTGGATACCACCAACATCCTGTTCATTTGCGGCGGAGCGTTCGTCGGATTGGAAAAGATTATCGGGCGGCGTGTGGGCAAGAAATCGCTGGGCTTCAAAGCAGGAGCCGAAGAGGGCGAGCCGGAGGAAACTCCAGCCGTCAACCGCAAGCGGAACTTTGAACTGCTCAGCGACATCCAACCTGAAGATCTGATCAAGTTTGGTTTGATTCCCGAGTTTGTGGGGCGTTTGCCTGTGGTTGGCGTGCTGGAAGATCTGGACGAATTCGCCCTGATCGAAATTCTGACCCGGCCGAAGAACGCGATCATCAAGCAATACCAGCGCTTGTTTGAATTCGAGAATGTTCGGCTCAAGTTCAGCGACGAGGCCCTGAAAGCGATCTCTCGTCAGGCCATGGCCCGCAGAGTCGGGGCGCGCGGTTTGCGTATGATTCTGGAGGAGTTAATGCTCGATCTCATGTACCATCTGCCCAGCCAGAAGAAGGTGAAGGAGTTTGAAGTCACCCGAGAGATGGTGGAGAAGCGCAGCGTTACGCTCGCAATGATGGACAAGGCGGGGTAAACTAAGGCTCCTTGCGTGGGAGCCGGGATTAAGCGTCGCGAACGCAAACCAAGGGTCGGGAGAAATAGTGAGCATAGTCAAGGAAAAATTCGAGACCAAAAAACTTCCCATGATGCCCATCCGGGACGTGGTCATCTTCCCTTACATGATGACTCCGTTTGTGGTGGGTCGGGAATCGAGCGTTCGCGCTTTGGAAGAAGCGCTGGCTGCAGACAAGAAAATCTTCCTCGCCACCCAGCACGACGCCAGCATCGATGAACCCAAGCCCAATGAGATCTACCAGGTGGGCACCATCGTAAACATTGTCCAGAGCCTCAAACTGCCCGACGGCAATATCAAGGTCCTGGTTGAAGGTATCGAGCGGGGCAAAGTTCTGCAGATCAGTGAGACCGAAGGCTACATGCAGGTTTCAGTGCGCGTGGCGCGCTATGCAACGGAAACCAACCCGCAGATCGAAACCGGCATGCAGCGGGTTACGGCTCTGTTCGAGCAGTACGTGAAGCTCTGCCAGTCGCTGAATTACGAGACCATGATCGCGGCCGTGAGGATGGAAGATCCGGCCAAGCTGACCGACACCATCGCCGCCAACCTGCAGCTTTCCATCGAAGAAAAACAGGAACTGCTGGAAATTTTCGACCCGGCTGAGCGCCTGACCCGAATCGGCGACGTGCTCGATATCGAGATCGAAAAGCTGAACATGGACCGTACCATCCAGTCGCGGGTGAAGCGCCAAATGGAGCGGGCGCAAAAAGAGTACTACCTCAACGAAAAGATCAAGGCCATCCAGAAAGAACTGGGCCGGGGCGAAAAGAGCGAGTTTGACGAGCTGAAAAAGAAGATCGAAGCCGCCGGTATGCCCAAGGAAGTCCGCGACAAGGCGGTGCAGGAGCTCAAGAAGCTCGAAGCCATGCCGCCCATGTCCGCTGAGTCCACAGTTTCACGCAATTATCTGGACTGGCTGCTCGCCGTTCCCTGGAAGAAGCGCTCCAAGGAAATTCGCAACATCACTCGCGCCGAGAAAGTTCTGAACGAAGATCACTACGGGCTGGAAAAGATCAAGGACCGCATCCTGGAATTTCTGGCAGTGCGGCAACTGGTCAAGAACCCGAAAGGTTCGATCCTGTGCTTCGTTGGGCCTCCAGGCGTCGGCAAGACTTCGCTGGGGATGTCGATTGCCAAGGCCACCGGCCGTAAGTTCGTCCGCATGTCGCTGGGCGGCGTGCGTGATGAAGCCGAGATTCGTGGCCATCGCCGCACCTACATCGGTGCCCTGCCCGGCCAGATCATCCAGATGATGAAGAAAGCGGGCACCAAGAATCCAGTCTTCATGCTGGACGAAGTCGACAAGATGTCGATGGACTTCCGCGGCGACCCGTCGGCGGCGCTGCTCGAAGTTCTCGATCCCGAACAGAATTTTATGTTCGTCGATCACTACCTCGACGTTGAATACGATCTTTCACAAGTTTTCTTCATCGCCACCGCCAACGTTATGCACACCATCCCGCCAGCTCTTCAGGACCGGATGGAGGTGCTGCGTCTGCACGGCTACACCGAATACGAAAAAGTCGAAATCGCCAAGCAGTTCCTGGTCAAGAAGCAGTTGCAGCAGGCCGGGCTAACTGACAAGAACCTCAAGTTCACCGACGAATCCATTACTTCGCTGATTCGCTCCTACACGCGGGAAGCCGGCGTCCGCAATCTAGAGCGCGAAATCGGCAACGTTTGCCGGAAAGTCGCGCGTAGGGTCGTGAAGGAAGGCGATGCCTACAACGTCGCCATCGGCAATGACAACGTCAACGACTTCCTGGGCGTGATCAAATTCCGCGACACGCTGGCCCACGAAAAGAGTGAAGTTGGGCTGGTCACTGGCCTGGCCTGGACTGAAGTCGGCGGCTCCATCCTGAGCACCGAAGCCACCGTGGTGGATGGCAAGGGTAAGCTCACGCTGACCGGCAAACTCGGCGACGTCATGCAGGAATCGGCACAGGCAGCCATGTCTTATGTGCGCTCCCGTGCCCTGCGGCTGGGGTTGCAGCGCGATTTCTACCGCACTCTTGATATTCACGTGCATGTGCCGGAAGGCGCCATCCCCAAGGACGGGCCTTCCGCCGGCATCACCATCGCTACCGCGATTTCCAGCGCCCTGAGCAAGATTCCGGTGCGCCGCGATCTCGCGATGACGGGCGAGATTACGCTGCGCGGTAAAGTGTTGCCGATCGGCGGGTTGAAAGAAAAGCTTCTCGCGGCGCACCGCGCCGGATTGTTCGAAGTGATCCTGCCTCAGGACAACGAGAAGGATCTGGCCGAGGTGCCTGAGAACCTGCGCTCTGCCATGAAGTTGCACTTCGTGGAGACCATGGACCAGGTACTGGCGGTGGCCCTGGAGCAACCTCTGCCGCAAATCAGCGAAGAGGCCGCGCAGCCGATCGCAACCATCGCGCCCCCGCCTGCAGAAAGTCCCACGGCACATCAGTAATTTGGACGGCAGCTATCCAAGCAAGGCCCGCGCAAGCGGGCCTTTTTACCGCGAGGATATTGTTTTTCTTGCCGTCCTGTAGATTGGGGCGTCGACCAGGCCCGCCGCGAATCCGCGGATTTCAGGGGTGACACGAAAAAGAACGACACATCGCGCAAAGGTGTTTAGCGCCCCGAAATTTTACGAGTTACTAGAAACACCGTGACCGCGCCCGGATGAGAAAACGGCCGTTGACCCGCAGCCAGCACCACCCAGCCTATAGTAGACTTGCCCGATGATTCGTCGGATTGCGCCTCAGTTCTTCACACTGGACATCCCCGGCACCCTTGCCTTTTACGAAGCTCAGCTTGGCTTCATGTGTTTGGGCACGTGGCAGAATCCGCCGGTTTACGCGATCGTTGCGCGCGACCAGCAGGCGATTCACTTCCGCTGCGCCCAACCTCCCGCAGCCAATCCCAACAAGTATTCGGACGAACTGCTCGACGCGTACGTGTTCATCGAAGATGCGGACGCGCTTTACGCTGAGTATGCAGCTCGAGGCGTGGAATTCATGCGGGGACTTGCCAACACGCCATGGCATTCACGTGAGTTTGTGGTGAAGGATCGCGATGGCTGACTACTCGCCTTTGGCACGAACTTGTAGTCCTGTCTCAGGTATATAACCACAGATCTCGAAAGCGGAGCGTGGAGCGACCGATGAGAACGGAATTCCTGCGATTCAACGGCACTGTCGAGCGGGATCCAGCCATCGATACATGGATGAAAGAGCATGCAGGTAAATTGGGAGCCATCGCGCATCGATGGTTTGAGGTGATGCGAAAATGCGGGGACGAAGTCCGGGAGCTTTTGCATGATGGCTGTCCGGTGGCATGTTTGGGAGATGCGCCCTTCGGCTACGTCAATGTATTCTCTTCGCATGTAAACGTGGGGTTCTTTCACGGCGCAAATCTGCCGGACCCGGACCGCTTGTTGCAAGGCAACGGCAAGTTCATGCGCCACGTGAAGTTGAGACCAGGAACGGCCACGAACGACGCCGCGGCCCTAAGGAGGCTCATCGACGCTGCGTACTCGGATATAAAGGCTCGCGTCGAACACGGCTAGCTCAGGCCAAATTCAAATCAAAAAGCTTAGGTGATTCGTATTGGAACGTGTCTCGTTCTCTCTCCAGTAAAATAATGGCAGGATCCTCGCATGGACCGGAATCCTGAGCCAGCAGCGGCCAGAAGTTTTCTCCGAGGCGGCGCCAGCCTGATCGTCGCCGCTGCGCTGGTACTTATCCTGCTGATCTGGCTTCCCGCTTACCGTTGGTTCTTTCTCGGCAGCCTGGGCCTCGGCGTAATAGTCGCCGCCATTCTCTATTTGTGGAATCGCTACAAGCCAGTCAAAGCGGAAGAAGTCGAAAACAAGCGGCCGCTCGGACTGGGATAACGCATTGGTTCTGCCTAGAATTCGAAACGCTCCCAGGCCGTTGATTTTGGCTGAGAACCCCAGAGAAGCCAGATCACCAGGCCGTATCTGACTTCTTCCTCTTGACTTCGGAACTGACAACTCCAACCGGCACTCCGCCGGCGCTATCCATTAGCCACGCCCGTAGGCCGACTCATGCAGTCACTACCTGCCAGAGCTGTCTTGACCCCGTTCTTCATGCTTTCGTCGCGTTAGGAGATGGAGAAAGTTCCAAGGCAAGACCTTGGAAAATAAATTGACTTTGGAGGATGTCCATGAAAAACAAATTCTCGACGATGATTCTGATGCTGGGGTTAACCGTGTGCGTACTATTCACCTCAGCCACATTCGCAACCACACGCAATGGCGTGACCTGCGGTTTGTTCGATTCGATTGACGAACCCGGCGCCATTCATTGGCCGGTAAACGGAAACCTGTACTACTGCGGTAACACCCCCTCCAGCGATGCCGCTGGGGTCAGCGTGGTATGGAACGCCGCCCAAGGCGCAACCCAGCGGGTGGTAGGCGCGCAGGTGGTTCCGTTCCTGCGCCAGACGTTTACCGCAACCGGTGTTGAAGTCTACGTGTTCAATACCGTCGGCGACTTCCAGAAGTATTTCGGATATACGTTTACTCCTCCGCCGCTTGCCAGCATTGCGGATATCGCGGGGTTTACCGCGAAGCCGGGGCAGATTGCCAGCCATCCCGGACCGTTCACTGCAATATTCCAGCACTCCCCGTCGATCGACAGCGACCCGAAAAGGCTTCTGTTGATCGCGCAAACTACCAATCACGAAATGGGCCATGAGATGGACCGCGCCTACTTGTACCCCAGCGGGGCACTTGCTCCCAAAGTAAGCGCTTCTCAGAATTATCTGAGCGCCGTTAACCTGGACATCACGCATGTAAATCAGCTTACTTGTCTCCAAGTTTTTAGCGGAAGCGGACTGACTGCGTCAGTCATCAAGAGCGTTTGTGCCACCAATGGGACAAACTGGACGAGAATGAGGAGCCTCTGGCCTTACGACACAACCGCGGGCGAGTTCTTTGCTAATGTTTTCGCCGCGGACTCGCCAGGCGGCGCTGTCAATGAAGCCCTAGCCACAATCATTGGCAACGACTTTACCCATACCGTAGAGTATGAGCGCGGTCTGCGCACGGGCACGGGCAAGCCGTAGCCGATGGCCACGCGGACAATCCGGGCGCCGGGAGTCGCAAACGCTCTCAGCGCCCAACATTTTGTCCCCAACTGTAAGGCCTACCCAGGACCTCAAGGCGCGACGCCCGATCTGCAATCTTTCAGGGCAAACCTGCCGATCGTATCTTTTCTTTGCGTCCCGGCGCTTGCAACTTCCGAGACGAAACTGCAAACTGATTTATGCGTGTTTTGGCCCGCTTCATGAAGTCCGCGAGCGATGCCGGCCAGTTCCCTGCGCCCACACTGCCAGAGATCGCCTTCCTGGGACGATCGAACGTTGGGAAGTCCAGCGTCATTAACTCTCTTCTCGGCAGCAAGATCGCCCGGACCAGTTCTACTCCCGGGCGCACCCGGTCGATTAATTTCTTCGAAATCCGTTGGCCGGGAAAACCGCAGCCGGAGTTGGTGTTCACCGATCTGCCGGGGTACGGCTACGCCAAAATCTCGCGGGAAATCTCCCAACAGTGGCCGACCTTTATCGATCCCTATCTGAAAGAACGTCCCTGCCTCGCGCTGTGTGTGGCGCTGGTGGACGCGAACGTGCCGCCGCAGTCCGCGGACCGGCAGTTGCTGGACTTTCTGTCTGGAATCGGACGCCCTACGCTGATCGTTGCCACCAAGAGTGACCGGCTTTCGGGAAACCAGTTGCGGAATTCTCTCCACACGCTGGCTGAGGCATACCCCCAGGCGCAGGTGATTCCGTTTTCCGCCAGGACGGGAGAGGGACGCGAGGCACTCTGGCGGCAGATCCAGGGCGGGGTGGAGAGCCATTCGCGGCGCCCCAATTTGAACTCCTTCCCGAAGGCGGAACCCGCCGACCTTCCGTAAGTACGACCGGCTCCTGCGGTCGCAGTCCAGCCAACAAACCTTCGTAGAATCAGGGGCAGAACTTGAAGTGTGTCCTCTGCTATGGAGTTGACCCGGAAGCAGGGCATGGACGACCGAATGGAAAGGCCTGAGTACGGAGCCGGCGCCCTCCCGAGCAGGGACTCGGAATACCTGCGTAACCTGAAGCAAAACGGCGAGGCTTCGCGGGTCACAGGTCCGTCGTCCTCGTTCGCCTCAATGGCGAAATTAAGCCAGAAAACCGACTCACCTCCGGGCGAGAAACGGCGCAGCCCACGTTATAAATGCGAGGGCGGCGCGGAGTTCCGCACCGAAGGCTTCGATGTCCGCACCTGGGCCAGGGTCACGGATCTCAGCCGCACTGGATGCTACGTCGAGATGCAGGCAACCTTTCCCCTGAACACCGCAGTTAGCATGGTAATCGAGGTGAATGGAACACGAGTACACGCCAAAGGTACGGTGAAGACTTGCTATCCCCTGTTGGGGATGGGCATAGAGTTTACTGAAGTCCTGGACAAGGATGTGGGGTGCCTGGAAGAAATCCTGCGCCAGTCGGCCGGCGGATCATCGCCTGATCGCGAACCAGAGTCATTGCCGGTAATGGGATTATTGATGATTACAGATGTCAACGCCGCTCTGAATGCTCTAGCGAAATTCTTTCAGACCAATCGCTCACTCAACCGAGAAGAGTTCGCGGAATTGATTGGCAAAAGCCAGAACCACGATGGAGGAAGAGAACGCTGACCCTGGCGTCCGTCCAACCGTGACCGGCCCGCCAGGTGTAGACTTTCCTCATTCTCCTTGGGGGTGACCTTGAAACGCCTCCTGTCAGCCCTTCTGGCGGTTTGCCTGCTCCTGGTCGGCACTGGATGCGGGAACGTCTTCGTCAACGGCGCTATTCTCAACGGAACTTCAAGCGTTAGCGGATTGGTCAGCGTTGTACAACTCACTGCGATCATCGGTGACAATGGGACGACGGTGCAGGTAACGTTTGTCACTCTCCTGCAAAATGGTGCCGCTTCCACGATTGGCTTTTGCGGCGATGAACGCAACCGGTTCCCCATGCAGCAAACCATCCAGGCAACTTTCACCCCGGGACAAACCTGTGCCAGCATCGTGAAGATCGTGATCACGTGAAGCGGGCACTGGAGTTCAGACCTCAGACCTTGGGCGTCGTATCTGATTGGTTGCGGAACTTTCTGCTAGATCCCAAGAGGCGAAGGCTGACGCCCGAGGTCTGACGCCCGAAGCCCCGCATTACCTTGGTTATCTAGGGGCTGCTTATCCAGCAGACTAAAGTTGCGGGATGACACTTTCGTCTTTGGTGGTCTCGCGTGATTTGCAGGAAGTCAGCGTGCTCGAATGCATCCTCGGCGGTCTGCACATCGGCGTAGACGTGGAGTCGGAACCGGATCGCGCCCGGGTCAAGCTGGCCAAGTCGAAGATTGACGCTCTCATCATCGACTTTGACCTCACTGGGGCGGCAGGCTTCCTGAAAGGCTTGCGGGACGGCGCCATCCGGAACGCAGTACCACTCATCATCGTCAGCGGCTCCAGTGGCCGGAAGCACCTCGAGTCCAAGGGCGCTTCCTTCGTTTTTGAGAAACCGATCTCAGTGGAACAGGCTGTCCACACTCTGTCGGCGGCGCGGAACATGATTCTGGACGAGAGACTCCGCTACCATCGCGAGACTCTCGATGTGCCGGTGTCGCTTACCTATGCCGCCAAGGACCGGCATCGCGCACATCTCATGAACCTGAGCCAGGGCGGCATCGGCGTCCGCCTGCAACGGCCACATCGCACTCTGGGGCCAGTGAAGGTGAACTTCATGCTGCCAGGTACCAAGCTGGCAATGAAGTTTGTGGGCGAAGTCGCATGGAAGGACAAGCGGGGCAACGCGGGCATCCGATTCGTGGAAGCCAGCCCACGGACCAAACGCGAACTGCAACTCTGGCTCGAACGTCAATACTTCATGCATTGACTCAGTCTTCAGTCTTCAGCCCTCGGGCACCGGGCGTCAGACCTCAGATTTCGGACCTCAGATTTCAGATTTAAGATTTCAAGGCCAAGCTCTCGGTGCCAAATCTGACGACTGAGGACTGACGACCGACGACTGAAGACTGACGACTGACTTACCTGAATCTTGGCCTCTCGTCCGGCTCCCGAATTTTTCCTTCACTTGGATCGCCCGCTCGCCCTGCGATGCAGTAGCCCGGCGTACCCCCGATCAGCAAGGAAAACAGAAACCGATAAGTTGCAGTGAGAACAACGGCTGTACCGACTCCCAGTGACAGCGTGATCGGCCAGGCAGGGACCGCCCCGATCATGGCTATGCAAACAACCGCGAAAAGCAACATCGCCGATAGCAGGATCAAACCATCCACCAGCCAGGAAAGGGCAATGGCTGAGATAGGAAACGGAAGCCAGGGCAACTGTAGAGACGGCGGGCACATCTCCTCCTCTTCCGCCGGCAACACGTTTGGCAGCGCGGGCTCAAAACGGATCGCTGGGCGCGAACTCGCCGAAAACAACAGCGCTTCCTCTCTGCTCTCGCGGTATACGAAGTCAGCTTCTCCGCTTGCCTGATGAGCTACCGCCAGGAGCTGGACGAAGAGCCATTCCTTCAAAAGGCGCTGCGACCGTTGGGGCAATGAAAGAAACTCTATCCCTGCCTGCCCCGCCCGGTCAGCCCAAGCCACGCGGCCGGTCGCTTCAACCCGAACCCGTGGGTTCGCCAGATCGAAGCGCAGCGAAACCTGCTGGTTGGCGTACAAAGGAGCGACTGCCTGAATTGCGATGCCGGCCTCACCCAGATTGCGGATGATGCCTCCGTTGGCATGATCTGGGTCAGCATGATCTGGGTCAGCATGACCTGGGTCAGTTTGACCTGGGTTCCCTTGAGTTCGGTCGGCTCGATTGAGGTTGACGTATGCCAGGCTGCGAATCTGGTGGCGGTACTGGACACGTTGCCGGCGTGGCGCAAGGCCAACCGCGGCGGCATTGGGAGGCTGGGCCAGTCGCCGGGAATCCATGGCCAAATCTTAGCCAAGAGGGCAAGAGCGTCTCAGTACCGACGCTGGTTCGGATCAGGGATTTGACCCTAGGAAGCCGGACGCTGTTCCTGGGGATAGGCGTCATCATGCTGAGCGCGATCCCACGCGATCAAACCCTTGAGGTCGTAACGATAGGGCCCGTAAGCGCGGAACGCCTTTTCGTCGAAGAGGCGCTTGATCCCGCATCCGGTGCAAACCTGGTAGGTATACCCGTGAACGCGGACTGGCCAGCTCATCTTGCTATGCCAGCAACCACGAAAGAGCACAACCGCGGCGCCGGTCAGACCCGTGGCGGTGACGCCCAAAGGCCAAAGCCAGCGCGACTTCTTCTTTTTCGATTCGTCTGCCACAGCCTGTAAACTCCTCTATTTCAGAAGGATACGCTTAAACAGCGATGCGGTGCAATCTTTCCCGATCCAGGAAATCGACTGGGTCCGGTATTGCTCGCCAAATCGCTTACCAAAGAGCACCCTCGGCTTACCCCACCTTCGTGCCGGGTCAATATTGCGATCAGGACAATTCCACTGTAACTTAAAAGCTGTCAGTTCGGCGATTCCCCCAATGGCCGTACCGGATCTTTGGATGCGCAAATCTGGATAAGCGCAAGTCTGGACTAAGAGAGACGTTCCCATCGTGATTCCGAGCCTTGAGGAAAAAATAATCCACAGAGATTTGCAGTGAACGATGAGCGCCAATCCGCATAAAGCGAGCGCAGGCTTAGAGAGCGAGACAACCGCCGAAGCGAACGGCGTGCTTTCCGCCTCTCGTCCGGCTGCTCCATCCGTAAGCCATGCGCCCGGTCACGAGGCTTTGCAGGCTCTGCTGGCCTTCTCCAGCCTTCACGAACAGATACGCCAGAGGCGCGCCCGCGAAAGACGCGGCGACCCCCCGGACACGGCCGACGTCTGGGAGCTGGAACAATTTGTACTGGATGAGGTGCTGCACCTTGTAGCCGAGCGCGCCCTCACGCTTACCGGTGCAGATGGCGTTGCCATTGCGCTGGCGGAGGGAAATGCAATTGTGTGCCGCGCCTCGGCGGGTAGTATCGCACCTGAGGCCGGAGCCCGGCTGGATCCAAAATCGGGCTTCTCTGGAGCCTGTTTGCGCACGGGTGGAATCGTGCGTTGTGACGATTCGGAGAACGATTCCCGAGTGAATGTGGCAGTATGCCGTCGCCTGGGCACCCGCTCTATCGTAGCGGTGCCGATTGCGTCTGCACACGGCACCATTGGTTTGCTGGAAGCGTTCTCGGCTGAGGCTTACGGGTTCAACGATAGTGACGTTCGTAGCTTAAACCTCCTCGCGGAATTGATTCTTGCCGCGATGAAGCCGGAAGAAGAAAACCGGCTCGCCGAGATTTCACAGCGCGTGGTGGCGGGCGAAGTAGAGGAAGCTCCGGCTCACACCGCGCAGAATGTGGCCGACGCCGCCGTGACAGTCTCCGAAAACGGCGAGAAGCCTGCAATTGACGAGTCCGAAGTTGCCTTGCCGGATGTGGCGCCCGCGATGTTCCGGGAATACGGAGAGGCCCCGAAACCCAGGCCCGGCCTTGCCGTTCTGTTATTGCTGGCGGCACTCGCCCTGGCTCTGGGAATAGGACTGTGGTGGAAACTACACCGACAGGTTCCTGCGACAGCGCGAACTCGCGACACTGGCACTGTCGCTGCACCGAATTCTTCGCCGCTGGAGAGGCAGCCGGCGGCAACGTCGCAAACCGTAATTGGCCCCGGGCCTTCTGCGGGTTCGTCATCCGATTCGACATCCGATTCGGCATCGAAGATGGACGGTAAGTCTTCCATCCGGCCGCTGGTGACCGGCATCTGGCACGTCTCGTCGGCGGACTCGAGTACGGTGTACATCGATTTGCAGGGTGAAGCTCAATACGAGGCCCATCGCCTCAGCGACCCGGACCGCATCTATTTCGATCTCCACGATACCGCGCTGGCGCCCGGCCTGTTTGGCAAGACCATCGAAGTGGGGGATTCCCGACTGGCGCGAGTTCGCATCGCGCAGCCCCGGAAAGGCGTGAGCCGAGTCGTCCTCGAAACCACTGGAGCCTCTGACTTCTCAGTCAGCGTGCAAGCGAACCCTTACCGCCTGGTGGTGCAGATCCGCAAGGCTGCCAAGCCTGAGTCCGGCCCGATTGCTGATCAGAACCCGACTGAGACAAGAGCTACGGTCACGCCTCAGCCTCCACCGGTCGCCCCCACTCCTGCCCCAGCCGCTAACAAAAAGAGCGGGCAGGTACAGACCCAAGTCGCCAAGTTTCGGCTCGTGCTCGACGCCGGTCATGGCGGCTGGGACCTGGGGACGGTAGGACGTAAGGGACTGATGGAAAAAGATCTGGTACTGGACATTGTCGGACGTCTGGGGAAACTGGTCGAGAGCCGTCTGGGCGCGGAAGTTATCTACACCCGCCAGGACGATACCTATCTGCCTCTCGAAAAGCGGACCGAGATCGCCAACGTGGCCCAAGCCGACATGTTCGTATCGGTTCATGCCAATTACAGCAATGATTCCTCCGCCCGCGGCGCCGAAACTTACTACACCAACACCTATTCTTCGGTGAGAGCGCGCACTCCCGGGACCGACACCGACGTCACCGCACCCGAGAATATCAATTGGACCAATGTGGACATTCGCGAAAAGGTGCAGCAGTCGCGCCGTTTCGCCATCGCAGTGCAGCACGCTTTGTACGGAATGCTGGCGTCACAAATTCCGGGCATGCGCAATCGTGGGATCAAAGAGGCTTCGTACGTGGTGCTCACAGGAACTTCGATGCCGGCGGTTCTTGCCGAGGTCTCCTTCGTCAGCAGTCCCGCGGATGAAGCCAAACTCCAGAGCGAGACTTATCGCCAGAAGATTGCAGAGGCGCTGTACAAGGGCATCGCGCACTACGCCGCAACATCCCGCCGCGTAAATATCGCCAGCGCACCTAGCAAGCCCAAGGGTCTGTGAAACCGCATCGCTAGGGAACAGTCGTTCCTGAGATGCCGCCGTATTTCTTCAGCCACTTCAGTTCTTCACGCACCTTGATCTTGCCGTGCCAGGGATCCTGATCGAGTTCGTGTCCCTCGCCGGGAAAGATCAGCAGAGTGCTGGGGATTTTCAGGGAACGTAGCGCGTGGTCCAGCAAATAATTCTCCAGCACGGCGACGCGAAGGTCGTCTGCGCCGGCGACCATGTGGGTTGGGGTGCGGACTTTATCGATCTGAAAGATTGCGGCCTCACTGTCGTAGCGTGCATGGGCCTCCCAGGGGCGGCCACCGAGATTATTGGCGTCGTCGATGGTCAAATCGTCGTTGCCCCAGTTGGCCACATTTTCCACCGCACCTGCCCCGGTTACCGCGGCCTTGAATCGAGTAGTTTGCGTGATCAGCCAATTCGTCATGTATCCACCGTAGCTGTACCCGCCGACCGTCAGATGATCCGGATCGGCGACTCCATCCTTCACCAGAGCGTCCACACCTTCAAGAATGTCTTTACCGGGACGGGAAACAATCTCAGGAACCATCCTCATCAGAAAATCGTCCCCATAACCGACCGAACCGCGGTAATTGGGTTCGAAGACGAGCCATCCTTGCGTCGCCGCCAGGCGATCCCACACGTACCAATCGGCCTCGAAGCTGTTGCCCCAACCTTCGTTCGGACCACCGTGAATGAAAACGAACATGGGAAGATTCCTGGCTTCAAACTTTCCCGGCGGGTACATCAGCATGCC
>CAZGSU010000122.1:0-7471 GCA_964528615.1 uncultured Acidobacteriaceae bacterium | reverse complement strand
CCTGCTTGGTTTCCTGATCGCGCAGAGTGGTCGACCGTTCGAGCGTATAGAGGTGGAATTCGTCGAACGACTTCTCCCTGACGACGGGCTGCATTGCGTCGGCGGAGCGCATGGCTTTAGCTTCGGCCTCGTACATCACTGCGCCGGCTGACGCGGGCTGCAGCTTGCTCACATCGCCGGCCAGCAGCTTGATGCGCGCATTCTCGAAGGTCTTGCCGCTGTTGTTGCGCATTGTGACCCAGCCGATCATGTCGAGCATGTCGATCTTCGAATTCTTCGGACCATCGGAGACCACGATGTTGTAATCCGACTGCCAGCTCATGCCGCCGGCAACGTAGGAAATCTCGGCGTCGAATTTGCCCGGGTCGTTGGTCTGTAGCAACCAGTTGAGAGTCGGCTTGAGTATGGAATCGCCGGAGAGCGCCGGAAACAATGGCTGGCCGGGGAGTCCGAAACGCAGCACGCCGTCGACTTCGATGATGGGCTGAGTGTACGAAGGCTGCTGATAGTTTTGCGCGTAATAGCTGCTGGGGATGTAACCGCTGCGCACGACCTTGCCTTTGATAATTTCCTGTTTGTCGGCGCGCTGCACCAGGAAGTCAATGGTCTTGCCTTCATAAAATGAAAGCAGCAGCTCCTGCGAGATGGGATCGTTGCGATAGTTCTGCTCCAGCACCTGCAGGCTGCGCCCGCCAGGATCGCGCAGGATGACGGAATCCGGCTCAAGATGAGAGGCGATCCCCGCATACTGGGCACGGTTCACCCCAACCGTGAGATCGAGCGGCACATATTCCCGCGCCACAAAGAAATTCTGGTTGTAAATAGTAAGCGCGGGCTGGTTGTTCGAGTCCGCAGCTTTCGCCTGAGCTTTTTCCTGTCCCATCACCACACCACACAGCAGCATCACGATCAGCAGCAGCTTCTTCATTCTGGTTTCCCTTGTTTTCTGTGAACGCTTTCAGCGGACGCGAAGGAGGAGTCTTTTCCGTCCTATTGGAAGAACGCAGAGTTTGGGGAAACTTGCAGGGAGTTCTTACTCACGGAGGAGACGAGCGGCACGGAAGTAATCACTGGTAACCGGGGCTACCGGGCCGGTGATCCAACGACCTCCGTATTTTCGATCCTCTCTGAACCTGCTCAGGGTAACAGCGGATCGCTGGAGGCGATCAGCGGCACGTTAGCCAGAGGTATATTCGTCTTAAGGGCCGCGTTGATGGTCTGGATGAATCGGTTTGCCATGATGGCATAGCCGGTGTTCGTAGGGTGTAAGCCGTCGAGGGAGAACAAGCCGCCCAGGAAATCCGTAGTCAGGGTTACATTGCCCAGTTTATAGCCATTGGCATGGAGGCTGTCGATCAACGAGAACAGGTCTACCACAACCGCATGGTGGGCCGCGGCTTGCGCCTGGATAATTACGTTCAGCCCTACGGTCAAGATGCGAACCGTGATCCCTTGTTCGAATGTCACGAAGCACGGAGTGGTTAGGGAGGTCGCCGAACAGAAAAGCGGCAAGGGGCCCCGCACGGAGCCGGAAAGGATGCCTGCAATGGTCGGCACGGCGTCCAGCGTCACATAGTCCAGGGGCTTTAGCCCGAGCGCCCGGGTAACCTGAAACAATGGGAAATTCGCTGCTGCCGCCAGTTTCCACACCGGAATGAAATAGGCAGACTCCATGACGTCGGGAAGGTTTGCGACAATCAAGGTCGCCTTCGTGGACGCCAGCGCATTCAGCAACGAGCCGTAAGATTTGTTGAAGCCGCTGAAGAACGAGGCCGGCGAGGAAACGACAGATTGAAGCTGCCCGGATGTGACCGCTCCCAGAATGTCATTGTTCCCAATGTCAACGATGACAGCGGTGGGACGCAACGCGACGGCATGTTGTACCTGGGTGAGCGCCGGACACCGCAACAGGATTGGACACGGAAATCCCAGCACAAGATCTGTTGCCAGCTGAGTTTCATCGGTGACAGTGAGATCCGAACTTGGCAGGCGGTTCAACGCGTCAGCTACCGTTTGAAGAGGTACAGCCACGTCCGTTATCGCTGCAAACGGATCCTCTCGCGGGATATCAGGCAGAGTTCCCGGAACCGGCTGGATCACCGGCGGAAATCCTGCGCTGACCAGTTCCAGAGTGTTTGGCGCGCCTGGAGCTGGAACCAGCGGCAGCACGATGGGCGTCGAAATCTGGCCCGCGATCACGCTGGCGAACCCATGCTGCTGCTGGGACCCCTCCAGTGATCCGTTCTGAACCCCGGCCGCGAGCGAATCACCGACTATGACAAGCTGGGAAAAATCCACAGTTTTTTCCGCCTGCGCCGCCAACCATCCGGTAATCAGAAGCTCGGAGAAAACCAGGAAAAGGCCCTGGGAAAGGATCTTCTTTCTCTTGCGGTCCATGGCTGAACCCCCAGTCGGGTGCGGATTATAGCACTGGTCGGGCGTTCGCAAGAAGTCCCGGAGACCAGTGCTCGCAGGAGGCGGCAAGCTCAGTAGATCGGTGCAGGGCAACGACGGCAATAAAAAAGGGCGACCCGCAAGCCGCCCAATTGCGATCAGTCTTGATCCGTGAAAATCCGCGCGAATCCGTGGCTACGAATTTCTAGATATCCAAATTCTTCACATCCAGCGCGTTGTCTTCGATGAACTTGCGCCGGGCTTCGACGTCTTCACCCATCAGCGTGCTGAAGATAGTTTCGCACTCTGCGATATCTTCGAGCTTGACCGATAGAAGGGTGCGCCGCTCGGGGTCCATGGTGGTAGCCCAGAGCTGCTCGGAGTTCATTTCGCCAAGACCCTTGTAGCGAGTCTTCTCGTAGCCCCGGCTTCCGGCTTCTTTTATGTATTCGAAGAGGTCGCGGACGTTGGTTTTCTCGACCACTTCGGTTTCGATGGCTTTTTTCTTTGCGCCTGCGCCAGCCTTGGGTGCCTTCTTCGGTGTCTTGTCACCGGCTTCGCCCTCGGCGGCTTCGCTGCTGGATTCTTCGGCGGCCCCGTTGGTCGGAGCGGCATCAGTGACCGCTTCGATCACGAACGGCGGCTCCATGTAAGACTCGATCTGTTTGAACTTCGAAAGCAGCTGCCGATACTCCGCGGTCGAAGCCAGTTCCCAGTTGATGAGATGTTCGGCACCCTGGGAATTGACGTAGCGCGCTTCCCAAAGATTGTGTTCTTCATCGAAGCGGGACTCCACGCTCTTGAAGTCGCGTTCTTTCTGCAGCTTCTTCAGCTCTCGTTCCAGCTTTTCGATCTTCTTGGGCGCGTCTTTCTTATCGCCCTCAAAGTCGGCGCGCTTGGAAAGGTCAAGCCGGGGAAGCAGTTCGGTCACGCGCTCATCGCGCAGCCGCTTGTTCAGCTTGTCGAAGAAGGCAAAATATTCTTTCAGCCCGCTGGCAAATTTTGACAGGCCCGCGCCTTCGAGCTTGGCTGCGCCTTCACCGTAGCGGACGATCAAACCCTCCGACGCGCGCTTCAGGATGATTTTGTCCAGCGCGTCGTCGTCCTTGATGTACTGCAGCGTCTTCCCCTTTTTGATCGAGTACAGCGGCGGCTGCGCGATGAACACGTTGCCGCGCTTGATCAGCTCCTGCATGTGGCGGAAGAAGAACGTGAGCAGCAAAGTTCGGATGTGGCTTCCGTCCACGTCGGCATCGGTCATCAGGATGACCTTGCCATAGCGGAGTTTGGCGAAATCGAAGTCGTCCTTGCCGATGCCGGTCCCGAGCGCCGTGATCATGGCGCGGATTTCTTCGTGTCCCAGCATCTTGTCGTAGCGCGCCTTCTCGACATTGAGGATTTTTCCCTTCAGCGGCAGGATGGCCTGAAAACGGCGATCGCGGCCCTGTTTGGCGGTGCCGCCGGCGGACTCTCCCTCGACCAGAAACAGCTCGCAGCGCTCTGGCAGGCGCTCTGAGCAGTCGGCCAGCTTGCCGGGAAGGCCGCCGCCATCAAGCGCTCCTTTGCGGCGGGTGAGGTCGCGGGCTTTTCTCGCGGCTTCACGCGCGCGCGATGCTTCGATGGCTTTGTTGATGATCTTTCGCCCGACGGTCGGGTTCTGCTCGAGATACGCGCCCAGGCGCTCGTTGACGAAAGCCTGCACGATGCCGGCAATGTCGGAATTGAGTTTGCCTTTGGTCTGGCCTTCAAACTGCGGTTGCGGCAGTTTTACGCTGATGACCGCGACCAGGCCTTCGCGCACGTCATCTCCGGTCAGATTTTCTTTTACGTCTTTGAACAAACCCATCTGCTGCCCGGCGTAGTTGATGGTGCGGGTCAACGCCATGCGGAAGCCGGAGAGGTGCGAGCCTCCATCCACGGTATTAATGTTGTTGGCGAAGCTGAATACCGACTCCGAGTAGGCGTCGTTATATTGCAGGCCGATCTCCATGACCACACCGCTGCGCTCAGCCTCCATATAGATAGCCTTGTCGTGAAGCACCTGTTTGCCGCGGTTCAGATGTTTGATAAATTCCACGATGCCGCCGTTGTATTTGAACTGGACAGATTTGGCTTCGCCGGTCTTGGCTTCGGTCGTGCGCTCATCGGTCAGAGTGATCTGCAAACCCTTGTTCAGAAACGCCAGCTCGCGCAAACGCTGCGCCAGCGTGTCGAAGTTGTATTCGGTAGCGGTGAAAATGCTCTTGTCGGGAACGAAGTGGACTTTCGTTCCTGTCTTTTGCTTCACGGCGCCGGTCTTCTTCAGCTTGCTGGTGGGCTCGCCCTTGGAGTAGGTCTGCTCCCAGGTAAATCCGTCGCGCCAGATTTCAAGATCGAGTTCTTCGCTCAGCGCGTTGACGCAGGAAACGCCAACCCCGTGCAGACCGCCGGAAACTTTGTAAGAGGACGAGTCGAACTTGCCGCCGGCGTGCAGCTTGGTCATGACCACCTGCGCGGCGGGTACCTTCTCACCGTCAATGTCCATTGAATCCACGGGAATGCCGCGGCCGTTGTCGACCACCGTGATCGAGTTGTCCAGGTGAATGGTGACTTCGATCTTGTCGGCGTAACCGGCAAGAGCTTCGTCGACCGAATTGTCCACCACTTCGTAGACCAGGTGGTGCAATCCCATCTCACCGGTGGAGCCGATGTACATGGCGGGACGCTTGCGGACGGCTTCCATGCCACCGAGCACCTTGATGGAGTCGGCGGTATAGTCTCCGTTGCCCGCTGGTTCGTGGGTCTTTTGCTTAGCCTCAACGGTGCCAACTATGTCGATGGCTTTTCCGTTTCTTGGCTTGGTTTCGTCGATGGGGGTGATTTCTTTCGTAGCCATTCAGCTCCGTGGAAAAATGCCGGGCATGGGTCTTTGCCGGCGTGCTTTTCCGGTGCCCTGGAATTTGCCTCAAATGACTGAAATTATTAACACTTACGGCTTCCTAGGTTGTTCCTTATTGTACCACGGAGACGACTATTTTTCGACCCCGGAACCGGGCGGGTAACCCTTGTGTTTCCAGGTAGTTTTAAGCGGCCGCGAGCAGTCACGGAACACGTGGGGACAGCCCGCCCTCGGCTGTCCAGTCGAGCGCAGCTCGACCGGGGTTTGTCCAGCGAGAGAATTTGCTCTACCGGACACCCGAAGGGGCGGCTGTCCCCACACGTGCTCTCACGCGCCTACATTGTCAGCGCACCAGATCGGCCCGACCTGTTAGCATATTGGAGGAGATTCCTGTCAAGCATGAGTGTTCCTGTATCGCAGATGTGGACGGTTGCCAGCTACGTCATCCGGCAGAAACTCGCCCGGCGGAAGCAGTATCCGCTGGTGCTGATGCTGGAGCCCTTGTTCCGCTGTAACCTGGCCTGCGCCGGTTGCGGCAAAATTCAGTACCCGGCGCATGTGCTCAAGCGCCAGTTGACACCCGAGGAGTGCTTCCGCGCAGTCGAGGAGTGCGGCGCCCCCGTGGTTTCCATCCCGGGCGGCGAACCGCTCATGCACCCCGAGATCGACAAGATTGTCGAAGGCCTGGTGGCGCGCAAGAAGTACATCTACCTGTGCACCAATGCTTTGCTGCTCAAAGAGAAAATCCACCTCTTCCAGCCGACCAAGTACCTGACTTTCAGCGTGCACCTGGACGGCCAGAAAGATCACCACGACTTCGCTGTGTGCCGCGAGGGCGGATACGAGATCGCTGTCGACGCTATCCGCGAAGCTTTGAATCGCGGCTTCCGCGTGACCACGAACACCACGCTTTTTGACGGTGCCGATCCCAAGAGCGTGCGCGCTTTTTTGGACGACATGATGGAGCTGGGCATCGAGGGCATGATGCTCTCGCCCGGCTACTCCTACGAAAAAGCTCCCGACCAACAGCATTTCCTGGGACGCGCCCGCACCCGGCGGTTGTTCCGGGCAATTCTCTCCAATCGCGAGAAAAACTGGCGGTTCAATCTCTCGCCGCTGTTCATGGAATTCCTCATGGGCAAACGGCATTACGCCTGCACTCCCTGGGGGATGCCCACCTACAACATTTTTGGCTGGCAGAAGCCCTGCTACCTGCTCCAGGATGGTTATGCCGACACCTTCGACGAGCTGATCCGCGAGACCGCCTGGGAATCTTACGGCACTGAGTCAGGCAATCCGCACTGTGCGAACTGCATGGTGCACAGCGGCTACGAAGCCTCGGCGGTGAACGATACGTTCGGATCGCTCAACGGCTTTCTCGCGACGGTGAAGGGTACGCTGTTCACCCGCTATCGCGATGAGGGCGCCCTCCGGCTGATGGATGAACCGGTAGAGCAGGGTCAGCAGCCGCTGGTGCAAATTGCAAACGCCGCCGAAACCTTCGAGGAGACCCGGGCGTGACCGGGAAAGCTGCGGGGCACGTATCCCACGAATCGGGCCCTCAGCCTGATTCTTCGCCAGACGCGCTTGAAGTCTCTCCCGGCTGGCAACACGAAAACCTGCAAGGCTGGATTCCGGCACTGGCCTCGGAAGAGGAAACCCGCAAAGCTCTGGAGAAGGCGTTCGATTACCGCGGCGACGTGACCATCACACGCAAGGATGGCACGACCATCGAGGGATATCTTTTTGACCGCAAGACCGGCCCGACGCTGGCCGATTCGTTAGTTCGAGTGCTTCCGAAGACGTCCAACCAGCGAGTGATGATTCCGTACTCGGAGATTGCAGCCCTGGCTTTCACCGGCCGCGATACGGCTGCAGGCAAAAGCTGGGAAGCCTGGGTGAAAAAGTACATGGAAAAGAAAGCCGCCGGCGAAAAAGATATCGGGCTCGAACCCGAATCGCTGGAGTAAACGTTTGTGTGGGGCGGGCGCCCTCGCCCGCCGCCTTTGACTTGGACTCTTGTTAATGGCCGAGTGTGCACGGCTCGCAGGTCATACTTCTTGAAGTGCCTCGCTGGGCCCCACCCTACAAACCACCCCAACCCGGGGCGGGCGCGGGCCCCCGCCCCACACGCAGGAATTAATGCGACGGCTTCTTCGCCCCAAAGCTTAGTTTCTCGATCAGCTCGCTGATCTCATC
>CAZGSU010000121.1:0-37623 GCA_964528615.1 uncultured Acidobacteriaceae bacterium | reverse complement strand
GTACTTCGCTGAGCACTTTGGGGTTCGCTTGCTCGCAGAAGTCGGTCATTGGACTCGCCATTTCTGCCTCCGCAACCAGTTTGACGGGAAGAATGGGGCCGCGACAATGCACCGGAGGTAAACTGCGAGTCAAGCGCAGATCAACAGCTAACCAGCTGAAAAGATTAGTGTAGCGCCGGCGTCCCGCCGACTGCCGTGTGGTCCTCCCCACACCATCCGGGCTCGATCCTCTCACTGGGCAGGCGAGACGCTCCGGCCTGCCCGCGGGACGCAGGCGCTACGAAGAAACGGCTTCTGTGATGGCTTCTCGCAGCTGATGGACCGACCAATCGACTTGCTCGGAGCTGATGACCGCCGGGGGGGCGATCAGGATGTGGTCGCCGGAGACGCCGTCTACACATCCCTGTATGGGATAGACCAGCAACCCCCGTTTCAGAGCCGCGCTGGTCACGCGTGCTGCGAAGTTCAACTCTGGGGCAACGGGTTTCTTGCTTTGCTTGTTGGATACGAACTCCACCCCTCGCAGCAATCCGATGCCACGGACTTCGCCTATCGCATCCAAATCGAGCAGCGTGGAGAGCGAGCTCTCCAGTTTCGCGGCGACGGTGTCATTTCTGCTGGAGTCGGCTGCCTGTACAAGTTTCCGCTGCTGGAGATATCTCAGCACGGCCCGTCCGGCGGCCAGGCAGATGGGATGGGCGTTGTACGTGAAGCCGTGCAGGAACGACGCGACCGCGTCGACTACTTTTTTCGTGGCAATCACTGCTCCCAGCGGGGCATAACCGCTCGACAGACCCTTGGCGGCGATCAGGATATCCGGCGAGATGTCCCAATGTTCGATGGCGAAATTCCGTCCGGTGCGGCCCATGCCGGTCATGACTTCGTCGGCGATCAGCAGGACGCCGTGGCGCCGGCAAACCTCGGCGATCTTTTGCAGATATCCGGGCGGGGGCACGACCGCACCCAGGGTTGCCCCGCTGACCGGTTCGAAGATGAAGGCGGCGGTCCGGCCTTTTGCGGACTCAATCGCTTTTTCCAGTTCGGCGGCATACTCCTGGCCGCAATTGCGGCAACCGTCCTTGCAGTCGTAGTTGCAGCGATAGCAGTAGGGAATTCCGACATGCGCGAACTCCCGTACCATGGGCAGATAGATTTCGCGCCGGCGCTTGTTTCCGGAAACGGAAAGCGCTCCAAGAGTGGACCCGTGATAGCTCTGCGTGCGGCTCAGCACCTGGTAGCGTTCGGTTTGCCCGATTTCTACCTGATACTGCCGGGCCAGCTTCACTGCGGTTTCGACCGCCTCCGAACCGCCGCAGGTGAAGTACACCGCCCCGCCACGAAAATTCTCGCCGGCAAAGTCGAGCAATTCCTGCGCATACTCTTCCGCTACCGGCGTAGTGAACTGGCTGGTGTGGACGAACTCCAGTTGCCGGGCCTGCTCCGCCATCGCCGCGGAAATCTCCGGTACCCCGTGGCCGATGAAATTCACGGCGGCGGAACCTGAGAAATCGAGATAGCGTTTGCCGTCGCTGTCCCAGACATATACACCTTCGCCGCGAACCGCTGCAGGAAAGGTCTTGAGGAACGATCGCCGGAAAACAGCAGAGCGCTCGGAGTGAACAGCAACCGGATCAGCCACGAGTTGGATTATCGAGTGGGCCGCGTCAGCCTGTCAAAACAGCCGGCTATTCCAGCCCATCGCAGGTCCTTTACTTTAGCCCATCCACGACCCAGAGATCGGACAGCACCCGATAATAGGTGTACGCATACGACTTCTGGTCAGTGCTGAGATGGACGGTGGAGACCGCCTGAACGCCCGCGATGTCGGAAGGTGAGACTTCCTTTAACAGCTCGCGACGGCTGTTTTCCAGGGAAACGCGAAAGACGCGGGCCGGGACCCCGCGTTTGTAAACCAGCAGGCTCTTGCCATCAGGCTCAAAGGCAACTACGCGATCATCGATCTCCAGCTTTGCCGGGAATGGCTTGGAGTCGCCACCTGCGAGGGGATAGTAGACGTAGTTGCTATCAGCATCCTGTGCCAGTAAGAACTTGCCATCCGGAGTGACCGTCAAAGGATTGACGTCGGGCGGGGTAATGACACGGCTCTTGCCGTTCAGATCCGTCCAATAGCAGCGTACTGGTCCGTTGGGTTCGGCGGCGCCGGTGACAAGGGCAGAGCCGTCAGGTACCCAGCCGATTACAAAATGTGCCATGCCGTCACTGGTCAGGCGACGCGGCTGCCCCGCGCCAGTGGGGAGAAGCTGAATCTGTGAAGGTGAGCCGAGGTCGGAGGTGGCTACCCACTTTCCATCGGGTGACAGAAGCGCATTGATCGAGCCATCCCCCAGACGAACCGCAGGGGAGCCATCCGTCTTGCGCATGAAGATGCCGTATTTGCCCCCGGTGGCTTCGCCGCTCTCGGAGAAGATCACGTTACGGCCATCCGGGGACAGGTCAAGAGCGATGGACCAATCGAACCAGGAGAGGTTCCGCTCAGACTTATCACCGGGCGGCAGGGCGACGATGCCGGCCTGACCCACGTCTTCGGTTATCAGCACGCGACCGTCGTGGGTGATGTCCTGCAGCGACAGAGTAGCGGGAACTCGCATTACCAGCCTTTCTCTGCCTGACATGCTGAGGGCGTAGATGGCGCGTGCGCTTCCGCCCGGAGAGGCGGTGTACCAAACCTCCTTGCCGTCGCTTGACCAGGCGAGACCCTCGACTGAGGTACAAAAACTCGAACTAATCTTGATCTTTCCATCCCGATCGGCCACGACTACGCGGCCATCGTCGCCAGTAGGCACGTGATCCGCGAAGGCAATCAGATCGCCGCTGCGAGAGAAGCGCACATGGCTCACCCAGCCTTGGGGGTGATAGATGACTCTGCCCGCGGGAAACTCGAGATTGTTGATGTAGAGCTGTCCTTTGGAGTGAACGACGGCCAGATCGGAACCATCGGGTGTCCAGTCCGCTCCATCGACATGGTCCAGAATCTCCCGAGGCGCACCTCCGGCCAACGTGACCCGGGCCAGCGTTCCCGAGGAGTAAAAACCTCCCGGGGACCCGGCATGAGTAAGCAGGGCCATTTCGCCGTTGCGGGAGATGGATAAGATATCGGCATTGTCCATGCCCATGGGCCGGGAATCGGTGCTGTCAAAGCGCGTGGTGAACAGTTCTACCGGTCTGCCTTCCAGCGCGGCGCCGTACACGATGGTTTGTCCATCGGGGGAGAAGCGCGCAGCCAGGATCGTGCCTCGACGGAAAGTCAGGCGGTGGAAGCTGGGCGCTCGGGTCGCCGGCCGTTTGGCGGCGAAATAAATTCCCAAGCCAGAGGCCGCGAACAGAAGAGCCGCCAGTCCCGCCAGCACCCGGCGCCAGCGGGAAGGAGCCGGCACCGTCCGCATCGCGGCCTTGCTGGGGCTGGAGATTTCGGTCAGCGACTCCAGGTTAAAGGCGACATCGCCGGCGGACTGGAAGCGCTGTCCCGGATTTTTCTCCAGGCAGTGATTCACTACTCGCTGCAGCGCGGGCGGAATGTTGCGCGCGGTTTCGGAGAGCTCCGGAGGATCGTCTTTCAGAATCGCGCTCATAGTATCCGCGGGCGAATCGCCGTGGAAGGCGCGCTTCCCGGAAAGCATTTCGTAAAGGATGGAGCCGAAGGAGAAAATGTCGGAGCGATGGTCGGCTGCTTTCCCGCGCACCTGCTCGGGGGACATGTAGCCGACTGTCCCCATCACTACGCCCGGGTCAGTGGCGACCTGGATGGTGGGCGCGTCGCCTGAGCCGGGATTTTCGTCGGGATGGATGAGCTTGGCCAGCCCGAAATCCAGGATTTTCACCCGGTTGTCGTGGGTGATGAAAAGGTTTTCCGGCTTGAGGTCGCGATGAACAATGCCTTTTTCGTGGGCGGCAGCCAGTCCGTGCGCGATCTGGAGCGCGAAGTCAATGGACTTTCGGATGGACAGGGCTCCACTGCGCAACCGGTCCCGCAAGGTTTCGCCTTCGAGCAACTCGGAGACTACGTAAGGCGCCCCCTTATCTTCGCCGATGTCGAAAATGGCGAGGATGTTGGGATGATTCAGTGCAGCCGCGGCACGCGCTTCCTGCGCGAAGCGCTGCAGGCGGTCGGGGTCGGAGGAGAAGGACGACGGCAATACCTTGATGGCAACGTCGCGTCCCAGGCGCGGATCGCGTGCCCGGTAGACTTCGCCCATGCCGCCAGCGCCAATCTGCGCGGCGACCTCATACGGACCAATTTTTTGTCCAGTCACTACGGCCATGGGCGAGCATTATAGCGTTTCGCGGCTGAATCACGTCTAGAGTTGTTCTCTAAATTGGTACAGACGATCGAATAGAAGACTTGCACCGCAAAGAACGCAAAGAAGAGCCTCTCGTCTTGACAGGAACGGGTGGAGCGTGGCCTACGAAGATTCGTGTGCGGGGGGACTGTGCGAAATTGCTCAGACAAGGCTTTGAAGGCGGACTAGCATGGGTGAATCGAGAAAAGGGCGCCTTATGTCCCCGCATTCACTTGGAGATTGGAAACACATTGCCGAGCAAGCGAGTCAAGAAATGGACTCGGTCAAGCTGCTGGAACTTGTCAATGAGCTTAATCGTGCATTCGGGGAGCATGAAGAAACCTCTCGCTCGCAGCGATGTCAAGGAAACCAAAAAGTCCAAGACAGCTGTATCCCTCGTGCGCGCAAATTGTCGGGAATTTTGTTTAGTCTTCAAGCCAGGTCGCCCGAATCTGGCCCATCCGAAGAGTTTCAACCGGCGCGAACCATCCGGCCTATCAGGGGAGCGGAATGTTTGCGTGTAGAATCGCCCTTTGATGGCGAATTCTGCGGATTCTCCTGACGCGCCCCCCGCCCGTGGGTTCGCACGTCTGTTACGCCTGCTTCGCCCCTCGCACCAGCACAGCGCCTTCTCCGCCACGCTGCTCTTGATGACAGCAGTCATGCTGTCGCGGGTGATTGGTTATGTACGCGAGGCGTACATTGCCTACGCGTTCGGCGCCGGGCCCGCAACCGATGCCTATGTCGCGGGCTTCACCATTCCCGACTGGCTCAACTATCTGGTGGCGGGCGGAACCGCGTCCATCACTTTCGTTTCGATCTACACCCGTTTTCTCGCGGAAAAGAGAGAAGACGAAGCGCAGAAGACCTTTTCGGTCATCATCACGGTCATGACTGCGGTGCTGGGAGCGGGCATTCTCCTGGCAGAGGTTTTCACTCCCCAGATCTCGCGCCAGCTCTTCCCCAAATTCACTCCGGAACAAATGCAGCTTTGCGTTCATCTGACCCGTATTCTGCTTCCGGCACAGCTGTTCTTCTATGTGGGTGGCGTGGTTTCGGCGGTGTTGCTTTCGCGGCGCCTGTTCCTGTTTCCCGCCTTCGGGCCGCTGCTGTATAACGCGGCCATCATCCTTGGTGGAATCCTGCTGTCACACCGGCTGGGCATCGCCTCGCTGGCTTACGGCGCTGTGGCCGGGAGCTTTCTTGGGCCGTTTTTGATCAACGCTATCGGCGCGGCGCGAATCGGGACCGGCTACAGCGTTTCCTTTGACACGCGCAATCCGGCATTTCGCGAATGGGTGCGGCTCTCGATTCCGCTGATGCTGGGGGTGTCGCTGGTTACCGCCGACGACTGGATCCTGCGTTACTTCGCCTCGGGAGCGGTGGGCGATATTACGCGCCTGAACTATGCCAAGCGCCTGTTCGCGGTCCCCATCGCTGTGTTGGGGCAGGCCACCAGCCAGGCCTCGTTGCCGTTTTTCGCCAAGCTTTTTGGCGAGAAGCGGCTGCAGGAGTTCGCCGACACCGTAAATGGGTCGATCTATCGGATCATAGCCACGTCGCTGCTGGCGACCAGTTTCATGATGGCGGCGGCGCTGCCCCTGATCGATCTGGTCTACCGCCGCGGGCATTTTCTGTTTTCTGATTCGCAGGGAACCGCACTGTATTTTTTCTGGTTCTCGCTTTCGCTGTGCTTCTGGGCAGCGCAAGGCCTCTACTCGCGCGCCTTTTACGCCGCCGGGAACACGCTCACGCCGATGGTGGCCAGCAGCCTGATTACGCTGGCTTCGATCCCGATGTACTCAGCTTTGTTCCGCCATTTTTCGACTGTGGGCCTGGCCATGGCTTCTGATCTGGGGATTGTGGCCAACACGCTGGCCTTGGCGCTTCTGCTGCATCGGCAGCGGGTGGTTCGCGTCGATGGATTGCACTGGGGAGAGATTGGCAAGGCGGGCGTGGTCGCGACTGCGGCTGGGCTGCTCAGTTATGAGGTTGCCCGCAGGCTAGTCGTCAGCAATAGCAGGATCGCAGATCTTAAGGCCCTCGGCCTGATTACGGTTACGTGGGCGGGGGCCGTCGCGGCAGGTCTCTGGCTTAGCCGCTCGGCCTTACCCGGCGACCTGCGGCGGCGGAAACCTACTTCCTATCCCCGGGTGGCAGAAGTGCAGGCGGCAGACGTGAGCGGCGGGATCGAACCGTAAGCCCCTGTCATACTGAGAAAGCGGAGCCCTTCGTAAGGTGAAGAACTTCTGACTGCGGAGTGCAGCAATGCTTTTGTCATCCCGAGCGCCGTCCCCAGCCGCGCTGGCGCGGTGAGGGCAAGCCGAGGGACCTGGGTTCTCGCCGCCCATCGGATGTCCCACAGCAAAACCTGGGTCCCTTGACAATCTTTCTTCGCGCGCAGCGCGAGGACAAGATTGCTCGGGATGACACTGAGTTTGAGGTGCATTGCTGAGGGCTAACAGCCGAAATGCGTGC
The DNA here is from genome assembly GCA_964528615.1 of uncultured Acidobacteriaceae bacterium. Taxonomy (GTDB): domain Bacteria; phylum Acidobacteriota; class Terriglobia; order Terriglobales; family Acidobacteriaceae; genus JAIQFF01. Next base: position 30,847 of record CAZGSU010000121.1, on the reverse strand, counting down.
TGAAAATAATCCGCAAAAAGCAAACGGGCACTCCTGGACCGACCAAGAGCGCCCGTCGTGTTTTTGGCCGAGGACTAGACCCGAGCTGCGGTGGCGGCCTCAGCCGATCCGGTAGCCTTCACTTCTTCGCCGTTGGCCTTTTGACCGGCCTTGCGGATGTCAATTCCGCCCTTGAAGAATGCACCGTCTTCGATGGAGATGCGGGCGGCGACGACATCGCCGGTGAGCGATCCGTCGCTGCGGATATCTACGCGGTCGCTGGCGGTCAGGTTGCCGCGCACTTTTCCAAGGACCACGATTTCGCGGGCATTGATGTTGGCTGAAACCACACCGTTGCGACCTACCGTCACGCGGTTGCCCGACAGGTTAATGGAGCCTTCCACCCGTCCGTCGATGTAAAGCGATTCGGAACCAGTTACTTCGCCTTTGATCACCAGCGATTTGCCGATTGTCGCCTGATCCGCCGTGCTGGTCGCAACCGGACGCGGAGCCGCCGGAACAGGTTCGCTCACGGCCGATGATGTAACGGGCGCGGGCGTGGCAGGACGCTCCGGCTCACCTGGACGGCCTGGAGTCGTGGGCTGATTCGTGGGTTTCCACATTGGGCTAAAGTCCTTTCCTCATAGGTATTCTCAGTAAAGGCCGCATTTCGGTGACCAACCGCTATTTTACTCTAGCAGGCCTGAAACTGGGCCTGTGAAAATCGCGTTGCTTGTTGATATCAGGGGACATGCACCGGCGAAGCGGAGCGGTGGTTGACCACCGCTCACGCACGGCTAACCATGTCACCTTCCAGACAGTGCAAATTCCGCCTGGTAATTTATCCTCGCAGCAATCATTACACTTGCGAGCGAATTCCACACTCACAAGGTCACAGGGAGACGTTACTACCGTAATGGGCCACTCCCACAGAGCGAGCCGGAATCCCGTTAAATTCCTTTAATCTTGAAACACCAGAGAATTGCAATTTTTTCGTCTCTCACGGGAGAGCCATGAAATTCATACATCATCTCCTGCTTTCAGTGTTCCTCCTGGTTTGCCTGGGTTTGACTGGGCGAGGCCAGGATCAGCCACGCCAGCAACATGTTGGCCGGGTGCTCGACTGGAGTTATCACCACGTGATTGTAGGCGGCGGATTGCCTGCCGCGGACTTGGATGCGGCGAAGGCTGAGCCTCGAATCCTGTTTCATCTCGCCGAACGCAATCTTCCACGTGTTGACGGAGTACGTTTTGCCGGAGGCCGGGGCCCGGGTCTGGACCGCGGCGGCCGCAGGCCAATCCTTCCGGTCCTGGCGGGGAAACCCCCTTTGAAGACTGACTGGAGTATTTCTCTGGGCCTAGGGAACGTGGCGCCTAATATGTTTCCCGCCAAGTACAGCTTCGACATCAATGCCACGCCGAGCTGTACCGGTGACTACGTGGTGTTCGGGTTGAATGTGGCCGGGTCAACCGGGCAAGCCAATCTGGTGGGTGTGACCAACCTGTACAGCGGTTCGAATCCCGGACTCTGCGGGGCGAATCCCACCGTGAACTGGGCCTATAACGGAAGCACGGCTGGCGGAGCGGTCCTGACTTCCCCGGTACTCTCTCTGGATGGCAAGAGGATCGCTTATGTGGAGAGTGCGGCCGGGAAAACCGTCTTCCACGTGCTTGCCTGGAAGGCGGGAGAAGGTACTTCAGCTACGGCTGCTGTGGCACCCACGCTTGTCGGCACGCCTTGCACTACCACCCCGAATCCCATTACTTCCTGCCTCTGGTCGGTGACTTTGTCCAATACCGCCACAGATACGCTGTCTCCGCCCTGGGTCGATTACCAGACGGACACAGCCTTCGTCGGCACCAACGACGGCAAGATTTATAAAATCAGTTGCGTCTTCACGTGCGCATTGACCAGCCAGCCCACGGTGCTGTGGTCGTTTGCCCTGACACCGGCAGGCACTGGCGGCGCAGCGGCTATTCCCAACGGCCCGATCTACGATCTTCCCAGCGGGCGCCTTTTTGTGGGCGACCAGCTTGGCGAACTTTGGGTCATCAATGCCAAGTCGAACACCACCCCGACCTTGAATGCGGGACCAGTGATGGTTGGTGGCGGAGGCTGCACGGTTGCTCATCCTCCCGGACGTACGGGCACGGGTGCGGATTGCACAGCGAACGGCGGCTCCTATGGGATTCCCGATTCTGTCCTGATGGACAGCGCCGGTGGCGCGCAAAAAATCTTTGCGTTTACCGGAAATGACGGCAGTGCGGGCGCAAGTGCAACCGTGGCCCAGCTGGGGATGGACCTTAGCGGTCTGGTGCGTGTCCACATCGGACTGGGCAGTGTAGGCAATAACACCACGAATGTGGATATTCACAGCGGTGCCTTCAACGACAACTACTTCGGGGCTACGCCAGGGACTAACGGCCTCCTGTTCGGCTGCGGCACCTCCACCACTGACACCAGCGCGGTATTCTACTGGGTTGGGTTTACTTCATACCCCACCATGAACTCCACAACCAATGGCACAGCCGCCCGCAACACCGGGGCGGGCAATCCCTGTACTCCCATAACCGAGATCTACAACCCAAATGTGAACTTTGGTTCCAACCATCACGACATCATCATCAGCGGGGTTACAGGGCCGAGTCCAAACGGAGTGCTGCGCACCGATGACATCAGCACCGGTACGATCACGGGTAGCCTGAGCGGGGTTAACTACCCGGGGGGCATCAGCGGCATCATCTGGGACAATGTAAGCACCAGCGGCCAGGCTTCCAGCGTGTACTTCAGCACCCTGACCACTTCCACCTCAGGAACCTGTGGTGGGACGCGTTGCGCGGTAAAGCTGACCCAGTCGGGTTTGCAGTAGTCGCACAACCTGCCGGAACGGTTGCTGGCAGCGCTACGTTCGCGGCCCTCGTTCAACTCAGGTATCCTCATAGTGGGATTCAATCCGGAGTTGGACATGAAATCAAATACTGCAGTCATTGCCCGGCCCCAGCCTGGCGAGTACGCCGTTTATTACGAAAAGTACGTTTCTCTCATCCCGGGCGATCGCATTTTAACCATTCTAGAAAAGCAGTCGCGGGAAACGGCTGCGCTGCTTTCCGACCGCAAGGACGCGGAAGGGGATCTCCGTTACGCCCCAGGGAAGTGGAGCGTGAAAGAAGTGCTCGGGCACGTTACCGACGCCGAGAGGGTATTCGCCTACCGGGCGCTGCGCATCGCGCGCAACGACCAGACTCCCATGGAAGGTTTCGAGCAGGATGATTACGTCAAGTATGGAGCGTTCGGCCAGAGTACGCTGGCGGCTTTGGTGGAGGAGTTCGTTTCGGTTCGCAATGCGACCCTGACTTTGTTCCGCGGATTTGAAGAAACAGCCTGGGGACGCCGGGGCGTGGCCAACAAGAATGAAGTCAGCGTGCGGGCTCTCGCCTACATTATTGCCGGTCATGAGCTGCATCACCGAAGAATTCTGCAGGAAAAGTATTTCGCAGAAACCCAAAACTGACCTGCGAAGCCTGACTAGATCGACCTCGAAAGGATTCGAGGGAGTATCCCGCGTATTCCGACCACGCCGACGAAAGCGGCATCCATGATGCTTTCCGATTCCGCCATCCTGAAAAAGATCGAGCGCCAACCCAAACGGACCGCTGGATTCAAGCAAATGGTGCGCGAACTTGGCGTCCACGGCGACGCTCGCCGCGAACTGTTCGAGCGCTTGAAACACCTGGTGGCCAGTGGCCAGTTGCTGCAGGTCGATTCCGACCGCTACGCGATTCCGCAAGCTGCGACCGGCAAGAACATGGCTGTCGGGCGGTTGAGCATGCATCGCGACGGCTTCGGGTTCGTGATTCCGGAGGCCAGTTCACTCGACGAACGCATTAAGGCCCAACTGGCTGGAGATATTTTTATTCCTCCCCCCGCCGTGGGGTCGGCGATGCATGGCGACCGGGTGCTGGTGGAGATCGGCAATATTCGTCCGGACGGGCGTGCAGAAGGGCGCATCGTGCGTCTGATCGGCCGTGCGCATTCGACCGTCGTGGGAAAGTTCCACTACGGCAGTCGGCGCAACTACGTCACCCCGATCGATCAGAAAATAACCCAGGGGATTGTGATTCCGGCGGGGATGGAAATTCCGGGGACGTCTTCAGAGGCTGATGAAGCAAGTTTGCCCCAGCGAGGGCAGGATGCCCTCGCGACAGCCGGCGGCCCTGCCCTGAGCGTAGCCGAAGGGACGCCGGCGCTACATGAGCGTCAGAAAAGTCCGCACCGGGTTCTTGGCGCCGAGGCATCGCGTCGCTCCAACCTGGACGATCTGGAAAACGCGGTGGTCGATGTCGAGATTACGGACTGGCCGACGGCCACGCAGAATCCCCGCGGGCGCGTGGTGGAAATTCTGGGCTACGAAGACGATTTTGGCGTGGACGTGGAAATCATGATCCGCAAGTTTCACCTGCCGCATCGTTTCCCGCCAGCCGTGCTGGCGGAAGCGCAGGACGCTGAGCCTATCATTCCAGCCCCGGAAGCGCGCAAGCGTAGGGATTTCCGCGCTTTCCCAATCGTCACAATTGACGGAGAAACGGCACGCGATTTCGACGACGCAGTTCTGGTTCGGCGGCTGGAAAGCGGCAACTTCGAGCTACAGGTACACATCGCCGACGTAGCCCATTACGTCACTCCGGATTCGGCGCTCGATCAGGAGGCTCGGCTGCGCGGCACCAGCGTTTATTTTCCCGACCGCGCTGTGCCTATGCTTCCGCTCGAACTCTCCACCGATATCTGCAGCCTGCGTCCGAAAGTGGACCGCCTGGTGATGTCCTGCGTGATGGAAATCGACCAGCGTGGAGAAATTCTGGGCGCAGAGTTGAGCGAAGGCATCATTCGCTCCGCCGAACGCATGACTTATACCGACGTGAATCTGGTACTCGAAGGCGATCCGGGAGCGCGGCAGCGTTACGCCGAACTGGTGCCCGGGTTCGAAATGATGCGCGATCTGGCCCTGATCCTCAACCGCAAGCGCGAGCGCCGGGGCTCCATTGATTTCGATCTGCCGGAACCAGTGATCGAGTTCGATGAATTTGGATTGATGAAGAGCATCACTCGCTCCGAGCGCAACATCGCGCATCGGCTGATTGAGGAGTTTATGCTTTCGGCCAACGAGACGGCGGCTTCGTATCTGGAGAACAAGCGAATCGCTTCGCTCTATCGCATCCACGAAAAGCCTGACGCCAAGCGGGTCTACGACTTTGAGGTCATTGCGGCGACCTTCGGCTATTCGCTGGGCGTGGGTGCGCTGCCGATTCACCGGGTGCAGCTCAAGACTGATCGCCGGGCCAACTATGGCTCGGGCAAGCGCACCCGGGAAATCGAGATCCCCAAAGAAGTGCACATCACGCCGCGCATGTATCAGAAGCTGACGAAAAAAATCGCAGGCAAGCCGGAGGAACGGATTCTGTCTTTCCTGATGCTGCGCTCGCTGAAGCAGGCTCGCTACTCCGAGGAAAATCTTGGACACTTTGCCCTGGCCGCGACGGCATACACCCATTTCACATCGCCGATCCGGCGTTATCCGGATCTGATCGTGCACCGCATTCTGAAAGAGGTTCTGCGTGACTCGGCGGAAGTTTGGGAGGGAGACATTCCAGTGGGGCGGTTTGCCGGGCAACCTGGAACTACGGCCGACGACACGCGGGCGGGGCGCCCGCGCCACACCAACCAGAGCAGCCACACGGACCAGCCCTCACCCTGGTCGAAGCGCCGCGACCATGGCGCTCATCGCGAGTCGGTACGACCGGCGGGCGGTCCCATCCCGCTTGAGGAATTGCACGATATCGCCGAGGAGTCCAGCCAGTCAGAGCGCAGGGCCGATGACGCCGAGCGCGAATTGATGGAGTGGAAGAAGGTCAAGTTCATGCAGGACCGGGTGGGCGAAGACTTCGACGGATTGATCATCAGCGTGACGAAATTCGGATTCTTCGTGGAGTTGACCGATCTTTTTGTCGAGGGCCTGGTGCCGCTCGATTCACTGGGCGATGACCGCTACACCTATCACGAAAATACGCGTGAGATCATCGGCCAGCGCAACCACAAGATCTACAGCATGGGGCAGAGAATCCGAGTGATCGTGGACCGCATCGATCCGGTTGAGAACAAACTGCAGTTCGCCGTGTTCGAGGAAAAGCCTGCGCCGAAGCGCAAGAAACGCTGAGCCTGGTGTAAAATCCTTGAGTCAGCCCCACCGCCGCTGTCGATAGTTGCGGCCGGTTCCTTCCAGTCGGGACGTGGCTCAGCCTGGTAGAGCACTCGCTTGGGGTGCGAGGGGTCGGCAGTTCAAATCTGCCCGTCCCGACCAATTATCTTTCATCGACTTACCAACAACTCACTCCAGGCCGCAAATCATTGGCGAGGACCAATCAGTCCGCGGTCGCGTTGCAAGTGCCTTCTGGTGATCCAGACGTTACAGCGCCGCGACGCTGGGGACCACGCCGGCCGCAGGCGAGACACGCTCACTGCACTGGCAGATCGGGCAAGCCGTCAGCCCTGAGGAATAGTACGCCCTGCAATTGGCACAGGGGAGACCGTATCTGACCAGGCGGGGCTGAAAACGGGCTGACGCGCGGCCATCCTGCTGGGATCCACTGACATTTGATGATACGAATTCATCGTTCATGGCGCGTTCCTCTTAACGATATCCGGTGTTCATAAGCCGGTTTAGGCCGCTTCCTTGCCAACAATTCGAGGGCGGCTGACGCCGTCGCACGACACGAAAACCGTGAACTCTTCGCGATCATGAGAATGCAAAAGCCAGGTGCTGGAAGACTGCGTTTTGCGCAGGGGCTCATCGTTCCGGAAAATGATTTTCAAGCCTGCTTCGTTGGTATGGGTCACGGGTTTTCTCCTCTCTCTTTGTTTCTTATGAGTCGGATTTTCTACTCACCCTTAAACGCGACAGCCTCGGAGAAAACGGGACATGTGATGTGTTGCTGTTCTCTCCGAGGTTCACAAAAGCCTTAAAGGTCCCACCCTGTTGCAGGCGCACTCCTGACAATTGCAAACGCCGTGCCAACCATGAGCGGATGTTCCCCCGGACCGATCTATCGATCGTGGATGCCTCGCAAGAGCCTGAAAAGACAGCCGCCAACGATACTCTCGCGAAACGGCGTGGGGTCGAACAGCGCCGGCGCAAAGAAACTGACGACCCGGGTCCAGCCCAGTAAGCTAGCCGGCCGGTTAGCGAATTAGCAGGAGAGCTAAGGACGGGTTGGGTCGGAGTATGAGTTTGCTCTCCCCGGGTGAAGAAGGTAAGGCCAATGCCCGGACCGCCATGGTGCGTGGATCATGGTTTTCCTTATGCGCAATCTTCTGCACATTCGCTGGGGACACGGGCGGCATGTCCTCTGTTTGCCCTAAGTTGGCTTGGAACGGAGGATGCAATGAATGGCCTGACGATGTCGTGAATCGGCTGAAACGCCTTACTGGCAAGTCTTTTGGCGGATGTCGTTAATTCTCGGACGGCGCAAGAACCTTAACCGGCAGGAAGACGGCGGAACAGCAATGAATCATCGCTCTGGATTCGACAAACACTTTCTGAGACCGCTAATCCTGTCTCTTGTGCTCTTGTTGACAGGCAGCTTGTCCGCCCAAACCATCAATTCGCCGAGCTCGGCCCTGAATCCGGCCGCCGTTCCGAAACCGGGGGAACAGGGGTTCAGCAAGAAGATATTCTGGACGGAAGCAGGCGCGTACACCCTTTTCAACGTTCTGGACGGCTATACCACGATCGCCCGGCCCACTGGCTACGAAGAAGCCGGGTTTCCTCGGGGAAGTTCATTTCTGCTCGGCAAGAATCCATCGGCGGGTCGATATGTGTCGACGATGGGCATCATGCAGGTGGCTACTTCATTTGCGGCCTACCGGCTGGAACATAGCCAGAAGCGATTCCTGAGACTCGTCGGCCACACGCTCATGATTCAGGGGGCATACGCACACGCGGACGGATACATTGGCAACCTCTTGGTGCAGGGAAAACCCCCGAGCCTTCCCCAGGCAAACCTGGCACCAATCACACTCCCAACGAGCCAGCGATTCTAGGCTGACACATCAGTCCGCGAGCTGGGCGGCTTTACGAGTATCCGGAAACGGTGTTCCGGCGTCGCGAGCGAGCCGCCAGCAGCGCGGACCCTCATCAAAATATCTTCTCTGCAACCGGTACTTACGAGTGATGCTCCTCCGAACAGCACGAGGAAGCGGAACTCTTGGGAGCCACGTACTGCGCCTTCGGATCGACGAAATAATCCTCAGCGTATTTGTCGTGATGCCGGACCCATGCCATGCTGAAGGCCAGGCCATCTTCGTCGCGACCCTTCGGTGCGAGGTCGAGGAAGTTGTAGGCGCCAATCAGGATGTCGAGCCCGCGTGCGTAAGTGGAATATGTGTGGAAGACACAACCACGCGCGTCCTGGTAAAACACGCTCGCACCCGGCGTTTCTTCGCTCGGGAACTCGACCACGTCATAGTTGTAGTTAATCTTGCCGCCTGCCATCTCTTCTTTGGTGAAGGACACGTGAAAGTCGTGGTTAAAGTCGGTGCCGAAGGACGACACCCACTTGAACCGCCAACCCATACGCTTCTTGAACGCTTCGATCTGAGCCAGGGGTGCTCGAGAAATCACGGCCAGTGTGACGTCGCGATTCGCGAGGTGAACCAGGCTGCCATCGAAATGGTCGGCCAGGAAAGAGCAGCTCGGGCAACCCTGCTCCCATCCGGGTCCGAACATGAAGTGGTAGACAATCAGCTGGCTTCGGCCGTCGAAGAGGTCGGCCAGGGCCGCCTTGCCATTCGGAGTGTCGAAGACGTATTCCTTCGCTTTTTCCACCCGCTCCCAAGGCAGTTGGCGGCGTTGCCGGCTTAACTCGTCGCGTAGCCGGGTGAACTTCTTTTCCTTTTGCAGCAGTTCCTTCCGGCTTGCAATCCATTCCTCAGGGGAAACAACTTCGTGTTCTTGGATCTCTGTGCCGATGGTAGCGCGGCCATTGGCTTCTCCTATCTTCCCTCGGTGTTTATTCTAGTGCCATTTCTATGTTGTCGACCTGAGGGCAGATCACGGGGGTGCGGCTTGATCTATTTCAAGCGTGAGCGTCGTTCTTTTCGTCCGACCATTTAAGATACGTTGTCCGATCGGGACAAGACGCCGAGCTTCGCCCGGCCGGACAGCCGGAGGCGGTCCCTAGGCGGTTTGTGCAGGGAGCAAGATTGTTTTTGGGAGAGGACGCGGGATGAAATTGATTCGATTTGGTGAATCGGGCCGGGAGAAGCCGGGTGTGCTTTTGGGCAATGGCACCCGCATCGATGTCTCGGGGATGGGCACGGACTACGACGAGCCGTTTCTTGGTAACGGCGGATTGGCGAAACTCGATGCCTGGGTGCGAACCAATGCTTCTTCCGCTCCCCGGGTTGCGCCATCCGTGCGTTTGGGAGCGCCGATCTGCCGTCCCAGCAAGATTGTGTGCATCGGGCTGAACTTCCGCGACCATGCTGCGGAAAGCAAGATGGAGTTGCCCAAGGAACCGGTCATCTTCTTCAAGTCAACGACCTCGCTGGTGGGTCCGAATGATTCGCTGGTGATTCCGAAGAACGGCACGAAAGTTGATTGGGAAGTAGAGCTGGCGGTGGTCATCGGAAAAAAAGCTTTGTACATCCCCAAGGAGGAGGCGCTTTCCTTCGTCGCGGGCTTCGTGCTGCACAACGATTATTCCGAGCGCAGCTTTCAGCTCGAGCGTGGAGGACAGTGGGTAAAGGGCAAGAGTGCCGACACGTTTGCTCCGCTGGGTCCGTTCCTCGCCACCCGCGACGAAATTCCGGATAGCGGCAGATTGCGCATGTGGCTGAAGGTCAATGGAGAGTTCCGGCAGAATGGCTCTACCGAAAACATGATCTTTGACGTCGCCACCCTGGTCTCCTACGTGAGCCAGTTCATGACCCTTCTTCCCGGAGACGTGATCAGCACGGGAACCCCTGCCGGAGTTGGGTTAGGGATGAATCCGCCGAAGTATCTAAAGGCTGGCGATGTCGTCGAACTTGGAATCGACGGTTTGGGAGAATCCCGCCAGCATGTGGTTTCTTTCTGATATGAAGCGCATCCTGGTTACCGGCGCCACCGGCAAAGTGGGCAGCCATTTCATCAACCGGGTTTTGGAGTCCGATGATTTTCAGGATGTGAGCATCCGCGCCTTGTGTCATAACCGGCTTCTGGAGCCGAAAGCACGGCTGGAGATTGTCCAGGGAAGCATTTCGGATCGCGGCGTGGTACGCGCCGCCGTGCAGGGAGTTACGCACGTTCTGCATTGCGCTACCTGCAAGGAAACTCCGAATGAGGTGATGGATGTTACGGTCAAGGGTTTGTTCTGGTTGTTGGAAGAATGCTGCGCCAGCAAGTCTTTCAAACAAATCATCCTGATTGGCGGCGACGCTGCGTTGGGGCATTTTTTCTACTGTCACCCGGTTCCGGTCACCGAGCAGCAGAAATACACCGCCTATCCCGGCTGCTACGCGCTGTCTAAGGTTCTGGAAGAGGTCATGCTGGAGCAATATTTCATCCAATATGACCTCGCGGGCTGTTGTTTGCGCGCGCCCTGGATCATGGAGAAGGACGACTTCAAATACTCGCTTTCCTTTGGCGACGATGTTTTTGGCGGGCCAAGGTGGCGGGACCTGGTGGGTCCGGAGCGCGCTGGCGAATATGTGAAGAGCCGTGCAGTGCCGCTGATGCTCGATCCGGAGGGAAAGCCGGTGCGGCGCAACTTCGTGCACGTGAGCGATCTGATTGAGGCTATTCTCAAAAGCCTGGATCATCCCAAAGCGCACCAGCAGACCTTCAATATTTGCATGGACGAGCCGGTGAACTACCGTCAGGTGGCGGATTATCTGCATCAGACGCGAGGGCTTCCCTCGGTGGAGATCAAGACTCCGTACTGGTCAAACTGGCTGGATAACACCAAGGCGAAATTTCTGCTGGGCTGGAGACCGCGCTTCGATCTGCAGCGGCTGATTGAAGAAGCCTGGACGTATCAGCGCAGAGAAGAAGATCCGCGTAAAGTCTGGTATCCCGGATAGCTCGATTAGCATGCAAATTGACGCTCATCAACACTTCTGGATTTATGATCCGCGGGAGTACGACTGGATTGATGACTCGATGGCGCGATTGCGCCGCGATTTTCTTCCGGAAGTGCTGAAGCCTGAACTCGAAGCGGCCCGGTTTCAGGGATGCGTGGCCGTGCAGGCGCGGCAGACGCTTGAAGAGACTCGTTGGCTGCTCGAGCTGGCGGGGGCCGCGCCATTAGTCCTGGGAGTTGTGGGCTGGGTCGATCTCCAGTCTGCAGAGGTCCGTTCGCAGGTGGAGACTTTTGCGAGGAACCCTAAGCTGGTGGGGATTCGCCACGTTGTGCAGAGCGAGCCGGACGATAGCTTTCTGCTGCGGCCAGAATTCCTCCGTGGAATTTCTGTGCTGCAAGAATTTGATCTGGCCTACGACATCCTGATTTATCCGCGTCACCTTCCGGTAGCGGCGGAGTTCGTACGGCGTTTTCCCGGCCAGCGTTTTGTGCTGGATCATCTTGCCAAACCACCCATCAAGAGCGGAAGCTTGCACCCCTGGGCGCGTGGAATTCGTGATCTGGCGGCGTTTCCGAACGTGTTATGCAAATTGTCGGGACTGGTGACGGAAGCAGACTGGGATTCGTGGAAGCCTGAGCAACTCACTCCATACATCGATGTCGCCTTTGATTGCTTTGGACCCGGCCGCCTCATGGTCGGATCGGATTGGCCGGTGTGCACCGTGGCCGCCTCCTACAGCCGCGCGATGGATGTGGTGAAGAATTACTTGACCCGACAGCCCGCCCAGGTGCAATCCGCAGTCCTGGGAGAAAATGCGCGGCGATTCTGGAAGCTGAAACCGTGATTCGCAACGCCCTGCCTTGCCGGGCATGACTCATGTTCTACAATGGCCGGACGTCGTCGGGTCAAAAATGATTTCATTGCAGGGGAGAGAATTTCACTCACCGCGGCTGAAGGCATGACCGATCTAAGGCTTGATGGCAAAGTCGCCGTCGTTACCGGCGGCGGCAGCGGTATTGGACGCGCGATCGCTCTGAAGTTTTCCGCGCAAGGGGCGGCCGTACGGATCCTGGACGTCAGCCTGAGGGAGGCGGAAGCAACTTGCCGGCAGATTATTTCTGCGGGAGGAAGTGCGGCCGCTTACGACTGCGACGTTACGGATCAGAAACAGGTCAAAGCCCGGTTCGAAGAAATCGCCGGGAAAGGGCCGGTGTCTATCCTGGTAAACAACGCGGGAATCTCACACATCGGCACGGTCGAAAGCACGACGGAGGAAGATTTTGACCGCGTTTATCGCGTGAACGTGAAGGGATTCTACAATTGCATTTCGGCCGCTATCAGGCAGCTCAAAGCCAACGGCGGCGGCGTGATCCTGAACATGGCTTCAATCGCAGGCTCTTGTGGACTCGCCGACCGCTTTGCCTATTCGGTCAGCAAAGGCGCGGTGGTCGCAATGACGTATTCCGTGGCCAGAGACTACATAGGCCACAAGATCCGATGCAATTGCATCTCGCCGGCCAGAGTGCATACGCCATTCGTCGATAACTATCTGCACAAGGCCTATCCCGGACGGGAGCAGGAAATGTTCGAGAAGTTGGCAAAAACGCAGCCCATCGGCAGGATGGCGGAGCCCGATGAAGTCGCATCCCTGGCGCTATTTCTGTGTTCCGACGAAGCATCTTTTATTACGGGTGTGGATTATCCGATTGATGGCGGCTTTTCCAAGCTGCATGGTTAGACGAATGGTTCAGAAGTCTGTCATTCCGTAAGTTTATGGATCTCCAACTTAAAGATAAGGTCATCGTGATCACCGGCGGAGCTAAGGGGATTGGGGCGGCCATTGTGCGGGCCAGTGCTGCCGAAGGCGCGGTACCAGTCATCGTGGATCGCGATGCGGATGCGGGGCAGCAGTTGCAGTCCGAGTTACGCGATGCACGTGCAGCCTGTGGTCTGATCACGATCGAACTGTCGGATGCAAGAAACTGTTCGCACGCGGTGGCGGAAACGGTCAAGACTTTCGGTCGTCTCGATTGCCTGGTGAACAACGCCGGACGCAACGACAAAGTTGGCCTTGAACGCGGAAATCCCGCCGAGTACGTGGCTTCACTGGAGCGCAACCTGGTGCATTACTACAGCATGGCCCACTATGCTCTGCCACACCTGAAACGTTCTAAGGGAGCGGTGGTGAACATCGGGTCCAAAACCGCGGTCACCGGCCAGGGGGATACGTCTGGCTACGCGTCGTCGAAGGGCGCCGTTATGGCGCTGACCCGGGAGTGGGCGGCGGAGTTGCTGCCTTACGGTATTCGCGTGAATACCGTTCTGCCGGCGGAAGTCATGACTCCGCTGTATCGGGAATGGCTCGAGACTTTTCCGAATCCTGAAGAGAAGCTGAGCGTGATCCTCTCCAAGATTCCTTTGGGAAAACGCATGACGACTGCGGACGAGATCGCGGCCATGACGGTGTTTTTGCTATCCGGCAAATCCGGACACACGACCGGGCAGCACCTTTTCGTCGACGGCGGCTATGTGCATCTCGACCGTGCCTTGACCTAGACAAGTGCCAGGTTTTCTTGGCAATCAGAACTCAGACAGCAGCCTGCCCGCTACTAGGAAGTGAGCACAGCAAATGAACCGAAGACTCTGTCTCACACTGGACCTGAAAAACGATCCCGCTTTGATTGCCGAATACAAGCGATATCACGAGAAAATCTGGCCGGAGATTGCGCAGAGCATAAAAGACTCCGGGATCGAAGACATGGAGATTTATTTGCTCGGCACACGCATGTTCATGATCATGGAAGTGAACGAGCATTTTTCGTCCCAGGCGAAAGCCAAGTCTGACCTCCAGAATCCAAAAGTGCAGGAGTGGGAGAACCTCATGTGGAAGTTCCAGCAAGCCTTGCCGCAGGCCAAGCCGGGTGAGAAATGGCAGGGCATGGAAAGGATCTTCAAGCTGGAATCCTGACCCAGATGCGAGTGTCGGTCAGCCCAACCCTACTCTCGGCAGATTCCAATGCTGCCACACGCTGACCACGCGCAGCACAAAACAAACGATTCCTCCCAACCCGGCGGCCAGGTTCGGTGATAAGCCCAGTCTCCGCGCCAATATCATCACCGCCGACCCAGCCATGGCGGCGGTCGCGTAGACGTCGGCCCGCAAGACCGTGGGAACCTGTGCCAGCAGCATGTCACGCACAGTTCCTCCGCCCACCGCGGTTATTGTGCCCAGCAGTATGGCGATGAAGGAGTGCATTCTGTGGAGAAGGGCCTTTTCAGTCCCGGCAACCGCAAACAATCCCAGGTCGGCAGCGTCCAGAACCATGATGACCGTGGCCGGAACTCCCTGGGCGATGCCCTGCATAAACAGTCGATGCATGAAGAACACGATCGCACCGCCCGCGAAAGCCGTGGCAGCGTAGCGCCAATCGCGCAAGGAACTGGGCGGGACGGCGCCGATCAGGAGATCGCGAATGATGCCGCCGGCCAAGGCTGTGGAAAACGCGAGCACCATAAGGCCCAGAAAATCGAGATTTCCCGCAATCGCGGCGGTAGCGCCCTCGATACCGAAGAGGAGCGTCCCGGCCAGATCGACAGCGAAGAGAAGTCTGTCAGAGTCGTATTTCATGAAGGCCGGAACGGGATTCTATCAAAGCCGGTAGGCGGTGGTGCCACGATGCACGTAGAGACGGGCGCCGTCGCCCGTCCAGCTGGGCAGGGCTGCAGGTGCCGTTGTCCGTTACTGAAATCCGGCGTGCAACGTTGTGGTATTTTTCATCTTTTACAAGGCAAGCTGATGAAGTCGATTCCTTTAGAGCTGAAGACGAACGCCCTCGAGCGTCCAAACACCCCGGCCCGTAGTGTGATGGCAGTCATCGCGTGGTTCGTGCTTGGGTTGCAGTTTTACCTGATGGTCACTCGCTCCGACGCCCAGGGTGCGGCTCTCTGGCGATTGATCGTGAACTACTTCAGTTTTTTTACCATTCTCACAAATCTTCTAATTGCCGTTGGACTTACCTGGCCGTTGGCGGCGCCGGATTCCGGGGGCGGCAAACTTTTCTCACAACCTGCCGTGACATCGGCTACGGCGGTTTACATCGCGATCGTGGGCGTCACTTACTCTTTGTTGCTGCGGCCCGCAAGGCGGGCAGAAGGTGGCCGACATCCTACTGCATGACGTGGTGCCGCTGACGTATGCAGCCTACTGGCTGATTTATCCTCCGTGCTATCTTGCTTACGCTTTGGCTCGGGGAGCGACCACCGGTTGGTATCCCTATCCATTTTCTTGATGCGGGCAAGCTTGGATATTTGCCCGTGTTGTTGAACGCGGCCATGATTTCCTGCGGGTTCCTGGGAGTTAGTTTTCTGGCGGTGGCTGTCGGTCGATGGAGCGGTCGGGATGACCGCCTGACTTGACGAGATCGAGAGTTCGAAACAGATTTGAGGAGAAATGCAATGCAGCGCGATCATCGATTGAGAAGCTTTGTGAGCGTGGCGATGTTGGCGGCCTGCGTGATGGGCCTCACTGTAGCTCTAGTCGCGCAGTCAGCGTGGGCTCAGGCTCCGCAGACTCAGGGTATGCCCAATCCGCCTGGCCAATACCCGCCGGGTCGCCCGCAGCCAGTGGCGCTGCAATGCCAGGCAGCGCTTGCGGACCGGGTAAGCGCTGATGCCCGTCGCCGGGTGACTCTCAACCTGGACACCCAAAATTCCTATTCCGCCGGCAACGGGCGGCAAGGTCTTCGCGGGCGATTGCGATACGGCATCGGCCCAGCGAACAACTGGCGTACGGCGACTTACGATTGCATCGTAAACCTTCCGCAGAACCGGGTGGAACGCGCGACTTACACTCCACGAGCGAACAGCATCGGCTGGCCCGGTGGACCGGTGGTTCCCGGTCCGGGCGTGGGCAACTACCCCAGGGTGCGGGTGGACACGTCAGGACGAGGCATCTTCAACAGCAGGTTGGCGGCAAACGTCAAAATCACCCGCGGATGGGTGGACACCACCGGGCGTCCTTCTGTCTCACTGAGCGGCAGCGGGAACTTTCGGGTTACGTTCTACGGAGTGGTTGACCGTACCGACGGCAACCGCGAATTCAGCATGCGAATTACCGGATCCGATCGCGGTGCCGCCGACGGAACCGCCCAAGTCAGGCTCAATCGGGATCGCAACGAGGTTGAGATGATCAACCTGAGTGGCAGGACGGGGCGCGATAACTTCAACGGTAATTTCAGCCGCTAGCGGGTCTGAAGCCATGTTCCGCCCGGCCTAGCGCCGGGCGGAGAGCACGCTGAGAATATCGCGCAGGCCTTGGCGGATGTACTTCAGGTCGGAAGTCGGCCGCGCCGGGAAGGGCAGGGGATCCTGCTTCTTGTCGGTCTTGACCTCCGCCCGCAGATGCTGGCGCGCGCCAGGGATCGTGAATCCTTCTTCGTATAGCAAACGCTTGATGCGAAGGACGCTTTCGACGTCCTTGCGGCGATACATGCGCTGGCCGGTGCTGCTTTTTACGGGCTTGAGCTGGGGAAACTCAGTTTCCCAGAAACGCAGGACGTAAGCAGGCAGATGGCACAGACGGGAAACTTCTCCGATGCGGAAATAGAGCTTCTCCGGAATCAGCACGTCGGCGGTTGCTGACTTGGCGGTGGCTCGGGTTCGTGGACTCATCTCAATTTCCAAGGAGCTGCGTTGGAACGGCGGGGAGGAGATTTTCCCCACTCGCGTTTCTAGCACGACTGCGCCTCCGGAACAACCACAATTTAGTGAAACCCAGTCTTCCTGCCCGCAGCGTCCAGAAACAACTAGGAAAACTCGGCTTCAGAGATCCCTTTTCCAGGTGCCGGCTGGAAGTTGGCGTACACTGGCAGCGCCTGCTGAAACCATGCGGCACCCGCTCCACGATAATGTCTCTCGCAATGCGACGCGATCCCATCGAACTGGAAATCTTCAAGAACATCTATCACTCCATCGCAGAGGAGATGGGAGCGTCTCTGCGTCGCACCGCGTTTTCTCCCAACATCAAGGAACGGCGCGATTACTCCTGCGCGATCTTTGATTCCGGTGGTGAAGTGATCGCCATGGGCGATCACATGCCGGTGCATCTTGGTTCCATGCCGATGTCGGTACGAGCGGCTATCGGGAGCTGCTCGCCTAAGCCCGGGGACGTGGTCATGCTTAACGACCCGTTCCGCGGGGGGACGCATCTTCCGGACATCACGCTGGTGGCGCCGGTCTTCATACGGCGCAAACAGCGAGGGCAGGATGCCCTCGCGACAGCCGGCGAGGACACCGGCGCTACGAAGAACCAGCCGAAGTTGCGAGAGCGTGGGGGCCCCCCGGATTTCTACGTGGCGTCGCGGGCACACCATGCGGATGTAGGCGGGACCTATCCCGGATCGATGGGGTTGTGCCGTGAGATTTATCAGGAAGGGCTGCGCATTCCGCCGGTTCGGATCATGCGCGCCGGGAAGATGGAGCCGGATGTTCTGGCGTTGCTGTTGAATAACGTCCGCACGCCGCACGAGCGCGAAGGCGATCTGGGGGCGCAGATTGCCGCCTGCCACACCGGAGCGGAACGGTTGCGTGAAGTTTGCAAACGGTATGGGCTGGAGCGGGTGAAAAAAGCTGCCAGGGAGTTACTGGATTACTCGGAGCAGATGATGCGCGCGTTTGTGGCGCGTGTCCCTGCGGGAATGTATCGTGCCGAAGACTTCATGGATGGCGACGGGATCAGCGATCGGCCGGTGAAGATTGCGGTGTCAGTGAGGTTTGCCGGGGTGCCCGGGCGAGTCGCCCGCGGCCACACAACCGGCCACCTGGTTACCGTGGATTTCACCGACAGCGATCCACAGGTTGAAGGAAGCATTAATGCAGTGGAGGCGATTACGTACTCCGCCTGTTTTTATGTGTTCCGTTGTTTGCTGGCGGAGGATGTGCCCGCGACATCCGGGTTGATGCGCCCGGTCCGGGTAATTGCGCCATCCAGGACCGTGGTGAACGCGCGTCCGACGGCCGCCGTGGCGGGTGGGAATGTGGAAACCTCGCAACGCATCGTCGATGTCCTCCTGCGGGCATTGGCACAGGCCATTCCGGAACGGATTCCCGCTGCGGCTTCGGGGACAATGAATAATCTCACCATCGGAGGAATTGATCCGCGTACCGGCGATCCGTTCGCATATTACGAAACCATCGCGGGCGGGATGGGGGCTCGTCCCACCAAGCCGGGAGTTTCCGGCGTCCACACCCACATGACGAACTCGCTGAACACACCGGCAGAGGCACTGGAATATTCCTACCCGCTGCGAGTGCGGCAATACTCACTGCGGCGCGGGAGTGCAGGAGGCGGCAAGTATCGCGGCGGAGATGGCATCGTCCGTGAAATCGAAGTCCTGACCGATGCCGAGGTAACCCTGTTGGCCGACCGGCGCTTGCGCGGACCCTGGGGATTAAACGGCGGCTCCGACGGTGCGCCGGGCAAGGCTTCCGTCGTCCGGCGGGATAGGACCGTGGAAAACTTGCCCGGTAAATTTAATGTCCGGTTGCGCAAAGGAGAACGGATTCGGATTGAGACGCCGGGCGGGGGTGGCTGGGGAATTTTAAATTAAATCGCTGACATAAAGGGAGGCGTGATGCAACGTATCGGTTCAGTAGGTGTTCTTTCCTGCGCCAAGATATCAGGAGTGTTGTGTGGCTGCATGGCACTGCTCATCATTCCATATTCCTGATCGGCGGGCTGGCCGGTATGGCGTCGCAACAAACCAATGGCGCCATCGGCGGGGCCGTCATGCTTGCTTTTGCGATCCTTGCGCCTTTTATCTATGGCGGAATCGGATTCGTCTTTGGCGCTATCGGGGCGTGGATCTATAACCTCCTCGCAAAATGGCTGGGCGGGATTGAGGTCCAACTGGAGTCGTCTGCCGCAGGGCCATATGGCGGGGGCATTACAGTATGACCAGCCCGGCGGGTGTGATGGCTCCGTGCGAACGTTGCTCGTTGTCGCGGTGCTAGAATCAAAAGTTTGGCTGGTCATTTCGGGCTCATAGGTTGGGGTTCATGTCGAAGACGATGCTGGCGGTGGTTAAGCCGGAAGCCGCACCAGGAGCGGAGATCCGTGAGGTCAAGGTTCCTGCCTTTGGCCGGAATGATGTTCTGGTCAAGGTCAAGGTAGCTTCCATCTGCGGCACTGATCTGCATATTTATGAGTGGGACCGCTGGGCGCAGAACCGGATTCATCCGCCGCTGATTCCCGGTCACGAGTTTTGTGGTGAGGTCACGGCTTACGGCGACGAAGTTACCAGCGTCAAAGAAGGCGACTTTGTTTCTGCCGAAATGCATGTCGCTTGCGGCAAGTGTTTGCAATGCCGTACCGGCGAAGCCCACATCTGCCAGAACGTAAAGATCATCGGTGTAGATGTCGACGGCGCTTTCGCTGAATACGTTGTAATTCCAGAATCCAATATCTGGAAGCTCGACCCCGCGATTCCTCAGGAATACGCGTCGATTCTGGATCCGCTGGGAAATGCCGTCCACAGTGTTCTGGCAGGCGAGATTGCCGCCAAGACAGTCGCGATCACGGGCTGCGGACCGATCGGGCTGTTCTCCATCGCGGTGGCGCGGGTGGTAGGCGCGACTACGATTTTCGCCATTGAAGTGAACCAGCACCGGCGCCAGATCGCAAAGGACATGAAAGCGGATTTCGCGCTGGACCCATCGAAGGAAGACGTGCGCGCTATCGTGATGGAGCGGACCGGCGGCCTGGGCGCAGATGTGGTACTGGAGATGGCGGGGCATCCCAGCGCCATACGGACAGCTTTTGACATTGTGCGTCGCGGCGGGCGTATTTCGCTGCTCGGTCTGACTTCAAAGCCAATTTCGCTGAATTTTTCCGAAGACATTATTTTCAAAGGAATCACGGTGCAAGGCATCAGCGGCCGCCGCATGTACCAGACCTGGTATCAGATGACCGCCCTGCTGAAAGCGGGAAAACTGGATCTGCATCCCGTGATCACGGATCGCGTCGGGATGAAAAATTTTTCCAAGGCCATGGCGCGGTTGAAGACCGGCGAGGCGAGCAAGATTCTCGTCTATCCAAACGGGATGAAGTAGACGATCAGTTCCCAGCTTATAGTTCCCAGTTGTCAGCGTGTTTCTAAGGGTCCGGCTCGTTCCAGATTTGCGCTGCACATCGGATACAATTCCAAAACGATGCTTCGTTACTTCACCGCGGGAGAGTCTCATGGGGAGAGTCTGGTTGCGTTTCTTTCAGGCCTTCCGGCGGGACTGGCCGTGGATCAGACGTTTATGAATCGCGAATTATGGCGCCGGCAGCAGGGCTATGGTCGCGGCGGACGGATGAAGATTGAGACCGATAAGGTCCACATCCTTTCGGGAGTGCGTAACGGCGCCACGATCGGATCACCAATCGCGATCTTGCTGGAGAACAAAGACTGGAAGAACTGGCAGGAATCGCTTCCGGTGGCAGAGGGAGACCCAGCGAAACATAAGCGCGTAGCGTCGCCGCGTCCCGGGCACGCCGACCTGGCGGGGGCGTTGAAATACAATTTTTCGGAGGCGCGTTATGTGCTGGAACGCGCCTCGGCTCGCGAATCGGCCGCGCGGGTGGCGATTGGCGGCCTGGCCAAGTTATTTCTGCGCCAGCTCGGAATTGAAGTGCTCAGCCACGTGGTAACCGTGGGTTGCGCCGATCTAAGACAGGAAGTGTCCTGGGAGCAGATTCGTGGTCTTTCGGAGCGTGACGAGGTTCTGTTGAATTGTGCGGATTCCGATGCCGAACAACAGATGAAGGAAGAGGTCGATAAGGTTCTTAGAACGGGAGATTCGGTCGGTGGCATCTTTGAAGTAGTTGCGCATAGTGTCCCTCCCGGTCTGGGCACATACGCGCAGTGGGACGAGCGCCTCGACGGTCTGCTGGCAAGCGCGGTCATGTCTTTGCAGGCAGTGAAGGCGGTGGAGATCGGAGCTGGAGTTACCGCGGCTTCCTCTTCCGGCTCGGCCGTCCACGATGAGATCGGATACGCGGCGTCGGCGGGCTTCGCCGGCTTTACCCGGAGCAGGAACAATGCCGGTGGGATCGAGGGCGGCGTGTCGAATGGCGAAGACATTGTGGTGCGGGGATATCTGAAGCCGATCTCCACTTTGCGGCGTCCCTTGCAGTCGGTAGACTTCACCAGCCGAGAGCCGGTCAAGGCTGCCTACGAGCGCTCCGATGTGTGCGTGGTGCCGGCCGCAGGTGTGGCTGCGGAGGCAATGGTGGCGCTGACTTTGGCGCGCTGCGCCCTGGAGAAATTCGGCGGCGATTCCATGACCGAAACTCTTAGGAACTTTAAGGGATATCTCGATCAAGTGAAGAATTACTGACGACTGAACCTGCATGATCTATCCCATCGTGAAGTTTGGAAATCCGGTTCTGGAAAAACCCGCCGAACCGGTCACGGTTTTTGACAGCGATCTGAAAAAACTGGTCGATGATATGTTCGAATCGATGTATGCGGCGCACGGAGTCGGGCTGGCAGCGCCGCAGATCGGGATTTCCAAGCGCCTGGCGGTTATCGATGTCACGTTCAAGGAAGATCCGAACGCCAAGCTGGTGATTGCCAATCCCGAGATTATTCGTACCGAGGGCCGCCACACCCAGAACGAAGGCTGCTTGAGCATTCCCGATTTTCGTGAGCCGGTGTCTCGACCCCGCAAGGTGACGATCCGCGCCCAGGACCTTACCGGAAAGTGGTTCGAGAAAACTGGCGAAGATCTGCTGGCTCGAGCTTTCCTGCACGAAACCGATCATCTGAATGGCAAGCTGTACATCAGCCACATCAGCGCCCTCAAGCGTGACTTCATGAAGCGAAAGATTCGCAAACTGATGAAGGCGGGAGAGTGGTAGGAATTGAGTAATTGGGCAATTGTGTAATTGAGCAATTGAAAAACTGGAGGGGTGACGGCTTCAAAATTACTCAATTACCCAATTTCCTGATGCCTGATTTTCGTAATCTCGTCTTTTGCGGAACGCCCGCCTTTGCCGTGCCCACTCTGGAGAGGCTGCTAGCGGCCGGCTTCGTAGTGCCACTGGTTGTGACTCAGCCCGACCGGCCTCGGGGCCGGCACATGGAGATTGCCATCTCGCCGGTGAAACAACGAGCTTTGCAGCTGGGATTGCAGATTACCCAGCCCGACCAGATCAAGAACAACGAAGAATTTCGTGCGCAACTGGCAGGCGGCAAGCCCGCCGCGATTATTGTTGTCGGATACGGACGCATCATTCCCCAGTGGATGATCGATCTGCCTCCGATGGGAAATCTGAATCTCCACGGATCGTTGCTGCCCAAGTATCGCGGCGCCGCACCGATCCAGTGGGCCATTGCTCGGGGTGAGAGCGTCACCGGCGTGACTACCATGCGCATCGACTCTGGACTCGACACGGGAGACATTTTGTTGCAGAGCGAGGTCACGATTACAGCTCAAGATACTGCCGTAACGCTGGCGCCGCGAATGGCCGCAATCGGAGCCGACCTCATGGTTGAAACACTTTGCGGCTTGCAGGCCGGCACGATTCATGCGCAGCCACAAGACAATGCCAAAGCAACTCTCGCGCCCATCCTGACGAAGGAAGACGGCCGCATCGACTTTCATCTCACGGCCCGGGAAATCTGGAATCGTTTGCGTGGCTTTCAGCCCTGGCCGGGCGCGTACACCAGCTTTCGCGGAAAGAATCTGCACATCTGGGCTGCGCAACCGGTTGAGCGCGCGCTGGGCGAAGGTGAAATCGTGGCTGCTGAAAATCTCCTGGTAGGCTGCGGCAGCGGAAGCGCTCTGCAACTGCTTGAAGTACAGATGGAAGGAAAGAAGCGAATGCCGGCGCGCGACTTCATCCACGGCCATCACCCGCTCCCGGGTGAAAGACTCGGCGACTGACAACTGAGAACGACCAACTGGTAACTGGGTTGTTGCGAATCATGTCCATTTCTCCTGCCCGTGCTGCCGCCTTCGACATCCTGCTTCGCATCGCCCAGCAAGGCTCCTACGCGTCCGAACTCCTGCACTCGAGCCAGTATGCGAAACTTCCGCCCGCGGATCATGGCCTGACAACCGAACTGGTGATGGGCGTGTTGCGATGGCAGTCGCTTCTGGATGAGGACATCAGCCGTTTCTCCGCAAAGGGAGTGACGAAACTCGACATTGAGGTGCTCACAGCGTTGCGCCTGGGAGCCTATCAATTGATGTTTTTGGATCGGGTGCCGGAGCGGGCCGCTGTGCATGAGAGCGTCGAAATGGTAAAGCGCGGGCGCAAGGGCTCCGCGGTGCCGTTTGCCAATGCCGTGCTGCGCAAGTTGGCTGGAAGTACCTCAGCGGCTAAAGCCGCCGAGGAAAATGCTTCTTCAAATGCAGCGCTGAAGCGCTGCTCCACCCAAAACCTGGGCTCGGCCACTCGAAATCTGCAACCAGCTACTCCGAGTCTGGATTCGAACAACCGAAATCCGGACTCGTCTGCAACTTCTCTCATTCAATGCACGTCGGAGCTGGCGCAGAAGTTGGCGCACCCCTTGTGGCTGGTCGAGCGTTGGGTGCGTGAGTTTGATCTCGACGTTGCGCGGCAGATCAGCAGCTACGATCAGCGTGCTCCCCAGGCTGCGATTCGCTTGTCAGATCCCACGGCGGGGGCAGGACTGAGGCAGAACGGGATCGACCTTGCCCCCGGCCAGTTGTTGACATCGGCGCGTCGGGTTCTGGCGGGAAATGTCGGTGGAACCCTCGCGTTCAAGGAGGGGCGGGTCACGATCCAGGATGAGGCCTCGCAGTTGGTGGCACTGCTGGTGGGCAAGGGATCGAGGATCCTGGACTGTTGCGCGGCGCCGGGTGGGAAGACCCGCGTCCTGGCGGAGCGAAATCCCCAGGCCAGTATCATTGCCCTCGAGTTGCACCCACACCGGGCGCGCCTGTTACGGAAACTGGTTCCCGCGAAGAATGTGGAAGTGCTCACCTCGGACGTCGGCGAGTTCGCGACGACCGCACTTTTTGATCGTGTTCTGGCAGACGTGCCCTGTTCTGGAACTGGCACCTTGGCACACAACCCTGAGATCAAGTGGCGATTGAAGCTGGAAGACATCATCGAGTTGCAGGCACGTCAGCTGGTGATTCTGCGTGCTGCAATGCAATTGGTTGCACCTGGAGGAAGGCTGCTGTACTCGACCTGTTCGCTGGAGCGAGAGGAGAATGATGACGTCATTGAAAAGATGCTTGCCGCCGATCCTTCACTTCGTGCGCTGGACTGTCGAGCGGAGTTGGAGCGACTGCGGGCCGAAGACGAGCTGGCTTGGAACGACGTCGATTCGCTTCTGAGAGGACGGTTTGTGAGAACGATTCCCGGAATGCATCCGTGTGATGGGTTCTTCGTGGCTATCCTGCAAAAAAGCTAGCCACGGATTTTCGCGGATCAACACGGATAAAACCAAAAAATGCCAAACGGCTCCCAGAGACACTGAGATTTAGACAGTAGCGTCGACGTCTCGCCCGCCGTCCCTCGGGCCGGCGCTATCGAACCTCGAAGTTCACCGCCGCGCCAACCGTAACTTTCTCTCCTGGGTTGGGAGTTTGCGAAACCACGATGCTGGCAGGCCACGGAGCGGGAGTTGCCGTCGTCGTCGGTATCGTGTTTTCGGGAGACGCGACGGTGGTCACTGTTCCCAGTCGCAATCCGTCGTCCTGCAATGCCAGCGTGACCGTGGCCAGGGGCTGTCCGACAAAACTGGGCATGACGAGGGCTTGAGGCTGCGGAGGTAGTGCGAGCAGTAAACTGATTTTCGGCGCGGAGACGCCGCTGGCGTTGGGAGGCGGGGCCTGGGCCAAAACCTGGCCCTCGGGAGCATCGGGCAATCGCATTTGCGCGATTGAGCCGACGTCCAAACCGCGCCGGCGGATGTTGATGTTGGCGATGCGCTCGCTCTGGCCCAACAGGTTGGGGATCTCAACCCGCTGCGGACCCAGGCTTTCGGCGACGCGAACCTGCCAGCCACGCCGCACCTGGCTTCCGGCCGGCGGGAGTTGGGAGAGGATTTTTCCTTCCGGCACGATTGGACTGTAATACTGGCGCTCGACGCTCAGTTCCAATCCGCTCTGTTCGGCGATCATTCGCGCCGCGGCGGGACTCTTACCCACCAGATCCGGAACCGCGACTTCGTGCCCGTGGATGGCCAGACGCATGGCGGTCAGCGCCGACACCAGCGCCACCACCAGCAAAACCAGAGCCAGCAGCACCAGACGGAAGAAAGATTTCATCAATCGGATTATAGCTTCGGGACTCTCGGTGGTATCGGTCACGCTCTTTTTTCTGCCCACCGCTATACTGGTCTGGGTGAAAGTGGCGTCCGCCAGACATGACTCCGGCAATCACAACTTCGGAAACTGACCTTCTGAGCACGCTACGGCGGCACTGGGGCTACGACTCATTCCGGCCTCTGCAGGAACGCATTGTGCGCAGCCTCCTCGACGGACAAGACAGTTGTGTGGTCATGCCGACCGGCGGCGGGAAATCGCTTTGCTACCAACTTCCGGCGGTGATGTTGGGCCGAACCGCGGTCGTGGTCTCACCGCTGATTGCGTTGATGCAGGACCAGGCGGCGCAACTGGCACAGATGGGAATTCCGGCGGCGGTGCTGAACAGTTCTCTGCCCAACGACAAGCAGGCCCAGGTCATTCGCAAGGCGTCGGAGGCCGAGTATCGTCTGCTCTATCTGTCCCCCGAGCGGTTGGCCCGCGCCGACACTATTGATTGGCTGCAGCGCGTACCGATTGCTTTCTTCGCGATCGACGAGGCGCATTGCATCTCGGAGTGGGGGCACGAGTTCCGTCCCGAATACCGGCAACTGAGCCGGCTGCGCGCGCATTTTCCCGATCGTCCTATCGCGGCTTTCACGGCCAGCGCCACCCGGCGCGTGCGCCACGATATTCTTCACCAGTTGCAGTTGCGCGATCCGCACAAATATATTGCCAGCTTCCACCGCTCGAACCTGCGCTACCTGGTGAAAGAGTGCGCGGGAGGCGAGCAACAGAGCCTGCTGCTCCGCGCCTTGCGCAACTACCAGAACAGCAGCGTGATCGTCTATTCGCCGACCATCGCCAAGGTCAAGGAGACGGTGGGTTTTCTAGAGGACGAACAGATTTCTGCGATCGGCTATCACGGCAAGATGGAGGCGGCGGAGAGAAGAAATAATCAGGAACGGTGGATGTCGGACGAAGTGCGCGTGCTGGTGGGCACGATCGCCTTTGGTCTGGGCATCAACAAGGCGTCGGTGCGTGCGGTCGTGCATCTGGCGCTGCCCAAATCCATCGAGCAGTATTACCAGGAGGCGGGCCGCGCCGGGCGCGATGGGCAGCCCGCTGACTGCATTCTGCTCTGGCAAAAGCGGGATGCGGCGCTGCTGGCCTACTTCGCCGATCAAATCGTTGATCCGGCCGAGAAGGAGCGAGCCTGGCAGCGCTACCATGCCATTCGTCGCTTCGTCGACTCGAAAGGTTGTCGGCATCGCCAGATTTGTCTGCATTTTGGAGAGAGTCCGAAGTGGGAGTCCTGTGGCGCCTGCGATGCCTGCGGTTGTGAATCCGAGTGGCTGGTGAAATCGATCAGGGCGGAGCAGCCAAAACTAAATCGGCCTGCCGCGTTGGCTTCGGCGCAGAGGCAGACAGCGGCGATCGCGGCTCCGGTGGCCGATACTGATCCCGAACTGCGCGACTATCTGCGCGAATGGCGACGGGCGGCCGCGAAGCAGCAGGGCGTTCCCGCATTTGTCGTGATGCACGATTCTTCGCTGGAAGAGGTTTGCCGCAGGCGGCCCGGGTCGATCCCCGAGTTGCTCCGCATCTCAGGATTCGGCGCGCACAAGGCCGCGCTGTATGGTCAGCAGATTTTCGACGCGCTGCAGAGGTTTCGCAATGGCGCCCGAGCCGTCCCGTTTCCGGCGACCGGGCCTCGTCCGGCCAAACAGGCCAGTGGTTTATGATGGTCTGTCTCGATTCGAACCGCCAATCCTAATGAGGCCTTCAGCCTGAGGTTTACATGAGCACCACTTTTATTCCCGCTGAGAAGTTGCGTCTGACCCGTGAAGAAATCAACCGCAAACAGAAGGAATACATTTTTCCTTCGGTGACGACGTACTACTCCGATCCGCTCCCCATGGACCACGCGCTCATGCAGCACGTGTGGGATGTGGAAGGCAAAAAGTACCTCGACTTTTTCGGCGGCATTGTCACCATCAGCGTGGGCCACTGTAACCCGCGCGTGATCTCGCAAACCAAAGCGCAGATCGACCGTATGCAGCACGTTTCGACCTGCTTCCCGAATGAGCCGATGGTCAACCTGGCGGAGAAGCTGGCGCAGATCACGCCGGGCGCGCTGAAGAAGTCTTATTTCACGAATAGCGGTACGGAAGCCAACGAGACCGCGATTCAAGTCGCGCGCATGCACACCGGAAACTTCGAAGTAGTGGCCCTGCGTCATGGCTACAGCGGGCGCTCGTCGTTGACTCGCGGGCTCACCGGCATGAACACGTGGCGCAAGGGCACGATCGAGGTCGGTATCGTGCATGCGATGAATCCGTATTGCTATCGCTGCCCGCTCGGGCTGACGTACCCTTCGTGCGAAGTTGCCTGCGTGAAAGATATTGAGAGCGTGATTCAATTCTCGACTTCGGGCCGGATTGCCGCGTTCCTGGCGGAACCGATCCAGGGTGTGGGCGGTTTCATCACGCCCCCAAAAGAGTATTTCAAGATGGCGTTCAGCATCGTGAAGCAATATGGAGGCGACTTTATCTCCGACGAAGTGCAGACCGCTTGGGGACGCACCGGCCGCAAGTGGTTCGGCATCGAGCACTGGGAGGTTGAGCCAGACATGATTACGGCGGCAAAGGGATTGGGCAATGGCGTGCCCATCGGACTGACGGTGGCCAAGCCCGAGATCGCAGATTCTTTTCAGGGTTTAACGATTTCGACGTTTGGTGGCAATCCTGTGACCAGCGTGACGGCGAAGGCTGTTATCGACATTATCGAAGAAGATGATCTGCGGGAGAACGCAGCGGTGGTTGGCGCCTATTTCCGGCAGAAGCTGGAAGAATTGCAGGCGAAGCATGCAATCATCGGCGACGTGCGCGGCATGGGCCTGATGCAGGCGCTCGAACTGGTAGAAGACCGCGCGACCAAGAAACCCTCGACCAGCACCAACGCAGTGATGGAAGAAGCGCGGAAACGCGGGCTGCTGGTGGGGAAGGGCGGATTTTACGGCAACGTGATCCGCATGTCGCCACCGCTGAACATTTCGAGAGCGGATGTGGACGAAGCGGCCAGGATTTTGGATGAGAGTTTTGCAGCGCTCGAGAAGTAGAACCACCTGAGTCCATGTAGGGACGGGCGGGGACGCCCGTCCCTACATCGCTAATTGTTAATGTGTTTCTTCTTCTGGCGGCGCTGTGTCTGGCGTATCCACGGTGCGCGGGGATGAATTTGGCACGGGCTCCGGCGGCGGTTGAAACTCTCCTGGATCTTTTCCCGCCAGCGCCACCTTCATAAAATCCATCCAGATGGGCAATGCGGCGTGGGCGCCGGTTTCTTTGGCTCCCAGAAACTTTTTCTCGTCGTAGCCGATCCACACTCCGCAGGTCAGGGAAGGCGAGAAGCCGACGAACCAGGCATCGGTGAAGTTGTTTGTGGTTCCAGTCTTTCCCGCCAGGGGATACTTCATGCTGGCTGCAGCGATCGCAGTCCCGTGCAGTACGACTTCACGCAGCATGGCAGTCATGGTGCGTGCGGTGCGGGCGCCGATCACATCTTTCACGTCGGGAAAGTTCTCTTCCAGGGTCCGGCCTTCGTAGTCGGTCACTTTGGTGATGTAGCGCGGCGTGATGTGTACGCCGTCATTGGGAAATACGCTGAACGCGGAAGTCTGCTCCATGGGCGTGATCTCGACCGCACCCAAGGCCACTGGCAAATACGGTGGGATGTTGGAGGTGATGCCGAAGCGATGGGCGTAGTCGATGACCGTCTTGATCCCGAGGCTGTCAGCCAGCCTGAGGGCGGGAATGTTGCGAGACTGAGCCAAGGCGCGGCGAAGAGTGATCGTGCCCTCGAACTTTTCGTCGTAGTTATGGGGCTCATAGGGAGGGCCGGAAGCGTTTGGAAAGATAACCGGTGCGTCGAGGATCGTATCGTCGGGCGTGGCGCCGTGGTCGATGGCGGCGGTGTACACGTAGGGCTTGAATGACGAGCCTACCTGGCGCAGTGCCTGGGTCGCGCGGTTGAATTTGGAAAGATTGAAGTCACGTCCACCCACCATGGCCTTGATTTCGCCGGTGGCATTGTCAATCGCGACCAGGGCGCCTTGCGCGCCAGAGTCCTCTTCCAGGCTGACCTTGGCCTTGCCATCGGGATTCAGCGCTAGGACCTTCACGTAGACAATGTCCCCGCGCTTGAGGATGTCCTGCAACTTACGATGGGTCCAGGGGGCGTCGGCAGGCGCAAGCGTAGCGGTGTAGTGGCTGAATTTGACTGTGGCCGCAGCCGGCGTGACATTTAGAACAATAGCGTGCTCATAGCTGTTGACTTCAGGCTCGCTGTCCCAGTCTGGATGCTGGTAGTTGGCGAGTGTCACGTCTCCGGTCAAGACATTTTGCACACGCCCCCGCCAGCCATGGCGTCGCTCATACACAGCCAAGCCGTCGAATACGGCGCGGTTGGCGGCGCGTTGCAGGTCCATGTCGAGCGACGTGTAGACTCTCAGGCCGCCCTCATGTACCTGGTCGCTGCCGTACTTGGCTTCCAGGTAGCGGCGAATTTCCTCGACAAAATAGGGCGCCAGAGAATCGGGATCGTGCGCCACATCCAGGTGGATGGGCTGATCGCGGGCTGTGGCCGCCTGTTGCGCTGTAATGATCCCGTCCTCGAGCATGGAATTGATCACCAGAGTACGGCGCTTTAGCGCATGGTCGGGATGCGTGATCGGTGAGTAGTAGGACGGTGACTTGGGCAGGCCGGCAAGCAGAGCGGCTTCGTCCAGAGTAAGTTTCTTTGCGGGCTTGCTGAAGTAGAACTGGGAGGCGGCTTCAAACCCATAGACGCCGTGGCCGAGGTAGATCTGGTTGGCGTACAGGGTGAAGATCTGCGGCTTGGTGAATCGCCGCTCGATCTGGACGGCGAGAAGAGCTTCCTGAATTTTTCGGTGAAATGACCGGTCGGGTGAGAGAAAAAGATTGCGCGCCAGCTGCATCGTAAGTGTGGACGCGCCCTGTACCCTGCCGCCGGAACGGATATCGCGATAAGCCGCCCCCGCGATGCGCCACACATTGATGCCCCAGTGCCGGTAGAAGTCCTTATCCTCGATCGATATCAGCGCCTGGCGCAGCACCTGGGGATAGTCGTCGTAGCTGACCACCACTCTACGCTGCAGGGCGAAAGAACCGATGGTGCGTCCCTGATCGTCGTAGAGTTCGGTGATGGAACTGGGGCGGTAGTGTTCGAGCTGATCCACCTGCGGCAGATCGGTGGAGTAGACCAGCAGAAGCCCGGCGGTAGCGCCAATCAGGGCGGAGACCAGCACCATCAGTCCGATCAGCAGGCGGCCCACCATCCTGCTCTCGGGAGTTTTCGCCGCGAGCGAATCTTGTAGCTGGAATTTCACGGGAGATCGAGTTCAGGATAGCAGGAGGCGGTCGTTAGCCGTCAGTCGTTGGTCAATACTCGGAAGGCATAGCG
>CAZGSU010000120.1:0-21358 GCA_964528615.1 uncultured Acidobacteriaceae bacterium | reverse complement strand
TCATCTTTTGGGCGTTGCTTGAATGCGTCGGAGTGGTCATGGCCGCAATTCCGCCCGGCGACTTGAAACTGTTGGAGTTGCCAGGGGAGACCGCTCAGCGTAGTCCGCGTGTGTACTTACGTGTGTGTAGGGCGACCTTTTAGGCGTTTTAGATCTTTTGGACAATCTGAAAATCAACAAGTTGCGTGTTTTCAGTGGGCCCCGTGACTTCGGAGCAACTGGAAGGCGCAGAGGCGGACGCGCGGACGGATATTTACGCCTTCGGCGCGGTGCTATATGAGATGGCGACCGGCCGCAAGGCGTTTGAGGGCAAGAGCTCGGCCAGCCTAATTGCATCGATCATGCATAACGTGCCGACGCCGGTCGCACAGTTCCAGCCCGCGGCACCCGCGGGCTTCGACCACATCATTGGGCACTGTCTGGCGAAGGATCCCGATCTGCGCTGGCAAGCGGCATCGGACGTAAAGCTCGAACTGCAGTGGATCGCCGCGGAGAAATCCCGAAATCCGGTGCCTGTGTCCGCGCGCCGAGGGCCCAGACTTGCGTGGATGGTTCTAGGGGCTCTATTGGTTGCTACCACAATGGGGCTGGGATTCTGGCTAGGCCACGCTCGGAGACCCGAGGCGCCCGAGCTACGCCACCTCACTTATTCGGGTCACGACTTCAATCCAGCGGCTGCGCCCGACGGCCGCACCGTTGCGTTTATGTCCAACCGCGACGGCCGCCAGCGTATCTGGTTGAAGGAGCTGGAGCGGGGCGGCGAAGTGGCCATTACTGAGGGACCTAACGACGATTTCCCGAGGTTTTCCCCCGATGGCTCGATGATTCTGTTCTCGCGCAATACCGCTGGCCGACATGCCGTTTACCGGGTCGCAATCGTCGGCGGAGAACCGCGTAAGCTAGTGGACGACGCCGAGGTCGGCGACTGGTCCCCGGACGGCCGCCGGATAGCGTATCTCCGCTCAAAGAATGAAGGCGGGCGGACTACTGATACTATCGAGCTGGCCGGGGCAGACGGCAGTGACCAGCGGGAGGTCGCGAGGATTGAAAACCACCGACTCGCCTGCCTCCGATGGTCGCCGGACGGCCGTACAATAGCCGGCGTGTATAACAGCGGAATCTCCGGCATCCCCAGTTCGATCTTCCTGGTCGGAGTCGATGGAACAAACGCGCGTTCCATTTCAGCTCCCCATGGAGGCTCTTATATTTCCTCCATAGCTTGGTCCGAAACCAGTCTTGAACTGATTTATTCGCAAAGCTTGGGCCTTCAGCCCAACTATCTGGGACGCGCCCGGCTCATCCGACAGAATGTTACTTCGGGCGCTACTGAGCAAGCTCTCCTGATTCCTTACGATAGCTCTGGAGTGGATATTCTGGCCCCCGGCCGCCTCGTGATGGATATCACCTCGCAGCGGATGAGTTTGCGGGAGGTTCAATTGAAGCAGGACGGGTCCGCGATGAAAGGCCGATGGCTCACTCAGGGCGACAGCAATGACTGGCAGCCCACCTATTCGACCGACGGTGAGTGGGTAATCTTCACGTCCAATCGGAGCGGCAACCTCGACTTATGGGAAATCGCTCCGAAGACAGGGTTGCTACGACGCATTACTGAAGATCCCGCAGACGACTGGGACCCAGGCTTTACACCCGACGGCAAGATTGTCTGGGGATCAAACCGCACTGGCAACCTGGAGATCTGGATTGCTGACGCGGATGGAGCCAACGCCCGCCAGGTGACGCATGATGGCGCCGATGCGGAGAACCCAACGGCAACGCGCGATGGCTGGATCGTATACTCTTCCGGTCATCCAGCGAAACATGGCATCTGGAAAATCCGGCAGGATGGCTCCCAGGCCACACGTTTGTCAGCCGGCGGTGTTAGCGTTACAGAAGTGTCTCCGGATGGGCGTTATGTCGCCTATCGAGACTTGCTCAAACACGGTGCCATCGGGTTTCTTGAGAGCGCAGGTGGCGTGGCGGTGCCCTTTCAGGCAGGGGACGCGGCTTTTCGGTCTCGTTGGATGCCAGGTGGCCGCAAGATCGCATTCTTTAGAGCGAGTCAGAGGGGAATCTTTGCTCAGGACTTTGTCCCTGGGCACGACACCACCCCAACACGCCGCATTCTGAGCGAGCCCGAAGTTGACATGCCCATTCACTCATTCGGCATCTCGCCGGACGGCTCGCGCATGACGATCTCCTACGTGGAGCAACAGCACAGCCTCTTCACGGCGGAGCAAGTTCCCGGCGTGCTGCCCCCCGCGCGTCGGGCGAGGTGAAACCGTCCGTCCCTCACGGACTTCTTTGGCTACGTCGCAATGACGCGATCTCCATTTGCCTCCGCCGTGCTTTTGGAAGCAGGCGCATTTCCCTTGTAATGAAGAATGCGGCGTGGCTACTCATAAGCGACTGATGTTGCGGTATCTTGCCGCTCAGCCCCAAAATTAGTCTCGTGAAGTCGCGATCCATTCTAGTCGCTGCCACAGATGCCAAGCGCAGGGGTTCGGACGTGACCGGCTTTCACAAGACTGATCCGGATAGCTGGATGGTTGGGCTCTCCACGGACTCGGCGCAACCCATTTGTTTTCAGTAAACCGTCCCCGCCGAGTCAGTGGTTCAATACATCGCGCCATGGGCGCGTGAGGATGCTGTTATCGCCAGCTATCGTAGACCCTACACGACTACTCGGCCATCGGATCAGGCGATTAGCTGAAAACCGTGCACATCAGGCCAAAATAGGCAAGTTTCAGGCAAAAACACGCGAACCCTACTGACGTTCAAAGGTCGCCTGTTTCGCGGGGTGATCTAAAGCGAGGCGCGGGCGTGCTCCCCCTATCGTTGGAAGGCATTCTGATGACCTGCAGGCTCCGGTGACCCGCCCGATGGCCCGGGAATGCGTCACCTGGAGGGTTTACTCTTGAGGAACTGCATCCGGGTTAGCAGTTCTTTCGAGAGCTCCGTATTGCCTAGCTTCTCGTAAAGACGGCCAAGTTGGTAATACGGGCCCGGATCCATCGGCGCGAGTTCGATAGCTCGGCGCAGCGCGGCCACGGCTTCATCGTTGCGATTCATGGCCAGGTAGGCCCTCCCACGGAGATAGAAGACCTCGGGATCGGAAGGCGCCTTGTTTTCAGCCAGCGACAATTCGTCCAGCACCTTCGGGTAGTCGGGCGGATCGGCGTTGAGCATGGCTCGCGCGATCAGCAGGTGAATCATCGGGTAGTCCGGTTTTCGCTGCGCGAGGTCTTTCAAGATCTGCGCCTCTTCGGCTGACCGTCCGGTTTTCCGGTAGGCGTCGGCGATACGCAGATATGCGTCTGATTCCTCCGGCGACTCATGCAGCAATTCCCGCAAGACTTTAATACCTGCCTGATACTGCTCGGCGCGCACCAGATCGGACCCGAGCGGCAACAGCAGAGCAGTGGAGCCTGGAAGTTTGCGCCGGCCCTCTTGAAGGACATTCACCGCGTCGGCATACCGCTGCGCCTTCTCCAAAAGAAAAGCCAAAGCCAGATGCGAGTTCTCCTGCAACGGATCAATCCGGATGGCCTCCCGCAGATGAGCGATGGCTTTGTCCCGTTGCCCCGTGCTCTCATAACTCAAACCGGCAACTCCGGCTGCGGAAGCCCGGACGGCTTCGGGCAACTGCGTTTGTTGCTGAATGGCCGCCGCATTGCGGATGGCATCGTCATAGGCCCCCACCGTATTCTCCAGAACGGCAAGCTGCATCAATGACCCGGCGCTCGAGCCGCTGGCGTGTTGTGCCCGTAAGGACTCGGCCAGGGCGAGATCCACCAGCTTGTTCTCCGCCAGGAACTCGGCTAATGTCGCGTGTAGATTTCCGTCGCGAGGAAAGCGCTTGGCGGCTTCGCGCAGAGCGGCCTTCAGGCCCTCTGTGTCACCGAGGGAAAAATTGACGCGCACCAGCATCGCAAGCGGCAGCACATTCGAGGGCTGTAGACGATCTGCGGTGTTCAACGACTTGCGAGCGGCGAGAAAATCGCCGGCCGCAGCGTGGGCCACACCAAGACTGTAGAACACTGGCGCGCTGTCCGGCGCTATGCAGCTGGCCTCGTGATAATCCTGTACGGCCTCGGCGTAGCGGTGCTGCTGCATTTCGCTCTGCGCTGCCCGGTCCAACTCCTTCAGGCGCGCCGCGCCCTCCTGAGCAGTCAGCGGGCGGGAAGGACAATCGGCGGCAACACCCAGGGAGTGGGCGGAGAGCGCAATGACGGCGAGGCCCAGACTCTTAGCGCACACTGCACTGGAGTGGCGCACACCAGTTGAGCTCATAGACATCCTTGCGCGTTTTGTCCCGCCGCAGCGGCTGCTGATTGCCCTGTGTGTCTGAAGCGCGGCTCATCAGTACGTAGTCACCGGGCGATGCGCTCCACGTGTAGCTCCATCGAACCCAGGAATATTGCTCGGACGACGGCTGCAGTTGGACGGGAATCCACGTTTTGCCGCCATCTATGGAAAGCACAACTTCCCGAATCCCACCGATTCCGGTCCAGGCGAATCCCCAAACCCGATGCCTGCCGGCGGGGAGATTCATTTTATCGGATGGCCAGGCGACCACAGACTTGACCTGCAGCGAAGAAAGGCGCGTGATTTGCTGGCCGGCGTCGGTTCGAACTACACGATTGTAAACGTGGTCCATGCCGCTCTGGTAGAAGGCGGTTTGCCGGTCGCTGGCGCTTAATACCTCGATACGTCGCAACCATTTGACCGAGTCCATGGCGTACCAGCCGGGAAACAGAGCGCGTGCCGGAAAACCATTCCGCCGGGGCAAGAAGAGATCGTTCATCTTGAACGCCACTAGGCTTGAGGCATCCAGACACTTCTCGAGCGGCACAAGCTGAGCGTACGGCAGCGGCGCAGAATCCTGGAGGAGGCGGCCGGCATCCGCGCCCTCGAACGCCAGGAACGCCGCCTCGCGATCTATCCCGGCGGGTTCGAGCAAGTACGAGACAGGCACACCTTCCCAGACGCCATTGCTGGCCGCCGCACCGTTAGCCGCGTTTCCCGAGCACTCCAGCACCGCCTCCACCTTCTTCGCCGGCAGCTCAAGCAAATCACTGAAACTCAGCGTGTAGGGACGAGCCACCCGGCCCTCAATTCGCAGCTGCCAGTTCTCCAGCGAAAGTTGCGGCTCGTTGAAATGGTCCCGAACAAAGAAGAACTCGGGCGGGGTCAGTGAGCCTTGGATCTCACGCAGGGGGTACGAGAGATTCTGGGGTTCCGAAGCTTTGAGCGCCGGGGTCAGAAGCGTCCCGGCGCCCGAAAGCAAAAGTAGCTGCCGGCGCGTCACCTAAAATATCAGTTTAAGCGCCATCTGAGTGATGCGCGGATCCCGCGCAGTGGTGATCTGGCCGAAAGTGCTGTCCGTCACAGTGGTATCGGGATTGGTGAAGAGTGGGTGGTTGAGGAAGTTGAAGAACTCCGCGCGATATTCGAGCTTGTA
The DNA here is from genome assembly GCA_964528615.1 of uncultured Acidobacteriaceae bacterium. GTDB lineage: Bacteria > Acidobacteriota > Terriglobia > Terriglobales > Acidobacteriaceae > JAIQFF01. Next base: position 15,897 of record CAZGSU010000120.1, on the reverse strand, counting down.
TCGCTCGCCGAAGCTGAAGGTCTTGTGCGCCGAGAAATCGAAATTGAAGGTTCCTGGCCCAATCAATGTATTGCGTCCCACGTTGCCGAAAGTATTGTTGGCCGGTGTAGTAAAGGCGCTGGTTGTGAACCATTGCGCGAGCTTGGCAGCTGTCGACCCGCTGGTGTAGTGTGGCGTGGAAACATACTGCGCCTGGTCATTGGAAACCTCGGGAAGGCTGAACGAGTAATCTCCCGCCGTGGCAATGTTCAGCGGAAAGCCGCTTTGCCAGTTCCAGATCGCCGTTGTCTCCCAGCCTCCCAGAAGAGTCTTCGCCAAACCTTGTTTGGGTGAGGGAAGCTGCCAAAGGTAGTTCAGGACGAACCGGTGCGGGACGTTGTAATCGGAAACGCCTCGATATGCGTTGAGATCGTAGGGATTGATTATGTTGATGCCGCACAGGTCGGTTTGATACGACACGGTATCAAGGCTCTTGCTCCATGTGTAATTCGCGCTGAGGGTGACGCCGTGGGAGAAGCGCTTCTCTACCGCAATCTGTAAAGAGTTGTATATGGAATTTGCGCCGGAGGTATCCATGGTGATCTGGCCGTACTGCTGGTAAGGTCGGCGCGCGTCCTCGTTATCAGCGGTCGCCGTGGGGCTGGGCAACGGAGCGTTAACGTCGGTGTTGTAAGCCAGGTGCCGGCCCGACGAAGCCACGTAGCCTACGCGAACCAGGATGTCGGTAGACACTTGGTGCTCGACAGTCAGATTCCAGTTCTGGACCCTTGACGGCGTCCAGTTGTGCTGGTACGCAACTGCCAGGCTCAGCGGAAGATCGAAGGCCACATTCTTCGGTGGAAGCTGCGGAGCATATGCCCCCGGGAAGGGGTTGGTCGCCCCCTGATATGGATTCATGAAGGGCACATTGAAGAAACTGTATTGCGGGCTGAATGGCGCGCTATCCACCATGTTGTTGAAAGCCTCAACGAACGGCGGCTGATAAAACAGGCCCCATCCCCCACGGATCGTTGTCTTGCTTTTTCCACCGGGATTATAGGCGAAACCGAGGCGCGGACCGAAGTCCTTCCAGCTCGACAAAAAGCCGCCCGACGGACAACCAGAGTCACCGGCGAAAAGATAGCCTCCCGGAGCATTCGGGAATCGCGTCGATTGTTGCCCGGGCAGGAAGCACTCCGTGCGGCCCTCTTCGTCATGATAGGGGATGAACGGATCCCAACGGAGCCCCAGGTTCAGCACCAGGCTGCGGCTCACTTTGAAGTTGTCCTGAATGAAGAGGCTGCCCAAATTGCCACGGCGGGCTGCGTATTCGCCGCCACCCTGGATGAATTGGTGCACGTCGCCAATCAGGAAGTCCGCGAAGGAATTCCCGGTATTACCCGTACCACTGAACTTGAAGTTGCCGTTCTGGCGGTACGTGTTGATCAAGTCTACATCCATCTTCATGAAGTCCCCGCCGACGGAGATTTCGTGGCGGCCATGGATCCAGTGGAAGCTGTCGGTGAAGTGGAAGTTGTGGCGATTGAAATGTCCCGGGTGTCCGGAGCTGATGCCGAAGAAACCCGATACGGAGAGGGCTATTTCCGCCGGGTTGGTGCTCGCAATGGGGACACCGATACTCGCGAAGCTGAACGGCGCGCCGCTGATGATCGCGCTGTTATTGCGGTTATAAGAAAAGATGGCGTTGTTGAGCAGCGTGGGGCTGAAGGTATACGTATCACTAACGGAAACTCCCTGATCCCAAATGTTCCATCCTCGGCCCGAGGTGACGATGTTCTGACTCCCCACCACCGGGTCTTTCCCGTAGCGGTCGTAGAAGTAGCGCCCGTAGATGCGCTGCTTGCTCATGTTGTAATCCGCGCGCGTCATGAACTGATTGTCGTGTTCGTTGTCCGGCAGGTTGTAATAGACCACACCGCTCGAATCAACCGCGGGTGGAACCAGCTTGAGGATGGCGAGACTTGCAGGGGTGAACTGGCTCGAAGGGATCTGATTGTTCGGATAGGGCACTCCGGTATACGGATTCACTAACTGCCGGCTCAGAGCCGAAAAATCGCCGTTACGCTCGGCATCTGTCGGCACGGTAGTGGAGTTGCCTTCCGAAACGTCACGAGACTGCATTCCCTGATAGGTGCCGAAGAAAAAGAGCTTGTCCTTCAAAATGGGTCCGCCGAAAGTCCCTCCGTACTGGTTGCGCTTGAGCTGGTCCGGTGCGGCAGCGAAGAAGTTCCGGGCGTTCAGGTCGCCATTGCGCAGAAAGTCAAACGCCGTGCCATGGAATTCGTTTGTGCCGGATTTCGTCACCACGTTGACAATGGCCCCCGAACCGCGCCCATATTCAGCGCTGTAACTGTTCGTTTGCACGCTGAACTCCTGAACAGCGTCTGGGTTAGGAAAAGGGTTATTGACGTTGGTGTAGTGGTCCTGATTGCTGCCGCCGTCGAGATTGTAATTCACTGTGTCGGCCCGGGCGCCATTGGTTGTGATCGACATCGCGTCCGGCGAACTAGCGGTTTGAATCGTGTCACCGGATCCGTTCGCGTTTCCCGCGCGCAAATCCGCGGTTCCCGGGGTCAACAATATCAGCGCTGCGGCGTTGCGCCCATTCAGCGGCAGGTCAATGATCCTCTGTTCAGTAATGACCTGGCTCAAGGCTCCCGAGCGTGTCTCGATCATTTGGGCGTTCGCCTCAACCGTCACTGACTGCGACGAGCTGCCTATCTTCAACGTGATGGGGACAGAAGAGTTCTGATCCGTCTTGACTTCGATGCCGCGCAGTTCGAGCCGCTCGAAGCCGGGCACTTCCACCGTGATGCTATAGATTCCGGCGGGCAGCAGAGGAAACACATAATTGCCGCTGCTTCCGCTCTCGGTTTCGCGCTTCAGCCCGGTGGCAATCACCGTCGCCGTCACCTTCGCGTTGGCTATGGCGGCGCCGCTCGGATCTTGAATCGATCCAGCGATGGTCCCGGTGGGGTCCGCCGCACGGAGAAAAGTGCAAACAAAAAACAAAGAAGCGAGACACGTCAAGCGCATCGAATTCCCCTCCAAGCAATAGAAAAGCTTATTTAGTGTCTATCTACTAGCCGGTGGTTGTCAACTTCGACCGGATCGAAGCCCGAAGTTGACCTTGACGACTCCCAATCTTCTGTGGAATAGCTAAAAATATGTCGGATGTGTCGTGGAGATTTGCGTCGAACCTGGTCGGTGGCGCTTTGGAGAACTGCTGCGAGCCCATCAGAAAACAGCGCGCCTGTCTCATTATTTTGCGCGAGAATTTGGTTATGGAGCCACACATGGAGCGCGATTGCTGGCGCGAAATCCCCTTGTAATTCAGAACCAAAACGTGTGTGGGTGTCCAGCGGCCCGCTTCGGCTGCAAGTACTTGATAACGAAAGGGCTTGCAGGCAGCGCTCGACATTAGTCTCGGGAAGTCGCGTTCGAGGAAACTTGAAAGCCGGCTCTGTCACGGAACGGGCACGCGGTGAAATGCGTAGGAGTCCGACACTACCGGAACTCTCAATTCAGCGATCCCGTGAATGATCTTGCTCCCGATTTCTCTTCCGTACTTCGTCAAGCTCGGCCGCTGCTTTGCCAACGGCGCTTTGATCATGTTCGAGGCCGCCGCCCGGGCCATCTTCACCAAGGGCTATGCCCGTCTTCCAGAATCTCCCGGCCGTTTCTTCGTGATGAAGTCGATCGCTCGCACTCTTTTCGTACCGGCCCCACTCGTTGATTTCGATCGAAGGCCGTCCGTGCTCGAATAGCTTGCGTAGCCGTACGAAACTGTTTGCTCGCAATCCGCCGCGTCCTCGCGCATCGGCCATTTCAGGCGTGTGATAGATGCAGTGCACTTTGGCATCGGTGCCCTCGATCATCATGAAAGTGCGGCCGGTCCCTTCGTCTTCGCCGTGTACCAGGACTCGGCCCTCAACCGTTGTGCAATTTCGCAGATCGAACATCACCAGTGGTAATCGCGGGTCCGAGACAGGCACGCCATGAGCGGCCAGGACTTTTTGCCGATCTCCCAAGCGCTGCATCGCTCGCAACGCGGTTTCGAAGTCCTGCCACACCCGCCACTGGTTCAGCCCGGCAGCTGCTGCCAGTCCCATGCTTTCCAGCTTCCTCAGTCGGGCGATGACGTAGTGGCCAAACGACCCAATCGGATCCTGACGGACCAGAAAGTCCCAGGAGTGATCTGTCGTCGCTTTGTTCCGGGCGATGGCGCGATCTAGCGAAGTGAAGCGTTGCTGTGAGACCTCACGGCGCCGGGCTTCAGCGACATCGAACTGTGTGCGATAGCCGAGCTGCCGGGTACAGAGATCCTCCGCGATGCTCCGAATGCCTTGCTTAATGTAATCGCGCTCAATACGAAGCGACTTACCGTTCTCGCGAATGCCGCGCAGAGCGATGTGAACGTGAGGGTTATCGGTATTGAAGTGTGCCATGGCGACCCATTCCAGTCCGGTATTGAGATCACTGATGATGCGCTGCATCAGATCTCGTGTCAGTCGCACCAAGTCGACCTTGTCTCCGAACTCGGGTGACACGATGATTTTCCAAATACGCTCATCACCGGCGGATTGCCATTGGTCTAGCCGGGCGGGGACATTGATTCCTCGCTCCGTCGCATCAATCCCGCCCTCTGGCATGCGCCCCATGCGGGCGCTCTCGCGGACGATATAGCGACCGTGTGCTTTCCATTGGCCTCGCGTGGAATTCTTGGCGTACATAACCCGCACGGCGCAGCGCTGATGATACGGGTGGGACGAGAAGTGTCTTGTGGACCGAGGCTTACACCGTTGAGCCCTTTGTACGCGGAGGTATCGACGCATCCAGAGGTAGGCAGAACACCAAAGCTTGGGCGAGCTGGCTTGCCGGCCGCGCGGTCGGTGCGGATGCAGCCGGAATTCCTTCGGTTTGCTATCGCCCATAGACGACCTCCAGCGCGGCGTGCCAAATCCGTTGGCTCGTCGTATCCGAAAACCGGATGGATCGTTGTGGCATGAATGCCCTCTCACTATGTAAGGAATGGCAGAGGGTGTTTTCGGACAGAGAAATTGTAAAAAAATGGGTGCATCCCATTTGGGATTCGCTCTTGTAGGAGTGCACCCCGGTCTAACTGCCTCACGCGAGAGAACTAAATCGGAACAAGACCGCCAAACGAATCCCGCTCCTTTATGTTCCCCTCCACGTTTTTGCTGTTTAGTTTGTCATCGCCCGAGGTGCACTCTGCTTCAGGTTGTTTACACTTTGCAACACTTTGCTCCATACTGCTTACAAGTTGGTGCAGTCTGTGCAAACAAGCCGGTTAGCTCTGGTGCACTTCCGCGCACTGAAGACTGAGATACCGCGGTCAAAGATCGCCTTCCTCCGCGGCTTGTACCCGGAGATTGTGGCCACACTGAGCACGGGCCACACACTACGGGACATCCATCAGCGGCTGGTTGAAGACGGCATCGAAGTTTCGTATCAACTCTTACGGAACTACATTAGCCGCATTCGGCGGGAGAGGGCTCATCCCCCTTTTGTTCAGAACAGGCCGCTACCTGTGCTACCGACCCCGGCCTTAAGAGCACCGGCAGCAAGGGAAGATCCGCTGGCTAGCGCCATGAGGGCATTGAGTAAACCGCAATACGACATTCGCGAAGCTATGTGCGATGGAGACCCGACGAAAAAAAGTTGATCTGACTGTCCGATTCCTACCCTTGCCATTCCTTAGTAAGTAGAGGGACTCGAATGGCAGATGGTTCGTCTGGCGGAGGTCCACTTGATGTTGCATGGCGAGGCGCTGTCCGAAATTCCGTTTTGGCAACCTGGCTGGCTGAATTCCTGGTGGGCGAAAACAGCACCGTGCGCTCCGGATGAAGGCGCAAGGCTCTTGGGAGGACTCGGAAAAGGGTTTCGAAAAAACCTATTGGGGCGAAGTGCGTGCCCCGGGAAGAAAGCTTGTCATGGGATCGATGATACATAGGGCGTATTGGCCCCTTATTGAAGCTACGGAGGACCAGCATCAGGACATATCGTCACTGCCAGGGGTCGATCTCACTGCATTTGTCGATGCTGTGGCGGACCGGGTTGCGACCAAGGTGCTTGCGCACATGCGGCCCACGCTGCCTGCGGGTGAGGAAACACTCCTGCTCACGAGCAGGTTGCCCGCAAGCTGGGGAGAACTGTAGCTGCGGTCGAGCACCTAATCCGCGAGAACAAGCTTGCCGTGGTTCGCATTGACCGTCGAATCTTCGTCGACCATCGGGATATACTTGCGCTGATAGAGCGACACAAGACCCTGGCTGCGATTTGAGGCGATCATGGGACGGAAAGCCAAGAACATCTTTCTGCGCGGATCGGCGCGAGTGGATTCGTTGACCAATCAAGGAGCCGCGTTGGCAAACCATAATGCTGAGCTGAGAAGTAGATTTGCGTTGTGCTATAGCCTGCTAGAAATGGGGCCCCGGCTCTACGGAATTGCGAAATCATATAGCGTTCCAGATATAATCGTTTTCTCTCCATTCCCCCGCCAACCTGCAAATGCTTTGCGCGCTCACTAAACTTCTCTCTGTAAACGCCTGGTGCTTGGTGTGCATAGTGCCTATTGACGCCTCTATACCAAAGGTCGCTTAACATCCCACGGTTCTTACTGGCCGTTTTCTCGTGCCACGTTCCCGAGGCGGTTAGAAATTCGCTCAGGCTTTTCACGGGGTCGCCTGTAGGAGGCGGCGTTTCGATGTACGCCAGCTGATTTGTCGGAGCCATTTGCTTAACGCTCGCGCTCCACTTTAACACCCCTCTTGTCACCCCTCAGTGCAACAAACCGACTGTGCCTCTTGCGCCATCGACCCCAACGGCACGATCCTGGAGCTGACGGTCGCTTCCCGCGGCCGAGGCGGGCAAAGAACAGCGTCGCGCCACCGCCCATGCCGACCTGAAGCGCTGGCTGGCCGGAGATCAGCATTCGAATAAATACGTTCCGCGCCGCCACGCACGAGCGGGCGTAACCGTCCGCCGCAGGCGTGAGCCTGTGGTGGTGAATTGTGCCGTTCGTGATCCTGCAATGCTAGATCCGAGTCATTCCTCCCGTGATGTCGCGCTTCCATCATGATGCCCCACGCTCCGTGGGAGCTCATCGCTTCGGAAGTGACCGGCGTGTTACGGGAGGAATCTCTGAACGACGATGGATTCTCCCTTCAGACCCGGCGCACCACGAGGGTGTATGATACGCGGAATCGGCCTGTGAAAGGCGCCACGTGATCGGGCGGACACTGCTGCATTACAACATCGTCGAGAAACTCGGTGAAGGCGGCATGGGGGTGGTGTGGAAAGCGCGCGATACCCACCTGGACCGCTTCGTGGCCCTGAAACTCTTGCCTCCTGAGAAGGTCGTCGATTCCGAGCGGATGCGCCGCTTCGTGCAAGAGGCCAAGGCGGCTTCCGCGCTGAACCATCCCAACATCATTCACATCTACGACATCGCGGAAACGGACGGCGTGCCGTTCATCGCCATGGAGTACGTGGCCGGCAAGACACTCGACCAGTTAATCGGCCGCAAGGGCATGCCTCTAGCAGAAGTCTTGCGCTACACCGTACAAATAGCGGACGCCCTGGTTAAAGCCCACTCCGCCGGAATCATCCACCGTGATTTGAAACCCTCCAACATCATGGTCACGGGCGATGGTGTGGTGAAAGTGCTGGATTTCGGCCTGGCCAAGCTGACCGAGCCGGCCCCCGGAGAACTCGGCGAGACCAGAACCGTGAGGGCGGAAAAGCCTGATACCGAGGAAGGCACCATCGTAGGAACCGTGGCCTACATGTCTCCGGAGCAGGCGGAGGGCAAGAAAGTTGACGTACGGTCCGACATCTTTTCGTTCGGCTCCGTGCTGTACGAAATGGTCACCGGCCGAAGAGCGTTCCGCGGTGATTCCAGACTCTCTACCTTGTCCGCCATCTTGAAGGAGGAGCCGGCTCCTGCGCCCCCGGACGTTCCGCGCGATCTCGACAAGACCATCGTCCGTTGCCTACGTAAGGATCCGGCGCGCCGGTTCCAGCACGCGGATGATCTGAAAGTCGCGCTGCTCGAACTGAAAGAGGAATCCGATTCTGGCAAGCTGGGGGCGCCGGGTGCAGCGGCCGTTCCATCCCACCGCGCGCGCACGTGGTGGGTGCCGGCTTTGATAGTGCTTCTCCTCGTGGTGTGGATCGGCACCTGGATGCGATTCCGCGCACCAACGGTGCCGCGCGCTACTCCGAAGATGGTTCCTCTGACCAGTTATCCCGGACGCCAGGTCGATCCGGCGCTCTCTCCGGATGGAAAGCAGGTGGCGTTTGCGTGGGACGGGGAGAAAGGTGACAATTTCGACATCTACGTCAAGCTGGTGGACGGCGGCACGCCACTGAGACTCACAACGAACCAGGCAGAGGAAATGTTTCCGGTGTGGTCGCCGGATGGCGGACGGATCGCTTTTCTCAGATTCCTGGGTTCCACGGCCGATATTCTGGTAATTCCGTCTCTCGGCGGCCAGGAGCGAAAGCTGGGCCAGGTATCGGTAACCCCCGAACTCTACAGCATGATGGAACCGTACAGCGCCAGCCTAGCCTGGTCACCGGATGGAAAGGTCCTGGCAGTCAGCGATCGAGCGCCGAACGAGAGCGCGGGTATCTACTTCGTATCGATCGAAACGCGGGAGAAGCGCCGTATGACATCCCCTCCCCGCGAATACAGCGGCGATTCGTCGCCCCGTTTTTCTCCCGATGGCAAGAGCCTGGCGTTCGTCAGGAGGCTGTCTAATTTCACCGATGACATTTACGTGCTACCGCTCACGGCCGAAGGCTCGGCCGCCACCACGCCGCGGCGCACCACCTCCGGGCTGGGCCTGATCGACGGCTTGGACTGGACACCGGACGGCCGGAGTCTCGTGTTCTCGCTCCAGGTGTCCGGCGGCATTGCACTGCGGATGATCCCGGCCGCCGGCGGGGAGCCGGAACCACTGGTGGGCGTGGGCCAAAGCGGTACGACGCCCTCGGTTTCCCGCCACGCGAATCGGCTGGCATACACGCGATTCGTCGGGGATTCTGACATCTGGCGCATTCCTGGCCCGACGTCGAGCCAGCGAAGAGGCCCACCCGAGAAGTGGATCGCGTCCACCCAAGTGGAAGATGAGCCGCAATACTCTCCCGACGGCAAGAAAATCGTCTTCTCCTCTTGGCGCTCGGGCACACAGGAGCTTTGGACGTGCGACAGCAGCGGTGGCGAGCCCACCCAGTTGACCTCGTTTGGCGGCCCTCCGCCCGGAAGCCCACGCTGGTCGCCGGACAGCCGGTGGATCGCTTTCGATGCGCCCAAGTCCGGCAACAGTCACATCTTCGTAATCAGCGCGGACGGCGGCGCGCCCCGGCAGTTGACCCAGGGCGCCACTAACAATGTGCGCCCAAGCTGGTCGGGCGATGGGAAATGGGTTTACTTCGGATCAAACCGCAGCGGGAAGTGGCAGGTCTGGAAGGCGCCCGCGCAAGGCGGCAACGCTGGGCAGGTGACCAAGGGCGGCGGACGAGAGGCCTTTGAATCGCTGGATGGCAAAATGCTTCTTTACGCCAAGTACCAGGGGCCCGGTATCTGGAGCGTTCCGGTGGAGGGCGGGGATGAAGACCAGGTGTTCAATAAGGCCGGTCAAAGCATTTGGGCGGTGGCGAGAGACGGGATTTGCTTCTTCGACTGGAAGGATGCGGTGCACCCCCTGATCCAGTTTTACAACTTCCGCAACCGGCGATCGACGACGGTGTATGAATTCCCGCGGGGAACGAATGTGGGAACCGGCGACACGGCAATTTCCGTCTCTCCCGACGGCCGCTGGATCCTGTACACGCAAGTCGACCAAGTCGGAAGCAACCTGGTGCTGGTAGAGAACTTCCGATGAATTGGCCAGATGAGCAGGTTCGAAAGCTAGCCCGTCGCCGGTAAGCGTCGAGTTTGAATATCGCAGTCAACATCGGGAGCAAGAGTGAGTCACACCTACCCATCTGAGTTCACATGGCAGCCTAGTGAAGAGCGCGGGAATACTGTTTATATATCTCCGTGTAATTCAGGATCAAATCGTGCGTGGGTTGACCAGCGACGCGCTTTGGCTGCAAGTGCGTGATAACGGAAGGGCTTGTGGGCGACGGTCAACATTACTCCCGTAATGTCGCGATCACGTCAATAATGCACTCGGAGGGGAAACGCCCGACTCGTAAGACATGCTTCCGGCAGCTCGGCGGCGTATTGAACGAAGACGACCCACCACAAACAGTCGGGCACGTCGCCGCTTTACGAAACCCGTTTGGCGGTGTATTCAATGGGCTTGTCAGCGCCGGGGATTTCAACAGTGAACTTGATGGTATCGCCGCTTACCTTGCCTTTGTAATTCACCTTGGCTTCGTTGCCCTGAAAGCTCACGGTGATTGTGAACGACAGGTTGTCGCCGTCGATCTTACCGTCCTCGATGGCGGATTTGCCGAACCGGTCGCTGGATGTTTCGCCGGTGAGTGTGTTGCCATCTACTTTGAACACGAAGGTCCGCTCGACGGCCCCGAACTGGGTTTCAGCAGTGCCCTTCCAGGTGCCGCTGACATCAGCGGCCATCAGGACAGAAGCAAAAACAGCGGTGAAAACCAGGGCACATCTCATCGTTCAGCCTCCCGCCAACGGATGTTGGTCTCCTTACTTTGCGGCATTCCCGGCTCCTGGTCAAGCGGGGCCCAGACGAGCGGGGCCTAGACGAGTTCGGGTCAGCTTTGCCGCCGCTCCCGCCCCGTTCTCATCCGTGAATTTTTCCATCTTTGTGGCGCCAGTTGTGCTGTGGAGGTGTTTAGATGGTCCATTGAAGCGCGGCACGCTCAGAAGGATTGGCGTAAGGCAGCCTTCTTCGACCGCGAGCGAGGCGCCCTCTCCCGATCATTAACCAAACGGGCTTTGGACAGTAGACGCGACACTGTGGCCGGATGGATCTTGAAGAGCCGTGCGGCATCAGCGGCCGTCTTTTCGCCCCGGGAGACCATTCGAGTGATCTCGCCCTGTTGTTGACGCGAGAGCTTTGGGCGGCGGCCACCGATGCGTCCATTCCGGCGTGCTGATTCTAAACCGGCCTTCGTGCGTTCGCGGAGCATCGCACGCTCAAATTCGGCAAACGCACCGACCATATGCATCATCATCCTTCCTGCCGGGGTCGTGGTGTCGACCGCCTCGGTCAGGCTGCGGAATCCTGCGTTGGCCTCAGCTATTCGTTCCATGATTGTCAGGACATCGCGGAGCGAACGGGAGAGCCGGTCGAGTTTCCACACAATAAGAACGTCGCCCTTGCGGAGTTGATCGAGCAGCCTGCGGAGTTCGGGCCGCTCCCACCGTCCACCGGAGGCCTTTTCCCGATAAATGCGCTCGCATCCAGCGCCCTTCAGTGCCGCCACCTGCGCGGCGGCATCCTGATCATTAGTTGACACGCGAGCGTAGCCGATCAGCATTGCACAAATATATCGCCAATCAAACCTGTAATGCAATACCTTTTCGCAACACCGGAATCCTAGAAAACTGAGCGATCGTCGGTTTGTTGCGCAACCCTTCGTTTCTGCAACACATCCCGGATCTACTCACGATCGCGGCAGGGTCATTTCCCAATTACCGCATTGTGGAAGAGCTGGGTAGTGTGCCCAACCAACCAGCGGTCTGGGCGAATTTTGCCCATGCGCTCCTTCTGGTTCATCTTCCAGGTCGCGTGCACTTCCCCCCGGGTCCCAGGACCCAGGCCCCCCTGTGGCCCCCCCTGGCCCCCCTGGCCCCCTGGCCCCCCAAGCCCGGGGCCCCCGACCGGAGCCCGGCAGTTCTTGATTGGGCCGTGGCGCCAGTTGGGCCTCCAGGGCTGTCGCCAAGCTGGTTTTAGTTGTTGGCAGTTTCGGTCGGAGATGACCGAATTCTTGACAAAAGAAACAAAAAAAACCCCTGGCCCACAATGGGACCAAGGGGTGGAACGCTTCGGGCCTGCGTGAAGCCATTGCCCTGCGCTCGAGATGTTGTGGACGCGGACAAACTGCCGCCGCGGATGTTAGTCGACCCGCCAGCCGTCGGCGACTACGAGCTCTAGCGACGTGTAGCGCTTCCGCGGGAGGGTATTCAGTTTGTCCTTGAGCAGGACCACGTGGTAGGTGAAATTGCCCAAGAGTACGATCGGGTAAGCCGTGTTGGTCGATGGATCGGGGATCATGAATCCAAGCCCGGCGTCGACGTCTTTATCGCCAAGCTTGAAACTCGAGTGTCGAACCATCAGGAAGGGATAAGCGGGCCAGGTGCCCGGCTCGTTCATCATAGCGAGCGAGCGCTCCGGTTCGGCCAGGCGCTCGATGCGGGCGACGGACGCGGCCGTTAAAGCGTCAACGATGCGCGCCATCATGTATCGCCTTCTTCCAGCGGAATGGCTTGCGGCTAGTCCTTAGCCGTTTGGGTGGTGCATCCGGCATGAGCCAGACGGAGTGACCTTTGGCGTCGAGGACTTCTTCTACGCCTTTGGTTCCATGGGTGATCTCATCGCACGCATCCCAGCCGTTGTTATTGGTTTCGCGCCGGCTCTTGCGCCGGGCGGCTTGTGGGTCTTTCGCCTCAACCGTGTGTTCGATCCGGTTGAGTTCGTAGTAGACGCAGGTGTATTGTGGCATGTCGAGTAGTTGCCTCCTGAAGTGCAGGGGCCGAGCTTGAGCCGCTCGGCCCCATTTTTTCCCTACGCGGCCCTTTCGTCGGCGAAGGTGATCTTGCGCTGCGGCTTGGATCCGATCATGCCATCCAAGGTCAGCTGAATCGCCTGGAATTGCTGCTGGACGAAGTTGCGGGTGGAGTCGTTCTCGCGGAGATCCGTGGGCTCGACGCCGGAGAGCAGCTTGCGGGCGTTGGTGACGATCTCCTGAAGGTCGGAGTCGTCGGTGATATTCCTGGACTGGAATGTATCCAGGAAGTCGTTGATGTTGGCCAGCATGCTATTCCGGAAGACGTTCGGTTTACCGTCCGCTCCCGGCGTCAAGCGATCGACCATGTGGGCAACCAGCTCGCGCATATTCTCGCGCAGCAGCTGTTTGGCGCTTTCGAGTGCATCGGCCCACATCGCGGCGGCCTTGACTCGTTCCTGCTCGAAAATCTGGGCACTGATCTCCTTCAGGCGGCCAGGTACATCCATCCTGAGCCAGCGCCATTCCATTTTGAATGACTGCCGGACGTTCTTGCGGTAGTTGCGCGGATCCCAAGCAGCGCCGAGCGGTCCCTGTGCTTCGAGTACTCGGGTTTCATACGTCGAGCAGAATGCGCTGATCAGCCCTTCGCGATCGGCAAGGCGCTTCTCCAGCTTGAGGGTGATCGGCTCGACCTTGGCGAGCGGGACGAAGTAGGCGCCCTTCAATAGCGTGCTGTCCACGCAGTTGAGTTCCAGCATCTTCTTAGTCTCGCCGTCGAAGGTGGTGATGGCGTCGAGCTCCGGCGAGACGAGCAGCTTCTTTCGGGCGCTGACCATCTCGCGGCGCTTCTCGGTTGTGGCGTTGTCTTCTTCCCCCAGGACTGCAATCATCTGGTTGGCGATCTCGGCCTGCATCTTTTTGGCATTGCCGAACTTACCAAAGTTGATGACCAGGACAAGAGCCTTGCTCTCGAGGGACTGCTGTGCGTTCGTCGTTATGTTACTCATTGGTGTTTCGCTCCTAGATTGACTTACGGTTGAGGTTTTCGCGGCTTCTCAGCCACGGCTAATGGGTGTGGGTGTGTTCGTTGTGCACGTGCTGGTGCATGGCGCCCACCTTGCGCGTCGCGGTGGTTTCCCCGCCGGCGAGCTCGTTGACGGCCTTGACGAACTTCTCGGCCGAGAGGTGATTGGGACCGGAGATTTTATTTGTTTCCATCTTGATCGTGCCGTCGGGCAGGATCGTGACCTGGATCTTGTCAAAGTTGGCAGCCATGTTATGACCTCCTCTGTACTTCAAATTCCGTGGCTGACTTGCGGGTTAGATTCCAGCCAAAGCGTTTGGCCTGACTCATGACAACCTGCGCCGAGTAAGCTTGCTTGACTCGGTTCAGATCAAGGTTCCATCGTTCAGGCACGTTGAAGACGCCCTTGATGTAAGTGCCGGTGCTTTCCCGCCCAGAGAAAGAGCGATTATGGATGGTGAACCCGTTCGCCCTGGCAACGACTTGGAAGCCGAGCTCTTTGAAGCCGGCCGCCAGCAGGTCGATGTGTTCCACTTTGTGAGCGATGCTGGTGAAGACGATAGGTGTCTGATAAACACTGTCGCATGGCATATCTGTTAGTTCTCCTTGTTGTGGTGGTGGTGATGATGGGGACACAGCATGTCTTCGTGCCTGTTGTGTAGCTCTTCCCAAACCGTAAGTTGTGCTGTGCATGCCCAGCAGATCCCGCATTCCGGGCAATCATGTAAGTGGGCGTCCGGAACGAAGCCTTCCGGTTTCTTACCTGTAATCTCGCGGGCTTTCTACAGGTCGATGGTGAGCGTGCGGTTCCGCAGCGACCAAGTCGCAGTCATTGCAGACGCGGTGCAGATCATCTGATCGCAGTCGCGACCGTACTGGTAGTGCTCGACGAGGCACCTCTTAACAACGAACCAGAGGCCTGCTCATACGGTTATCTGCCTCGCTTTCGTTGGCGCCGGCGCTGATCCTGCGGCGCGGTTGTAGCGGTAGAAGCCAGGGTAGCTGGCGCTGATGAAGTTCTCGTTGGCCTGCATCCGCAGGTCTTCGATCGATTTGGCATTGGTCCGAGCGACTGGCGTGATGTAGTCGGCGGCCTGGATGAGCGATCGCTTGAAGCGCCAGGCGTTGAAGCAGCACACTTTAATCTCCGCTCCAGTCCAGCCATCATCGGGCGGAAACTCTTGCGGCTGGATCTTGTATTCCTTCATGTAGATCTCCCAGATCATGCGGCGCTCTTCCAGCGTCGGGAGATCGATATAGAACGTGCCGGATTTGAAGCGGCGCTTGAGTTCGGGCGGTAGCGCGGCAATCTTATTGCACGTGGCAATAAAACATGCCCGTCCTTGCGATACGGAGCGTACCACGCGCAGTGCGTTGTTAAGCTGCTCGTTTGAGCTGCCCACGAACTTGCTCTTCATGGCGGATAGATCGAAGCAGATGCCGGGGATCTGCGCTTCGCCGGCAGCGGCTTTGGCGAATTGGGATTTGCACGTGCCGGGCGGCCCGACGAGAATGAAGCCATCGTAGTTCTGGTTCTCCATCTCGGTGAGCAGCGTCCCATGCATTTCCTGCGAGGTTCCGGATGAATCACCGGATTCGCCGGAAGCCCCGGCCAGCGCCTTTTCGACCTCGTCGAGGAAAATAATTACCCTCGGCGATTCTTCGCCGTTGATGATCAGGCGCATGAATTCCTTGAGGTTTTCGAGCCCGCCGATATCGTTGAACTTGGCGAGCTTGCGCCAGACGGCGAGACCTGGCGTTGCTTCGATCTGCTGGCGTTTGCGTTCCCAGAGCGATTCGACATCGAGCACAATCTTGCCGTCCCGTTTTTGAAACGACATTGCGGTGACTTGCTCGGCCGAGAATGCGGCCAGGCCGCATACGGCGTCGACGGCTTTGATGAGCGTGCCGTCTGTTGGTGGAGTGATGCCCACCGCGTCATATTGCAGCGCGATGATGCGGTTCAGCTCTTCGAGCGTCGGCAGCGGTTCGTCGAAGCTCATGACGTCGCCGGCGATCTCCGGCGGTAGGGTGGCGCCCAGCGTCGTAAGGAGAACGATCGCCCGCTGGTTGGCTTTGAAGGTGTCCCTGCAATTCCAGATACCTTGCAGGACGTCCTCGCGGCGGTAATAGAGATGCGCGTTGTGGATGCAAAGGATTGCAGTCTCGGGCATCCGCTGCGCGATCGAGAG
>CAZGSU010000119.1:0-14069 GCA_964528615.1 uncultured Acidobacteriaceae bacterium | reverse complement strand
ATGTACCTGATGGCGCGGCACGTATTCGAAGACCTCGGTTATCGCCGCTACGAATGGAAGTGCAATGCTCTGAACGCGCCTTCGCGTCGAGCGGCGTTGCGTTTCGGTTTTACGTTCGAGGGAGTTTTCCGGCAACACATGATTGTCAAAGGCCGCAATCGGGATACGGCCTGGTTCTCCATGCTCGATGCCGAATGGCCGGCACGGAAAGCCACCTTCGAGCGCTGGCTGGATGCGTCGAATTTCGGCCCGGATGGGCGGCAAAAGACGGCTCTTTCAGCCCTCAATCGAGCCCCGGCCAGGTGAACTTCCACTGCGATTGGGGAGACGCTTATCGAGTGCGTCTATCCTGCAAGTTTTTTACTTCCTGCCTTCCTCAAAGATTGGCGAAACCACGCGACGAATCGCTGTTTGTGTCAGTTAGGTCGCCTGTCTGAGCGCCGCAACTGGTCATCCAATTGCATCCGCAGGTTCAAAGTGTTTTTATGCCCTCCTTCGTCTATGTGGCCCGCGTTGCACATATTTCGGAAAAGCAGGCGGAGGATTTGCGATCCGCCGGTTTTCACGTCAAATCTTTTGGACCAGGCGAAATCACCGCCGACGACTGCTTGCTGGTAATGACGTCCGAGGCGATTCTCGCCTACCCGGACCAAGCCACGTCCAGCCCAGGAGCCAGCACCGCCGAGTCGAGTGAGATTGGGCACATGCCTTCCATCCCGGACATGCCCGTCCCGGACATGAACGACCAACTCGGATCGCAGGCTGCCATCTGGCATATCATCAAGGCTCGCGCCAAAGAAGCCGCTGCAGAACTTGAGCAATCTTTGCGAAGAAAACCCGTCGCGGAGCCGGAAACCGTGCAGCTTGGACTGATTCCCACGGCGGCCGGGATGCGGACGCTTTCCGCCTTGCGGCCTGAATCGGAGGCAGCCTCAGGGCTTTTATCCATGGGGAAAAACACGCCTCCCGGAAACGCCGGGACACCCCATCTCTCTCTGCCGTTTCTGTTGGGGCCCGATTATCTCCGCAACGGGGAGACGCGTTTCAAATCCTGGCGGCCTATGGCGACCGTGGCCACGTTACTGATCTGTGCTGTCGTGCTGTTGACCCATCGGGCGGCAACCCTTCCTCTGATAAACGAATCTGGACGAGTCGATTCCGATTCCGCAGATTCGATCCAAACCGCCTCATCCCACCCAGGCATCCGGCCCCCAGGCCTGACCTCGCCGTCCACAGAAATCTCCCGGGCTTCCGCGGGAGTACGGAGGCATCCGGTAGATTACGATTTCGTGGCCGAGGACTTCACCAATCATTTCGACGTACACGCCCACAACCGTGCGACCCTTCAGACTCCTCAACTCAAACATAACGGGAGCGGCAGAGAACGGAAGCGAGTGGTGGATAACTAGGCGAACCAGGGATGGCCGTGGGGTGAATCCTCGGGCAGCGTTCCCTGGATAAACTGCGCTCCCGGAGGTTTCCGGCTTTTCGACGGTCGGCCACACGAAAATTCCGGTTTTCCGACGAAATTCCGGAAATACTTCGCAATCCTCTTTTTTCAGGACACAATCACTCACTAGAGAATCCCAAACGAGCAGGTAGAGGGAGTCCGCGAGCATGAGTTCTCCTGCGACTGGCACCTCGGTAGGCCACGTGCTTTTGGTGTGTAACGATGCTGCGGCGGTTCGGCAGCTGACCGACGTGATGCGGCAATTCGCGATCTCCAGCGAAGTGTGTGATTACGTCAGCATGGCGTTCGGTCTGCTGGATCGCAAGAAGTTTGAAGCTGTAATTGTCGACTTCGGATTGGAACAGGCGGACCAGGTGCTGGAGCGAGTTCAACTTTCTCAATCCAACCGCACCGCAGTGACCTTCGCGATTACGGACTCCAAGAAGCCTGTGCTGTTTACAACCCAACCAAATTTTGTGATTGAAAAACCTCTTTCTCCTGCCTCGCTCGGGCGCACGTTGAAAGCGGCTTTCGGATTGATCGTGCGCGAGCGCCGTCGTTACTTCCGCTGCCCGATTTCCATTTCCGCGGCGATTGACGCCGACGCGAAGGAAGTAATTTGCCATCTCGAAAACATCAGCGAGGGCGGCATGGCACTGAGTAACGCGCCTCCTCTGAAGCCGGGGAACCGGGTCAGAGTCCTCTTCACGCTACCGGGTCAGCAGCTCCGCTTCCGGGTTGATTCCGAGGTTTGCTGGTACGACGATCAACGCCGTGCTGGGATGCGCATACTGATGATGGCGTCCGAGATGCAGCCTATCCTGCAGCAGTGGCTCGCAGCGAGGCTCGAGGAGAACATGCCAGAGTCGGTGGCGCGCCAATTCCGCAAGGATTAAGAAGTTAGGGTTATAGAGCACTTAACCAAGCGCCAGTTACCATCGGCACTTGTCCTTAAGGACAGGTAACCCGCTCCGAAGTTACGTGGCCCTGAGTGGTCTGCAATCCGGTACTTCGTAACTTGTCGCATCCTGGATGCGACATTAACCTCGAAGTATGTGGCCGCTCTCCATGCTGTTCTCCTCCGATGAGCATGTTTCACAGGCCATGGGCCAGGCGCTCAGGGAGCTTGAATTCGAGGTTGTGTGTTGTCCTGAAATCTTCAGCGCGGTGGAAAAGATCACCAGCCGCGGTTACGATGTCATCGTTTCCGATTGGAACGAAGGGCTGGAAGCCGCGTTCCTGCTGAAGACTTCGCGTGAACTGCAGTCCAACCACGCCGCGTTTACCGTCGCTATCGCCAGTCCTGAAGCTGCCAGCGCCGCTCGCCAGGCCGGCGCCGATCTCGTCCTGAGCAGGCCGATTGTTCCGGATGAAGTCAAGTATGCCTTGCTCACCTGTGATCCATTTCTGCTCCACATGAAAACCTGGCTGCCCAAGCTCGGCTTCCCGCCGGCGGAAGGCGCCCAACCCAACAATCCGAAGCCGAAGCCGCTTCCAGCAAGATCGGAGAACAGCGCCGCCGAGTTACCACGACCGCTCCGTGCATGGCCCTCCCCCCTCCCCCATCAAGGTTCGGAACGCGAAACCGCAGTCGTTCCTGCAGAGGCGATTTTTGATGACGATTTGCTGTATCGATCGCGGGTACAGACCTTGTTCCACCAGCCTGAGCCAAGTTTTTCGGTGGCCACAAACATTCGCCGGAAGAGTGTGGGCAGGTTGCTGCCCGGCATGGCGATTGCCGTAGCTTTCCTTTCCGTGGGCTACGTATTCAGTGAACCGCTGCGAGGTGAGAGCGGGTCCACTTCGGTCTCCCAGATATGCGGGCGTGTGCTAGAGCGAACCGAAGCCTGGCTGCACCGGCCAGAGGTGAAAGATAATCCAGCCCCCGCGATCCAAACAGCCGAGAACACCGGTCCTGATCCCGCGCCTGCTGGCCGGGCAATCGGGCACATACGGGTGACTCCGGTCAAAGATCCGTTTCAAAGCGCGAATGCCGCTCCGCAGAATCGACCGCAACAACCGCTCCAGGTCGAAGCCCAGGCGTCAAGCCCGCAAGAGCCCGCGGCCACAACCGCGGTCCGCATTCCCGACAGCTTGAAGACACCCGTCCAGGCGGCGACCATGCGCAGCGTCGCGGCTCGCATCACGCCATCGCTGCTCGCCGCGTTAGAGCCAGTAGCCCTGTCCGAGGATCTTTCTCGCGGGCTGCTGCTGCAGAAAGTTCTGCCTAGCTATCCGGAGCAGGCCATCCGGGCACGGTTGCAGGGTCCCGTAGTGCTGCAGGCGTGGATCGGGCGTGACGGCACCATCCAGGACCTCAAGCTGATTCGTGGCTCGTTCCTCCTGGGGCAAGCCGCGTACCAGGCCGTGAAACAGTGGCGTTATCAGCCTTACCTGATAAACGGCCGCGCAGTTGAAGCTCAGACTTTTGTGACCGTTGATTTCAAGCTTCCGTAAGTTAGTGAACCGGTAAAACAGCCCCTCCCCCGGTCCTTCGACACTTCACGGCGCCTCACGGCCTTGGTTCCCCTGCACCTTCCTGGTCAATCAGTTCACAACTTTTTACGTATTTTTACGGCCAATTGACACCGATTCTGTCCGGTTTGACTATCTTGACGGTGGGCCGATTGAAGTGATTACCCGGCCGCGATCAGGAATCCAGAATGAAAATGAAACCGCGGAACGAGCGAACCCGGCTGCTCCTGACTCTGGAGCTTGCCGTGATACTGCCCGCGGCGGCTCTGGTCTTCCTGAGCGCATGGCATGTGCTGCACATACAGCGCGACCGCGCGGTGGAGGCGGCCATCCAGCGCGACTTCAGCCAGGTCCTCGCCATTTCCGAAAAGCAGATCAATCACAAGGCCTACGAACTAGTGGACGATGTGCGCGCCGACTTCCCTACGCCGCAGGAAGCCTGCTCAGAAGCTCTGGACAGGATTCTGGCTGCGCATCCCTACGCCGCGCACATCTTCCTGTATTCGCCGGAAACCGGCATGGTGTTTCGCTCTCAGTCCGACCGGCTGAACGATGAGGCTTTTCGCAATGAAGGCGCCAACCTGAGCAAGATGTTCGACGGCTGGCTGAAGGTCGATTTCGCCGAGATGTCCAAGAAGCTGACCGACAACGAGAAGAAGGGAATGCCCTACTACTTTGACCCAGAATGGGAGGCCCGCGGCGAGAAGAAGGTTTATCAATCGGTCGCACTTTTTCCTGTGAGGGGCGAACAGAAGGGATCGAGTGCGATCGGAGGCGTGGCTTTCAATGCCGAGTATCTGCAAGAAAAGTTTTTCCCTGAGATGCTGGAAGACGTCATCAATCGCAACGTTAGCGATGCCCAGACGGACAAGAATCATGCGGTCATGATGCTGCACGGCAAGTACGATTCCACGCCCATCACCGAGTCCAACGGGTGGGATGGCGGCACACCGGAAGTTGAGCGAAACCTGGAAGGCGCATTCCCGGGACTGACTCTGGCCATCAAGCTGCGGGGAACGACGTTGGCGGCCATCGGCGAGCGATTTGCGCGCATCAGCTTTCTTACTCTCGCGGCTCTCTCTCTGGTGCTGGCCGGCGGAATCGCTCTTACCTATCGCAACGTCACCAAGGAAATGGCGCTGGCGCGGCTGAAGTCGGATTTCGTTTCCAACGTTTCACACGAACTGCGAACGCCGCTTTCGCTGATCCGGCTCTACGCTGAGACCCTCGAAATGGGCCGGCTCACCAGTCCGGAGAAGTATCAGGAGTACTACCGCATCATTCGCAAGGAGAGCGAACGCCTGACCGCGCTGATCAACAACATCCTCGATTTCTCCCGCATCGAGGCCGGCCGCAAGGAATATGACTTCCGCGAGACCGATATGCGCGAACTGGTACATGCGACGCTCGATTCCTACCGCTACCAGATCGAGCAGAACGGATTCCAGTTCGAAGAAAAGATCGACGAAGTGCCGCCGCTGCGGGTGGACCGTGAGGCCATGGCACGGTCGCTTCTGAATCTGGTGAACAACGCGCTTAAGTATTCGCAGGACAGGAAGTTTATCGGCGTGAATCTCTATCGCGATAACGGGTCGGTCAAGCTGGAAGTAGTCGATCAGGGCATCGGCATACCCCATCAGGAGCAGCAGAAGATTTTCGAGAAGTTTTATCGCGTGGGTGATCCGCTGGTTCACAACACCAAGGGAAGCGGCCTCGGCCTTTCCCTGGTGCGCCACATCGTACAGGCTCACGGTGGGGACGTTTCCGTGGACAGCGCCCCGGGCCAGGGCAGCAAGTTCACTATCGCATTACCAGTAAAGTCGGCCCCGTTACAACCACGAACCGTGTAAGGACTGGCGTCCTCGCCCGTCCAGGCCGAGCGAAGCTCGGCAGAGAAGCGGCAAGGAACAGAAGTGGCAAGGACTGCGACCATGACCAGAATCCTGATTGTCGAAGACGAGCCCAACATGGTGGCAGGGCTCCGCGACAACTTCGAGTTCGAGGGATACGACGTCATCACCGCTCCCGACGGTGTTGCCGGCCTGGAACGCGCCCTGAACGAGGCCCCGGACCTGGTCATCCTCGACGTCATGATGCCGCGCATGAGCGGCCTGGATGTTTGCAAGCAGCTCAAAGCCAAGCGGCCGTCGGTACCGATCATCATGCTCACGGCTCGCGGCCAGGAAGTGGATAAGGTGGTCGGGCTGGAGTTGGGCGCGGATGACTACGTCACCAAGCCGTTTTCGATTCGCGAACTGCTGGCCCGGGTGAAGGCAGTTCTTCGCCGCGCCAAGACTGTGCCCAAGGAACAGGAGCGCTACTCGTTTGGCGAGGTGGAAGTGAACCTGAAAAGTTGCCAGGTTTCGCGCAGCGGCAGGGAACTCGATTTCTCATCCAAGGAATTCGAGCTGCTCAAATACTTCCTCTGCCATCCGGGCGAGACTCTGAGCCGCGATCGTCTGCTGGAAGATGTGTGGGGCTATGACCGCTTTCCCACGACCCGCACGGTGGACGCACATATCGTTCGCTTGCGGCAGAAAGTTGAACCGAAACCGGAGGAACCTCGCTTCATTCTCACCGTGCATGGCACGGGCTACAAGTTTGTCGGGTAAACAGACGGGTGACCGGTAATGAACATGCCTGAGATCAGCAAAATTCGTGGAACGCCGTACCTGAACCAACCCCTGCTGGCTACGATGAACCAGAGCCCGGTGAACCAGAGTCCGGCCAAGCAGGGCCCCGAAGCCGTGCGAGCCCGTGTCGACGATTCCGTACTCGTACGCGAAGCCCAGCAGGGGAATAGCGCAGCCTTCGAGGAACTGGTGCGGCAATATGATCGGGCGGTGCTAAGACTGGCGGTCCACCTTACCGGTTCACAGGAAGATGGTCAGGACATTTATCAGGAGGCGTTTCTCCGGGCCTACATCAATCTCGCACGTTTTCGTTTCGAATGCTCGTTCTACACCTGGATCTATCGCATCGTCACCAATCTTTGTCTGGATCACTTGCGAAAGAAGCATTCCCGCGGCCGCGACCTGAACACGACCACGAGTCCGGAAGGCGAGCAGGAAGACATGCTGGACCGGATGCCCGATCGCCGGCCCGGGGCCAGCCCGGAGCGCAGCTTCGCCGGACGGGAACTGCGGCAATCAATTATTCACGCCCTCGGCCAGCTGTCGCCCCGCGAGCGCATGGTCTTCGAACTCAAGCATTACCACGGCATGAGACTGCGCACCGTTGCCGGAATGCTGAATACCACGGAAGGCACGATAAAGAACACCCTGTTTCGCGCCACCCACAAGCTGCGGTTGCGACTGGCCGAAGCACGCTGAGAGAAACTCACTGAGAAGTCACGATGGCTCAGGATCGAAGGTCTGATCCAGATAGATCCATAAGACGCGGGCAAAGAGTGAGATTGCCGGTGCCAGCGGCAGAAACAAAACAACCGCCCAGATCGTCGCCTTAGTGATCCACCAACCTGTGGTAGCCCATAGCAGCGTCGCGATCAGGGCAATGATCACCAGCGCCAGGCCGAAGCTGATGTACATAGCGCCCAGGAAATAGCCTTCCTCGCGCTGAAACTTGAGATCGCACCAGGAACAGCGCTCACACATCTGTGGGAAACCGCGAAAAATGGAATAGCGAAAGATCGTCCCCATCCGGCAACGGGGACAACGCTGGTGAAAAATAGCTCCCAGCGTTGACGGAAGTGTCGCGTTTTTCATTTATGAGGATTGATTGGTGTTCGGAAACGGAACATGCAGAGGACTTTCGGTCTTTCCAAAATTCCTCCGCACAAAGTGCTTTAGGGTCCCTTCTGCTGCTTTTCGGCTTCCTCGACCAGCTTACGAAACGCCTCAACCGCAGGGACATCGGGCGAACGAAGCCCATCTTTGGCCAGGTAGCGCCATACCGGGGAACTGTCCAGCGGATATTCGACGCGTCCTCGATAAACCTCGAAGGTGTCGCCTGCCGGACCGATTTCGGCGCTGGGACGAGGCGTGGTGTCCTGAGGTCCAAGACCAGGGTTGGTCAAATCCGGCGGCCGCCCGCGCTGCCCACCCGTACTCCAGACACTTCCGTCGCTACTCGGTCCCATGATCACCGGGGGATTATTGGACGGCCCGCCGCTGATGGTTGGGGTCACCATTTTTCCGGAACCCTTATGGACAGCGATGACCAGGTCGGCGGTGCGTACATCGTTAATCGGTAGCAGCCGGCCCCACTTCGCAAGCGCGTTCTCCACATCCATCCGCGCAATTCGATTTCCCCTGGGATCGGTCACAGAAATGCCCGCCTCGGGATCCACCACCACCATCACAGTGCGGGCCTGCAGGACATCACCCGGCAGAATGATCTTTTTCTTGTTCTTGTCTTTGCCAGAAGCCAGAGAAACGAACAGGAGAGCCAGCGCCAGAAACACACACACGCGCAGCCGCATCACAGCCTCCATCCATGTCGTAACTCTGCGATTATAATCCAGTGTTCGATGACCACTCGGCGTATTCCGTCTCCCTCCGCCCATCCCGGCTCGATTGATCTTCAGCTCGTCCCCATACCCGCAGGGTGGTTCCAGATGGGTTCGGAGTCCGGTCAAGATAATGAACGCCCGCCTCATCCTGTCTGGGTAGATGCCTTTCTGCTAGCCTCTCGCCAGGTGACCAACATCGACTACTCGCGCTTCCTGCTCGCAACCGGAACCCAGCCTCTATCATTCTGGCAGGACTCGAACTTTAATCATCCGGAACAACCGGTGGTCGCGGTTTCATGGTTCGAGGCGGTGAATTACTGCGAGTGGCTCAGCGCGACGACTGGCTTGCGTTATCGCTTGCCAACAGAGGCCGAGTGGGAACGGGCCGCGCGTGGCGGCTTGGAAGGCAAACTTTTCCCCTGGGGAGATGACCCGCCGCAATCTTTGCCTGATTACGAAACGCGCTGGAAGAACGGCCCCGAACCGGTAGCGCGGTTTGCGCCCAATGGATTCGGGCTATACGACATGTGCGAGAACGTGCACGAGTGGTGCAGTGACTGGTTTCAGGCCAACTACTACGCCGTTTCGCCGCAGCGAAACCCCGCCGGGCCGGAATCAGGGAGCCGGCGGGCGTCCCGCGGCGGCTCATGGCGACATCACATCAAGGCAAGCCGTTGCTCTGCTCGTTCCAGCATCCCACCGGAATTTCACTACGCCGATTACGGATTCCGCGTGGCCTGTGACGGATAGTTTGGCCGCCTAGCCACGCTCTCTCCCTGCCCCCGCCAGCCAGCGGAAGAACATGTTGACCAATGCGAGAACGATCGCGCCGATAAAGGCCGCGCCGAACGTGTCCACGTGGAAGCCCGGGACGATGGCCGAAGCCAGTTCAATCATGGCCGCATTGATCACCAGCCAGAACAGCCCTAGCGTGAGCAGAACCAGAGGAAACGTAACGATTTTAAGAAAAACGCCCAGAGTAGCGTTTACGAAGCCGATCACAAGCGCCGCAATCAACGCCGCCAGCGGCCCGTTAACGTGAAAGCCCGGCACCAGGCGAGCAACAATCCAAACCGCCAGCGCGCTCAACGCCCAGTTCAGGAGATGTCTCATGGCACTCTCCGAAACGGTGACTATAGACTCCCCGGTCGCCGCGCGCAACTTGTGGGTCCTGTAGCGCCGGCGTCCCGCCGGCCCGATAGGCGGGCGGGACGCCATCAGACAGCCCGCACGCGCTTCGTCGTCGTCACGAAAAATCTTTAACCGCAAAGGACGCAGAGGGCGCCAAGAAAATCTGGCAGTTCCTAGAGCCGTTCCCGGCGCCGAAGCAGCGCCGCGCCCAGAGCGCCTCCCAGCCCGGAGAAGATCACAAAGGCCATCAGGATCAGAATCAGGGACGCGGTCACAAGCAGGGCCATGCCTTGCTGGGTTTTGAAAAACTCCACAGCCTGCTGGGCCTGCGGATCGGGATTGCGCGCCGCCGTCTGCTCGATTACTTCGACGACCTTCTCGCGGACCTGATCCCAAAGGCCGAATACCAAGATAAATGCCGAGAGCAAGATGGTAAAAATGCAGCCGCCCAGAACTCCGCTGGCCATGCCCAGGCGCGCTCCCATGCCGGGTGTGATGTGGGCGACCGGATTCCGGCGCCGATAAAAGACCACCGACAGACTGCCTCCGAGCGCCATCCCCAGGCCGAAAGCCCGCAAAGGGGTCATCATCAGGACTGCCGCGATCAGGCCGGCCAGTGCGGTTGCCGGCAACGCCTGCGACCATTCAATCCGGGTGGCCAGCGGAGAAGTGAAGTAGGGAGGCAGCGGCAAGCCGGCGGAACTGGAGCCTGAGGAAGGCGTCAGAGGCTCCGGCATGGCCACACGAATCTGCGGAGCATTGCATTGCGGGCAGAAGGCCATGCCTTCCTGCACCGTCGCATTGCATCGATGACAGGGATACTCCACTGAATTTCAAGTTACAGCAGGGCGGAAGCGGAGGCAAGGAAGGCGACCTGCGATCAGATGGTGTCCTTCCCGCTCCTTACCTGCACGTACACCAGGCCAAAATCGGAACCTTTGCCTGAGTCAGCTGGGCGGATCGAGACAATATGCTGGCTTCGCCTGGTGCCGACCTTCAGCTCGATGGTCTTGCCGGTGTTGTCACCTTCGCATTTCAGTTGTCTGGACTCGCTGGAATCATCATCGGGGTTAATGTCGGCGCCCGCATGACTCTCGTTGGTGTGGCACTCCAGCACGCCGCCGAATCTTTTCAACTGGTCTTTGTAGTAGCCAGCCAGTTTTTCCGGCGCATCATCCGATAAATATTCAACTGCAACCACTTTGAGCCCAAACAGGTCGCTAGAGATGTTTACGTTGGCATTGTTGTCGTGGTCGTCTTCCTTTGTTTCCTTCCGGCGAGCACCCGGATAGACAGGCAGGCCAACGTCGCGGACGTCCGCACCCTTGCTGACGTGCAGTGCGCCGATAGGAGTTTCAATGTCCACGTTCTTTTCCTGCCCCTCGGCATTTTTTCTGACGTTGACGTTGCAGCCCGGCAGAAACAGCAGGGAGCTGAAGGCAAGAGTTAAAACCAAAGGTGAGCTAGCGTCCAGCCTGAGCGTTCGCATGTTCCGATCCTCCCTCTGCAATCTGCTGCGGCCGTTCGATGCCGGCGCCGCGCTGAGCGATGTTGGGAATGCTGACCGGCAAGTGGCCGCGGATGGCAATTTCGCCAAACAGCGCCTTCACCGCGCTGACTTCCGAGACACTGGCATTGGAAAAAGTGCACAGATAATTCTGTATCGTGGGAAAGTCCTGCGCCAGGTACGGATTTCCCATCGCCAGCACCGCAGTTTTCTGCGCGGCATGATCCAGAATCGCCTGCAGGAGCGTGCCGCTGGCGTCGTTCAGAGCGACCGAGTTGGTCAGACCGTCCGCACCCTTCATGGCCTTCCCCGCGGTAGGCACAACGAACACGGCCGCGATCACGGCCTGCGCCTGGTCTACCGCTTTCAGCGTCTCCGCGGACAGGGCGGCGGCGATGCGTGGATCGACATAGATCACGTTGGCATCGGGCACGCGCGCCTTAATGGCGCGCTCCAGAACGCGACCGGAATCGGTGCGCACGTCTTCGGAAAGCACAACCACTACTGTCCCGTTGCGCACTTCTTCCACTTGCTGATACGGAAGTCCTGTCTTAACGGTTCCCGATTGTTTCAGCGGCAGCAGCTTGCCGTTGTCGCGGACCAGGGTTACAGCGTCGTCCGCGATCTGTTGTCCGAGGGCCAGGTTCTCGGGCTTGCCCACGACGCTGGGCAGTGCATCCACGTCCACCAATCGCGCCTTGTGCAAACCGATAGATGCCTTTTCTTTCAACAACTTAAGGACTGATGCGTCGAGCTGGGCAGAGGGAATTTCGCCGCTGCGGGCAGCATCGAGAACGGCGTTGTAAGAAGCATCCAGGTCAGCCGGAATCAGCAATAAATCATTGCCCGCCTTGAAGGCGTCCACGGCCGCGCGGCCGATGTGGTCAGAGTAAAGCCGGGTGAGCCCGGCCATGTCGAGCGCGTCCGTGACCACAATTCCCTGAAACCCGAGCTGGCGTTTCAGCAGGTCAGTGACAATGGCGGGCGATGTTGTGGCTACGCGATTCGGATCCGGCTCGAGAGCAGGCACGGTGACATGAGCCACCATCACAGAATCGACCCCTGCTTCGATCGCCTGACGGAAGGGAGCCAGCTCAACGGTATTTAGCCGCTTTCGATCTCCAGTAACCTGAGCCACGCTGAGATGTGAATCAGTGGCGGTGTCGCCGTGGCCAGGAAAATGTTTGACCGTGGTCAGCATTCCGTTGGCCCGAGCGCCGCGAATGTAGGCGACGACGAGGTCTCCCACCTGCTGTGGATCTTCGCCGAACGAACGCGTGTTGATGATGGGATTCGCGGGATTCGAATTGACGTCGGCATCGGGGAAAAAATTCCAGTGCACGCCGATCGCACGCGCTTCTTGCGCTGTGATCCGGCCAAAGGCTTCCGCGTAATCAGTCTTCCCGGTTGCGCCGAATGACATGGCGTGCGGAAAAGTTGTAGCCCCGTGCAGACGCATGGTGACCCCGCGCTCGAAATCGGCGGCGATGAGAAGCGGCAGTTTGGATTCTTCCTGCAACCGGTTCAGCAGCTCGGCCGCTTCGTAAGGCTGGTTGCGATACAGGAAAGGCGGCTCCCAGCGTACCGTCATGGCAAACGAGCCGACGTGATACTTGTGCATGCTGTCGCGCAGTTGCAGATACTCCGGGCTGTCAACGTTAAGAAATTCCGCCCGCACCCAGATCATGAAGAGCTGGCCAACTTTTTCTTCCAGCGACAGCTTGCGCAGCGTCTTCTCCGCCCATTTTTCGCCGTCGCGATCGAGATGAATGGGGCCAGCGTGCTGATACTTGTCTTTGGCGAAGCCAGGCAGGCTGAACGAAAAGAGCAACAGAAAAATAGCCAGGAAGCGATTCATGGATGGACGATAGCACGGCACATGAAGGGTGTCAGCTATCGCTCATGCGTAGCACGAATGTCGTCCTGTCTCCACTGCCGGCGCTACACAAATCAACTCTTGCTGGCCCGCGCCTTGCCAAACTCTTCCACCCGCTCATGCACGCTGAGTACGTGCTTGGCAAGATTGAGCTGGCTGCCCGCTTCCAGGATGGGGATCAGTTTGTCGAATTCCGGTCCGGAATGCGATCCGGTAATGATGATCCGAATGGGATGAAATAGTTCTTTTCCCTTGGCCCCCGTCTCCGCCTTCACTTCGTTGACCAGCAGCTTGAAACACTCGGGAGTGAGTTTTCCAGCTTTCGCCGATTCGTCCTCCAGAATCTTGACCGTGAACCTGGCGATAACTGCGTCGGTATTCGCCCAGGCCAGAACTTCGGCGTTGTCCGGCGCCGCCAGTGCGGCCTTGGCGTCGTAGTTAAAAATCAGTGCGGAGCGTTCCGGCAGCTGGTCCAGCCGATCGACAGAGGGAGCCACCAACTCCGTGACTCGTGAGAGCCACTTTCCCATCTCGGCATCAAGCTGCACCGCCGGTGTGCTGTGCGCACTCAGCCACTTCCCATCCTTTAGCTCGATGTATCCGGCTTTGGAAAGAAACCAGGCAGCCAGCGCAGTGAGCTTCCCTGCCGGCCAGCTTTTGATGTAATGCCGGTTCAGCCAGTAAAGTTTCTCCATGTCGAACACGGCGGCCGAAGGCGTCACCCGCTCCAGAGAAAATTCCTTTACCAATTCCTCGCGAGTGAAAATCTCCCGCGTGCCCCCCGGCGGCGCCCAGCCCAGCAAGACCAGGTAGTTCACCAGCGCCTCGGGCAGTACACCCATCTCGCGGAAATTGGCAATCGAAGTTGCACCATGGCGCTTTGAAAGCCGCTCTTTGTCTCCACCTAAGATTGTCGAAAGATGTGCAAACTCGGGCACCGGCCAGCCCAGGGCCTCATACAACGCCACCTGCTTGGGCGTATTCGAAAGATGATCGTCGCCCCGGATCACGTGTGTGATCTTCATAAGCGCGTCATCGATCACTACCACGTAGTTGTAAACCGGCATTCCATTCGAGCGCAGGATGATAGGATCGCTGACCACTTCGTTGGAAAACTCGACGGTTCCGTGCACAATATCGTGGAAGCGGATTGGATGCT
>CAZGSU010000118.1:0-18744 GCA_964528615.1 uncultured Acidobacteriaceae bacterium | reverse complement strand
GTCTGGTGGCACCTGCGCACCGGGCAACTCATTCTTCAGAATCACGCTTTCTTTCATACCGACCCCTACTCATTTACACGCGCCGGCCAGCCCTGGGTAGACCACGAGTGGCTCTCAGAAGTCATCATGTTCGTCGTGTATCGGATGGCGGGAGCGCGCGGGCTTATTTTAGTTTTCGCAGTGATCATCGCGGCAACGCTGTTGCTGGTCTTCAGTCGTACTCCGGGCAGACCTTACCTTGCCGCGTTGATGACGCTTTTGGGGGCAGTGGCCTCGGCACCCATGTGGGGAGTGCGGCCGCAGATATTTTCGCTGCTGCTGGCCAGCATTTTTCTCGTGCTCCTTGAAGCTTCCGAAAAACGCCCTCACCTGTTGTGGTGGACCGCGCCGCTGATGCCGTTGTGGGTCAACCTGCACGCCGGATATCCCATTGGACTGGCCTTCCTCGGATTCTTCCTGCTCGGCGAAGGGATTGAAGCCTTGGCTGGCTCGGAACCATGGCAGAAGTCTGTACCTCGACTCAAGCAACTGGCCTTGGCGCTGGCGGTCTGCCTGGCTCTGGTGGTGCTCAACCCCAGTGGCGCACGCATTTACGCCTACCCTTTGGAAACGCTGCGCTCCCCGTCGATGCACAAGTTTATTCAGGAGTGGTTCTCGCCAAACTTCCACGATCCCATGTACCTGCCGCTATTGCTGATGGTGCTCGCCCTGATCGCCGGTCTGGCATTCTCTCCGCGACGCCTGCGCATGCGTAGCCTGGTGTTGTTGCTGGCCACGATCCCAGCCGGATTGCGTTCCATGCGCCACATTCCAATCCTGGTGCTGGTCATGGTCCCGATTCTCGCGGAGCTGGCCGCGGCCTGGATAACCCGGCGTGGTGACAGACGAATACTTCAGAGGGGCGGCAGTCAACCTACGCCTCGTACATTGTTGGTAAATGTTGTAGTTCTGATTACCTTTGCAGTCTTCACCGTGGCCCGAGTCCGCCAGGTAGTGGGCTCACAACCGACGACCGAAGCAAAACACTTCCCCACCGATGCAGTTGCCTTCCTCGAACGCGAGCGTCCGCCTGCGCCAATTCTGAATCACTACAACTGGGGAGGATATTTGATCTGGAAGCTGTATCCCACATACCGCGTCTTTATCGACGGCAGAGCTGACGTATACGGCGACTCCTTCATGGAATACTTCGGCTCCAGTTACTATCTCACTGACGACTGGCGAAAATCCTTAAGCACATGGGGAATCCGCACTCTGGTTCTCCCGCCGGATGCCCCCCTCATAACTGCGCTCCGAATCGATCCTGCCTGGAAACAGATCTACGCCGATTCTGAGGCCGTGGTTTTAACCAGGAATCAGTAAGGTCGTGCCTCACGGACCTGCCCTGAGCGAAGCCGAAGGAGCTCCCGCCTGCACAGGAGTGGCGGTTTTCTAATAGTTCAGTAGCCCGGACAGGAATCAAGATAGGTAACGCTCCGCATCAACTTTGAGCTGCAAAACATTGCATATCGGACCTTAGAATTCATACGATCTGTGGGAGGTCAACATGAGGCGTGTTTTGCGTAGCTTGCGGGAAGAAGCGGGGCAGGACATCGCGGAATACGCGGTCATGCTGGCCGTCATCCTGGCGGTAGTCGTAGGCACAATCCGGCTGATCGGATCGAACGCTAACAACGTTTTTTCCGCGGTCGGCAGCTCCATTCAGTAAGTTCATAGAGTTCAGCATCTTCCTCGAAAAATCGAAACGATCCTAGGAGCCACCACAAGAGCGGGTCGGCCACCCATACGCATTGTCTCCAACTCGGCCACGTAGGGGCGGGCGCCTCGCCCGACCGCCCGTCACCCGCAGGGGTGTCCGGCCTACGTGCGCCAGAGCCGCTCCCAGACGCACCTTTGCCTTCTTTGGGACGCTTCCTTTCGATATACTAGATGGTTAACAAGTACCGCAAAAACGTCAAAAGAATGCAAGAATTTGTCGCTTAGCAGGACGGCAGCAGGGTATTATGGGCAAGGGTTAACAGCCAATTCGTTCGGCTGGCGCGTAAGCTGTTGATTCGGAACCCACAACAAAATCGCGATGCAGCAAGCGGCTGCAATAAGAGTGCTTAACGAATTGCATGGTGAAGGATGGGATTTGTGCCCATCCACCTGATTCGATGATGGAGGACACACAATGTCAACGAGAGAAAGAGTTGTGAATTTATGGCGGGATGAACAGGGTCAGGACATCGCGGAATACGCCGTGATGCTGGCGGTGATCCTGGTGATCGTTGTGGGAACAATTCGTCTGATCGGTTCTAACGCCAACAATGTATTCTCGTCGGTCGCCAGTTCGGTCCAATAGCGAACCTTTCGCCGATGCAGCACGCGGGCGATGCGCAGTTGGGGAATCGCTCTCGACGACAGGGCCGTCATGTGCCGGGAGTTTGTTGTCCCAGTGTTAGTCCCGACCAATGAGCGAAAGAAGTTGTTTCGTTGCATAGTCTGCGTTCGCGTATCAACTGGTATCAGCCCCCAATTCGGAAAGTCGGAGTTCGGCGCGGTGCGGTCACTGATCGCCATTTCGGACGGTGGCGCGCGCAGTCGCGGCGATTTCGACTTTGAGGAGCAGTCATGAATCGCACCCGCCTTTTGTTGATCGGATTTGTGGCTCTTGCACTGGGCGCCGTCGTGAGCTTCGCGGTGTATCGCACCCTGCAAACCCGCGCGGCGGGAGAGGCGGCCCCCGGCGTCGACGTGGTGGTCGCGGCCGACGACGTGCCCGTGGGCGCCAAGGTGGAAGAGAAGGACGTGAAGCTGGTGCGATTTCCCGCCGCCGACCTGCCCCCCAATTGTTTTCACCTGAAGACCTCCGTAGTGGGCCGGGGCGCAATTCTCCCCATCGCCAAAGGAGAATTTTTTCTACCCAATAAACTGGCCGGGGAAAACGCAGGGTCCGGAATGCCGTCTTTGATTCCTCCCGGAATGCGCGCCGTCTCGGTGCGGGTCAATGAAGTCATTGGCGTCGCAGGTTTCGTTGTGCCCGGAACTCGCGTCGATGTCCTCCTCACCGGCAACCCCTCCAACGCACCCGATCAGCAGACCACCACCGTGCTGGAGAACGTGGCTGTAATCGCCACCGGTCAGAAGCTGGAGCGCAACACCGCTGGCGAACCGCAACTGACTCCTGTAATCACCTTGCTGGTTTCTCCCGGGGATGCCCAGAAGCTCACCCTGGCCACCACTCAGGGCAAGATCCAATTGGCGTTGCGCAATCCTCTGGACACCAAGCAGCAGGAACTGGCCTCGGTGGCCACCAGCGCGCTTTACGGCAGGGGTGCCGCTCCTCCGCCCCCGGTCGCCGCCTCGAAGCCAAGAGTGACCAAGCACGCTCCCGTGGTGCAAGCCACGTTGCCGCCGTCAACCATTTCGGTCGAAGTGATCAAGGGAAACAAAAAAGACATTCAAAAGTTCTAGGACGAGTCAGCATTCCAAGGAAGACCACATGCCGATCTGCTCCCGCATTTGGGAGAAACGCGAACTGAAGACGATCCAGGCGCTACCCGGGGCTCTGCAGGTTTTGCTGCTGTTTACCGCCTCCGTGATGGCGATGGGCGTCCTGGCCACAGCTCAGCAACCGGCTACCCAACCACCCCCGGATCAAACCCCGGTTCCCGGCCCTGAGGCCAGCTCACAAGCTCCGCAGGCCGAAGCTCAAGGAGCCGCGCCTCTGCGCGTCCTGGTGGGCAAGTCGCTGCTCATCAACACCACGGAACGGCTCAAGAGAATTTCCGTCACCGATGACGCCATCGCGGACGCCCTGGTGGTCACTCCTACCCAGATTCTGGTGCACGGACGCGCCGCCGGCGAAGTGTCGTTGTTGATCTGGGACGAACTGGAGCGCTCCCGCAGCTTTGATTTGCGGGTCGACGTAGACGTTCGCGCCGCCGCCGAAGAAGAACGGCGTGTGTTCCCCGACGAACAGATCGCGGTCTCGCCGTCGCGCTCCGCCATCGTGCTCTCCGGCCACGTTTCCACTGAAGATGTTTCCAAGCGCGCCGGGATGATTGCCGAGGCCTATTCGAAAAACGTGGTCAATGTCCTCACCTTCGGCCCGGTGGGAGCGCAGGAAGTCCTACTGGAAGTGAAGTTCGCGGAAGTCGACCGATCAGCCATCACCCAGCTCGGCATCAACCTCTTTGATCTAGGTCAAGGCAATACTGTCGCGCTCACTCAAACCGGGCAATTCGGTTCGCTTCAGGTCCATAATACCGCCCAGACCACAACCACCAACGGCGGCACTACAACCACAACCACAACCGCGACGCCGCCGACACTAAACGTTTCCGACTATCTCAATCTTTTTATCGCCCGCACCGACATTCCCATCGGCGCGGTGATCAAGGCCCTGCAGCAGAAGAACCTGTTGCAGATTCTCGCGGAACCGAATCTGATCGCGGTCAACGGGAAGGAAGCCAGCTTTCTCGCCGGCGGTGAATTTCCCTTCCCCGTGGTGCAGCCCAGCCAGGGCTTTACGGCGGTGACCATTTCGTTCAAGGAATTCGGCGTTCAGTTGAAATTTACCCCGGTGATCATGCCCAACGGCAATATTCACCTGAAGGTCGCGCCCCAGGTCAGCGCTCTGGATTTTGCCAATGCTCTGACCATTTCCGGTTTCACCGTACCCGCCCTGAGCACGCGCAAGGCGGAAACCGAGTTTGAACTGCAGGACGGTCAGAGTTTTGTGATCGCAGGACTCATAGATAACCGGGTGACCGACCTTTACAATAAGGTGCCGGGCTTGGGCGACATCCCGATTCTGGGGAATTTTTTCCGCAGCAAGAGCGCGCAAAAGACCAATTCTGAACTGATGGTTCTGTGCACGGCGAGGCGTATTTCTCCGAGCACACAACCACCAGCGCTGCCCGTCACTCCCAAGCCGTACATGGAGATAGACAAGTTCGATAATAAGAAGCCGTCGGACAGCAAGCCATCGGATAGTAACAAGAAATGAAGCCGGAACTGTTTTCCCGGCAAGACACAGTTCAGGCATCCGCGGGATTAATTTTGAGGAGTCTGTAGGGGGCCAGAAGTAGGGGGCCGGAACAACGATGCCCGAACTTTCAGTTGTCATCATCGCGCAGGATAGCGAGCAGCGGGCAGTGCTGCAGGTGCTGGTCGACGGTACCAGCGTGGCCCGCGCCGTACACACCTGCGCCAGCTATCCAGTGGTAGTCACGGACCCGGTTCTGCGCCGCGTGCAGAGCGCGAATCCCCAGGTCGTGCTCGTAGACGTCCCCGCCGACAACCATACGCTGGCCCTGCGCGCAGTTGAGCTGATCCATCAGGAAGTCCGCGACACGGTCATCTTTGCGGTGGGCAGCATGACCCAGCCGCAAGTCATCGTGAGCGCCATGCGTGCCGGCGCGCGCGAGTACATTGAGCGTCCCACCACCACCACCGATCTGCTCGAAGCCTTCGTGCGGCTGACCACATCCCAACGAAAACTTGATCGGGGAGGACCGAGAGGAAAGGTCTTCACCGTGGTCAACGCCAAAGGGGGCAGCGGCGCCACCACCACTGCGGTGAATCTGGCGCTGGCGTTGCACTCCGCCCACGGCAATGTCGCGCTGGTAGACATTGCCCCGCTGGGACACGCCGCCCTGCACATGAACCTGAAGCCGATGTTCACGGTGGCAGACGCGGTCCGCAATCTGCATCGGCTGGACAGCTCTTTGCTCGAAAGCTTCATGACCCGGCATAGCGGAGGTTTGCAACTGCTGGCCGGAGCGGGTACGCCGGTCATCATGGAACCCGCAACCGCAGAATTCGCGCGCCTGTTCGATTTGCTAGTCGGCCACTTCCGCTACGTCGTCGTCGATGCCTCGTCGCGAGTGGACGCGACTACCCGGCTGCTGTGCAATCTTTCCGAAACCGTGCTACTGGTGGCCCATGCCGATGTAGCCTCCCTGTGGAGCGCGTCCCGGATACAACAATATCTGGGCGAGACCGGAAGCCGCGAGCGGGTACGGCTGGTGCTGAACCGTTTCCGCAAGATCGCCGGTTTCAGTGAGACGGATGCGGAAGCCGCAGCCGGAGTCAAGCTGTTGTGGAAGATTCCGAATCAGTATTTTGCCGTTTCGGCCGCCATTGATCGAGGGGTTCCGCTTATGCAGCAGAGCTACAGCGAGATGGCTAGATCGTTTGCCGGACTGGCCTCCAGCTTGACCGAGAATGATATCGAAGTGAAGCGCAAGGCCTGGTCGCTGTTCAAGACGGTCTAAGGGGCTATCCCCGCAGGTACTTCTGTCACCACCGGCAGTTAGCAAACCGGAGCGGCTTGCGCTAGGCTAGGACTATGCCGAATTTGCAGGCTTTCGAGAGAACCGAGTACCAGCAGGTCAAAGCCGATCTTCACCGCAAGATCCTTGACCGGCTTGACCTGGAGAAACTGGGGCGGACCCCCAGCGACGCTGCCCGCGAAGAAGTCCTGCTGCTGATCCGGAACACGGTCAACAGCGAAGCAGTTCCGCTCAGCTTTGCCGAGCGCGAGCGCCTGGCCCGCGAAATTCTGGATGAGATCTTCGGCCTGGGCCCGCTGGAACCCCTGCTCAAGGATCCCACCGTATCCGACATTCTGGTCAACCGTTACAACAAGGTTTATGTGGAACGGGCGGGCAAACTCGAGTCCACCGGCCTGAGCTTCAAGGATGATGCGCACTTAATGCAGATCATCGACCGCATCGTCTCGCGCATTGGAAGGCGCGTGGACGAATCATCCCCGATGGTAGATGCCCGCCTGGCGGACGGCTCGCGCGTGAACGCCATCATTCCTCCGCTGGCCATCGACGGTCCGTGCCTTTCCATTCGGCGTTTCGGCCGCGACCCGGTCACCGCCCGCAACATGCTGGAGAACAAGACCCTGACCGAGCCCATGCTGGAGCTCTTATCGGCCATGGTGAAGGGTCGTTTGAACTTCCTGATCTCGGGTGGAACCGGTGCTGGCAAGACCACGCTGCTGAATGTTCTTTCCGGTTACATCCCCAATTCGGACCGCATTGTCACCATCGAAGACGCCGCCGAACTGCAGATGAAGCAGGAGCACGTGGTGAGGCTGGAGACCCGCCCGCCCAACATCGAAGGCAAAGGCGCGGTACGGCAACGGCAACTGGTAATCAACAGCCTCCGAATGCGTCCCGACCGCATCGTAGTCGGCGAGGTCCGCGGCGAAGAAGCTTTTGACATGCTGCAGGCCATGAACACCGGTCACGAAGGCTCGCTGACCACAGTGCACGCCAATACTCCGCGCGACGCGCTGGGCCGTATCGAGAACATGTGCTCCATGGCCAATCTCAATATTCCCGAGCGGGCCATGCGCCATCAGATTTCCTCGGCAATTCATGCCGTGGTCCAGATTGCGCGTCTCTCCGACGGTACCCGTAAAGTGATGACCATTTCCGAGGTGACCGGCATGGAAGGGGACGTGATTTGCATGCAGGACATCTTCAGCTTTGAACGCCAGGGGATTGACGAGAATGGAAAGGTCCGCGGCACCTTTCGCGCCAGCGGGATTCGTCCGAAATTTGCCGACCGCCTGGCCACCGCCGGCTGCCGGCTGCGTCCCGCGCTGTTTGAGTCGCGGATGGAGGTCTAACACCGGGCTCTTGGGTGGAGCAGGGCCTTGGCCCTGCATCAGGCCGGTTCAAATTGAGTGTGGGCTTCAGCCCCTGAGGTAGCTTTTCAGCAACCTGCTTCCGGACATCGTATGTTCATCCTCATCGCCATCTCGGTCTTCATCGTGGTCGCGCTCGCAGCATTTGTCGTCTTCTCCCTCCTCGACGAACGCAGCTCCAAGGCGCGGCTGCTGCGCGAACGCCTTTCGACCGTAGACAAGGCTCCGGAGCGCGAAGCTGGCGAAGAACTGGCCCTGCTGCGGGATGAGGTGTTGAGCAAGATCCCCGCCTTTGACAACCTGTTGCGTCGCTGGCCGCGAATCGCCAGGCTCCAGACCATGCTGGAGCAGGGTGACGTAAAGAGCCGGGCTGGCAACGTCGTGCTCTTGTGCCTGCTCAGCGGGGCCGGGGTGGGCCTGCTGGTTTTGCTGTTCAGCGGCTTCCCGCAATTTGCCTGGCTGGGCGCGTTGCTGGGTGCGTTCCTGCCCTACTCGTACGCCAGTTACAAACGGACCAAGCGCTTTCAGAAGTTCGAAGAGATTTTTCCCGAAGCGATTGATACGCTGGCCCGGGCGGTGCGCGCCGGTCACGCCTTCACCACCGCACTGGAGCTGATCGCCAACGAGATTGCCGAGCCGGTCGCCTCGGAATTCCGCAAGCTCTTCGAAGAACAGAAATTCGGCCTGCCGGTAAGGGACGCGCTGGTGAATCTCACCGAACGAGTGCCCCTGGTCGACGTCAAGTTCTTCGTCACTGCAGTGATGCTGCAGCGCGAAACCGGCGGTAATCTTGCGGAGATTCTCGACAACCTGTCATATGTGATTCGGGAGCGCTTCAAGATCATGCGCCAGGTGCGGGTCCACACGGCACAGGGACGCATGACCATGATGCTATTGATGGGACTGCCGCCCATCATCATCGTCACCATGCAGGCGATGAATCCGAGCTTCATCCGGCCCCTGTTCCAGGACCCGATCGGACACGCCCTGATCGTGGTGGGCATCACGCTGCAGACGATCGGTTACTTCGTGATTCGAAAGGTCATTCAGATTCAGGTTTGAAATAATGGCTTTGACCCTCGCAATCGTATTGTTTTTGACCATCGTCCTGGTGGTGTTTTCCTTCGGGGCCGCCGCCTACGCTCCATTTTCGGTGCTGGGCTCACGCCTGCGCGCGCTAGGCTGGCAGCGTACTGAAGTCAAGGAAAAGCCGGCCTTCAAGGATCGCCTGGAACAGGCGCTGGATCCTCTCAGCAAGGCCCTCCCGCTTTCGCCCAGTGAAGCTTCCCGGGCGCGCAAGTGGCTCATTCAGGCAGGCTATCGCGAGTCCCGCCATGTGACCATCTACATCGGCACCCGTGTATTGCTGGCGATCGTAGGAATGATCCTGGTGGTCGCCATCAAGGGCGACTTCGATCTGCTGTGGATGATCGGAGTTGGGGGCTTTGGCTTCTTCATCCCTCGATTCCTGCTTAAGCGCATGATCCGCGACCGCCAGCGGCGCATCACGCTGGCGTTGCCGGATGCGCTCGACCTCACCGTAATCTGCGTGGAAGTAGGACTGGCGCTGGATCAGGCCCTGATGCGCGTCGGCGAAGACCTGCGCCATGCCCATCCCGACCTGAGCGATGAGTTCTATCTGGTGAACCTGGAAATGCGGGCGGGCAAGCCCCGCGCCGAGGCCCTGCGCAACCTGGTGGAACGAACCGGCGTGGACGACGTGCGCGCCCTGGTGGCCACCCTGGTGCAGACCGATCGCTTTGGCACCAGCGTCAGCCAGGCGCTCCGGGTTCATTCCGATTCGCTGCGCACCGAACGTCGGCAGCGCGCCGAGGAACAGGCCGCAAAAACTACGATCAAAATGATCGTTCCCCTGGTGTTGTTCGTTCTCCCCTCCATCATTTTCGTGACTCTGGGCCCGGCGATCATTCAGCTGTTTCGTATCCTGATGCCTGAGGCAGGACATTGAGAGCGCCTTTGCTGCAGGGTCAAACTCAGGAGCTGTGATGCCGGTACCGGGTCCCACGCGATACGCCCTCAATCAAACGCGCCAGGCCTACCTGGCGACGCGTTTACGCATCGCGGAGACCCACTGGTCGCGCTTCCGCGGTCTGATGTGGTCTGACGCCGGCAGCTTCCCCGCAGGACAAGGTTTGTGGATCGTTCCCTGCCACGGAGTCCATACCTTTGCCATGCGCTTCCCAATTGATGTGATTTATCTGGACGGCGACAAAGTTGTGATTCATCTGGAAGAAAATCTGAAGCCGTGGCGTCTTGCTCCGGTTCGGCTGCGCGCAGCTTCTGTGCTCGAATTACCGGATCGAACCCTCAGTTCCACTCGAACCGCCATCGGGGACAAGATTGAGATTTCTCTGGGAAAAGCCGGAGAAGAAGGTCGCGCGTGAACGATGCCCCCAAACTTTTGGTGGAGTGGTCCTCGCCGTGGGACGAGTTTCGCACCGCGATCCGGCCTGCACTGGGAAAGTCGCCGCAATCGCTCGCCGGTGAGGCGCCCGTCGGCCTTTTCCCCTACCGCGGGATTCTGATCTCATGGGTTTTTGAGATCGCATTGCTGATCGCCGTGATTGTGCTGCCGGCCAAGCTGGCCAGCCTGCAGCCTTTTGAGCCGCCTCCCAAACCGAAGTACGACATCATCTACTATTCCGGCGATGAGTTGCCCAAAACCGAAGACGTGGGTGGCGCGGAAGCCGGACGTTCCGGCCGGTCGGGCGGACGCGAAGCCCATCATCCTACCCAAACCATCCGCGTAGCTCGCGGGAACACTCTGCGGGAAACCGTGGTGGACGCGCCCAAGCTTGATCTGCCGAAATCCAATTCCGCGGTCGCCAACCTGCTTGCCCTCAAGGCGCTCCCCGGACCGGCTCCTGCTGAAGGCATGCGGTCATCTTCGCGGGCGCCGACTTTGCCACAAACCGCGGTAGCGCCGGCTCCGCAAGTGGACCCAAGCCAGTTGCAGAAAGTGCCTCAACTGAACGTCGGTGTGGTACCGCCGAGCGCCGCTGCTCCGCAGCGCGAACTGGCACAACTTCACCTGCCCGGATCCCAGGTCATGGAAGTGGTAGCGCCGCCGGTCTCGGCACCCGAGCAAATGACCAATCTGAATCCGCGACTTACCCTGCCCGCACCTAACGTGGTTGCGCCGCCGCCGGTCATTACGCGTGAAACCCCGACGATGGGCCCCGGCTTCGGCGCCGGCGACCTGCAAAAGCAGGTTGTCCCACCTACCGTCCAGGTGGGCGACGCCTCAGGGCAACGCCGGGCAATCAGTGGAATCGAAACAGCTTCAGTCGTGCCGCCTACAGTCCAGTTAGGCGCGGGATCGGCGCAACGCTCCGCCGTGGGAGGGTTAGGTACAGGCACGGCCGTGGTGCCGCCTCCTCCGTCAGTTTCAGGTGGAGGCTCGCTGACCGGACAAGGCAGAGGAAACCGGGGCACGGGATTTGGTGGGCCTCTGGACGCAGGATTGGCTGCAGCTCCGCCCAGCAGCAACGGAGGCGGAAGTACCTCCGGCGTGGTCGTCTCCAGCCGGCCCGGATCGCAAGTCGGTGTGCCCGGAAGTGGCGGCGCTGGAGCTTTGGCGATGTCTCCTTCGGGAGGCGACAAGCCCGGACTCGGTGGATCGGGCGGCGGTTCGGGAATCGGACGCGGCGATGGACCGGGCAGCGGGTTCTCCGGCCCAGGTCCGGGAGCCGGCAAAGACGGCAGCGGCCCAGGTTCCGATCCCATGGCCCGCGGCGGCATTTCTCCCTATCCCGGTCCCGGCGGCGCGGGCACAGGGACCAACGGAACACCTGCGATGCCCGGAGTGTCGGTAAAAGGCGGCAGCAACATTGTGACCCTGCCCAGCTTTGATCCGGGAGCGAACCAGTCGCCAGGAGCCGGGCGGTCGAATACTAATCCCGTGAACAAAGGACCAGACATCACAATCGTCGCGACTTCCCGTTCCGGGGGCGCCTTCAATTTCTACGGCGCGCTCAAAGGCGATAAGGTCTACACGATCTACATCGAGACCACGCTGGGCACGGCCGTGATGCAGTTTGCCGACCCCGCCTCGGCAACTCAGGCCTATGCGGAAGACCTGACCGCACCCCAGGCCATGCGCACCGACATGCCGGCCGGACTGCCCAAAGCCCGCCTCGTGATCGGCTGTGTGCTTGACCGCTCCGGATTAGTGCGCCGGCCGAAGGTCCTCGAACCAGCATCGGCGGTCATGACCAGCAAAGTTCTGGCCGCCCTGAATGGCTGGAAGTTCCGGCCCGTATTGCGCGGCAATGAGCCCATCGAAGTCAACGCCATCCTCGGATTTAATATCGACACCAACGACGTGTTTTAGAGCGGCCGTTTTCTGCTGAACAACATCGCCGTGCCATCCCGGTAAGCCACGTTCCACTCCGAAGTCTCTTCCAGCATGTTCGCCAGCGCTGACTCTGTCGCCACC
The DNA here is from genome assembly GCA_964528615.1 of uncultured Acidobacteriaceae bacterium. GTDB lineage: Bacteria > Acidobacteriota > Terriglobia > Terriglobales > Acidobacteriaceae > JAIQFF01. The sequence goes on along the minus strand of CAZGSU010000118.1, from coordinate 6,634 downwards.
AGCACCCAATTTACCCGCTTCTCGTCCAGGAACTTGTTCCAGTCAGGAGTCAGACGGATCGCCCTCAAATAATCTTTCAGGAAATCGGCTCCGTAGAGATCGTGGCGGTCGTCCACGAACACCCTGGCCTGCGGATAAAGCCGGTAGATCAAGTACCCGCCCCAGACGTCCGGAGCGAATATGGGATCATGCAGGTCGCGCTGAATAATCACCGCACTGGCCTGCACCGGAAAATGCTTGGCGTCGAAATGAGAATCCATCAATCGTCGCTCGCCGAGCATGCCCTGGTTCGCACAGACCATTAATCCGAGAAGCAGGGCAACAAGCGGCCACAAGTGTCCCGAAAAACGCGTCTCCATTTTTCCCACGCGCGACGCAAACCCCTCCCAGCGTGCAAACCAGGTTCGTAGCCGCGAAGAAAGCTCCGGCACGGCGCTCGTTTCGACCACCGCCTGGGTCAGCAACGGTCCGACGATCAGCGTAAGCAGCAGCGAGGAAACTGGCAGGCTGCGCGAGGCATACAAGCCGCTGTAGGCAGCGAAAAGAATCACCAGCAAACGGGAAAGTGGCGGCTTGTTCCGCACCATCGCCAACGCCACGATCGTAACCAACAAGATCGCCACGAAACATTGCTGGGCCACGCCGTGAAAATTTGGCGAGAGGAACTCGTCAATATGATTCATGAGCCAGCGGTCGGAGAGGTAGCGGTAAACATGCACGTGGAGCTTGTAGCCATAGGGATTGACCAGACTTGCCATCACCGATGCCGCGGTAACCGCTCCCAACTGCCGGAGTCGCATTGCCAGCCTTCGCCGCTCTACCCCGTCATCACAGCGGAAATACTGGATCGCATCACTCAATACATACAGGCCAAGCAGCACCAGTCCGACGACAAACCCTCCGTGAAAATTCACCCAAAGCGACATCAGGATGGGCAGGCACCACAATCGCCGGCTGCGCTCCGGGAAATCCGCTGAGCTGCCGCTATCCAATAACTGGAACCAGATCACCGTGAACAGCCAGCTCAGTACGTGCGGCCGCGCCAACAGATGGATGGTGGAGGCGCCCAGAGCGAGAGCCAGCAGAAGAACCGCCACAGGCAGGTCAGCACCCCGCTTCAGGGCTAGTCGAAGCGTCAGTGCAAAGGTGGCGGCAATGATCACTGCCGAGAAAAAGACGACGCCGTTCAGTCCGAACCAATGATGGATGGCGGCGATCTTCAGGTCGTACAGCCACTCCCAGGCATACCAGGGCTGTCCACCCATGGTGACGGAGAATGGGTCCTTCCGCGTGATCGCGTGCGAATGCAGCATCAATTCGCCGTTGCGAATGTGCCATCCGATACTGGCATCGCCGAGCAGTCGCGGGGCCAGAATTCCGGCCGTCATGGCCACAAGCAGGAGAATGAAAATCAGATCAGTCGCGGAGGGGACGAGCAAACGAAACCACGGCGGCGGCAATGCGGCCTGGTTCTCACCGGAATGAGGTGTCGATCGGCGAAGCGCCAACGTTTCTCCGAAACCGGGAACGATGAACTAGGAACTGACAACTGAAAATATCCATCCGAAATCCGAAATCAACGCGCGCGTGATGCGGGCGCGCCAAACCCAGGCAGCACTTCCCTCTTGTAAACTTCCAGGGTCTGCTCCTCCTCGCCGCACATCAGGTAAATATTGAACTGGGTGACGCCTACTTCGGCTAGATGTTGCAGCTTCGCGCGGTGCGCCTCCACCGGCCCCACCAGGCAGAACCGGTCCACCACTTCGTCGGAAACGAAGCTGGCATTGTCACTTCCCACTTCTGCGTGATGCTGGTAATCATATCCGCTGCGGTCCTGCACGTAGGAGGTGAGCGATGCAGGAAGATCCTCCGGCTTGTACCGCGATATGAGGTCGACGACATGATTTGAAACCAGCGCCGGAAACCATCGTACTCTCTGCCGTCCCACCGCCAGATCGTCCGAGACCCAAACCGGGGCGGCGGCCATAATCTCAACTGACTTCGGATCGCGTCCCGCTTCTTTTGCCCCTTGCCAGACGAATCCCAGACACCAGGCAATCAGATCGGGATCGGCGAATTGCAAAATCACGCCGTCGGCGATCCGCCCGGCCAGGTTCAGCACCTTCGGCCCGTAACCGGCGATCCATACCGGCGGCGAGCCGGTTGCCCAGGGGATGCGGGTGGGCTGTCCCTCATGGTCAATTTCGTCTCCCGCAGTCAGTTTACGAAATGTAACGACGGCCCGCTCCAGCTCTGCGGGAGTCACCGGCTTCTTTCCCAGGACGCGCCGCGAGCTGTCACCGCGCCCGATTCCCAGGTCCATGCGCCCGCCAGAAATCAGGTCCAGAGTCGCGAAAAGACTGGCAGTAACTGTGAGGTCGCGGACCGCGGGATTGGTCACACACGGGCCCAGCCTCATTTGTTGAGTCGCGCCCGCCATCAGGGTCAGCAGCGGATACGGTTCTTTCCACAAGACGTGAGAATCGAAAATCCAGCCATACTCGAATCCAGATTGCTCCGCCTGCCGGGTAAGCGCAACGATCCGCTCCACCGGCATATCCGGTTTGATGGTGATGCCGAACTTCATGCCTTTTCCTCTCGCAGCTTCTCGTAAAAACAAAGCCGCCGGTGAATGGAATAGAATACATCACGCTTCCGCTCGGACAGGCGGGACTCTCACAGCCCAGGGGATTAGCGAATGGGGTTCGACACCGTCATCACCAACGGTACCGTGGTTACTGCGACTGACACCTATCAGGCCGATGTCGCGGTTGAAAACGGGCGGGTGGTCGCCATGGGCGCCACTCTTCCGCGGGACAACGCCAAACGCCTGATTGATGCCGCTGGCAAGTACGTGTTTCCGGGCGGGATTGACGTCCACACTCACCTCGACATGCCCTTCGGCGGCACCACCAGCGCCGACGATTTTGAAACCGGCACTCGCGCCGCCGCATTTGGTGGTACCACCACGCTGATCGACTTTGCCATCCAGTACAAGGGACAGTCGTTGCGCACGGCCTTCGACGCCTGGATGCAGAAAGCGTCCTCGAAAGCGGTGACTGACTACGGATTCCACTGCATCATCACCGATCTTCCCGACGCCCAGCTCGCCGAAATGCCGCAACTGGTGCGCGAAGGCGTGACCACCTTCAAGCTGTTCATGGCCTATCCCGGCGTGTTCATGCTCGATGATGCCAGCATCTTCAAAGCCATGCGCACGTCCGCCAAGGCCGGGGCGATGGTCTGCATGCACGCTGAAAACGGCGGCGCCATCGACGTGATCGTCAAGCAGGCTCTGGCCGAAGGCAAAACCAGCCCCAAATATCACGCGCTCACCCGTCCGACTACCGCCGAAGCCGAAGCTACTTCTCGAGCCATCGCGCTGGCCGAAATGGCCGACGCACCGGTCTACATCGTTCACTTGAGCTGCAACGACGCGCTGGAAGAAGTCCGCGAAGCACGCGATCGTGGCTTGCCGGTCTATGCGGAGACCTGCCCGCAGTATCTGTACCTGTCGCTGGAAAATATGGACGCGCCCGGCTTCGAGGGCGCCAAGTACGTCTTCACCCCGCCGCTGCGTGAAAAATGGCATCAGGAAAAATTGTGGCAGGGCCTGAAGCACGACCATCTGCAGGTGGTTTCCACCGATCATTGTCCGTTCTGCTACAAGGAACAAAAAGAAATGGGCATCGGCGACTTCACCAAGATTCCCAACGGCGGCCCGGGGATCGAGCATCGCATGAGCCTGGTGTATTCCGGCGGAGTGGCGCAGGGACGATTCAACGTAAACCGCTTTGTCGAACTGGTAGCCACCACGCCTGCCAAGCTGTTCGGCTTGTATCCTCGCAAAGGCACCATCGCCGTGGGCAGCGACGCCGACCTGGTGATCTTCGATCCGAAACGCGAGCACACTATCAGCGCCAAAACCCACCATATGCGCGTGGATTATTCCATGTTCGAAGGTACCAAGGTCACGGGAATGCCCGACGTCGTGCTCTCTCGCGGACGCGTGCTGGTCGAAGGTGACAAGTTTTTTGGCCATCCCGGGCAGGGCGAGTTCATCAAAAGGGGTGCGTGCCCGGCAATCTAACACCAAAACAAATTGTCATCCGACCGAAGCCCAAAAGAAGGAATCGCACGATGCCAACAACCCTCTCCCCTGAACAACAAGAACAAATGCTCTCAGCCGCCCGCGCCGCCTTCAAGAACGCGCACGCGCCCTACTCCAATTTTCGCGTGGGCTCAGCCATCCTCACCGAGCGCGGCAAAATGTATCCCGGTTGCAACGTGGAAAACGCTTCCTACGGACTCACAATCTGTGCCGAGCGTAACGCAATCTTCGCGGCCGTGGCAGCAGAGGGATCGGACATGAGAATTACGGCCGTGGCCGTAGCCACCGAGCGCGATGTCGCATGCGCCCCGTGCGGCGCCTGCCGCCAGGTCATCTACGAATTCGGTCCCGATGCGGTGGTTCTGTTTCGCGGCCAGTCCGGCACAGCACAGATGCTGATCACGAAGCTCCTGCCTGAAGGCTTTCGGCTATAACCACGTGGGGATAGCCGCCCTCGGCTGTCCTGCGGAGCAAAGCTCCGCTTTTTTCTGGTTCTACCGTTTGAACCAGTAGATGAGAATGCCGTAGCCGACGCCGGCAGGATCGCTGGTCCTGGCAGACTGGAATGCCATGAACCGCCCGTCGGTTGAGATGACGGGGTTCGACGCCTTACCGCCCTCGTAGTCGTTGAAGTAGGTCAGCCGGGTAAAGTCCTTTCCTGCTCCGTCGAGACGCAGCTTCCAGATGTCGATGTTCCCGGAGCCACGCGTGCCCCCAAGCTGCTCACACTGACGGTCGGCCTCTACGGCTGCATACAGTCCATCCGGGAAGATACCCTCCACCTCGTTATACGTTCCCGGCGTTTTGGAAAAATTCGTTACCTGACCTGTTTTCAGGTCAATCCCCATGACTGACGAATGGCCCTCAGGTTCGTAGCAGGTGAAAGTCATTTTGGTGTCGTCGTCGTAGAAGTCCTGCGCTTCGATTACGCAGCTTCGGTCTTTACTTTCGTGGACCGTCTTCTGGTTGACCAGCCTGGGCGAGCCAGAAAGGTCCAGGTCCGCCACCACCAGTCGTGAAGCTTCCGGCGCAAGGTCCGCAGACTGGGCGGCCACTTGTGAAAACGCAATTTTCAATGTCTTCTTCGAAATCGCGGCACCCTCGCTCATCTTCTGGCCCAATTTCACCGGCCTGGCTCCTGGTTCCTTGCTCAAGAACCAGAGCTCATTGTCGCGTGTGCGGCTGGTGTGGACATCCTCGAAGTGGTCCGGGCCGATCAGGATGTAATCCCCGGTCACCAGATGCATCACGCGAAGGAAGGCCGCGGCTGGCACATTGCAGGTCAAGCACTGAATGATGCGCGACTTCAGGTCGATCACCATGGCGTCGCCAAAACTCTTCGTCATAAATGCAACGCGCTGGTTGTCGGGAGAAATATCAGCCCGCTCGCCGAAATGAGTCAAAACTTCGATATTGGGAGGCAGATGTTCGAGCGGGGTGCCGGGAGCCCTTTGCGCCAGCGCAACAGCCGAGGTGAGAAGCAGAACCAGCAACCGCATTCCGGAGATACTATCAAAAACCAGATTTCTGTTGCGGCCATGGAGCCCAGGAACCACTTTCCACCACCCCGCCCCGCAATGTAAGCTTCCCTGTTCCTGACGCCGGAGACAGATGTCGAATCGTTCAGCCTCAGTGACCTCGCCCCCACCGACAATGACCATGCGCCCGCTCGACATCATCCGCAAAAAGCGCGACGGCGGTGAACTCTCTGGCGACGAAATCCAGTTCCTGGTCCGCGACTACACGGACGACAAAATTCCTGATTATCAAATGGCGGCATGGCTGATGGCTGTGCTCATCCGGGGAATGACAGGCCCGGAACTGAGTGCGCTTACGTCGGCCATGCTGCATTCCGGCGAAGTGCTGGATCTCTCCGACCTGCCGGGCGCCAAGATCGACAAGCATTCCACCGGCGGCGTAGGCGACAAGACTTCACTCATCATCGCGCCGGTGGTGGCCGCCGCTGGCATCACGGTTCCGATGATCAGCGGTCGCGGCCTCGGACACACCGGAGGTACGCTCGACAAGCTGGAGGCTATTCCAGGATTCAATGTGAATCTTCCGGTGAAGGAATTTGGTCGGGTGCTCGAAACGTGCGGTTGCGCGATGATCGGTCAAACCGCGGAGATTGCTCCGGCCGATCGAAAGCTGTACGCGCTACGAGACGTAACCGGCACGGTGGAAAGTCCATTTCTGATTTGCGCGTCGATTATGAGCAAGAAGCTGGCGGAGGGGATCGATGCGCTGGTGCTCGATGTGAAGACGGGATCCGGCGCTTTCATGAAGAATGAAAAAGATGCGGCATTCCTTGCCGAGCTGATGGTTGAAACCGGCGAACGAATGGGCAAGCAAGTGGTGGCGTTGATTACGGACATGGATCAGCCGCTGGGAAATATGATTGGCAACGCGCTGGAAGTAGTCGAGGTGGTGGAGGTGTTGCGCGGTGCGGGTCCGAACGATTTGCGCGAGCTATGCCTGGAATTAGCTGCTTGGATGCTGCACCTGGGTGGAGTAGCCAAGAGC
>CAZGSU010000117.1:0-10105 GCA_964528615.1 uncultured Acidobacteriaceae bacterium | reverse complement strand
AGGATTCCCTCTAATTGGGCATCCTCCAAGGCTCTCAGAATGGTCTGGAACTGCGGCCCGGGAAGATAACCCATCTCACTTAGATCGTCGCCTGTCAACAATCTTGTCGGGAGGACTTGTTCCGGGGGTGTCTCCGCAAGGAAGTTCCGGACCATGTCGTAAGCGTCCAAGCGACCATGGCTGGCCAGGCAGTCCAGTCGGTGCAGTTCCAGGTGCTCGTCAAAATGAGCCAGACGGACAAAGCGCTTCAAGGTTGCTTTGCGCATTTGCGCGACATCCTTGAATTTCATGTGGTTCGCCACCAGTGCCTGGATCTGCTCGGTATCGTCGTTCGAGAATTTCAACCTTCTGCCGATTTCTCCTGCCATACGGACCCCGACTTCGACGTGGCCATCGAAACGAATACGGTCGCCGGTCAGGGAAGCGGGGCGAAACGTTTGCGGCTTGCCGATATCATGCAGCAAGACCCCCCAGGCAAGAGTGGGCGAAGAACCGGGCTGTAATCGTTCGAGCATCATGCGTGTGTGGATCCATACATCGCCCTCCGGGTGGTATTCGGGGGGTTGCGGGATGTCTTTCATTGCGGAAATTTCCGGCAAGACTTCGCCGAGAAGGCCAGCTTCGTCGAGCAGTTCGAAGCCGCGACGCGCCGCTCCCTCGGTCAGGAGTTTACTGAGTTCCTCATGAATGCGTTCGGCAGAGATGCTATGGATTTCGGTTGCATGTTGCCGGATGGCGGCGAAAGTCTGTGTTTCGACACGGTAGTCGAAACGGGCGGCAAAGCGCACCGCTCGCAGCATACGCAGTTTGTCCTCGGTGAATCGGCGATCGGGATCCCCGATGGCGCGCACCAAGCCCGCCCCCAAATCGGACTGGCCGCCAACGAAATCGAGGATCTCTCCCGAGTCGTGGCGCATCAGCAAACCGTTAATCGTGAAATCGCGGCGGGAAACATCGTCCTCCGGTCGGCTCGCATAAATGACTTGATCCGGATGCCGGCCATCGGAATAGCTCATATCCCGGCGGAAGGTGGCCACTTCGACTTTGCTGTCCTTGTCCGTAACGAGAACCACCCCGAAGTGTGCGCCAATGGCGAGGCTGCCCGGGAACAGCCGGATGACACGGTCCGGCGAGGCGTCCGTGGCGACGTCGTAATCGGCGGGCTCACGCCCCAGTAGCAGATCGCGCACGCACCCGCCGACGAGGAAAGCCTGGTGGCCGTTCTGACCGAGCGCATCGCAAATCGAATTGGCAAGTTCGCGTGGATGCATCTCGTGATTATGCGCCAAGGAATGCCTGGGAGGCCCCAATAATGGTTGGAGGGGAAACTACGGAGCAGTCACTTGATCTGAAGGACCAGGCAGGTGATGTCGTCGGACTGGCGTGTGGCCCCGACGAAGTCCTCGACACTCTTCATCAACTGGCCGAGGGCGTCCTGCGCGGAGAACTTCTGCAGTGCGCGGATCTCGCGGACCCAACGCGTGTCGGAGAATTCCTCGCCCGCAGAGTTGAAGGCCTCGACGACGCCATCGGTAAACAACACCAAGGTATCACCCGGCCCGAGCTCAACGGATTCGGCGGGAAACGTCGCATCGGAACGAATCCCGAATGGCAGAGCGGACGATTCCAGGCGCTCCATGACTCCGTCCGCGCGCCGCAAGACCGGGGAGTTGTGGCCGGCATTTACATAAACCAGACGGCGCGTCGCCGGATCGAATTCCGCGACCACCGCCGTGGTGAAGCGCTGACCGCCCAGGCTGTGCGCGCAGGCGTAAAGGTTCAGTCGCCCGGCGAGTTGGCTAAGTGGCTGCCCTTCAGAGGCCAGCGTCCGAAGACTGGCCTGGAGAGTGGCCATGAGCAGGGCGGCGGGCACGCTTTTCCCGGCCACGTCTGCCATCACCAGCATCAACTTGCCATTGGCGGTACCGTCGTTCAAGGGGTAAAACGCGTCATAGTAGTCACCGGCCACGGAATTCTGCGGGCGCGTCCAGAAAGCGACCTCCGCATTTGGAATTGCGGGCGGGACCGAGGGAACCAGCCAGGTCTGGATCTCACGCGCGATTTCCAGATCGCGCTTCATGATGACCTTGTCGGCGAGCTCCAGAGAAAGCAGGAGAAGGAAGAGAGCGGCAGAAATGAACGTAAAATTGATTTCCGTAGAGGAGTTATCAGACTTGACGCCGGAGAACGGAAGCAGGACGAGGGCTAGAAGCAAGAGCACCCGGCGGGCCGGCGTGAGCTTGTTCATCATGGCCCAGAACAATTGACCGGCTACATGAAGGGGCCGCTTCCACCGAGGGAGCTTGTTGATCTCCTCCCAGTCCACATCTTTGCCGTAGAAACCGTAGCTCGAGCGCGTGTCCGCGGCGAACTGAGACCATAAGTCGTCGATGTTGCGACCTTCACTGACCCGCTGCCAGAAAGTTCCCACACGCTCCCTCGGGGTTGCCCGGCGAGCTCCAGTTCCGGTTGCGGATGGAGCGGAAAGACTCATCGACTGTCAGTATAGGACATTACTCGGGTGGCTGCAGTAGCTTGGGAGATGACTCAGGTGTCCTCTCGCCGAAGAGATCCGCCAAACTGGACTGAGCTGAAGCCAAACTTGTCGCGCAGTTGATCCGTGGCCTTGGTCAGGCGGTCGAGTTTTTCCCGGCGGCCGGCTTCGAGAAGATCGAGCTGTTCTGCGCCGTGGCACAGGCCGGACAGGGCCACGCCGAGCAAGCGGACTTTTCTTTTCTTGTCGCGATGAAGGCGGAATAGTTCGAGAAAACTGGCATGGATATCGCTGTCCAGGTGGACCGGCTCCTGCACCGTCTTTGATCGCGTGTAGGTTTCGAAGCCAGCGTAGCGGATGGTGAGGGTGAGAGTGCGGGCGAACAAGCCCGCTTCCCGCAAACGCTTGCAGGCCTTTTGCGAAAGATGGCTCAGGAGGGATTCCATCTCCGGGACATCCCGAGTGTCTTCCCCGAAGGTATGATTATGCGATATGGATTTTGGCTCGGCGTCGATCAGGAATTCGTAGGCGTCCCCGCCGCGAGCTTTGCGATAGAGTGCCGTGCCCCACTGGCCGAATATTTTTTCGAGCTGCGGTTGCTGGTGCGAGGCAAGCTGTTCGACGGTTTCGATCCCCAGCGCGCGCAAGGCCCGTTCGGTCACTTCGCCGATCCCCGGGATTTTGCGGATGGGCAACGGCGCCAGAAAACGGGCTTCCATGCCCGGCGCCACCCAAATGAGGCCATGTGGCTTTGCCTGATCGGAAGCTACTTTTGCGACCAGGCGCGTGGTGGCAAGCCCGCCGGAGCAAGGAAGTCCCGTGGAACCAGTGATGGTGCGGAGAAGTTTGTCGGCAGCGGCCAACGGCGTCCCGTGGAGCCGTTCCGTGCCCGCAAGATCGAGGTACGCTTCGTCGATCGAAACCATCTCCACGATGGGGGAAAACTTCGAAAGAATTCGGGCGACGCGGTCGCTCCATTCAGAGTATTTCTCATGCTGACCATCGAGGAAAACCGCATGCGGACAGAGGCGCCCCGCAGTGCGCAGAGGCATGGCCGACTGAATCCCGTATTTCCGTGCCTCGTAGCTGGCCGCGGAAACAACGCCGCGCTCGTCGGGCTGGCCGCCGACGACCACCGGTTTACCTCGAAGGTCCGGACGCTCCAGGAGCTCAACGGAAACAAAGAATGCATCCATATCCACGTGCAGAATCGTGGTGTCGAGAGGCAATGCCTGCTGGGCGTCAGCAGCTTGCTTGGCACGGAATCGGGCCAGGTCCGGCATGAGATAAGCCTACGACTTCACCGCGGGCGAGGCAATGATACCGGCAGGGAGAGTCCAGCCGGTTTGGGATTGCGCTGAATACTGCTTGGTGCCCGGAAAGCATGGTGGAATGATGTTCAGCATCTTTGAGGCTCCCTCATGAAAATCTTCCCAACAAGCCTTCCCGCCGCCTGCCAGTGGATACTCCGGACGGTACTGCTGGCAGTTCTAACTGGTGCACCCCTCGGAGCCGAAGAACTTTCGCTTCAGGCAGTCGTGACACCCTCCACAATCATCATGAAGGACGGACGCCCTGTGACTTTCGCGATTCATGGGTTCATTGAGTTCAAGTCTCTGGCGGACGCGTTTCCCTATATCGAATCGCAAACGCAGCGGTGGAAGGGGAAAATCAGTGAAGAAGAGCAGCGGCAACTGGCGCGCCAGTTGCTGCGGCAGGGAGTCGAGAGCCGTGTCGTCTCCATGTTGGATGAGCGCCCGCTCGAGGTGCTGTTGACCCACACGGGCGACGAACTCCGCCAAGCCCTTGCGCACCTGAAGGAACCTCTGCCGCCCGGCTATGCGGAGGCATTTTTGGCGGTGCAAGAGAAGTGGAAGCATTCCCTGAACTGTTGGAGCGCCTCGCCATCCATCCCCGGCCGCGTGCTATCGAACTGGTACCCAATCGAAGAGGGCATCCGGCTCCACGGTGCCACCTACGATTCGGCAGAGCACTTCTGGCAGGCGGTGAAATATCACCCTAACGTCACGGTTGGGGAGCTCATGGACTTGATCCTTCAACTGGAAAGCCGGGACTGGAGCGCTTGGCTCACACGCCTGGATGACGACGCGAAGTTGTATCTCCCAAACGCTTACGCTGTGGAGTTTCTGCGCCATCACCTGACATCGGAACGTCTCGAATGGTTTCGCGACGAACTGGGCCGGCACGGGCTGAAGCCGGGCGATCGCGCACGGCTGGTTCAGCAACGCGGCACGACCGCTTTCCGCTTCAGCGCGTTCGAAGAAAAAGTGCTATGGGGAGATTTGGCCGATTTGTTCCATTTGATCTATACCTTTTCGCTTCCGAGTGATCCAATGCGCGCAACATTGGCCGAACATCACTTTGACGGCATTACCATTGGCGAACAAAAGATGGGATTCATCAGCGCGGAGTTCCGATCCCAAATGCTGGAGATCTGGAAAGTGAAATACCTCGGGATGCCGAGATTTCGCGAAGTCATCCGGCTGATCCCGCCGGAAATCCGCTTAGAACATTTCCTGAACGACGGCGACTCGCCGGACATTCCCATTCCGGTCTATGTCCAAGATCTGAACCAGATCCGGGAACTCGCGGACCGTGGAAGGGATACTCCTTGACCCAGCAGTCGCATTTGAGAGATTTTCGAACGACAACTCGTCCCCGGCGTTCGAGCGCGGCAGAGTAGTAGGAACTGGGCGTCATTCGGTCGCGAAGAGGGTCTGGCCGCAAATCCGTCAGCAAAATCCAGTGCTCTGCTCCGGCCGTCCAGACCTGATCTACCCACGGTAGGGGACTTCTCCACGTGCACAGCAGAAGTCACATCTGATCCGTCCCCGGAGGATGGCGTTATGCAAATCGAAAGAGTTTTCTTGACCGGCCTTAGAATTTTAGCTGTATGCCTGTTGTTTACTGTCTCGATGGCTGTCGGCCTGTATTTGTCTGGCCTCACTCACCTGGCCCCACAGCCGGCCTCGGGGAATACGTTTCTACCCCTTCTTATCTTTGCCCTTTCTGTGGGAATCGTTGTTTCCTATTTGATTCTCCGGTCCGCTTGGCACGGCTCGATGCTGGCCCTCGCCATGTTCGTAGGCATATACGGAATCATGACGGTCGTCAGCCAGGTCGACTCCATCTTTCTTCTTTCCAACAAAATGGGCCCTGGAATGCTTCGCGCCATCTTCCTGCAAGGAGCGATGGGCACAGCGTTGTTCGCGCCTCTGGCGGTCGTGCTGCTGGGTAAGTGGGCCACGCCTGCGGTGGTCCCTCCTGCGCCCGCACCCCTGGCTCCCGCGTCCGCCGCTTGGAGAGTCGCATTGCTGGTTACGGCGTTCGTGTTCCTGTATATGTTCTTTGGTTACTATGTGGCCTGGCAGAACCCCGAACTGCGGAATTACTATGGCGGCCCCGACTGGCCCACGTTCTTTGCTGCCCTGAAAGGGAACTGGCAGAACTCCCGCTGGATCTACGCGCTCGCCACGTTTCGCGCGTTTCTCTATATCGTCTTTGTCTATCCCCTGATCCGCATGCTCCGCGTTGCCCGGTGGGAATCCGCCGTCGCCGCTGCCCTGTTCCTGGCTTGTTGGACCACAGGGCTGCTGTTGCCCAACCCTTTGATGCCCGCCAGCGTGGCACGCAGCCATTTCTGGGAAACCCTGGGGTTTAGCCTGGTCTTCGGCTCTCTTCTCGGCTGGCTTTTGAGCATTCCTCCATCGACTGGTACGCAAAGAGCACCGACCGTCCCATGACGGACGTGTCCGTGCGTCGCAGCCGTTGCCTGCTGCGTTGCCGCGCTGTCGAGCCGCTGCTTCTTGTAACTCACCCGGGCTTTCGTTCAGCAGCATGCCGATCTAGTTCTTCAACGGATGCGCCACCTTCAATGCTGCAGCATGATCGCAGATCCAGCCCGCGAACATCGCGGCTTCCATGGCCGCGCTCCACGGCTGCGCCTCTCGGTCTCGAAGGGAGTCCTGTGAGTGCTGTCACATCTAGTTTCCGTGACGGATGATACAAATTGTTTCTTGAGGTGCCACCTAAGTGACTTCAGATTCCCAAACCAATGAGACAGCCCGCAGACTTCATTTGGCCAGACCCGGCCGCGCAGCGTTGACGTACCGAAGCTGGAGAAAGGTGAATGCAAGATGGTAAGTCGATATGTTCGTATAATTCATTCCCGAAAAACCCGCGAAGGAACCATTACCGATTCCAAGATTGAAAATGGGCACGTCGAATATCTTTTTCACCATGACCCACGGCTTGAAAACGTGTTACCTGACTTTTGGGTCATGGAATCGGAGATTGAAGTGTGTCTGCGGCCAACGGATTCCGAAGTGAAGGCAATCAACGCATTGGCACAATGCGGCTGGGTGTGAAGCTCGGGGCGGACACACCAAACGTTGCTGCGAAACCGTTATCCGACGCTCCCAAGCTTGTGAGCAGTTCTCTGGAATCAACAAATCGGCTGGGAGAGGTTTTTCAAGTGGTTCGCGGGAGGAAACGGTCCAGTCCGGCGATTTGCCGGGGGTTCGTCACGTGGTCCCACGACAAGCTCCGCAAGCCGACCCTCGATAAGAAGGCTGTGTCTCTATTGGCTCACCACGAAACTGGTTTGCAGCGGAGCCTCGGAATTCCCACCGACCCAAACATTGAAGGTAGCCGGCTCCAGCACCCAGGATTTCTTCGCGGTGCTCCAGTAGCTGAGCTCGTTTTTGCCTAGCGACATGTGCAGTGTGGTCTTGGCATGTGGTTGGAGGGTGACGCGCTCGAAACCTTTTAGTTCCCGCACAGGTCGTGAAGCGCTGCCGGATTGCTGGTGGATGTAAAGCTGCGCCACTTCGTCAGCGGCCGTGGCTCCGGTATTTTCCACATCAAAGCTGACCTCGACCGACTCGCCCGGCTTCATCTGAGTGCGGCTCAGTGTCAGGCCCGAATAGCGGAAAGCGGAGTAGCTGAGGCCGTATCCGAATGGATAGAGAGGCCTGCTTTCGGCGTCCCAATAGCGCTTGCCCTGGTTTTCCGGCTCTTGCGTGGTGTTGTGCGCGTAGTTGATCGGGATTTGACCGACGTTCCGCGGCCAGGCGAAAGGCAGTTTCCCTCCGGGCACGGCATCTCCGAAGAGCAGATCTGCAATCGCATTTCCGCCCTGCGTGCCGGGATACCAGGATTCCAGAATCGCCGGTACGTGTTCGGAGGCCCATTTGATATTCAGCGGACGGCCATTCAGCATCACCAGCACGACCGGTTTGCCCGCTGCCACCGCCGCCTCGAGCAACTGTTCCTGTTGTCCAGGGAGATCGAGCGATTCGCGGGAAGCCTGTTCCCCGCTCATATTCTGCGCTTCTCCCAAGACGAGAATCGTAAGGTCAGAGGAGTTTGCCAGGCTGACGGCCTTGGACATCTCCTGCTTGGCTTGCTCGGGAGTCCAAGGGGCTTCCGGCTTCAGATGATTGAAATCGTCGAAGATCGACGGAAACTTGCGGCTGATCTGGACTCCGGGCGCGTAGCCGAGTTTCGTTTGTGATCCGAATTTATTTCGCAGACCGTTGAACACCGACACCGTTTCACTCAGATCGTATTGAAAAGCCCAAGAACCGAGAATATCCAGCCGCGAATCGGCCAGAGGGCCGATCACCGCGACGTTTGTATACCCGGACTTGCGCAACGGAAGCAGATTGCCTTCATTCCGCAGCAGCACGGCGCTACGTTCCGCGGCAAGCCGGGCCGCTACTCGATGTTCAGGCGTGGCGAGAATTTGTTGAGAACGGGCTTCGTCAACATACGGATGGTCAAACAGGCCAAGCCGAATCTTCATCTCCAGGATCGGCCGGGCGGCATCTTCGACCTGCTGCATGGTAATCTGCCCGCCTTTGATCAACCCGGCCAGGTTCTTCTGGTAGGCGCCGAAATCCATTGCCATTTCCATGTTGACGCCGGCGTCGAATGCCCGAAGTGCGGCGTCCGACAAATCCCTGGCGTAATGATGGGTCTCGAGGTCTTTGACAGAGTTCGCGTCGCTCACCACGAAGCCGGTGAAATGCCATTGTTCGCGAAGCACGTCGTTTAGCAGCCAGCGGTTGCCTGTTGCCGGCACATCGTTCAAGTCCATGTACGCGCTCATTGCGGAGCCGACGCCGGCAATCACCGCCGCTTGGAACGGACGCAGATAGACGTTGTACATTTGCGATTCTGGAATATAGGACGCGTCGTAGTCGCGACCGCCCTCCGCCGCGCCATACCCCGCAAAATGCTTCATGCAAGCCAGGATATGGCCAGGCGCGCCAATGTAGTCGCCCTGAAACCCGCGCACCTGTGCAGCCGCCATTGCAGAACCGAGATAGGGGTCTTCGCCCGCCCCTTCGACCATACGTCCCCAGCGTGGGTCACGCGCAATGTCCAGCATCGGTGCGAACGTCCAGCCGATGCCGACCGAACGTGCTTCCTGAGCGGCAATGGCTTGTGCTTTCGCCTCCATCGCGGGATCCCACGATGCGGCCATGGCAATCGGAACCGGAAAGATCGTGCGGTAACCGTGGATCACGTCGAAACCGAAAATCAGCGGAATGTGCAGACGAGTCTTCTCCATAGCCAGATGCTGTAAGCGGTTGATCTCCGCCGGATCGGTGACGAACAGTAGGGAGCCGACCTCTCCCTTGGGCACCGCGCCCTCGACGAGAGCCTTGGATCTCGGGAGATCAAACAATTGTGTGAGCTGGCCGACCTTTTCCTCGAGCGTCATTTGCTTAAGCAAGGCATCCACACGCTGGCGAACGGCCTTGTCGTCGGGAGCCGTTGGCGCATTTTGCGCGAAGCTAGAAAGGGGAGCAGCGAGAGCGAGTAGAAGGAAAAGAATTGTTAGAGCGAATGCATGGGTCCGGTGAACCGCAGTTGTCGTTTTCAACGAATCGCCTTTCTCACAACCGATGATGCTAATCGTCTTTACGCGAACTAGCCAGAAGAAACGCCGGGACGGGTGCCGGTCACTTCGAGAGAAGACATCTTGGGTCATTGCTCAACGGAGATAACGCTCACCGACTTCGGCTCCAGCTTCAAAGCCAGCTTGCCGCCTTGGACTTTCGCAGCAAAGGATTTCGGCACGACGGTATGGGGTGACTCGAAGGTGTTGACGCTGTCCACCTTCGGCGCGGTTAGCGTTTCTCCAGTCGCCGATTTGGCCGTGATGCCCGTCAGGCTTGCCTCGACTTCAGTGGTCTGATTGGGATCGAGATTCGTTATCGCTAACCACAGCTTGCCGGTGGCGTCCTTCGCGGCGATGGCATCCACGCGTGGCAGCGTGATGTCGCCGTGTGTATAGGTGCCAGCGTCAAAAGCGATCGGCACAAACGTGGAGTCCTGGAATGGCAAGTACATTTTGAAGACGTAGTAGGTCGGCGTCAGCACTATCTTTTCTTTGTCCGTGAGAATCATCGCTTGCAGCACGTTGATCATTTGCGCGACGTTGGCCATGCGCACTCGGTCGGCGTGGCGGGCAAAGACGTTCAGGTTCAGCGCTGCCAGAATCGCGTCCCGTAGACTGTTCTGCTGTACCAGGAAACCCGGATCGCTGCCGGGCAAAGGGGCATACCAGGCACCCCATTC
>CAZGSU010000116.1:0-22776 GCA_964528615.1 uncultured Acidobacteriaceae bacterium | reverse complement strand
TAGCCGGTAGGCGAGAATTGTGCTGGTCAACCCCTCGTGAAACTTTGTTGTCTTCCTCACGTGGGCCTGTGGCGCAGCTGGGAGCGCGCTTCCATGGCATGGAAGAGGTCGTCGGTTCGATCCCGACCAGGTCCACCAAATTTCTTGATCTACTAAGCAAGCCAAACATTCGCGACCGTGGGTAGTTGTCAGGTTCAGTTCTCACACGCTGTCATCCTGCGGAAGCGGAGTCCTTCGCAAGACGAAAGGCTGCCGTATGTATTGCGGGTGTCATGGTTGTGACTGCAATCCGGCGGAAAGCTGCATTTTCTCGGGCCCTGGCTCCTGTGCTCGCATTTTGGAGCTGATCGGCGGCGCTTGAGTATTTGCTGGGCTGGGTGTAAATTGCCCGGCTGCCGCTTAGAGCGGATCCAAGGAGGTCGGTATGGGATTTCTCGCATGGATTGTGGTCGGACTCATCGCAGGTTGGCTTGCTGGCCAGGTCATGAAGGGCGGTGGCTACGGCGTAGTCGTGGACATCATCCTCGGCATTCTCGGCGGCGTTCTGGGCGGCTGGGTGTTCGGGCTCCTGGGTATCTGGCCGGGCGGCGGTATGATCGGCTCCATCGTTGTGGCCTTTGTCGGCGCAGTGATCCTGGTGTGGATTACTCGCTTACTGAAAAAGGCCTGAAGGTTGAGGCAAACAGATGTGGGTGAAATCGTGGTACTTCAATTTCTACGACGGCCACTGCCGGGTATTTCCACTTGATAAGTCACCATTTCCCCCACATCTTTCTAATCGCCGGTGATCCCGAAATAGTCCTCGCCGCAAACTGCAGGCCAGTCGAAACCGTCGCGGAGAAGAACCGCAGAGCGCCGGTTTGTGTAGCTTCGTGTGACTGGAGTTCACAAATTTCTCCAGGCAGCCGCTCCTGCGTGGGCGCTTGCAATCTAGTACCTGCGTGTTTAGTATGTCAGCGCCGTTAACGTACACGATAGGAACTGGACGCTGTTGATGAGATCCCTGGGGACGGGAAGCAAGGTTCTGATTCCTCTGAAAGATGCGTCCGGGGAGCCGCTCCCGGCAGCGATAGCCGAGCCTATTGGAGCGGGCGGAATGCGTCCAGCGTTTCAACTTCCCTATGGACTCGCACCAAATTTTGTCTTTGAGTAGGACCTTTTCCCCGGTGCAGGCGACTAAGATCGCTAGGCTCGCTCGGACGCGTTCAGCGCGCAATGGAAACTGACCCGTATGCAAAGCTATGTTCTTGGAGTTGACGTTGGCACCGGCGGCACTCGCGCCCTCGTCATCAGCGACCGCGGTCAGATTGTCGCATCTGCTACCGAGGAACACGAGCCATTTGCATCGCCTGAGATTGGTTGGGCGGAGCAGCATCCCGAAGACTGGTGGCGAGCCTGCGGGATCGCAGTGCGGAACGCACTGGCCAGCGCAGTCTTGCCCGCCGACCAGATCGCTTGCGTCGGATTTTCCGGGCAGATGCACGGCGCGGTCATGCTGGATGCGGACGACAACGTAGTTCGCCCCGCGCTGATCTGGTGCGACGTGCGCACCGAACAGCAGGGCCGGGAACTCACCGAAAACATCGGAGCCGAAGCGCTCATCCGCCTTACCTGCAATCCGGCGCTGCCCAATTTCACATTAACCAAGTTCTTGTGGGTGCGTGAGCATGAACCGGAGAATTGGAGCCGTGTCCGTTCGGTGATGCTGCCCAAGGACTACGTTCGCTTCCGGCTCACTGGCGAGCGAGCCACCGACATGGCCGATGCTTCTGGCACATTGATGCTGGATGTCGCGCACCGCCGCTGGTCCGACCAAGTGCTGCAAGCGGCAGGAATAGAAGAGTCTCTGCTGCCACGGTTGTTTGAGTCTCCTGAAGTCTGTGGAAGAGTGTCCGCAGCCGGGGCTGCGGCTACAGGCTTGCAGCAAGGAACACCGGTCGTGGCCGGCGCAGGAGACCAGGCCGCCGGCGCTGTCGGCATGGGAATCGTGGCCCCGGGAGCGGTGAGCGCAACCATTGGGACCTCCGGCGTTGTTTTTGCGGCGACGGATCGTCCGTCTCTCGATCCTAAAGGGAGGCTGCACACTTTCTGTCATGCTGTGCCGGGTCGTTGGCACGTGATGGGAGTAACCCAGTCTGCAGGTCTTTCCCTGCGCTGGTTTCGCGACCGCTTTGGTGCGTGTGGGAGTAATAGTAATAGTGAAGATAGACGCGATCCCTATGAGTGCCTTACGGCCGAGGCCGCCGCAGTTCCTCCCGGATCCGACGGACTCTTGTGGGCTCCCTACTTGATGGGTGAACGTACTCCGCATCTTGATCCCAATGCACGCGCCGCTCTGATTGGCCTCACCGCCTCGCACACGCGCGGACACGTGGTTCGAGCAATTCTGGAAGGAGTTGCGTTCAGTTTGCGGGACTCATTCACGCTTTTTGCCGAGATGGGTGTTCCCGTAAGGAACATTCGTCTGGGCGGAGGCGGGGCGCGGTCTCCATTGTGGCGGCAAATCCAGGCAGATGTGTATGGCCACGAAGTCGAAATTCTTGAGGCTGAGGAGGGCGCAGCTTATGGAGCCGCGATTCTCGCCGGGGTGGGAGCCGGATTGTGGAGTTCGGTCGACAAAGCCTGCGACGAAACTGTAAAAGTAGCGCAGCGCGTGGCTCCGCAACCCGTGGTGACGCAGCACATGAGTACGAGTTACGCCGCATATCGCCGGATGTATCCGGCGATTAAGTCGGTCCTGGGGTGAGGGTCCGTTAGACCTCCGCCCCGGGCCGCACCCGGAATTTTCCGTGAGCTCTCCATGCGCCGCCCGCACATTGCAATTCTCGGAATCCTCCTGCTCGTTGGCTGCGGTCTCGAAACCGCGCACGCCGGCGCAGGTGGCGACGCATGGCTGCGCTATGCCCCGCTTGAGAGTGTAGTGCGGGCGAGATACGCTTCGCTCCCTTCGACAGTGGTGGTTCTGGGCGATTCACCTGTGCTCAGGTCGGCGCAAGGGGAAATGATTCGCGGCATCACAGCAATGACTGGCCGAGCCCTGAGCGCAGACAAAAACTCCGGGAAGAAGGCGATCATTCTGGGAACGCTGGATGAGATCCATGCGGTCCTGCCGAAATTGGCGCTACCCGGTCCATTTGGCGCCGATGGTTTTTGGCTGGTAGCTGCCCAGGTTCGTGGCTTCGACTGCCTCATTGTCACCGCACCAACCGACCGTGGCGTTCTTTATGGCGTCTTTGCGTTCCTGCGCAAAGTGGCGCTTGGCGAAAACCTGGCCGCGCTCAACGAACTGCAGCAGCCGCATGCCGCGATTCGCTGGGTGGATCAATGGGACAACCTGAATGGCACCATCGAGCGTGGATACGCGGGTCCCTCTATCTTTTTTGAAAAGGGGGGCGTCCGTGCCGACTTGAGTCGCGCCGGCAGTTACGCGCGTCTGCTGGCATCGGTAGGGATTACCGGTTGCACGGTCAACAATGTGAATGCCGATCCAAGAATCATTGACGACAGTTTCCTTCCGCAACTTGCGCGCATCGCGGACGCGTTTCGCCCCTGGGGTGTGCAGCTCGCGGTTGCGGTCGATTTAAGCAGCCCCAAAAGTTTGGGAAACCTGGATACGTTTGATCCCCTTGATCCTCGAGTCGTCGAATGGTGGAAAACCAAGGTTGACCAGATTTACCGGCAGATACCGGACTTCGGCGGTTTCGTGGTGAAGGCAGACTCCGAGGGGCGTGCAGGTCCATCGTCCTATGGGCGAACGCCGGCAGATGCTGCCACCGTCATCGCCCGCGCGCTCAAGCCTCATGGAGGCGTTCTTTTTTATCGGGCGTTCGTTTACGACCATCATCTGGATTGGAGAAACCCGAAGAACGATCGCGCCCGGGCAGCGTACGACATCTTTCATCCGCTCGATGGGAAGTTTGACGACAACGTTATCGTCCAGACCAAGTATGGTCCGATTGACTTCCAGGCACGCGAGCCGGTGTCGCCGCTTTTCGGCGGGCTGGCGAAGACGAACCAGGGCATCGAATTGCAAATCACGCAGGAATACACGGGACAGCAGCGGCACCTGGTTTTTCTTCCTGTCATGTGGAAGGAAGTTCTCGACTTCGATCTGCGCGTGAACGGTGAAAAGACCCCGGTCAAAGATCTGGTCGCAGGCAAAGTGTTCCATCGTCCTCTGGGCGCGTTTGTTGGCGTGGCCAATGTGGGCATGGGCAACGATAATGATAACGATCAGAACTGGCTCAGGCATCCGCTGGCCATGGCCAATCTCTACGGATTCGGACGACTGGCATGGGATCCGAATTTAAGCGCGGAAACGATCGCGGAGCAATGGACAGGTCTCACGTTTGGCGACGATCCGGTTGCAGGAAAGACAATTGCCGGCATACTGCTCGCGTCCTGGCACACGTATGAGAACTACACCGGCCCACTGGGCGCGCAGACCCTTACCGACATCCTTGGCAGCCACTACGGGCCGGGAATTGAATCTTCCGAGCGCAACGGTTGGGGACAGTGGCATCGTGCTGACCACGATGGAATCGGTATGGATCGAACCGTCGCGACCGGCACCGGTTTCGCCGGCCAGTATCCGCCCGAGGTTCGAGACTTGTACGAATCGGTGCAGACCACACCGGACGAACTGCTGTTGTTTTTCCATCATGTTCCCTACACCTACCGCCTGCATTCGGGCAAGACCGTTATCCAGTACATCTACGATTCGCATTACGAAGGCGCGGAGCAGGCGGCAGATTTTGTTCGGCAATGGAAAACGCTGGAACACCACATGCCGGACGACGTGTACACCGACGTCCTGGCCCGGCTCGAATACCAGGCAGGACACGCCATCGTCTGGCGTGATGCCATCTGCAACTGGTTTCTGCACACCTCTGGGATTCCGGATGCGAAAGGGCGCGTGGGGAATCATCCCCACCGCATCGAGGCGGAATCCATGCTGCTCAACGGCTACACTGCGATGGATGTAACTCCTGGGGAGAACGCGTCCGGCGGCAAAGGGATCGAATGTGCGAAGGCTTCGACGTGCACCGCGTCGTTCCGGTTCGATCGCCCTGCGGGATTATATGAGATCGATGTGCAGTACTTCGACCAGAACAACGGGGAGTCGAAGTTCCGGGTTCTGGTTGGCAATCGGCAGGTGGATGAATGGGTCGCCAACGATCACCTTCCCGCGACCAGGCCGGGAGGTGACTCTTCTACCCGCCGCAGAATTCCCGGGCTCACTCTGCACCCCGGGGATGAGATTCGCATCGAAGGCATTCCGGACGGTGAAGAACGCGCGCCGCTGGACTACGTCGAGTTGCACGCCGCAACCCAGTAGGAAACAGATATGAGGAGCAGGCAAATGTCCGTCGCGCCGAAGAGGCTGCCGCACCGATCCCTGCTTTCGTGGTTGCTGATCGGTGCGTTATTTGTCTGCATGTCATTTGTCGGTATATCGGCCGGCGCGCAAACCTCAACCACAAATTATGACGAATCGAAAGTCGGCGCCTACACCCTTCCCGATCCGCTGACCTTCAACAACGGCAAAGCCGTGCACAGCGCACGCGACTGGAAGCGGCGGCGGGTGGAAATTCTCGAACTGTTTGCGGCCAATGTGTACGGGCACAGTCCCAAGGCGCCCAAACACATTAGTTACGACGTGTTCGATGTCGACAAGACTGCGCTCGGCGGAAAAGCAGTGCGCAAGCAAGTCACCATTTATTTTTCGGAAAACAAAAATGGGCCGCGGGAGGATGTGCTGATCTACATTCCCGCAGGCGCCAGGAAACCGGTTCCGATTTTCCTCACCCTGAATTTTTCAGGCAATCAATCCGTGATCAACGATCCGGCAATCAAGCTGTCCACCATCTGGGACTGGAAGACACACGTGAAGCGGCAGGCGGCGGAGGAATCGCGCGGCAAGGATACGGAATTCGCGGTCGAGAAGGTCCTGGCCCGGGGATACGGCTTTGCCACCATCTGCTACCAGAACATCGAGCCGGATTTCAAGGGCGCATATGTTGAAGGCATCCGTCCCTTGTTTTTCAAACCCGGACAGACCGAGCCTGCGCCGGACTACTGGGGAGCCATCGGGGCCTGGGCGTACGGTTTGAGCCGGGCCATGGATTATCTGGAAAAAGACAAAGACGTGGACGCCAGGCGGGTAGCCATCATGGGGCATTCGCGGTTGGGCAAGACCGTTCTTTGGGCTGGCGCACTCGATACCCGCTTCGCGATGGTAATCTCCAGCTGTTCGGGAGAGGGCGGCGCATCACTGGCCCGGCGCAACTACGGCGAAACGGTGACTAATCTCCTCGACGCCTTTCCTTACTGGTTCAGCGGCAGCTTCGAGAGGTATCGCGATCATGCCGACCAGCTTCCCGTAGATGCCCACGAGTTGATTTCCCTGATCGCACCTCGTCCTGTCTACATCACGGGTGCCGAGGACGATCGCTGGGGTGATCCCAAAGGTGAGTTCCTGGCGTGCGTTGCTGCCGGCCCGGTCTATCGTCTGCTGGGCGCGCAGGATCTCGGAACCAGCGAGATGCCACCGCTCAATCAGCCCATCATGCATACCATCGGGTATCACATTAGAACCGGTAAGCATGCCGTGACTGGGTTCGATTGGGATCAGTTCCTAACCTTCACCGACATGCATCTCCGCAGCCCGAATTTGTAGCGCCGGTCCCTTCGACTTAGCTCAGGGCAGGCTCCGACCGGTCCCCACATGGTCTTTGCCGAGGGCTGAGGGCTGACGGCTTACTTTACCGGCTTTCCTTCTTCGGCTCAGCGCGAATCCTGATCCGTAACCAACTTCCTCAAAGGTGCCGTTGTGCCGGTTGCGATAGAGAAAGTTTGGCGTGGAGTCATTGGCCACAGCCAGGTCCAACCAGCCGTCATCATCGATGTCGACGAATACTGCCGCTAACCCGTAGTAGCCATCCGGATCGGAGACGCCGGCCTTGGAGCTGACATCGGTAAAAGTTCCGTCGCCGTTGTTATGGAAGAGACGATCGCGCTCGCCGGGCAGACCTCGCGGCCCGCACATCACTGCGATGCCGCGAAACTGGCAAAAGTTCGGCGGAATCGTGCCCTGTCCGGCAATGGGCGGATGGTCGGCGTCGAACTTCACATAACCGGGAACGAACAGGTCGAGCAAGCCGTCATGATCGTAGTCGCCCCATGTCGGTCCGGCCGACCAGCCACCGAGGGTCACGCCGGCTTTTTCGGCGAGGTCGGTAAAAGTACCGTCATGATTATTGTGGAAGAGCATGGCACGGGGCGGGGGCTCGTTGCCCTTGAAAGCCGCGACGGTCGAGCCGTTCAGAAGGTAGATATCGAGCCAGCCGTCGTTGTCATAGTCGAGCAAGGCCACGCCCGAGCCTGGCGTTTCGATGATCGATTCTTTTTTGCGGTTCCGGAATGGTGGCGAAACTTGTCGAGACCAGCTTATTTCGTGATGTCGTCGAACACAACCGGAACATTGTCGACGAAACCACCTGCCGTGATCGGGCGAGACTGGGAATCTTTCACCGGGGCATGTGCAGCACCGGTCGAGACGCCTCCACCCACGGACGGAGGTTCCTTCTGGCCGGCTTCCTGTCCGCGGCCGGCAAGAGCGACGAACAGAATCGACGACAGGGTCAGCGCTCGCAGAACTACGTAGGGGGCCGCCGATGACATGACCCTATTGTCAGCTACTCCGGCAGTCTTTGCTCGCCACTGATGGCAAAATCCGCAGCGGCCTGCGGTGCCCCGCTTCCCGGTTGTCCTCCTCCTACACTCACCCGATAGGATCCCGCGGCGACAAACCGATCTCCGTTGCCGTCGACTGCGCTCAAGTCGCGTGCTTCCAGTGTGAAGTGGACATGCTGGGTTTCACCGCTTGCCAGATGCACTCGAGACGCCGCGCGAAGTGCATGGATCGGAGCATACGGAGATTTTGGGAAACCCAGATATAGCTCCACGACCTCGTCACCATCAGGCCCGCTTGCATTCTTCACATCGACATCGACGCTAAGAGGATCACCTGCGTTCAGGGTCGAGCTGGAGAGCCTCAGATTGCTGTACTCGAACTTCGAGTAGCTCAGCCCATAGCCGAAGGGATAGAGGGGCTGTCCCTCGAAGTAACGGTAAGTCCGGTTCTTCATGGCATAGTCTTCAAACGGCGGCAGCTGCTCCACACCCTTGTAGAAGGTCACGGGCAGCCGTCCTGCGGGATTGTTGACTCCAGCCAGGGTCTGTGCGACCGCCGCTCCACCTTCTTCTCCCGCGTACCAGGCTTCGAGGATTGCGTTTGCATTTTCACCCGCCCAATTCACGGCGAGCGCGCTCCCGTTCATCAGCACCACCACCAGCGGCTTGCCCGTGCCCTTCAGCGCCTGCAGAAGATCCTCTTCGGGTTTCGGCAGATCAAGGCTGGTGCGGTCGCCTCCCTTAAAACCGGGGACCTCCACTTTCATCTCTTCTCCTTCCAGTTGAGAAGTGATCCCGACCACTGCAACTGCCACATCCGCTTGTCTGGCCGCGGCCACTGCTTCCCCCAGCGGATCGGGACTCAGGAGGGTCCAGACCAGTTTCACGCCACGAGCGCGGCCCTGGAAGTATTCGATTTTTAGTTCGTAGCGGTGGCCTTTCTCCAATGCCACTTCGGCGGTTGCCGGGCGCGAGTCGTGACTCTTGGGATCGTCGACGATCATCTTTCCATCCAGCCAGAGCCGGTCAATACTTCCGTCTAACCCCAGGCGATACGTTCCTGAGTTAGGCGGCGTAAGAAAGCCCGTCCAGCGTACCGAATAAATTTTCGTCTTGGTGGTCGTGCCGGGAGCAAAATCGTAGTTCACATCCCTTTCCACCCGCACCAGTTCGGGCGCACCTTTGAAGGCCACATCCGAAAAGTACTCAGCCTTGAGGCCGGGTTTTCCATCCGGGGTTGACAGAGCCGAAGACGGAACAGACGTATCCTCGACTAAGAAATTCGTCCCCGGCGTGAATGACACGTGGACCCCGGCGAACTGTTTGCGAATACCGTCCAGTGCGGTTGTCGATCGGGAAGGTGTGCCGCTGTAGTTGCCCTGCAACACGTGCAAGGATGCACCGAGCGGCCCCACTACGGCGATTCTCTTAATTTCTGGTCTTAGCGGAAGCACGCCATCGTTCTTGAGCAGAACCATCGACTCGCGCGCCGTTTTCAGCGCGAGCTGGCGGTGGGCGTCGCTATCAATTTCCGAATCCGGGGTTTGCGCATACCTCACCATCTCGGGCGGATCAAACAATCCCAATCGAAAACGCGCGGAGAACAGGCGCCTGAGAGTTACATCAATATCCTTTTCGGTCAGGAAGCCTTGTTTCACCGCGTCAAAGTACTTTACGTAATCCGAGTTGTCGGCGGCCGCCTGGCCGAAGTCGGCGCAATCGCTGTCGGTGCCTCGCTTCAGAGAAATGGCGGCGGCCTCTGCCATCGTCGCGGTGAATTGATGACCGCGCTGGATGTCGGCGACCGCATCGCAATCGGACACGACGTAACCGTTGAACTTCCAGGCGCCGCGCAGCATATCTTCGAGCAGAAACGCATTTGCGCAAGCCGGTTCGCCATTCACGCGGTTGTAAGCGCACATCACTGAGCCGGCTTTGCCTTCCGTCACAGCCGCGCGGAATGCGGGCAGGTAGGTGTCTGCCATGTCGTGCTTCGATACATCCACGTTGACCGTATGCCGCGACGGTTCCGGGCCGCTGTGTACGGCAAAGTGCTTCGGCGTAGAGATGACTTGATAATATTTCGGATCATCACCCTGCAATCCAGTAACAAAAGCAACCCCCATCCGACCCGTGAGATAGGGATCTTCGCCATAAGTTTCCTGTCCGCGTCCCCAGCGCGGATCGCGGAAGATATTAATGTTGGGCGACCAGAAATCCAGTCCTTCGTAAATGTCGCGCCTTCCCGCGCGGATGGCCTGATTGTGCTTGGCCCGCGCTTCCCGGCCAATCGCCGTCGCCATTTCGTGAATGAGTGGTGGATCGAAAGTGGCGGCCAGGCCAATCGGCTCCGGAAAGACAGTGGCCGTTCCGGCGCGGGCCACTCCGTGTAGCGCTTCATTCCACCAGTCGTACTCGGGAACCTGCAGCCGTGGAATGGCCCGCGACTGGTTGGCCAGTTGCGAGACTTTCTCTTCCAGTGTCATCCGGGAAATCAAATCGTCCACCCGCACATTGATTGGCTGTGAGGGGTCCAGGTATGGGGCGGCGATCGTCTTCGCGGTTTGTGCAGCCGCGCTGAGCAGGGTGACGACCAGGACGGCTGCAATCCTAACCTCCGCCATCGTGGTGCGTCCAATCTTAGTCGGTCCAGTCCGGGTTCGGAGAATCTTGATTCCGTCCGTCCTAGTTGCTGCGATGCTACCGGCGTGATCACACATGGGTAAAAGGCTCCTCTAGTGTGGAGATTGGCTCGTAAGCGATTGGGTCGCCATGCTACCCTCCGCGGCGTGCACGGCAAACCGCGTTGGAGTATAACATCGTTAACGTACACGGATGGGCAATTCGATTTTTTCGTTATTGAATCCCGTGAAGATTGAACCCAGTGAAGTAAGATCAGAAGCCAGGGCCATGAAGCGGATCAGCGCCAGTACCGAGCCGGCATGACTTTTCGATGTTGCCCTTTGCTGCGGTTGATCAAGCTGCCGATTATTTCGGGAGCGGGGCTGTGAGATTCGGGGCGGGGACTTGCGGATGAAAAAAGAGAGACGTGGCATCCACCTGATTGCGGAACTGGCGAACGTTTCCATCGGAACGGTGGATCGTGCCCTGCATGGACGAGGAGGAATCAAGGACGCGACACGCCACCGGATCTTGCAGGTTGCGCGTCAGATCGGTTACACCCCGAACCTGGCAGCACGCGCTCTCTCCGTCGCCCGGGCCAGCGCCACGATTGGAGTATGTGTCCCGCGGGAGATTCATTTCTTCTATGACCAGCTTTGGGGCGGAGTTCTCGACGAAGCCAGGCGTGTTGCCCAGTTGGGAATCAATTTTATTAACCGTCCGGTTCAGGTCCTGGGAGAACACGACACCGATGCGTTTCGGGAACTGGTGGAGAGCGGCGTCAGCGGGATCGTTCTGACCGCAGGAAATCCGGAAGGACTCACGCCTCTGATCGACGAGGCGGAGGAAAAAGGGATCCGCGTGGTATGCGTGTCCACCGACGCTCCCCAGAGCCGGCGCTCCAGCATCGTATGCGTCGAGCCCAGATTGAACGGTTGCCTGGCCGGAGAGTTGATGGGCAAGTTTGTTCCTCCTGGTTCGCACGTGGCGGTCGTAGCGGGCATGCTGAACACGGAAGACCATCGCAAGAAAACCGACGGTTTCTCGGAAGCGTTTCCGCAACACTGCGCCGGCGGAAACATAGTCACCGTGATCGAAGGCCACGAGGACGAGGACGAGAGTTTTCAGAAGACATTCGAACTGCTGCGTCGCGCCCCAAACCTCGCCGGACTCTATGTGAACACGGTGAACTGTCTTCCGGTGTGCCGGGCATTGGGAGCCCACGGCCTGGCTGGAAAAGTAAAATTAATTACTACGGATCTGTTCGCGGAGATGGCGCCCTATTTTCGTAAAGGGATCATTACCGCTTCGATTTATCAGCAGCCCCATCGTCAAGGCCAAATCGCAGTGCGGCTCATGGCGGACCACTTCACCAACAAGACACCTTTGCCAGCGACCGCCCACCTCAGCCCCGGGGTGGTGATGTCTTCGAGCTTGAATTTATTCCGGGAAATGAGGATGGCGGAGGTGAAGTTTGACGACTCCGCTCTCCGGACCCACGCCACTGCCCTTTCGGCGGATTGAAACCGAGATACACTCTCAGGCGCTCTGAACCACGGTTCGAACCCCTTGATGTCTCGTGAAAGCCCACTCCCGGTGGGCGGAATTGATGTCGATTCAGGAATCAGCCTATCAGACCCAAAAATTTTCTTGACAGTCAACTACAGGTACAGGTAAAAGATGTCCTGCGTCGTTAACGTTACCGGAGCCACGTAAGCTCAGGAAAAATCGTCTGGTAACCGCGAAGGGGATGGAGACTATTAGGTCTTTTGGGTCGGCGTGCGCCAGAAGTCTTGTTCTTCCAATCGGCCAAACGTAAACGGTAGCATTGCTACTCCGCAGCGCACGAGCCGAGGGAAATCCCGTGGGGAGTGAAGGTGATCTTCTAGCCCGGGCATTGAATTGGTTTTTGCACCACTCACGCGGCCCCGTTCTAGCGAGCGGGGCTTTTTTGTTTGTATTTCGCAGTTTTGTAAACGGATATCTGGACATCGTGATGACTTCTGTTTCCGGTTCTGACCCCGGGAGAAGGACTGTCGCGCTCCGCCGGACGGCCGGGGGCGGCCGTCCCATGTGGTCATTGCCGCCCGCCGCTCTCCGCCCTACGAATTCCAGTTACATCGGTAATTTGCCAGCGGGTGACTAATTTCTTAGTCTCAGCAAGTTAGCTTGGGAAAAATCCTTGCAGGATCGAGCCTTCTTGTTCCAGCCAAAACAATCGGGATACGCGGCCTACATGCATCAAGCCTATGCTGTAATTGTCCTGACCCTGCTCTTCCTGCTCGCGGCATCGATCCCTGTGGTCCAGTCGCAAAACGCCCCGAACCTGCGCAAACTGGTGTACAAAGTCGCTCCGAAATATCCACCAGAATTGAGACAGAATGAGATCGGGGGCATCGTCCGGCTGGCGGTCGTGATCAATCCCAATGGCTCGGTAGCGAAAATCTCCCCTGTCGGTGGGAACCCGGTTCTGGTGGATGCAGCCACTGTGGCGGTCAAGCAATGGAAATATGCAGCTTCAGATCACCAGACGGCTACCGAGGTCCAGCTGGATTTCATTCCTCACTAGAGAATTGCATTGCAGTGCGAATTGTCACTCCCTGCAGCCATGCGGTGCTAGGCTGAACTGTATTGACCGAAGCCTTACAGCCAACAATGGGGTCAGCAGAGGTAATGCAGCCTTCCAAAATATCATCGGCCGTGGTCTTCCTCGGGTTTCTGACAGTACTTCTTTCCCCGTTCGGTCTAGCGGCAGCCGAAACCAAGCCGACGACTTCGAAGAGCCTGGCTGCGAGCTCCTGGTCCCTGCAATGGCAACCGCCGCAGCTGGTGAACGGAGCGCCGGTGGTGTTTCAAGTGAAGCCACCCGCGCGCCTCAGCGGGCTCTCGGGGAAATGGCTCGAACACAACGTGTTCTTCAGCTACGACGTGGCGAGCAAGACCTGGTACGGAATAGCCGGCGTCAGCCTGGAGACGCATCCCGGTATCTACGATCTTGAGCTGAAGGGAACTACGTCCCGGGGAAGTGAGGTCGCATTTTCCAGAAGGATCGCCATCCGGCCGGCGAAATACCCCAGCATCGCAGTGTCCGTCGCCAAGCAATTTACCGAGCCCAGCGCCGAGCAACTGGAACGCATCCGCCAGGACAAGACCGTCAAACAGGACGTGTTCGGCCATACCAGCGCCGAACAGGAATGGTCGGGGAAGTTTCGTGCCCCGGTGGACGCGCCGGTTTCCGACGTATTTGGCACCCGGCGAACCTTCAACGGGAAGGTTCAGAGCATGCATCAGGGTCTCGACTACGCCGTCCCCAAGGGCACGCCGGTCTCTGCCGTTAACGCCGGGACGGTTCTGCTCGCGAGCCCTCTATATTTCGAAGGAAATTGCGTGGTCCTCGACCACGGTCAAGGCCTGCTGACGCTCTATCTTCATCTGTCGGAGATCAAGGTAAAGCCAGGCGAGCGAGTCGAGCGTGGCCAGGAGATCGGATTGAGCGGAGGCACCGGCCGCGCGACCGGGCCGCACTTGCACCTGGCGGTGCGCTGGGAAGGTGTCTATCTGAACCCTGCAACTCTGCTGACCCTCAGACTACCTTGAAAGGGGCCGCCATTCGGTGGCCTCTTCCATTCACACCCGGCCATCCAGGGTTCTTCCGGTGCCGCCGTGGGGAATCGAAAGCGAGCGAATCGAGGTTCGCAAATCCAGGTTCCGGACTAGCCGATGCAGATAATTCGCGTGCACTCCCAGAGTGCGAGCCGCCTCCGTGTAATTGCCCTTCGCTTCCTCCAGAGCAGTAAGGATCAGGTGCTTCTTCAATTGCTTGACCGCCATGTGGTATTTCGCTTCTTCGGCCCCCGGCGCCGGGTCCTTCTCCAGAATCGACTCCGGCAGATCCTCGGGCCGGATTGCATCTGACACGCCCAGCACCAGGGCACGCTCGATCGCGTTTTCGAGTTCGCGGACGTTGCCGGGCCAGTCGTAGTTCATCAGTCCGGCCATGGCTTCGGCAGAAATCCTCTTGGCCTTGACCTTGCATTTCGCGGCAAACTTGGTGACAAAATATTCCGCCAGAATCGGAATATCTTCGCGCCGCTCGCGCAACGGCGGCACCACTACTGCCACCACATTCAAGCGGTAATAGAGATCTTCGCGAAATGTTTTGGTTTTAACTGCGGCTGCCAGGTCCTTGTTGGTGGCCGCGATCAGTCGAATGTCGACCGCGATCGGGCGGGAGCCACCCAGCCGCTCGAACTCGCGCTCCTGCAAAACGCGAAGCAATTTGACCTGCAACGCCGGCGCCAACTCCCCGATTTCGTCCAGAAACACTACGCCGCCGTCGGCCATCTCCAGCCGGCCCTTCTTCTGCGAAGTTGCGCCGGTGAAGGCGCCTCTTTCATAACCAAAGAGTTCGCTTTCCAGCAGACCCTCGGGGATGGCCGCGCAGTTAATGGCTACAAATGGTCTGCCGGCGCGCGGACTGTTGCGGTGGATGGCTCGCGCCACCAGTTCCTTTCCGGTGCCGCTCTCGCCGCTCACCAGAACCGTGGAATCGGTGGGCGCCACCCGCGACAGAAACCGGTACACATCTCTCATGAGGCTGCCCTCGCCAACCATGTTGTGCTGCAGATTGATTTCCGCCGCCAGCCGCAAATTTTCCTGCTCCAGCCACAGCAGCCGCCGCGCATTTTCAAGAGCCACGGCGGAAATCCCGGCCATGCTCGCAACCAGTTCCAGATGATCCTTGTCAAAACGGGCGCTGCAGATCGTCGTGTCGAGATAAATGCAGCCGATTACCTTCTGAAAAACCGTCAGGGGAACGCACAGCAAAGATCGCACGTTAAAATTGACCAGACTCTTCACCTCACTCAGGGCGCCGGTGCCGGGCACGTCCGCGCCCAGAATTGCGACTCCCTGCTCCATCACCTGGCGTGTGATCGTGCGGCTTACGCGTAACGGCTCCCCCCGGTTCGCTGTTGCAGGATGCACGAACAGGGACGAGAACTTCTCGTTACCCTGGCCATCCAGCAGAATCGCGCCGCGTTCGGCGGGAACCGCCTCAAAGATCAGGGCCAGAATTTGCGCCTGCAGCTGATCGAGATCGGAAATGGAGTGCACGACGCGGCTGATCTTGAGCAGCGCGTTAAGGTTTCGTCCCAGACGCGAAGTTGCAGGCAGTTCCTTGAGAATCCGTTCGGGCTGCAGATAGAGAACATCTTGAGGACGGATTTGCGCTGTCGCCTGGGTGATATGGTCGTCGAATTCCACCGCTCGCATGATCGCCTCGTCGGTGTCTTCTTTTACCAGGAACAAAAAAACCGAGTCGCCCACCGAGATTTGGTCTCCATGATTCAATGACTGCTCGGATACAGCCGTGCCATTCACAAAGGTCCCATTGCGGCTATCCAGATCGCGGATTTTATAGCCATCTTTCCCCTGACCGAGCAGGCAGTGGCGTCGCGACAAAGAAAGATCGCTGATCGCGAGTGAGTTGGAAGGATCCCGTCCGATACGGATTTCTGCTTCGGTCAGGAAATAAGTTGAGTCAGCCAAAGGGCCTGCGGTCACCTGGAGTCTGGGCTTCACCGTTTTATTGCGCCTCATTCCGCGCTCTCCATTTACCACGGGGCCGGGGTTTTGAAACGCCGGACGCGATCTTGTTCCACTATCCGAACAGATAGACTCTATCTGGTCGGATAGGGTGATTGTCTATTTTAAGGGGAGGCCTGCTATTCGAAATAACTTGTAAAATCAATCCAATGAGTCAGTTACGAGCCAATTAACTATTTGCGGGGCTTGGTCCGTCGATGGCCGGGAACGTGCACTTGCGACGACTGCGGCACCTTGGCAAAAAGCGATGGGGGAAGCGCTTTCAGCAGTTCCGCCGGGATGCGCCGATCGGGAATCCGAGGGACCCCCTCATCGGGTTCCCGTTCGTTTTTCTACCGAAACCCGAAACTGAGAACCAGGAACTGATCACTGACAACTGGTTCATAAATTCGGAATGACAAAAGAAGTGTTGTCGAGCGCGTTCCTACTCCCCCATCGCAGCTAAACGCTTCGAATCGGAAACCGTCTCGTGCGCTGCCACTCCATCCTTGAAAGCAACAGTTCTTCCTGAGATGGCTGGAACACGCTCCCCCGGCACCAGAATTCCCACCAGATTTAAAGGATCGGCAGCCGAGAGCACAATCGTTTCTCCCGTGTTCGGCAGTTTACGCGTCGCCCGTAGCGACTCGACCGCCACTGGCAGGGCGAACTGTTCGCCGAGGAAGCCATCCACGAAGCGTCCGCCGCGAATCTCGCCGCGATCTTCCAATCGCCGGAAAGCCATTTGCAGTTCACGCCATTTGGGAAGGTTCGTCTCGCGAACCAGCAAATCGCGAAAAACGATGCCGTAACGTTTGAGCAGCATCCAGCAGGTAGCTTCGACCGCGCGATTGCGGTCGGCAGCCTGGTCGGTATAGAGCAGCGCCCATCTGCCGGTGCTATGCCGCGGACGCGCAGCTCGTCCATTGCCTTGCCCCGCACGGCGCTTGGGATCGATCAAGGAACGCAAATTGTCAAAGCCATCCGCCGTGATCAATCCGCCGGCGACCAGTTCCCAAAGCGCGGTTTCCACTTCTGCCTTCAAGCGTCCAGTACCGCGAACGATGTCGGCGAAAAACGACGCCCCGCGCTGGCGCAGGAAATCCAGCACCTGCCGCGCAACCTCGCTCAGGCCGCGGGTTTCGGGCTGGTCCGAGGTTGAGCTGCCAGAGGTCGAGTTGCCCGGGCGATGCGGTGTCATCCAGTCGGCTTCTTCACGGACAAAAAAAGTGATGGGGGCCACGCTGGTTGGAATCACACGCCGCTTCCCAGCCGCTGTGTCATCGAGCGTGGCGGGATGAGGAGACAGACGGCCCCAACCCACAGCACCGGTAAGACAGAGTTGATCGAGCCATTTGGGATCGTAGTTAGCGATGCGTCTGCCGAGGACCTGTCTTTCCCAGGCATTGGCCGGGATCTCAAATCCTTGCAACTGACGCAACACGTCCAATGTGGCCCGTTCGCCCTGGACCTCGGTTCCCGGCGCGACGTGCTGCCAGCGCACCAGCCAGCGCATGAACTGCGCGGCGGTCGCTGGCTCGATCTGTTTGCGCAGTGTCGCCACAGTCAGCCGGTGAATGCGTGCCAGCAACCGTCGTTCACACCACTCAAGTTCAGGCCCTGTTTTGTATGGCGCAGGCGCCCCCGCCCGCGAGGCTTTGTCGCTGAACTGTCCTCGCAGCACAGCACCGCTGGCTTCCATGCGGAGCATAGCCTTCTCGATCTCAGCGGCCGGCAGCCCGAGCAGTTCTCCCAGTTGCGAAGCCGTGATCGGCCCCAGATGCGACATCCAGCCAGTGACGAGCGAAAGCAATGCATCGTCGGGCGAGGGAAGTGTCGACGTAATCTCCGCTTTCGGACGATCAAACCTGGAATCAGGAAAGAGTAGCGAGAATGTTCTCGTCCGCTCAGCAGCAACCCAATAAGTCAGGCCTGCATGTTCGGCGCGGGCAGCGCGTCCCTGTTCGAGCAGTTGCTCGAAATATCTTTGCCACTCGCGACTCACGTGGGGACAGCCGCTCCCGGCGGTCAGATCGAGCGCAGCTCGACGGTTGTCGCCGGTTTCGAATTCGCCGATTAGGCTGAGCGAGGGAGCCTCCGTCCGGGCGGGCGAGACGCCCGCCTCTACACCAGCATTGTGGGATTCTGGCAGGGCGATCAGCGTGTGCAAGACATCGTGCAACTCATCCGCATCGCGCACATCCGGCCAGGCTTCTTCGCGGACCTGGGCAATCGCGGCAGGATCGAGTTTTCCCACCTCTTCCAGCACCGATTCGGGCAGGATGCGCCGCATCTCCACCGCGCGAGCTCGCCGTTCTTCCAGCGGCGCGTCGTCAAGGTAGGCGTAAGGATTTGCATTCAAGATCTCGTGCGAGAATTGCGACGGCACTGGTGTATCCACCGCCAGGCAGCGGATTCGTCCGTCCTGAATTCCACGCAGCAGGGACCTGAGGCCGTCGATATCCATCGCCTCGGTGAGCACATCTTTCATCACTTCTTTCACCAAAGGATGGTCGGGAATCTGGATGTCGCCAACAATATTTTCCTGGCACGCGGCCACGTCTGGAAAGACAGACGCCAGCAGATCGTCTGAGCGCATGCGCTGAATCTGTGGTGGAACTTTCTTGCCACTTTGAAAGCGCAGCAACGCCAGAGCGCGATTGGCGTCCCAGCGCCAGCGAGTTCCAAAGATGGGAGAAGCCAAGGCCGCTTGTTCGAGAACCGGCTGTACCGTTTCGGCGTTCAGGAAATGAAAGACATCAGCCAGCGGAAAGCTGTGTTGCTCGGCTAGGGCGATGTTCAGGCCGTTATCGGTGGCGGCAGCCTGCAACTCAAAATTGAAGCTACGGCAGAAGCGCTTGCGCAGCGCCAGGCCCCACGCCTTATTAATCCGCCCGCCGTAAGGGGCGTGGATGATCAACTGCATTCCGCCGCCCTCGTCGAAAAATCGCTCGGCAATGATGGTGTCCTGAGTGGGTACCTCGCCCAGCACCGCGCGTCCCTGCAATACGTATTCGATCGCCTGCTCGGCGCCGGAATCGTCCAACCCGCACTCCTCTTTCAGCCACGCGACCGTTTCTGCTACTGCAGGCTGGCTCTGAGAGATTCCAACGGGAAAAATGTCGTGCAGGCGATCGCTGATCTCTTTTCGCAGGTCGGCAACCTGAGCGGAAAGTTCCTGGGTCCGTGCCGGAGCCTCGCCCCGCCAGAAGGGGACGGTGGGCGGAGTGCCATGAGCATCTTCGACCAGCACCCGGCCTGACTTACCTTCCACGCGCCGAATACGCCAGGAGGTGTTGCCAAGCAGCATGATGTCGCCGGCCATGCTCTCGACGGCGAAGTCTTCGTCAAGCGTGCCGACGACGACACCGTCCGGCTCAGCCACGACGGTGAACAGTGCAGTCTCCGGGATGGCGCCGCCACTGGTGATCGCTGCCAGACGGCTGCCCCGCCGCGGACGCAGCTTACGGTTCACACGGTCCCGATGGATGTAGGCGCCATAGCGCCCGCGCCGTGCTGCGATTCCCTCGGAAAGCATCTCGAGAACCGATTCGTAAGTTTCGCGAGACAGATTGCGGTAGGGATAAGCCCTGGTCACCAGGGCGTAGAGTTCATCTTCATCCCAGCCGCTGTCGGGATCGTCCTGGATCGTGTGGCGCGGGCGCCGGTCCCGCGTTTCGACAGCCGCAGTAGCGATGTGGCTTGCGCTGGCAGTGGCGGTATCTTTCTCCCAAAGCCCAGCTTCCGATCCCTCCAGCTTAGATACGGTTTCCGGCGCTCGCGGGCGGGGCGCCCGCGCCACATAATCATTGCCACTTCCAGCCGCGCAGGTGGCCACGATCTGCTGCGCCAGAATATCCAACGGCGCGTCAGGGATTATCAGCCGATCCAGATCTCCCAGGCGGATCGCGCGCACCAACGCTGCGCATTCCAGCAGATCGTCGCGTGTGCCGGTGAAGAATCTCCCTTTAGGAATTGCGCCGCGCCAGTGGCCGGAACGCCCTACCCGCTGCAACGCGACCGCTATCGCCCGCGGGGAACTGATCTGGACCACCAGATCGACTGTGCCAATATCAATTCCAAGTTCCAGCGATGCCGTCGCCACCAGAACCTTGATTTCGCCTTCTTTCAACCTCCGCTCGGCATTGAGACGCAGCTTGCGGGAGAGACTGCCGTGGTGCGCAGCGACGTTGTCTTCACCCAATCGTTCGCCCAGGTGATGAGCGATGCGCTCCGCCAGCCTCCGGGTGTTGACGAACACCAGTGTGGAGCGATGCTGCTCGACCAACTCCACCAGCCGGTTGTAGATTTCGTCCCACATCTCATTCGTGGTGATGGGGCCGAGCTGGCTGCCGGGAACCTCGACTGCAAGATCCAGCTTGCGCTTGTGTCCAACGTCCACGATGACGGGCGCAGGCCGGCCGTTTCCAGTCAGGAAGTGGGCCACTTCTTCGATGGGTTTCTGTGTGGCCGAGAGTCCGATACGCACGGGGCGGCGATGGGTGAGCGCTTCCAGGCGTTCCAGCGAGAGCGCCAGATGCGCTCCCCGCTTGTCGTCGGCGACCGCGTGGATTTCATCCACGATGACGGTTTCCACATCGCGCAGAATGGCGCAGCTCTTTTCCGCGGTAAGCAGAATGTAGAGCGACTCTGGCGTGGTGACCAGAATGTGCGGTGGCCGCTTTAGCATCGCGCGACGCTCGTGCATCAGCGTATCGCCGGTGCGGACCGCCGTACGAATCTCCGGCATCAGCAACCCGCGATCGCCTGCCAGCTGAAGAATCTCACCCAGCGGCCCTTCGAGATTTTTCTGGATATCGTTGCCCAACGCTTTTAGCGGCGACACGTAAAGCACTTCGGTGCGGTCGTGCAAATCGCCCACCAGCGCCTTGCATACCAGCCGGTCAATGCAGGCGAGAAATGCGGCCAGCGTTTTGCCGGAGCCGGTGGGTGCTGAAATGAGTGTCGTGCGCCCGGCGAGAATGTGAGGCCAGCCTTGCTCCTGGGGCTCGGTGGGCGTGCCAAATTTACGGACAAACCACTCCTGCACGAGTGGATGGGCCCAGGCGAGCGAGGAGGGAAGGGACATGGTGAATATTCTAACATGAGACTTTCGTATAATATTCGCCTATGGAGAAGGGTGGGAAATGCGTTGAGTCTGCCTTGACGATCACGGGGCAGGTGAATAGTATGAATATGAATAATATTTTGAGCGGGCGGTGCAAGAAGTGGCCAGTGCAAAGGTCTCTGAACTTACAAAGCAAGAAATAGCCGCAGCCGCAAAGAGCTTTCGATGGAACCGTCGAATGCCGAAGTGGACGGTGATTGTGGATGGGCGCGAGCTTCCGGCCAGGCCGCTGGTCCTCGGGGCAGCGGGGGTGCCGCCTAACGATCCTACGAATTCACACCAGGCGGTCGCGATTTTGCAAGATCGAGGATTTGTCGTGCGTTACGAAGGCACGATAGTTCATCGCGAATCCAGCGACCAGGCTCTGCCCCTTGCCACTACTGATTTCATCCGTAGCCTTCGCGGTCGCCTCAAGGGTGGAGACTCGATTGTCGCGGCGTGGGAGCGTGAGCACAGAATAGAGAAAGACCGGACGACGAAGTGAGCAAGACCTATGTGTTCGACGCCAGCGCCGTGCTGGACTTCATGGAAGACGGTCCCGGAGCCGAAAGGGTCCAGCAATTATTCGAAGACGCGGCCCGCGATCGCGCTCCGGTCCTCATGTCGGTAATGAACTGGGGAGAGGTCTTCTATCAGTTCTGGCAGAAACAGGGGGAGGAGGTTGCGCGAAAGACCGTTGCAGACCTTGAAGGCCTTCCCATCGAACTCATTCCTGTCGATCTTTCCCAAGCTCTGAAAGCGGGCGAGCTCAAAGCCGTTCACAAGATTCCATATGTTGATTCTGTTGCAGCAGCTCTGGCTGCCCTCCGGAAGGCCGTCCTGGTGACTTCCGATCGGGACTTCGAAAAACTCGGACGCCATTTTCCGATCTTGTGGCTCGCTCGCCCATAAACCGGCGACAGGCCGAATGCTAGAATCGCGGCAATGTCCAAAACATCATCCGCCAAAGCTCGCGCCAAGAAAATCAAGTTGCTCCTTTTTGATGTGGACGGCGTCCTCACGGACGGCCAGATATTCATCTTTCCAGTTT
Source organism: uncultured Acidobacteriaceae bacterium (assembly GCA_964528615.1). Lineage (GTDB taxonomy): Bacteria > Acidobacteriota > Terriglobia > Terriglobales > Acidobacteriaceae > JAIQFF01. The sequence continues at coordinate 715 of CAZGSU010000116.1, read as the reverse complement.
CGTCAGAGGGTCCGCATCAGATTGTGGTCGAAGCCAAGGGCTTCAGCGCGCATGACGGCGCCGGCATCTCTCTCGCGCGGCTGGGGGGCCTCAAGACCGGCCTCATCACCCGGCGCAACTCGGAAACTGTCGCGCTCCGGGCCCGTGATCTCAAGCTTGAATATGTCTATCAGGGCATCACGGACAAGCTAACGGCCTTCCAGGAAATTCTTGGAAAAGAAAAACTGAGCGCGAGTGAGGCTGCCTTCGTGGGCGACGACGTGATTGATCTGCCACCGATGGAGAATTGCGGACTTTCTGTGGCCGTGGCCAACGCCCGACGAGAGGTGAAAGACAAGGCGCACTACATCACTCCGCATGCCGGGGGCGACGGAGCCCTGCGTGACGTGATCGAATTCATCCTGAAGGCGCAGGGGAAGTGGAAACAGGCGGTAGAGAAATATATCGGCGGCGAATCGAAACTTGGAAACTAGCACTTGGCAATAGGCACTTAGCCAATGCTGCCTCGAATTTGCTTTCTGTGGATCGGAAAAATTAGAAATCGAACATCTGACGAAGAAGTAGCGGCTCGAACCGGCCTTGGTCAAATGCTAATTGCCAATTGCTTCGTTCTTATTCCAGAAAGAAAACCCACCGGCCGTCTGCTTGGGGCGTGCTCGGGTCGACGACCGATGGGCTACCGTTTCTCCTTACTCACCCTGTTGTTTTCAGGAGT
>CAZGSU010000115.1:0-8526 GCA_964528615.1 uncultured Acidobacteriaceae bacterium | reverse complement strand
CAGGAGGAAGACTTTGCCAACCTGCATCCCGGCGGAAAGCTGGGCAAACGCCTGGCTCGGGTGGAGTCACTGATGCATACCGGCGAAGCCGTGCCGCGAGTCACTCTGCAAACCAGGATGCCGGATGTGATTTACGAAATGTCGCGCAAGAAGCTGGGCGTAGCCACCGTGGTCGACGGACAGAAGTTGGTGGGGGTGATCAGCGACGGCGATCTGAGGAGGCTTCTGGAAACCCGTGGCAAGGACGTACTGGATTTAACCGCGGGCGAGTGCATGACGGCGACACCAAGAACAATCGGTGCCAATGAATTCGCGGCGACCGCGCTGGCCCTGATGGAAGAAAAAAAGATTACGTCACTGGTTGTGATTGACGCTGACCGCACGCTGTTGGGACTTGTCCACCTGCACGATCTGTGGGGAACGGAGATGATGTAGCGCCGCTGTCCCGGCCGCCCGATGGGCGGGCGAGACGCCCGCCGGACAGCCGGCGGGACTCCGGCGCTACAATAAACCCATGTACCACTATGATCCAAACACGGCGCTGGAAGAACTGACCGAAGACGCTACCCTGCCCAACCCTGTTCATGTGCGCGACATGATCCTGCGGAAAGGGGTCAATGCCGACAAGTCGCTGGAGTTGAACCGGCTGTTCGTCGAATATCAGAAATCCTTCGGCGAAGCCCAGAAACTGGGGAAAGATATTTTGAAGCAGTTGGCGGGTTAGGAATGCCGGTCACCTATTTCGCCTTGTCATCCTGAGGGACCTCCTGGTCCCGAAGGACCTATGCATTTGGCGGCGTCCCGTTTGTGGCCTCGCTCTCAACGTGATCCCACGCTGTACGTTCATCCCAGCCCTTGCGGATCCGTCGCACGTACTCGTCCGCGTCCTCATCGGCCCACAGGTCCTTACCCGAGCCGTACAACGCGAGAAGCAGATCTGCAGATTCGTTGGCCACAAGAGGATGGTAAGCATCTTTAGCGTTCTTGATGCAATCATTTACAATGACAAATTCCCTATTCCCTAGGACTCCTAACTATGCATCGCTGGTCCCAACTCTTTATTCCTACCCTTCGCGAGGCTCCGGCCGACGCTGAAGTCGCCAGCCACAAGTTTCTGGTGCGGGCGGGTTACATCCGCCAGCTGGCTGCCGGGATTTACTCCTATCTTTTCCTGGGGAATCGCTCGTTTAACAAGATCATGGGCATAGTCCGCGAAGAGATGGACAAGATCGGTCAGGAATTTTATCTGCCCGCCATTCATCCGCGGGAGTTGTGGGAGGCCAGCGGGCGTTGGGCGCTGATGGGCGACAACATGTTCCGCCTCAAAGACCGCAAGGGGGCCGACCTCTGTTTAGCCATGACTCATGAAGAAGTCATGGCCGACATTGCGCGAAAGGAGCTGCGCAGCTACAAGCAACTGCCGCAAATCTGGTACCAGATTCAGACCAAGTTCCGGGATGAAGCGCGGCCCAAGTCCGGCCTGTTGCGGGTGCGGCAGTTCATCATGAAAGACTCGTACTCGTTCGACATCGATGCCGCCGGACTCGACGTGTCTTACCAGAAGCACTATGACGCTTACCGCCGCATCTTCGATCGCTGCGGGTTGAAATACATGGTGGTGGAAGCAGATTCCGGCGCCATGGGTGGATCGCAATCCCACGAATTCATGGTGCGGACGCCGGCCGGCGAAGATCATATCGTGAGCTGCGAGAAATGTGACTACGCGGCGAATTTGGAGAAGGCCACGTCGAAGCTGGCTGCGGTGGAGGATCTTGCAGTGGTAGGCGATGGCAAGCCGGTCGAAGTGCACACGCCGGGGATGAAGACCATTGAGGACGTGGCGAAGTTCCTGGGCGTATCGCCGAAGAACAAGATCAAGACCCTGGTATTCACAGCATTCAAGCATCAGCGATCTCAAGCAAAAATGCTGCCGACAGGCCAACAGAAGACCGCAGGAGGGGGAGTAGCTGGACCGACCATCGTAGTTCTCCTTCGTGGTGACCACTCCATGAATGAGACTAAGCTATCGAACGCGCTTTCACCCGCAGGATTTGGCATGTTTGCGCCAGCAGAGGAGTCCGATATTAGAGAGCTCTTTGATTCCCCTCCTGGATACCTAGGACCAGTAGGGATTGACTGGGCTAGAGATATCATGGATGAGCAACATCCCATCTTACTGGTGGACAATGCCCTCGAAGGCCGCACCAACCTGATCGGCGGAGCAAACAAAGAGGACTATCACCTCAAGAACATAACGCCGGAACGCGACTTCCAACCAACCGCATACGCCGATCTGCGCAGCGTGACTGCGGGCGAAGCCTGCCCAAAATGCGGCGGAAGCTTGCGTATCGACACTGCGGTTGAAATCGGCCATATCTTCAAGCTGGGCTACAAATATTCGGATTCCATGGGCGCGCGCGTACTGGACAAGAATGGCAAGGAAGTTACGCCGATCATGGGCAGTTACGGGATCGGGATCGAGCGTATCCTGACCGCGTCGGTGGAACAAAGCAACGATGAAAACGGTTTCTGGTTGCCGCCGCAGATTGCGCCATTTGAGATTGTCGTCACACCCACCAATGTAAGTGACGAAAAAATAAAGGCTGCCGCCGGGGAAATCGCCGGTTGCCTCGAATCCGCTGGTTACCAGGTGTTACTCGACGACCGCGATGAACGGCCTGGAGTGAAGTTCAAAGACGCCGACCTGGTGGGCATTCCGTTTCGCGTGACCGTCGGAAAGAAGGTTACCGAAGGCACTGTCGAAGTCGTTCGGCGCTCGACACGCCAAATCGAGGATGCTAGCATCGCCGCAATAACCGAATATTTCGAAAAAAATCTGCGGTCTGCGGGCTGAGGGTCTCCTGGCGCGCAACCGGAAGCGGAGCGCGTAATGGGGTCCCTGAAACTGATCGTCGGTCTGTTCGCCATTGTTGCTGTGGTATATCTGCTCGCCGAACTGGCGCCGCCCTACATGTCGAACTATCAGTTCGAGGACGCTCTCAAGACCGAAGCGCAGATGAGCACCTACAACAACAAATCCGAAGATGCGATCCGCGACGAAGTCTACAAGCGGGCGCAGGATCTGGATGTTCCGATCGTCCGGGAGCACATCAAGGTACAGCGCGGCGGAGTCATCGGAAACGGTTCAGTCACCATTGAAGCTCCCTACACTGTGCACGTAGATTTGCCCGGCTATCCTCTGGATCTCAACTTCAATCCCACCACCAGAAACAAGGGTGTGTTCTAAGACTTCCGAAAAGCAGTAGACAAAAAACAAAAGAGGAAAAGCCGGTACGTGGTCGGCATCTTGTGCTGATCTTTTTTCTGGTTTTCATACTGACCAGAACCCGAAAGGGCACTCTTCTTACCTCGGTAATCTTGTTTCCCATTCCAGTAACTCCCTAACATTCGGGAAGGCGCACCATGGGTCACGCCACTTAGGTAGGCGTGGCAGTGGGTTTCGAAACCGTGGTTCAGACGAAGCTCGCGCGTATTCCGGGATTCTGGGTATGGAGGGTGGGATGAGGTTGGGAAAAAGAATCTTCTTTCTCGCGCTGGCGATGGCCGCGATTTTGGGGTGGGCTGGTTGCGGAGGGGGTTGTCCGACTGCGACCTTGAGCAGCACTGGCGCTTCCGCCGGCCCTGGAGGTTCGGTGTCGACCACCGGAACGGTATGCGGCCCCGGTACGACCCCGCCACCGGCAAACGGAAATACCGCGGCCTTTCTTTACTACAAGGGCACGAACACCATACTGGGCGCCAGCCTCTCCACCAGTGGAACGTTTACTGCTCTTACCACCGTTTCGCCCACTCTTCCGAGCAGTGTTGGCACAGACATGGTGATCGTCAACAAGAAATTCCTTTACATGCCGCAGGACGACTCCTCGACGATTCAGGCGTTCGCAATTGATCGCACCACTGGAACCCTGAACCCAATCAGCGGAAGTCCGTTCCCTTCGGTGAGTGCGGACTCCATTGCCAGCGATCCGACCGGGCGTTTTCTTTTTGTCGGCAGCGACACGACCGGTCTAATCTCGGTGTTTCAGATCAATGCCACGACCGGCGCTTTAGTGGCGGCTCCAGGTTCACCGTTCTCCGCGTTTAATCTTGATTTCGCCCATACTCTGGCCGTGGATGGAAGCGGCAAGTTTCTATATGCCAGCCAAGGGTCCCATTTTCTTCCGATCTATGGGTTTTCCATCGATCAGAACACCGGCGCGCTTTCGCAGGTGATCGGCAGTCCCTTCCTATTAAATGTGGCCGGGGTTCGAACCGATTTCACTGGCAAATATACGGTTGGGCTCACCGGCATCGTTGGGGACAATCACCTCTATGTGTTTGCTATCGACCCGACCACGGGTGCCCTGGCCCCGGCGGCAGGCTCTCCGTTTGCAACCAGCGCAAACACGCCGTACGACTTGAGAGTGCATCCCAGCAGTCAGTTTGTCTACAGTTTCGGGCAGGACATCAACGGCAATGTTGCGGCCATAGAGGGTTTTCAGTTGGATCCGACGACCGGCGCACTCACGGCACTGAGCGGTTCTCCCTTTACCGGACTGCCGACCGTGGCGGATTGCAAGTGGGACCAGGGAGGGGGAGAAGCGTTCTGCGCCAACGCAACCCTTCCCACTTTCACAGTCCTGGACACCAACACCACCACCGGAGCTCTGGTCCATACCGTGACCGACTTGAACGTCACCAGCAGCAATGTCGCCTTCGCGCCCACCGACTAGCGTCAGGCGCCATAGCCGAAAGTCCCGCGCCACTGGTACCTGACTGCCAATCACGGGCGCGCGTCTAAAAGCGTGCCTGAGGGGTTAAAATGGCTTGTCTCTTCCAAAAGTCAATCCGGGGACAGGAGCGCTCGGTCTGGCCGGGAAAGGGATTTCTTTATATCGGGATAACTGTAATCATGCGCTCCGCCGTCTAACGATAGAAGAGGCTCATCCGTCCATCTAATTTGTGGCCATAAAACTCAAGATCCCGACAAGCAGCACGAAATCTGGACAAGCTGGAAAAACGCTGTTCTCCCGCGACCCGGTGCTGAAGGTTGCGCTGATAGCCTTTCTGGTCCTTGCCACCACGACCGGCGGAGTGTTTGCCTATTACTACGTCACCTTCGGTCGAATGATCGACCAGCGCTTCAAAGGTCCGGTTTTCGGCAACTCTGCCCGGATCTATGCCATACCACACGCGCTTCAGGTAGGCGAGAAAGTTGAGATCAAGGAGATCGCGGCCCAACTGCGCCGCGCCGGCTATTCCGATCAAGGCGACGGCAGATCGCCGATGGGCAGCTTCCGCCTGTTCGAAGGCGGCATCGAGATCAAGCCGGGTCCAGATTCTTATCACAGCCAGGAATCGGCCGTCGTCCGCTTTCGCGGCGGTAAGGTCGACAGCATCACCAGCAAGGCGGGTGACCTTGCGGCCTACGAACTCGAACCGCAGATGATCAGCTCGCTGTTCGATGCCGGACAGCGTTCCAAACGCCAACTGGTTAAATACGAAGACATTCCCAAGGTTCTGGTGGACGCGGTGCTGGCCATTGAAGACCGGCGCTTCTTCCAGCACGGCGGTGTGAACTTTATCCGCCTGGCCGAAGCCACCTGGATCGACGTCACGCACCAACGCCACGAGCAGGGCGGCTCGACCATCACCATGCAGCTCTCGCGGGCCTTCTTTCTGACCCCGCAAAAGACCGTCAAACGCAAGTTGTCGGAGATGATGATTGCGCTGGAGATGGAACAGAAGTTCAGCAAGCAGCAAATCTTCGAGTTTTATGCGAATCGGGTCGATCTGGGTCAACGGGGCTCGTTCACCATCAGCGGCTTCGCCCAGGCAGCACAAGCCTACTTCAATAAGGACTTGAAAGACCTGACTCCCGCCGAAGCCGCGCTGATTGCGGGAATCATTCAGGCTCCCAGCTATCTTTCGCCCTACCGCCATCCCGAGCGCGCCCTGGAACGCCGCAACCTGGTGCTGGAAAGCATGGTGGAGACGCACGCGATCTCGCAGGCAGATGCGGAAAAGGCGAAGGCCACGCCGTTGAAACTGGCGCCACCCAACGTGGAGGCCAGCGACGCGCCCTACTTCGTAGACCTGCTGCGAGAAACCCTGATCAGCCGGCTGGATGAGCGGCAGATGAACGAGCAGGGCTATCGCATTTATACGACGCTCGATCCCGACCTGCAGAAGGCCGCCGCCTCAGCCGTCGAAACCGGAATGAAGCTAGTGGATGAGCAGGTCACCAAGCTGCGCACCAAGCGGACGAAGATCGGCAAGAACAAGTATGAAACCAAGGTTTTGCCCGGACCCCAGGCCCAGGTCGCGCTGGTGGCCATGGATCCACATACCGGCGAAATTCTTGCCCTGGTGGGCGGGCGAAACTATGGCCTGAGCCAGTTGAATCATGCGGTGGCAAAGCGTCCCACGGGATCGATCTTCAAGCCGTTCGTTTACGCTGCCGCCATGAACACAGCGCTGGATGGTGCGAATCCGGTACTCACCCCCGCAACGATGATCCCGGACGAACCCAGCACTTTCTCCTATGGCGACCAGATCTACGAGCCCCGTAACTACAAAGAGGAGTATCACGGGGAAGTGACCGCTCGCTACGCGCTGGCCATGTCATTGAACAACGCCACGGTAAAGCTGGCCGAGCAGGTGGGTTATGACAAGGTGGCGGACCTGGCCAAGTCGGCAGGAATTGTATCCGTGAAAGCGACGCCAGCCATGGCGCTCGGGGCCTACGATGCCACTCCCGTGGACATGGCGGCAGCCTACACCGTATTTGCCAACTCGGGTGAAAGAATATCCGGCACCGTGGTCAACTCGGTGCGCAACGCCAATGGCGATGTAGTGTTGGATTTCAAGCCGGATCATCGCCCGGTCCTTGACGCCCGCGTCGCTTACCTGATGACCACAATGATGGAAGGCGTAATGAACAGCGGAACGGCTTACGTGGTCCGCCAGCGTGGTTTTACCTCTCCCGCGGCAGGCAAGACCGGAAGCTCGCACGACGGTTGGTTCGCCGGCTACACCAGCAATCTGCTCTGCATCGTTTGGGTGGGCTACGACGACTACAGTGACTTGCGCTTGAGCGGCGCCCAGACTGCCGCACCCATCTGGGCTGAGTTCATGAAGAAGGCGGTCACGCTTTCGCAGTACTCCGACACGAAGCCTTTCTCCCAGCCTTCCGGCGTGGTGGACGTGCAGCTCGACAAATCGACGAACCTGCTGGCCACTCCCTCTTGTCCGGAGACTTACAGCGTAGCCTTTATCGCCGGCACTGAACCCAACGAAACCTGTGACCAGGGCACGGGGATGCGCGGTTTCTTCTCCCGGGTCTTTGGCTTGGGCGGAGAGAAGGCCCTTCCGCCTCCGCCGCCTGGGGTTCAGCCCGTGGCACAGCAGGGGACCGCCGCTAACCCCGGCGAGGATCCCAATAAGAAGAAAAAGGGGTTCTTTGGCAAGATTGCGGGTATCTTTAAAGACGACAAACCGTCTAACGAACCGCCGCCCAAACCACCGGACGATAGCGGTGAGGGTCCTCATTAGACGGGCGGGCAGTACGTAAGTTCGCCGTCTTCAGGAGTGGACTTGTGAGTCGCCAATCTCTGCTTTGTCTTCTGGCTGCTTTGAGCTGTGCCGGTTCGTTCGTACTGGCTCAGGCTCATTCCACGGAACAGGTCCAGGTCAGTCCGCCGCCTCTGCGCCGTGCCGAACCTCCCGCGCCGGATGCCAGCCTCGCCGATCTGGAGCAACGCGGCGATGCTTTGCGAGCGGAAAAAGCGTATCTGGACGCGCTCGATTACTACCGCGCCGCGCTGGCAAAAGAATCCAACAATTCCCGCCTGTGTAACAAAATCGGAATCAACGAACTGCAAATGGCGCGATTCGCCGAAGCGCGCAAGGATTTCGAGCGCGCTATCAAGAATGACCGCCAGTTTGCCGACGCCTACAACAACCTGGGCGTGATTTACTATCTGCAAAAAAAATACGGGAAGGCGATCAAGGAGTACGAGCAGGCCATCAAGTTGCGACAGGATTCGGGGTCGTACTATAGCAACCTCGGAGCGGCATATTTCTCCCGGAAGGATTACGAGAAGGCGAGTGTGGCTTATAACCAGGCGCTGGCGCTCGATCCCGATATTTTCGAGCGGACCTCGCACACCGGAGTGCAGGCGCAGATGTCATCGCCGGGAGACCGGGCACATTTCTATTACGTGCTGGCCAGGCTTTATGCCAAAGCCGGCAGCTCCGAACGTTCCCTGCAATGTTTACGGCGAGCGATGGAGGAAGGCTATAAGGGAATTGACGACGTATACAAAGACGCGGAGTTCGCAGGATTACGCAAAGACCCGCGATTCACAGAGTTAATGGCTGCCCGTCCCCTGGCGATTCCGGAGTAGCCGAGCGCATTTTGCGATTACAAATATTTACAAAAAACTGCGAAACTTCCTGTGCCTGCAGGGTTTAGAATGCACAACATACTCCTGAAAACAACAGGGTGAGTAAGGAGAAACGGTA